>JBHIFL010000106.1:0-12051 GCA_046761065.1 Candidatus Heimdallarchaeota archaeon
TATTAACCAAAGATGGTGGTGGAGAGATGCACGAGTACTCGGCAACAGTTCACTTGGTGGAAGCTGTTCTTAGAGAGGCAAGAAAGAGGAACTCAAAGAGAGTTACTGAGGTTCATTTACTAATAGGCAAGCTAAGTTACTTTGGAACAGAGCAGATGCAATTCTGGTACGAAGTCTTAGGTAAGGGGACTATCTTAGAGGGATCTGTGCTGCTTATAGAAGAGGAAGAGGGAGAGGTGGAGTGCGAGATTTGTGGTTATAAAGGCCCGATCCAACTGGAGAAGGCTCCCCATTACTTCATCGCTGTTCCCACTCTACGCTGTCCTATATGTGACTCCGTAGTCAAGATAGTTAGAGGGAAGGAATGTATAATAAAGAATATTAAAATGGTTGCCTGAAAGACATTCAAACAAGAGATTTAACTCGTCCTCTAAAGTCTGATAGGGTATCATTCTCTGCAAAGATAAATTATAAGTATATTCATCAAATTAGAATTAAAGTCGTAGAGTTATCTTAAGTTATGCAGGTGGTGGTAAACAAAGTTTTATGCTCTATCAAGCACTTAGAAAGAATGTTAGCACTAAAAGAGATCTATTTGATCATATTTTAAATATATTTGCCCGGAGAAGAGTTTCCTCGTTGCTTAATTTTACAACAATGATTGTTCACCGCATTCGTGAAATTCGTTGGACTCATATCCTGTTGCAAAATTATGCTAGTAGAGCTGGTTTAAGCATCGCTGAAGATATGACTGTGAGTGAAATGATTGTCTATCATGAGTAACAGTGGATTTATGCTCGAACAGGAATGCAAGGCGTAGACATACCATTGAATGTATATGATCCGCTTGCATATCGAAATCCTTTCTTGCTTGATAATATAATGTTCGGGCTCAATATGAGGGTTCATCGGGCAGTTATTGATTGTGGTCAAGATACAAGTATACTATGTGATCAACGTATAATTAGTACTTAGTATTTATTGAGGTTTGATGTACGAATGTGATAACAGTATTTGAAATCAAATAGTAAATAAAAGACATACGGAAAAGCGTAAGCAAGCTAAGTTACTCTAGAGATAGGGAAGGAGGCATCGAGACTGAAATTTAATTCTAACAGATATGAAGAATTTAATACAAAATTTTTGATTATATTATAATGTTTATATATATAATATAATAAAAAATAATATACATATTATATAGTATATACAATATATATGATATATGTGAACATATATAGAAAAAGAGTTAAATATAAACTCGTCTTTTACAACTAAGGAGTTTTTCTAAGCAGGAAAAGAGATGGTATTGATGTCGAATATTCATGTTGTATGGTTACAGGGTCAAGCTTGTACAGGGTGCACAGTATCCTTCACGAATGCTACGCATCCAAGCTTTACTGACCTCTTAACAGGCTTTATACCTCCAGCTGCAGGTGTCACTCTCGACTTCCATCAGACAATAATGACTCCTTGGGGTGAACAAGCCACTCAGATCTTGGATGCTGCTAATGAGGGAAAACTCGCTCCCTTGGTATTGGCCGTGGAAGGAGCAGTACCGGATGAGAGTATAGCGGGTAAAACTGGTGGTTTCTGGTGTCTTGCTGGCGAATCAGAAGGGAAACCGGTAACCTTTGCTGAGAGACTCAGCGATCTTTCGAAGAAGGCGGCTCTAGTAGTCGCAGTCGGAACCTGTGCAACCTATGGGGGAATCCCCCATGGTAAACCCAACCCCACAGGAGCTAAGGGTGTTTTAGACTATTTAGGTCGAGATTGGACAAGTGCTCTTGGCTTACCAGTTGTTTGTGTCCCCGGATGCCCTGTTCATGGCGAGCATCTGGCCGAGGTGTTAGCTCACGCCGTACTAGCTGTTAGAGAAGTCATACCTCTCCCGGAGCTCGATAATGAGCATAGACCTGTTCATATCTTCGGCCACACAGCTCATGAGAATTGCCCACGGGCAGGATTATTCGCTGATGGGAAAAACTCCCATACATTCGGTGAACCCTACTGCATGGGATTGCTCGGATGTAAAGGCCCGGTTTCCCACTGTGATGTCCCACGAAGAGGTTTCATCGAAGGAGTCGGTGGGTGTCCAACAGTGGGGTCTCCATGCATCGGTTGTACTGAGCCAAGATTTCCTGACCGTCCTTATTCTCCTTTCCTAGGAAAGCCTCCTAAATGGCCGTTTGTCTCAGAAAAGATAAAAGGTACTTGGGGATCAATCGACGCGCTCTGGAGTAGGTTTAAGGATTGGGTTTTTGGAAGAAAAATCTAAGGTGAATCACATTGGCAAAAAAAGAGATTATTATAGAGCCACTGACAAGAATTGAAGGACACCTTGGAATCCAAGCTGAAGCGGATCTTAATACAAATAGGTATGTGGATGCACATAGTTTTGGAACCATGTTCAGAGGATGGGAGATTATTCTTCAGGGTAGAGAACCTGCTGATGCCATCTGGATTACGCAAAGGGTTTGTGGGGTCTGTCCTTACCCGCATGCCCTTGCTTCAGCTCAAGCTGTGGATATGGCTTATAACGCCCCTCCACCGCCCATGGGAATTCTCTTAAGAGATCTCATGCACGGAGCCGAGCAGCTCTATGACTCAGTGTTGGGTTGCATCGTGCTTGAAGGTCCAGATTACAGTCAGCAAATCATAGAAAAGTCTAATCCGGCGTGGTGGGGGGAAGCTACGAAAACAAAGGCCCCTCGAAGTGAATTCCATGGTTACCAGACTATCGCAGAGATCATGACTGCTCTGACCCCTCTCACTGGTTCTTTATGGTTGAGGTCCCTAGGACTGGAGAAACTGGGTCGAAAGATGGCCGCCCTTCTAGGCGCAAAGCACCCTCATGTGAACACCGTAATACCGGGTGGCATGGCAAAGACATTAACCGCAACAGATCTCGAGCAGTATGCGGCAATGCTCTCTCAACACATCGCTTTTGCGAAAGAATTCATTCCCATTTTCGACGACTTATGTGACTTTCTAATAGGTATGGACTACGAAGACTCAGGTGCACGACCTATAAACCTCTTATCATACGGGGCATATGAGGATCCCTCTGCTTATACAGCAGTGTACGAGGACATGACCGACTGGGGTCTAAAACGTCAGATTTCCCCCGGTGTTGTGATAAATGGGGAGCTGATTACCCAGGATTTGGTTGAGATCAATGTTGGGGTACACGAGTTCGTTGACCACTCATATTATACTAAATGGACTGGTAAGGAGTTGGAAGAGGATCCCTTGGGGAACCCACTTGCCACTGAGCATCTATGGAATAAGGAGACAAAGCCAGAGCCTGGACCACCTAAAAATTGGGAATCTAAGTATTCCTGGGCGTCCTCTCCTCGATGGGCGGATTGGAAAAAGAGGGTAGATGGAGGATTACATGTTCTAGAAGCTGGACCCATTGCTAGATTGTGGACCACAGCATTATCAAAAAAGATACCAGAGTCTACCGGAGAGAGTCTCCTCTTCACCCTTCCTAAGGCGACCGTAGTGGGTTATCCCATAGCAGATGAATTCACCCTCGAGTGGAAAATACCCGGGAAAGTAAACACGATCGAACGACTCAGAGCTCGAGCTTACTACCATGCCTTCTCTGCGTATGCCACCTATAGTCAGCTCCTAAAAGCCTTGGAATTGATCAAGAAGGGAACAGCTCAGGTCTGGAACAAATATAAGAAGCCGAAACGAGGCGTGGGAGTCGGGATGGTGGAGGCAATGCGGGGCGCCCTGGCACACTGGGTCGTTATGGAGAATAAAAAGATTCGGAAGTACCAGATCATAACACCCTCTGGATGGAATGCAAGTCCTCGTGGTCCTAATGACGATCTCGGTCCCTATGAGGAGGCAATCGTCGGAACGCCCATCACGGAGCCATCGCCAGATGAAGAGCTCGTCGGCATCGATATAGTTAGAGTGGTGAGGAGTTTTGACCCATGTTTAGCTTGCTGTGTACATCTATATGCTGGAGACAGAAAAATTAGACAAATAGAAATCATTTAGGGGTAGATCTATACCCCCCCTTCTTTTTCTATTCAATTACATCATATAGAGCTGAATTACTTTTCCTCTCGATTGAGGATCTCCATAATCAATGAGACTGCCTTTTTTGTTGCGTCCTCGACCTCCCCAGAGCGTTCTAAACTCAGTTCTAAACTCTTTGGTTCACAACTTATCAGAATACTCTTGGGAGGTAGAGACCCCAGAGTCTTAGCTACCTTCAAAAGTCCTTCCATCCCAGCTTCGTGGAGACTCAGAGAGATTAGATTTGTAACACCATCTACATTGACCTCTTCAGCTTTGATCTCTTTTTTGTATAAGGTTCCCGGCTCTCCATTGCCCTTATTTGTATCGAGGAAGATGATGAAGTCGTACTCACTTAGGTCAGAGGCGACCGTAAGGCCAGCCGTGCCGAGATCCCAGAGTTCCACGTTCTCCGGGAGTGAACAATCTGAAAGGAGATCGATGACTCGTGGGCCAAAGCCATCATCCCCTATGAGCCTATTGCCAATCCCAGCAACCAAGATCCTGTTCGCTCGAGAGTGTCGTTCTATCTGCATTTCCATTTTCTTCCACATCATATTCTGGTTGTATTAAACATTATAGATCATGTAATTTAGGAAAAAATAATTTCAAATAAAAAAGTTTCGTTTATACTTTTATTTTATAATATTAAAATTTATATATAATAATAATAAAAAAAATTTTTATATAGTTCAAAAGTAAACTAATTCTTCAGAACAGTAGACCTTTCAATCTATATACATGGTTCAAAAGTATCTAAGATAAGACACGGATAATATTGATATTAACGAATATTGGGGAATTTTTTGCTTTACTACCTGATAAAACACCTCTATATCCAGAATAAGCAGTTCTATTTATATATTGGAGATAAGTAAATCCGACAAATAGACATTTAAGGATAGTTAAGTTTTAAATGTATAAATTTTGAAATGATGAATCTAAGAGAATGATATACTCTACACTTCATTTTTTAATTCCTCTAAACCCTAATAGGGCATATTATTTTCCTCTCGATTGAGGATCTCCATAACCAATGAGACTGCCTTTTTTACTGCAGCCGCGACCTCTTTTGAGAGTTCAAAACCCGGTTCCAAACTTTTTGGGTCACAACCTATCAGAATAACCTTAGGAGGTAGAGTTCCCAACGCTTTTGCGATTTTAAGGAGACCTTCCAGCCCAGCCTCGTGGAGACTCAAAGAGACCAGATCTGTGACATCCTCTTCACTAACATCATCAACCGTTATCTCCCTCTTGTACAAAGTCCCTGGCTCTCCACTACCCTCAATCGCGTCGAGGAAGATGATGAAGTCGCACTCTCTTAGGTCAGAGGCGACCGTAAGGCCAGCCGTGCCGAGATCCCAGAGTTCCACGTTCTCCGGGAGTGAACAATCTGAAAGGAGATCGATAACTCGTGGGCCAAAGCCGTCATCCCCCCTGAGCCTACTTCCAACACCTGCTACCAAGATTTTTTTCCCTTTAGACGAGTGTTCCAACTGAGGCATCTTCTTAACCATACGGCATTAAATGCTTGAATACGAAAAGGGCTTCTGCATCTTGTTAGCTCTCCTTGGCATGCGCAATAATCCAGTTTATTCTGTAGAACCGGACAAGTTACTTGAAGATTAATTCATCTGAATATTAATCGCTTTTTCTTTTTTTGCACTGTGTAATGCAAGAATAGCAGATAAACTTGTTATCTTGATGAGCTTCATATATCGTGATGGAAGACGCAGTATTCACATGTACGATGTGCGAAGGCAAGATTGTAGAATATAAACCTCCTTCTTGTGTGAGACTTTGTGTTGTTGAGATTGTTTCGCTTAGGTATTGCCTGATTCTGTGTTATCAGGGAATTCTTTCCATTGTGGACAGTTGCTCTAAATTATTTAAATTTAAGAAAGTCATTACTATTTCAGTGGGGCTTACTTGCAGTGTAAAACAAAAATCGAAATCAAAGATGTAAATAGGGACCCAAATCGAATTTAGATATCAAAATTCCCTAAGAAAGGCAAAAAATATGCGTTTCCATCCGTTAACAGTCAGGAAGGTGATTTTATCAAACAAGTTTACCAGTTCCTGGCTTACATGAAGAAGCACAGTGTGCAACGATATTTAGATGAGGCGAATGAGCTGAAACAGAAGTTTGAAGGTGTAAATACTGTCAAGAGAGACCATTAACATTCAAGAATTTCTGATCTTTTGTCATTTGACCAGTGAAACGGTTTAAAGTACTGATAAAACCCTTTAATTCTGGGTTCCCATTCAAGTTAGGTTAATATTAATCGAAGGTGCTGTATTCGATGATTTACCCATACCAGCGAATCAACACAAAGCCGTTTTGAAGAACCTATCTTCTAGCTCCTGAATAATCCTTAGGTCTTTCAAAGCAGGATGGGTCCGTTATAGACACGTATTTACTCATTAAAGAGCCAGTTACACCGGATATCCTTGATTAAGAAATATTTGAAATAAAAATACAATATTCGAAATGAGAATAGCACAACGTTTAACATATTATACAATTAAGATATTAATCAAAAATCAAATAATTAATTATTATTAGAATAACATAGAGACGATTAGATGCATAAAAGAAGCATACTCAAAACAACATTATTCCTAATCGGCTTAATTTTGCTTATTGGGTTTTTTAGTGCCCTCCACGTGGCGCAGGAGGCTGGGGGAGAGGTCACAGATGTGATGAGTGTGCCACGATTGCAATATCAAGACCAGCAGCAGACTGTACCACTGTCCTTCGCTTTACCCCTCCAAAACTCTCTTCCCCTACAGGACTTCCTGCGATCGCGATCGCTTGGAACCTCGCTTATAGCCATTGAAGGGGGCATGGAGTGGAATCGGACATATGACGATTCTGATTATGACACAATCTATGCAGTCATCCAAACGATGGACGGGGGGTATGCGCTCGCTGGTTCCACTCACACTTCCGAGACGGACGGATATTATTATGAGTTCTGGCTAGTGAAGACCGATACCTCAGGAAATGAGCAGTGGACACGGACGTATTTCGGCTCTGAGGTGGTTGATGTGGCTGAAACCGTCATCCAGACGGCGGACGGGGGGTATGCGCTCGCTGGAAGTATCAATGGATCTGAGTGGACCAAAACAACTGCATGGTTGGTGAAAACCGATGCTAACGGGATCCCGCAGTGGAACCAGACCTATGGTGGCCATGATTCGGATTGGGCCAAAGCAATGATCCAGACGGTTGATGGCGGCTTTGCGCTCGTTGGGTGGACTCGATCTTACGGGGCAGGTGAAGCGGACTTCTGGTTGGTGAAGACCGATGCCCGTGGAGCTGTGGAGTGGAATCAGACCTATGGTGGCACAACGGATGAATATGCTTACGCAGGCATCGAAACGACGGACGGCGGCTTTGCGCTCGCTGGAAGTTTGATGGTACCTGAGAACCGGGGATGGTTTGATGCTTGGTTAGTGAAAACTTACCCTAATGGCACTGTACAATGGAATCAGACCTATGGCGGCTCGGGGGAAGATAATGTTTACGCAGTCATCGAGACAGCGGATGGCGGGTATGCGCTTGCCGGGGAGACTTGGTCCTACGGGGTGGGTGAGAGTGACTTCTGGTTGATGAAGACCGATCCCAATGGGAAGGCCCAATGGAATCAGACCTATGGCGGTTCTGATTACGATACGGCCTATGCGGTCACCGAGACGCCTGATGGTGGGTTTGCACTCGTTGGAACTACTAGATCCTCCGGGACGGGCGGTTTCAACGGCTGGTTGGTGAAGACGGATGATTATGGGGATGTTGAGTGGACACAAACGTATGGTGGCTCAGAGGGCGATTTTGTATATTCGGGAATCAAGACAGCCGACAGCGGGTTTGCGCTTGCCGGATTCACCGATTCTTTTGGAACTGACAGTCGCGACGGCTGGCTGGTTAAAGTAATCGCATCGTACACCACGCCACTCACCGTCACACCCGCTGTCACAGTCCTGAGTCCCAATGGTGGAGAGTATTGGAATGGGACACAAACTATCAATTGGGCCGCCACAGATCCCCAAGGTGATCCTTTGACCTACTCGGTCTACTACAGTTCCGATGGTGGGCAAACCTGGACCCAACTGGCGACTGGGCTCACTGAATCCTCTTATCTCTGGGATACCACCACAGTCGAAAATGGAGTAAATTGTCTGATTCAAGTGGAGGCCAGTGATGGCACATACATTGGAGCAGATGCCTCAGATACGCCCTTTGAGATCGCGAATGAGCCCATGAACACCGCGCCTGTTGTGTATGTCATCCAACCCAACGGGGGTGACTGGGTCAACGGTACGTACGAGATCCAGTGGAGTGCTACTGATCCCAATGGGGATGCGCTCACGTTTACCATCAGCTATAGCCCCAATGGTGGGGACACCTGGACTCAACTCGATACTGGGGTCTCCGAACCCTCCTATCCATGGGATACCACTACAGTCATGAACGGTACGAGTTACCTGATCCGAGTGGAGGCTTACGACGGCACGTACACTGGGATGGACGTCTCAGACACGCCATTTGAGATTGCAAATGAACCGGTTCCGTTTGAAATGCATCCAGTAAAAACACAGTCCACCATGGATGTCACCATGGCTGCAGCCGGAGCTGCGATTTCAGGAGTGGTTCTTCTTGGAGCAGCTGTAAAAGCGACTTCTATTCCACCGCCGCTCCCCGGCATGAGATCCCAGAAGGATTTCTTGAAACGCCTCTTTTGGTACCTGTGCTACTCCTTTGTTTGGCTATTTGGGCATGTTATATATCCTCCAGTCTGTCGCCGCTTAAACAAGGCCGATGTTACCACGAATTCGACCCGCCAAGCGATCCTGCACCTGCTAAGAGAACGCGGGGTAGCCTACCTCCGCGAGATCGAACGATCCATCGATTCAGGGTTTTTTGGCTTAATGTGGCATTTACAAGTACTGGAAGATTTTGGCCACATCCGCCAAATACGGATTGGCAAGTATCGCGTGTATTACCTTAAGGAATATGGGAGCCCGGTTTCCCTCTCTGTGGAGTTAGGGTTCTTATTTAAAAATAAGAACACACGTGCTATCATCAATTATATCAGGGATCATCCGGGCACATACCAAGCTGAAATTGCGCGCACCCTGGGGCTCCATCACACCACCGTGCGCTATTACCTCCAACAAATAATAGAACAAAAACTGCTTGAGTCGTTTTCGGACGGGCGTAGGACTCGGTATTTCCTCCTTAATGAAAAGAAACCCCAAGTCAACGCGATGTTGCAACACGTTCAGCCCGAAGGGGCTTAATGCCGGAAACTCAGGCGGCGCGGCTCTAAGCTACTCCCCCTGCCTAGTTTCGAGTTGTTCCTGGAGGATCCTCCATCGTGGACAAATGCTCTAAATTTTATTTATATGAGAACGTCCAAACAAATACCTTAGCAATTGAATTGAGAAGAACCATAGTGTAGGGGACTTTGGTCACTGGAGCCTTGGCGCGGAGTCGTAAAGCGTGGCTAAGCTATCCCTCAATCTCATAAGGTGATTAAAAATGAACAAGAAAAGTTACGTAATACGTGCGTTAATTATCTTAGGAATGTTTTTTAGCATGGTAATCGGGCCGATTGGGGGCTCAGTTGGGTCAACTCAATCCGATGTAGGACGTATCGTGGTTTCAGCCGATGACTGGCCTATATGTGACTCCTATTGGAGTACGAGTGCAAGCATTTTCACGTTAAATACCTTTGGCTGGCTCACCGAATTTTCTACCGGGAAACGGATCTTAGGGAATCCTATTGTTGAAACCGATCCATTACATACAAAAAACCACATGGTAGACACCCTCCAAACCAATGGGTATACTGTGGACATAATAGACACCTCCAGTTGGACTCAAGCCTTGTTAGAAACCTATGATGGTGTATTTATTGAGGTTGGCCCCATCGATGATACGCTGTTAATAGAGTATGTAAATGGAGGGGGCGGTGTCTTCCTTATTGGGGGACATTTTGGAACTGAACAGAGATATAATGAGTTTCTCTTGCACTTTGGTATGAGTTGGCATGAGGTGGTCGATCTTCGTGTCACCCTAACGAGTTTCGAGCCCCATCCGGTGATAACTGGGGTTTCTTCCTTGAAGATAGGAGGGCCCACACCGGTAGAAGTTCATTCCAGTGGACCCACAATTTTAGCGACTTGGGGTGGTTGGAATTTGTTGGCCGTCTATTCAAAAGAGTTCGTGAGCCAAAATAACGGAGGGGAATGGAATCCTCGAGCTCCAATGCCCACCTCACGAGCTGATCTAGCAGCAGTGGTGATGAATGAACGAATCTATGCAATCGGCGGCTTTAACGGCACGCACAATCTTGCGACTATGGAGGAGTATGATCCCGCGACCAATACATGGCATCCTCGGGCTTCGATGCCTACTGCACGGGGTTGGTTGGCGACAACGGCAGTGAACGGAAAGATTTATGCGATTGGAGGTTGGGATGGTACCAATTATCTGCCGACTGTAGAGGAATACGACCCCGCAACCGACACGTGGCGCCGTCGGGCTGACATGCCAACCCATCGATACGGTCTGGCTGTGGTCGCCGTCGGGGGACGAATCTACGCCATTGGTGGCCAGAATGAAATCGGTGTGGGGTATCGGACAACGGTTGAGGAGTACGATCCGGCGACCGACACGTGGCGCCGTCGGGCTGACATGCCGACCCCTCGATATGGCTTGGCCGCGGTAATGGTTCATGGTCGGATCTATGCTCTTGGCGGCTTTAATGCAATAGATGGGGCGTTAGCGACGGTCGAAGAGTACAATCCCATTCTCAACACCTGGCGCCAGGTGACCGACATGCCATCCGCCCGGATCAGTTTGGCAGCAGGCGCCGTGGGCGGGCGGTTTTACGCGATCGGGGGCTTGGAAACCTATCCGTCTCCTGTGGAGGAATACGATCCCCTCGCCGACACATGGGAGCGCCGAACCCCCCTGCCGACTCCACGTGCCGGGCTGGCTGTCGCGGTGGTGCGGGGGCGGCTCTATGCGATCGGGGGGTATGATGGGGATCGGCGGCTTAGTACAGTAGAAGAGTACGATCCCCCCTTCTATGATACCGATGGGGATGGCTTTGCAGATGATGAGGAGTTACGCTATGGCCGAGATCCCTTGGTGCCTGAATGGGAACCTATGCCTCCCGAGTTATCCGTCCCCACTGTTACAGTGGTGAGTCCGAACGGGGGAGAGGTTTGGCAAGACCTGCAGACCATCACCTGGACTGCAACAGATCCCCAAGGGGATCCATTGACCTATACGGTCTACTACAGTCCCAATGGCGGCCAAACCTGGACTCAACTGGCAACCGGGCTCACCGAACCATTTTATCTATGGGATACCACCACAGTTGTGAATGGGACGAATTGTCTGATCAAGGTGGGGGCCAGTGATGGCGCATATATTGGGGTAGATGTCTCGAATGCACCCTTTGAAATCGCAAATAAGACCACGAACACTGCGCCTATAGTAAATGTCATCCAGCCCAATGGGGGGGAACGGGTTCGTGGCATGTACGAGATCCAGTGGAGTGCTACTGATCTTGATGGGGATACCCTCACGTTTACCATCAGCTATAGCTCCAATGGAGGGCAAACGTGGACTCAACTTGCGAGTGAGGTGACAGGAACCTCCTTCCAATGGGATACTTCCAGTGTGCAAGTGGATGAGAATTACTTGATCAAGATAGAGGCTAGTGATGGTCATCTTACTGCCGAAGATCGCTCCGATTACAAGTTTACGGTCGAACGGGAAATCCTTACAGAAACGCGTTCGGAAGCATTTTTTGTGCCAAGTTTTAGGATGGTCGAGGTGTTGGGCGCACTTCTTGTCTTATTGGGCCTTGGTGAGAGTGGGAGAAGGCGGAATAAGTTAATTAAGGGATTTTAAAATGCGTAGGAGAAAAATGATTAGTGCAATGTTAACCCTGATAAGTTTAGTTGTATTTCTTGGTGGTGAAAGTATCACCC
>JBHIFL010000107.1:0-11921 GCA_046761065.1 Candidatus Heimdallarchaeota archaeon
GGCAATCTTATTTTCTCGTGGTTACTAAGGCGGCTTCTACAACTTAAGTTAACGGACTTTCAATCAGGGTTTCGAGCAATAGGAAAAAAAGCAGCTAAACAGATTACTTTAAAGCATCGTCACACTTATACTCACGAAATGATTGTGGTTGCACGTAAAAAAAGATTAAGAATGACTGAAATCCCAATGACAGTTGATGGGAGACTATATGGAGACTCCAAAGTAGTAACTAACATCATAAAATATATTATCGCCCAAATTTACATTATCTTTTCCACACTTTTGCGAAAAAATTAATAGCAAATCATTTACTTAAATAAATAGTTTTTGAGTTGTTAAATCCTTGGTCTAAAATAGTTTTAATTGATCAGATCTTTGATGAGCTAAAAAAGATTTTAGGGAGCAGGGGTTATAATATTTTCGAATTAAGAATTGCCTTATACTCCCTAAGGATCCTTTGGGCTATTCGTTCCCAACTAAATTCGGTTTTGACGACTTTGAAAGCATTAGTTACAAGGTGAGATCTCAGTTCTTTATCTTTCAATAATACTTCGATTGCCTCCGCTAACTGTTGACTATCCTTTTCTTCAACTAATAGACCTGTTTTTCCGTCTGTTATTGTATCAGTGATTCCTCCAACTCTACTTGCAATAACAGGGACGCCACAACTCATAGCTTCCAATTGGACGATTCCAAGGCCTTCAGTGTCCCCAGTTGGATCGGTGATAGCGGGTAACACGAAGATAGATGCACGCTGATAAAAGGATTTAAGATGCCTTTGGGGGATCCAACCGTAAAACGTCACATTATCAAGATTTAGATCATGAACTAGCATTTCAAGATTTTTTCGCTCTGGACCATCCCCCACGATAATAACATTAACTGGAACGCGATTTTCTAATTGTTTGACCGCCCTAAGGAGGTATTCAACGCCCTTACGTTTGACCAACCGTCCCACAAATAAAATCGTATTTTTTAATTGCTCTTCCTCCTGATTTTTGGGCTCCAGTGGCGAGAACCCCAATCGAATTATCCTTGTATTTGCTGAGGGAAATAGTTCGTATGTTCTCCTAGCCGTATTTTTGGAGATCGCAATTATACGATCTGCGCCTTCAACGGATGGTCGCAGGAACCTTCTTAACAACACGTTATTCTTTGCAAGAAATAATTCAATGCCATAGGCTGTCATCACATAAGGTTTTTGCAACTTACTAGCTACATAACCTGAGGGGAACAGCCAGTGCCCATGAACGATGTCTACCGTTTTTGAAAGATACTTTGCATGTTTCCACATTGAATAGGTGAGGAAAAGGACCCTATACTTCCCAAACCCTCTGGTTTTAAGTTTTGGAGGCAACCCATATCCCATATTTAAGAAATAGTCAAATCTTTGGACATTCATATTTGGGATTATTCCATATCTTTTGGTCCTGGTGTGTGGAGCTAAAACCGTAATGTCTACCCCAAGCTTACTCAAACTTTTGCAGAGGTAGTAGACAAAAGCAGGTACACTGTCTCCCACATATCTTGGGAATGTTGTGGTCAGAACAAGTACCTTCATTTATGGCGCCTCGATGAGGATATACATTTCTTGAATACGAGTGATTATCCAACAGTTCCATTCTATTCGCGCATCAACTATTCAAGAGTTCGAAAAAGATCATTGGTGTTCCTTTTCAAGATTTCCCGTACTTATCACGTCATTTTCGAGTTGTTAATCTTTGTTATCTTGATCAACTTGCGTTTTTGGGTGTATTTCAGCGCCAAGAAGAAAACTTGAAATGCTTCCTAGGATTAAGATAAATACGAGTAAAACAGCTCTGTCCAATAAGGCAGCCGCCTTTGCTATTTGCAAATTTATACCTAAACCAACTAACATACCAGTGATTGTGAATTCTTTCACGCCCCAGCCGCCCGGTATCATAGTTAGGACACTGACAAGAAAGGATACCGAGATTATTGTAGCAGCAGTGGCAAATCCGATGGAAACATCGACTAATTTCAGGATTCTAATAAAAAGTTCAAATCGAACAGTCCAATACGCGATTGTTAGTAAAAAGCTTATAACGAGATAGCGCTGATGTGTTATACTCTTAGCTGATGAAAGATTCGAATCAACAAGTTGAGTTCTCAGATCAATAGGTAGGACTCTCAATAAGACTTTGGTGATAGCTCTTACAAAGTCGTTCCACCTAAGGATAAGTATAAACAAAAGAAATACGGCACCTAAGATCAATACCACTATTACTAGGGTATCCGAAAGAGCCCTATTGGGGAAAAGGATTGAAATACTCTGCAGGGCCAAGGTTCCAGTGACCAAGACATCCAAAGCTTCCTCAATTATGATAGCTAAAATTGACACTGAGAATGGGATCGCCAATTTCTTCACTCCGAGTACGCCCCTCATAGGTGATCCAGGTCTGAATGGCACAAACTGATTTACAAAATAGGAAAAAAAGAGAATCGGATATATATCACCCAACTGGATCTTCTCTTCAGCTCCAACAAGCAAACAAAACCACCTTAAACCATGAAACAACATCATGCTAGCCATTAAGAAGACTAAAAGGATCCAAGAGGAGGGAGTGATTCTAGAAACCGCATTGAACGCATCGGTGATCGTTCCTAGTCCAGACCATATAATAAAGCCCAGAAATGTAACGATTCCAACACAAAATAACAATACTTTGCTGATTCGAGGAATTTTCAAACACATGTCACCCTTTCTGGAGCTTTAGAGCATGGGGCGAACTGCCCTCAAATTATTTAAAAGTAATTATTCATGATGTTGTTGAAATAGTCGTTTTTCATTATAGGTATCTGGTTCTAAACCAATCATTTTTGCCGTTAGTGTTCGATACCTACGATAGAAGAAAAAGTTGAACAATTTTTATAAAAAAGTACAAAATTTCCATTTTAGATAGTTTTGACTTACCCGCACTTCGCTCTATAAACCATATAGGTATTTCCCCCAAGCGAGCATGGATCTTTTTAGCCCGAAAAAGCATCTCTTCCTGAAATGCATATCCTTCGGATGTGATATTCTCTATATCGATATTTTCGAGTACCCACCTTTTGTAACAGCGGAATCCACTGGTCACATCATGCATATGCAGCCTTAAGAGTAAGTTCGCAATCATATTAGCCCCTAAACTTATTATCCGACGCCTTAAGGGCCAGTTAATAGTGGTCCCGCCTTCAATATACCTAGATCCGACTATTACATCATAACCTTGTGTAATCATTTGCAAGAAGGAAGGAATCAAGGAAGGATCATGTGATAGGTCGGCATCCATCTCAAAGATTACATCTACATTTAGGTTTTCCATAACGTATGCGAAACCAGCTCTGTATGCGCTACCCAACCCTTCTTTCTTAGGTTTTCGAAGGAGATACAGGGTATCATATTGTTTTTGAAGCGCCCTAACAATTTTCCATGTTCCGTCTGGACTATTGTCATCAACTATAAGTACGTAACCAGAGATTTTAGTTTTTAAGAAAATTTTATAGATCTTGGGGATTAGTTGAGGAACATTCTGCCTTTCATTGTATGTCGGGATAACAATCACTATTTGCACAGGTGATCACACGCTCTTTTCTTTTAAATAATGATAACAGAGGGTCTGAGATCCATTAAATCCGATTTCCTTTAATATTATTAAATGGAACTCGTACAAGAACCCAAACATCGGTTTAAAACCTCTCATGTTAGGTAGTTTAGTTATCTATCCTTCTTTTGTTTTTCCAGAATGATAATGTCGTTTCTCTCTTTTATAGAGAATTAACACGCATATTATACCCCATATAGCAAAAATACTGAATCCAACACGGAATGCCTCCCATTTGAGAAGGCCAAATGATCTATAATAAATACCAGAACGGGCTTCCATCCATACAATATGGAATGCTTCATTGGTAGCAGCAACCGCTGGATGGGTTTGAGATTCCTTTTGATCGTCTGAACTTACTTTCTTCACCAAATGCCAAAATATTCCATTAAAATATCTTCCATAAATATCTGCATCGCCATTTCGATAATCTTCCCAAACCACATACACCCTATTTCCTATCGCTGTAATAGCAGGTCGCTGCTGGAGTTCTGCTAATATATCTTGACTTATCTCAATTTCTTTCCCCCAAGAAGAACCGTCATAAGATCTATAGATGATATCATAATCTCCATCCTTATTGTCAGCCCACACGACATGAACTTTACCTTTACTTACTGCAATTGCAGGATCTAACTGCATCTCATGATTTTTATCCTGACTTAATTCGATTTTTGGCAGCCAGTTAACCCCGTTAAATTGAGTATAGAATATATCTGAATCATTCTCGTATCTTTCGACCCAAACGATGTGAATTTTTCCATTCTCAGCTGTAATAGCAGGCCATCCTTGCGGCACGTTATCCTTATAACCAAAAATAGGGCTTTGAGAGCGATTAGAAACAAGATCCGTTGCATTCATGCCTATTGCTTGTTCAGGATGCCATAAAACGCCATCAAAGTACTTGTATTGAACATCCTCATCACCCTTTACCTCCCATGGGTTCTCCGCCCGGACCCAAGCAAGGTGGATACATCTGTTATCCACTGTTATCACTGGATACCCCTGCCATTCGGTAAAGTTGTCCTCAGAAATCAGGGTTTCCGCGCCCCACGCTGTACCATCGAAGTGTCTATAGTAAATATCGAAATCTCCAAAAACCTCATCACGATCACTGGCCCATACTCCATAGATTTCACCATCTTGTACATCAATCTGCACATTTCGCTGGGATTCATTCCGGTAATCCTGACTGATTTTTTGTATCGGTGACCAAGATTCGATATTGAATGATCTTAAATAGATGTCTGAGGTCCCATTGCTGGATGCCTCCCATGCACAATAAAGTGTATTATTTTCCGCTGTGACGGTCGGATTCCGTGCCCCCATGGTTGTATCACTGCTTATTTTCAGAATTTGCCCCCAAGAAATCGTTTCAATAACTAGAAAATAAGTCAGTGTTCCTACTCCAAGGATAAGAACCAATAAAATTCCAGCTAATTGTGATCGTCTCAATCAACTACCCATCCAATCTGTTTATATGAGAATGGAAACCGTAGCTTCACACCCATAAAATATAAGGAACGTATCATGAATTTTCTGGCAATATATCCTGTTAATCTACGGGTCAGATCGACCAAATGGCAACAGGAGCTAATAATGACTCCAGGACGCACTTTACCTGCCTGTAACGATTGGTGTTTTTCTTTTTAAGGTGTTATTTGTACCTTTTCATAGCACTATATAGAGTCCCAATCGCTCGATTACCTTTTCTGGCAGTACCTTATGATTTATTGTCTAAGGTTTTCTAATAGGTTAGGGCTCAAAAAAAGTTGCAAGAAGACTCAAGTATGACGGGATCATTCGAATAATATGATCAAGTGTTTTTATACTTTATTTGAAGACATGATAAATGTAAGAAGTCGAAATCCTTTTATTAGATTACCATTTGCTAATCTAACTTAAATCTCATTAGTTCTTTCGTTCTTTTCTAAAGAGGTAACAAATTGACAAGAAAATATTCTTATAAAATGATAGAGGTGAAATTGCAGGATTGATTGTATGATCAAGTTTTTTTCAATACTCTTGGTTAATTTGTTTCAATATTCAATCGCCAGAATAAAGTTATTTTTCAAGAAAATTCCCCAAAGTCAGAGAAATTTTTCGATTATGGTCATAGCTCCGCATCAGGATGATGAGGTAATAGGAGCTGGTGGAAAAATAATCCGGACAATTAAAAAAGGTGGGAGAGTTTTCGTTGTGTATGTGACAAACTCTGTTCCTAAAAAGCATGTAAAGATGATGCCTTTACCTTATTTTGGAGAATTTTTAGTGAGTTTAAACCGAAGGATTGAAGCAAAAATTGCTATGTCTCTCGCAGGAGTTCCGTTGAACAATCTATTTTTCTTTACTTACAATTCACGTATACTGGAAGGTTATAGAAATTATCCAAACTCTGAATTGACTGAACTCATAATCGAGTTAGAGGGAAAACTAAGAAACTTGATAGAAAAGCTAAGACCTCAGGAAATATACGTTCCAGCTTATGAAGGCGGACACTGTGATCATGATTTGATTAATTTTATTGTTTCTAGGATATCAAAGGAATTAAAACTTAAAAAAGTATATGAGATGCCTTTCTATCCAACAAATTATCCGGATTATAAGAAAGGAGTGAAATACAGCATCTACCAAGAGTTTATCCCATCAGATAGAGATCAATTAACAACTCCTTATAAAATTATACATCTTAATTTGAATAATGAGGAAAAAGAATTAAAATTAAAAATGCTGAAAGTATATAGGTCTCAAAACCCGTTTTTAATTAGATACATGAATAAATCTGATAAGTTCAGATTATTCCCAAAGTATGACTATACGAAATCACCACATGAAGGTGAGTTGTATCGCCAAGGGAACTTGGTTTGTGACATGACGTTTGAAGATTTTAAAAATGCAGTGAGCGAGATAGTTTAAGATTATCAAAAGTTTTTATAATTAATTCCTGCATCCAATAAGGCACAATAAATAGGCAAAGTTTCCGATTCTTTGTTGGAAGTAAGTATACGGAGAAAAAACGAAAAATAAGTTATCATGATGGTTTAACGGACTACAAACCAGAAATAATCTTAAGATATCTTATTAAAATGATTAATGGTTCACATAAAAGGAGTTGGAACTCAGAGCGTTTGAAAATTGCCTTATTACAATGAAATTAGCGGTTCGATCCCATCAAGTCATTAAGAGGGTTATTTTCCTCTAAAGACCGTTAATATCCGGAGATTCAATCGATTCAGCGTAGAGATGGGATTGTATAGATGATACTTAAGATAATACGAAAAACTTTTCTATCATGTGTTTTGTATCACAAATAGATATTCTTTATTGGACATCTGGAGGACTAATAATACAAGAAGGGTAAAATTAAAGAAATCAATTATAACCGCTCTGAAGTTGAGAAGTCCACCTTGTTGACCACAAAAGAATTCATGAGAACAGTGGTAAGACCATATTAACAATTACAAGACAAGAAGAAGACTCCTGAAATCTGCATTACCCAGAGAGACTTGTGATTAAATTCGGAAGGTCAATTATTGTTTGAGTAGTCTTAGTAAATATGCAATACAAGTGAGTGAAAAATGAGTCAAAAACCCGCGAATTTAGCTGATCAGTGGCAAGTAATAAATTTTTCAACTGTTGTCTTAATTGCTACAGCTCTAAGTCTTGTTAAAGGGTTGATTTCTATAAAATTCTTCACGAACATTCTGTCTACCAAGGAGCTATCATATTTTGCAATAGGCATCGTGGCGATAAACTTCTGCCAGCAAGTTATTTCATTGTATTTGCCTTGGACTTTGCCCCGAATTCTTGCTAGGTTCGAGCAGGATTCGGAAAGTGATGAAAAATATGATTATATTGCATCAATCATTGCCCTCTATCTTTTTCTCGGGTTCCTCCTTTTTGGGGGGTATATTGTTGGAATTCGGCTCTTAGGAGGTGGATCTGGTATTGTTTCGAAGATTGCTCCCATTGCGATTCTTATAGGGATGTTGTGGTCAATTTCTTTCACATATTTAGGCCTCTCAATCTACCGACAGTCCCCAAAGAACTACCTAGCGATCCAAAATGGAATAGATTACGTCCCACTAATCGTATCCGTTTTAATCGTTCTGACATTCCAGCGTACGGGCCATACAGCGCTTCAAGGACTATTTATCGGCTATATTGTCGTGACTTTTGGGTTTGCAATTCACTATGCCATTCGAGAAAAGATAGGTCATATAAGTATAGACCATATAAGACTTGCTTTGAATTACAGTTCCCCGTTTGCTCTTACGAGTGTATTGGTAATTCTAACTCCCACAGTGCTTATTTTTCTGGTTCAAGCAATCTTTGAGACGACAGATGTAGCTACATTTTGGGTCGGTTGGTCAGTATCAACGATAGGCTTATTGTTTAATGCAATTCCCAATGTGGTTTTTTCTCCCCGTTTATTTCAACTATATGAAACAAAAGGCTTATTTGAAGCACTTGATTTCACGCAAAATTTCTTGAAAATATATCTATTCCTTGCGATCCCGCTCTTTGCATTGATTGCTTTTTATGCCCAACCCATTGTCGCAATCTTAACGTCGCGTGAATATCTCAACTCAGCAAGTCTCTTCATCATTTTGCTTGCAGGTCAAATCATCTACGGTGTGTGGAATTTCACAGGGATGGGCATTCCAATCTCGTATCGCGTGTGGGAACTGCCAAAGAGCTATGCGATCGGTCTTTTAGGGGGATTATTCACGGCTCTTGCGTTAGCGGATTACGGCCCTATCGGAATTGCCTTTGGCTTTCTTGCATGCAATTTGATCTTCATCATCATCTCATATTCTGTGACAAAGAGTATTATACGGACCGAATTCGTATCAAAAAAGACATACCTATTGCTATTGTTAGGAGTCCTCATTTTCTTCCCTGTACTTTTGCTTACCAGATTCATATTTATTAAAAGCATTCTTCGTCAATTAATCTTGTTCACAATCCTCGCATTGGTCCTTACTGCAATCTTTACGCGTGCCAATATTAAATTCATGACCATTCATTCAGAAGAAGTGCGTAGCCTATTCAAACACGCTGGTGCTGAACAACTTCTCGACACTGTGTATGTCAACTCTGTTCTCAGCTATCTTGAAAAAATCGAACGAAAAAATAATTTTTCGAATAGCAACGAGAAAAGAACACTAGCATCTGAAAAATTACTAGA
Source organism: Candidatus Heimdallarchaeota archaeon (assembly GCA_046761065.1). Taxonomy (GTDB): domain Archaea; phylum Asgardarchaeota; class Wukongarchaeia; order Wukongarchaeales; family JBHIFL01; genus JBHIFL01. Next base: position 8,800 of record JBHIFL010000107.1, read on the forward strand.
ATGACAAAGTTTCTTATTGAAAATAAACCTCTAATAACTTCTGATCATTTATCATAATTTTTGACTAAAAATGCCCAAATAAGCCAATAGAATCTCAAATAGTTAATTCACCGAGGCAAAGATGAACTTATCACAGCTTGGATATATCTAACAAATTTTTTTCCAATTATTTGCAAAGAATAGTGCTTTGCTATGAGATTACATCGCAAAATAGCATTTTGAGGTTTTCGAGTTGAATCTTGTTCCTTAATGATTATCTTTTGAAAAGCTGAAATGATGTTCTGTGGAGTAGTGACCATTACTTGTTCTCCGATAGTTTGGTTTTTAGCAAACATTTCGGCGATCCCACCAACGTTAGATGCAATGATCGGTTTTCCGCATGCTAAGGCCTCAAGAAGAATCCGAGGGGTCCCTTCCGCAGTGGATAATAAGACCACACAGTCACTCGCATGGATCAAACGGGGCATCCCATCATATGGAACAGAGCCTAAAAACCGTACACGATCTTGAACCCCATAATTCAAGACAAGAGATCGTAATTCTTGTTCTAAAGTCCCTGATCCAGCGATTGCAAGTTGAATATGAGGAATCTGGTCCTTAGAAATATGGACAGCTTCAATAAGGGGGCGAATACCTTTCCCAATTTCCAAACGACCTGCATATAAAAGTACAAAATCATTTGTATTGAATCCTAATTGCTTTCTTTGAATCTGCCGCTCATTAGCATTATATTCAAATCGTTCAAGATCCACAGAGGTTGGAAGGGAAACGATTCGATCCGAGGCATATTTTTCAAACGTATGAATCGTCTTAGAATTATCACAAATCACTAAATCTGCTTTTTGAGCTGATATCACCTCAAGAATAATGAAAAATTGTAGGAATAAATTTGATAATACTGATTTTTCACTAAGCGAGTGTAGAATGGCGTTTTTAATAGGATCTCCTCGCTTCCAAGCTATCAGTGGTTTTCTCGAAAGAATACTGACAAGGACAGCTGAAAAACTACTAAGATATGGTCCCATATCTAGAATAGCGTGCGCCCGAGATTTGATTATTAAGATAAGAGAACAAAGAACGTGAAGTGTTAAAAAGATGAAATCCATAAGTAAATTCCATAAAAGGGCTAATTTGCCCATTTTATGTGTTCTCACTTGGGAATATTTAGGGATCAGGCATAAACACACTTTTGATGTTTTACTAAGATTGATTTTGCAAAATTGTATTTTTTTGGCCGTTGGTGATGAGAGAACCATTGCAACAGACTCTGATGATTTCATTAAATAACCCAATTCACTTTCAATAAAATTCCAAAAAACAAAATCTTGTGCTGTTGGGGGAAGGCAGCTAACTGGAATTGCTGACAGAACAACTATCTGAACCATATAACTCACACCTAGGTGCAGGAGGAAAGTATTTTGTAAAGATCTTCACTAGTTTGCTGTTTGAAGAAAGAAGTAAAATATTAAAATCTTAAAAACCATTTTGGAAAAAATTACAGACGATTATGAATATTTAGATTTATATTTCTTTATTCATTTTGAGGATAATTCAATCAGATATCAGCGATTCGAATACGATTTCATATTGTTTCGCAATTTTTGCATAAGAATACTTCGTTTCAACAATGGCTCGCCCTTTCTGACCCATTCGATTTCTGCTTTTTGTATTCGATAAGAGTTGTATAATCGCCGATGCAAGTCGCTGTTCATCTTTTGGAGGTACAACTATCCCTAATTCATTGGCCGCTATATCTTTGGAAGCTGCCACATATTTAGTTGTGATAACAGGTTTTCCACAAGCCAAAGCTTCCACCGCCACCATCCCAAACCCTTCTTGGCGTCCGTCTTTTGTAGGGGCTGCAACAAGCTCTGAGGCAAAATAGTACTCCATATTCTTATATAATGAAAAGTCCATGAAGTGGACATGTCGCTGCAAGCCAAGTACCCTTGTAAGATTCTCATATGAGGGTTTTAGTTCTCCATTTCCAGCTACAAGAAGTGAGACTTCAGGAAACTGGAGAATGACTGTCTTGAATGCGCGAAGCAGAATGTCAAGGCCTTTATAGGCATGGAATTTATCTAATTTTGAAATAAAAAGGATATAAGGACGTTTTATTCCTGGAGGGCTTATATAACTGGAGGGAAGTTGAAATCGATTTGGATCTATTCCAAGAGTTATTACTGACATTTTAGATTTATAATATCTTAGAAAGTCACTTCTTTGCATATAGCCTTCAGAGATAGCAACGATCGCATCAACATTCCTAAGAAGAAAATGTATATATAAGTCTAAAAGGGCGGTTCGATCAATAGGATCGTTATAGTATGTAAGCACTATAGGAGGAAAGCTTTTTCGAAGTTTGGCGGATATTACGGAAACAAAAGGAGCGAATGCGGGAGGAAAATGCGTATGCACGATGTCAAACTTTCTAGATTTCATAAAAAGATTCATAAACAAACACGGGTTGATTTGCATTCGATAAATGTTGAATAATGAGGGAAAACGAAGGATTTGGATGCCATCTCTCAATTCTGATGGCTTATACCCTGGTAACTTCGTAGTGAGAACAGTTACTTCATGGCCCAGGTCTACTAAGTGTTTTGAAATATCTAGTGCGGCTATTTCGACACCTCCAAGATATGGAGGAAAGAAATCAATAGGAACCAATATGCGCATTTTCTTGTTTTCACCAGTCCTTTGTTAACAGTAAGAAATTTTATTTATAATATCTTTAATAACTCAGAGTTTGAATTTAAGGCAATTAAATCACGGTAAAGTCCTATTAACAGAATAAATAACATTCTTGGCACATTGACGCTCTTATGAATATATAAATTTACTTTGGGATGAAACTTAAAGACTACTTTGTTCTATTGGAATTTAAGAAATATTCAATTGACAGAGAGAGTAAATGCGATTGATTATTGAGTCTTCATAAATAGTAGTATGTAAACCCCAATAATTTTGGTCAGCTCTGTTGAACTGAGTACAACGGAGTTTAGTTGACATTTAATCACGTTTATAACAAAGATTTATTTGCTTTCCTTCCTTTTGGTAATCATGTTGGAGTAAAAAGCGTCGCTCATCTTCATTACAAGATTATTATCCAAAAATCGTTG
>JBHIFL010000108.1:0-11834 GCA_046761065.1 Candidatus Heimdallarchaeota archaeon
TTTTGCCGGGCAGCCCTCTCACTCCTGACCGACTTGAGATAAAAAAATAATAGAAGAGGTTATATCTTCCTCCTTGCAGATATCCTTTCTCTTCGTTTCCAGATTCTAATCCCTGTTAAGAAGAGGAGTGGAAGGATCACAACCAGCCAAGTAAGGGAGAAAAACACCCCTTTCACTTCTTTTAGGGGAGGATCGATCGATGAAATCTCTATATCAAGAAAATAGGCGCCAAAACCTGTTTGGGCCTCCAAGAGGGCTCCAGAGTTTTTTTCATAGACTAAGGTTGTATTTTGAGAAGTAGAGACTAAAATAAAGGATATCGTTTCAAAGGTTTTACCCATATAAACTTGATTTTTTTCTGGTACAGTGAGAGTTCCGTTGACCCATTCGGAGTTTGCTTGTTCTTGCGCCTCTTCAGTGTGCTTTACCCAATCCGTATGCGTAATCAGTCCTGGACTCCATGTGAGAATCCCAAGCACTAAGGCTGATGCAATTTCAGCTGAGCTGGAATTCGTTACTGTTAGATTGCCTATATTTAGATCCCCATAGACGTCCTCATTAACGGCAGTGACTGTGTAACTAATCTCTGAGCCATTTTCAGCTTTCCAACTACCTAAATAGGTCCAAACGCCTATTCGATACCAAGGCACAGGTTGAGCATTTACTGAATGAATGTGCCATTCTGCGTGAGTTCCCACTTGAACTGTAAAACCATCAACATTTGCCGCAGTTGATCCAATTGGGAGTGATAGAGCCACAAATGATACCCAAAAAACTTGAAATCTATTTTTGTTAATTGATGCCATTTTAACGCCTCCTTTGATATATCAATACATCTGGGGGTGTGTATAACGCCATTCCACAACCGAATCTTCCTGTATTACATAGACGCCTGCCCCGACTGGCGCAAGCTCCCCATCCACCCAGTATTGCCACCATCGATTATTGCCATCTTGATTATTTCGTATGCCATTGATTGCTACAATGAAACGGAGGGGACCAGTTCCTGTTGTTTCCAAACTGAGATTTGTTAGGATCATTGCATCATACACGGTATAATTGGTTGAGGGGAGTGTTAAAGTGTATTCTTCGTTTGGAGCATAACCCTTGTAGTTAATTATTAAGTGTACTTGGATAGAAGTTGGTTGGACATTGCCTGGGGTGGGCTCTATTAATGAACTTCCAAAAAGAATTAGCGTAGCCCCAATAATCAGAAGTATCATGGATAGCAGCACAGTTAATCGCTTGTTCAAAAAATCACCATTTAACTCCTTTTTCGTCGGGTTTCACCTCAACTGGAGGTTGAACTTGATGTTCTTCAAGGATATCAAGTCGGTCCTGAATGGAAGAGACCAACTGGAAGAGAAACGCATTTCCCAGCACGTGTAGGGGGGTAAAAAAGGGCGGAACTACGATTCCAATTACTAATAGAACAAAATAGGCGGATATGGGCTGCCCAAGCCATAAGACAAGACCTAACGTAGTTATCATGTCAAACAAAATAGCTAGGGTGGCTCCTGTGATTGCCAAAGCTATTTTCCCAGGTTTACAAGAGGATTTTTTCCATAATGCTCCTGTAAGGGCAATCAGTAGATAAGCAATCAGCTTAAATGGAAAAATTATAGCACCTGAGCCAAAAAGTTGGGATGCAATGAGTTCAAAGATTACCGCTATTGTCATAGCTGTGAACATGCCTGTCCGGAACCCATACCGCAACGAAACAAGAAAGATCACTAATGTTATTGTCTCCAGATTTGGAACTAGAACAAGAAGTAAGCTTGTAGCTACTGCTAAAGCAGAAAATAGCGCAATTATGGCATAGTTCCACGTTTTTGTATGTTTGGCTTGGAAACTCATGACTTCGGGTGCAGTACCCGTGGATGGCGCGACCACTCTTATCACCGACAATAGGATAGATTAACCTATAAATTTTTATCTCATCCTACATAGGATATCCTACAAGGGGAAATCAATGAGGCATTAGTATATGTTGGAACTCTTAGAACAACTCTGCGGACCTAGACCTCTTGTCCCCCGTAAATTTACTGGCTCTCATGCCATAATGGCTTTGTTTTACCTCAAGGAAGAGCCCTATCTTGGTCGCTATATCCTTCAAGAACGGTTGGGCCTGAGTGAAGCAAGCGTTCGCAGCATTCTCAAACTCTTAAGACGCTACGGGTTGATTCAAGTGCTAAGTCAAAGAAAAGGCCACCGCCTTTCATCAAAGGGAGAAGAATTTGTCCAATGGTTGATGGATAGGATTGTTCCATTAAGAGGCATACAACTTCGTAATCTAATCCCAAAAGAGTATATTTCCGCGGGGTTTGTTGTGAAAGGTGCTAGACAACTCGTGACAAGTGGAATCGAACAACGAGACGATGTGATTCGTACAGGAGCACTAGGTGCGATAATTTTAATTGTTGATAGCATAGGAATTCGATTTCCTAGTGAAGAGCCAAACATGATAGACTACGCCACAGGAGATTTAGATGAATTACAAAAGACGGTTAGTGAGCATACCAAACAAGGGGATGTTATAGTGATTGGTTGGGGGCGGAACTCATTTGAGGCAGAAAACGGAGCAATAACTGCGGCTATTAAATTATTGAACACTATAGCGAAAAAATCCATCTCTGACAAGCCTTGAAAGTCGAATAAGGCATGTATAAGGTATGATTATCCCATTTTAGAACGCTCAAAGTAAGTTATACCCCTTATAGGGGGCCTGTAAAAATTTATCCTATCAAGTTATTTTTTCCACGGTGGTGGAGTTCCATACTTTTTACAAGCGTTGACAAACGTTTTTATGTGTTCACTAGGCGTTTCTATCCAGAAGTCACATCCTGGAGCAACGATACTAACTCCATCTTCAATGCAGCTCTTAACTGCCTCGTTGATCCTCTCGATAGGGCCCTGGTGTAGTATTCTGGAAGGGGAGACATTCCCAATTAGGGGGTATTTAGGCTTAATTTTATCAAGTTCTTCTCGTGCGTTCTTAATAGGAGTCTTTTCATCTACCGCTATGGCGCTTGCGCCACATTCTACCATCTTATCTACAATCATTAAAGCAGAACCACAAATATTTAAGATCGTGGGTCCTTTTACACATCTGATAAGCTCTTTTAGATACGGCTTAACGAATTCATCGAAATGTTTAGGGGAAATGTTGTCGTTAGAAGCACCCATCTCATGAAAAGTAATGACATCGGCTCCAGCATCCTTATATAAATTCGCAATTTCAGCATACAATCCAAGGGTGGTATTGCAAAGTTGGTGAACTTTCTCTGGGGACACCCTGAGCCACTTCAAGAATGTGATACTATCAACTAAGTAATTACTTAGGCTTGTGAAAGGAGGAACCACATAGACATTAACAGGAATTTCGCTTTCGAATTCCTTTTTTAATATTTTAATTGCTTCTATGACAACTGGAATTCTTCCAGCCGTTAACAAGTCCTCAGGAAATTGAAGATCCGGTGAGTCTTTTACCAGGAATTGCCGAGCCGTGGGCCACCTGATCTTATCTTCATGAAAGTCGATTGGTGCACCTAGGACCTCTGCTTCGATGGTCATGCAAAATGGTACCGATACATTGTCGAGACCGCATAATCTGTGAGCTGCGGAGCCAAGTTTGGCCATTTTTACGGGATCTTTATGAGCTGCAGGCCAATAAGCGTCATAAGTCTTCATAAAATCAATGGTGCTAACACTGACAGGATTTATACACGGGATTCTATTAACCCCTTCTTTTTTCCCACTTAAAATGGCCATCAATCGCTCATATGACGTCATTTTTCATCATATACTAAAATAATCGTTTTAGTTATAAAAGTTTAGAGGGTTCAAATTTTGGAGGCGGTTGGCGTCTTGAATGGCTTCCTTTTTAGGCCATAAGGTTCCTTTAACTCTTCACTTAAAAAATCAATTCATAATCCCTTCGGATTCTTTTTGCAAGTCCTCTGAGATACAATTATGCTTAAGTTGCCGAAGTTTTAAGCTGTAATGGTATCATAGTGAAATGAATTCTGATTTTAGGAAAGAAAATAAGGATTTCTTATTATGTATTTTCTTAAGAGGGTAAGATGTCTCAGTTCCCATTAAAACTCTCTTTAAGCTGGGTAGCAAAAACCAAGAAGAATTTATTCAGCGGGTGAGTCTCCATCTGAGGAAGATCATGTGTTAATTCAGCTCTAAAGGTGGCTTTAAGCATTTCCGCTAATGAAACAGCGGGGAAGATCCATTTCGCATTTTCTATTGGCCCATAAAAAAGAAAATCGCTCCATAGTGTGGTTACAGCATGAAGGGCGGCATCAATACTTGTGAATCCTAGTTTTCCCCACTTTTCTCTCGGGATACTCCATGCCTTAGGATCCGTTCCATTAGATGGACCACAACCAACTGGAAATCCGATTTGATCCCTAATCTTACACCCTGTGAGAAGTGAGATTGCTGTTGAAGGGGCATTCATTACCGATGTATCCACTAAAAGATGTTGGAACCCAGCTTTTCTCGCATAAGGAATTAATTTGGTTGTAAGTATAGAGAGGCGTCCCTGAACTGTAGCGTCTTCCTGATTAAATGCTACCAAGACAACATTTTCCTGCTGAAATTTGGAGAGCTGGGCAACTTCAAGGGGAAGATTCTTGCTCCAAGGCGCAAGACTGTTGTAGACTGTTCGATTTTGAAGTCCCTGTTCATAGATAATTTGAGCAGCGGCAAGTTTGGTTTCTTCATGCCAAGCATCCACTGCAAAGGGCATATCTGTTACATTTGTGACAAAATTAATGTAGGTTTCAAATTCGTGGGGGCGAACTGCGACGAGATCAAGCATGCCAGGGATCCCAGTCTGATCGGAGAGCTCTTCTTGTCGATTAATTAAGATTTCCGCACGCTTTCGATCAAATCGTCCTTCTGACCTATCTTCAACAATTCGGTGCCCTGTGTAGAACATGGATCCAAAAAGAACAGTCGGATTTTTACCTAATTCTCCCCCAACTTTAATACCCCCTATATTATAAGCCTGAATCTTTTTCTCAAAGGAAAACATAATGATTCCACCAAAACGGCATTAGATTATTTGTTGTTGCAGGTGATTACGTTTCTAAGTTTTTTGCGGAAGCAGAAGATGATTGAGGCATCTTTATTAAGCAGTTATTCCCAATAAGGTAATCCTGTTTGCAAAAGACAAGATGAATTAGTTTCATCTTAGAAAACAGATTACTAAGAAGGTATTTTATTCAAGATCGCGTGGAGAGGCGGAAATTGATCCCGCATGTGAGGGAAGTACATTGCATTCATGAACTCCTTCTCGAAGTCTTTTTCAACGGTCAGTTCAATATATTTAACCTGTTGCGCCAAAAGATTGGCTTTTTCCCGCATTTTTTTGTTAACGAGCGCGATCCGAGCTCCATCACCTGCCGCATTGCCAACAGAGATCACCTTGTCGAGCGCACAACTCGGAAACATGCCAATCGTCATTGATGCAACTTTGTCTATATAACTACCGAAAGCTCCAGCTAGTACGACCTTATCTAATGCTTCAACCCCCAAGTTTTTCATAAGCAACTTTGCGCCTGCGTAAAGTGCAGCTTTGGCCAGTTGAACAGCTCGCACATCTGAGAGGGTTATAGTGATATTACGTTCAATAGATGTTTCCTCTTTCCAGGCCACTACGAATTCCGGGAAGTTCTCTCCTTCGCTCCACATGAAGCGAGGACAGTCTAGTTCCCTATTAAGACGACCATTTTTCGCTATGATTCCCACCTTGAATAACTCTGCTATGCCGTCAATAACCCCCGACCCGCAAATACCTCGTGCTCCAGGTGTATCCCCTTTAGTTTGCCAACCGTTTTTCCCAATCACTTTGTACCGAACCTCATAGGTATCCGGTTCGATTTGAATATGTTCAATAGCCCCTAGCGCTGCCCGCATACCGTATTTGATGTGGGCCCCTTCAAACGCTGGTCCGGTGGCACAAGATGCGGAAACAAGCCCAAGTTCCCTATTTCCCAGTACCAGTTCTCCGTTTGTCCCAATGTCAATTACTAAACTGATCTCATCTTGATTTTGTGGCTCTGTGGCAAGCAACACCCCGACATTATCAGCCCCTACAAATCCCGCTTCAATCGGAAGGACATGGACATTCGTGGAGGGGTGTAACACTAAACCGAGATCTCTAGCCCGGACATCTATGGCTTCGTGAAGAGTTGGGGGAAACGGAGATAGTCCTAAATGGCTTGGGTGAATACCTAAGAACAAATGATGCATCAAAGTGTTACCTACGACGGTCATTTCGAGAAGATCCTCAATCGAGAGTCCAATCCGGTCAGTGGCCTTCTTGATAAGTTGATTGAGCCCGTTTATGATGGCTTGATTCAGTTTCTCTAAGCCATCTTCCTGTGACATAGCATAGGTAATTCGTGACATGACGTCTTCACCAAAAGCTACTTGGGGGTTCATCATCGCTTCAACAGCCACAACTCGTCCGGTTTTAAGATCCGTGAGATATCCCACGACGGTGGTGGTTCCTATATCAACCGCCATGCCATATTTTGCATCGTTCAGATTTGGTTCGAGCCGGATAATCTCTTTGTCATTCCAAACCGTGACTGTGACCTTCCAATCAGCCGCTCGAAGGATCTGGGAAAGTTCTTTCAAAATTGGTTGATCAATTTGGAGATTCCCGATACAATGGTTCTTTTTTAGGCCAGAACAAAGCCGTTCCCAATCCCCTAGTGAATCCTGCAATGTTGGTTGTGACAACTCAAGATAATACTTCCTTATTACGGGATCAATTACAATAGGGATTTCTTGGGCTGCCTTTCTGATGATCTGTCCCCCTCCGCGCGCCTCCTCTGGAACAAAGACTAAAATTGGCCCCCGAACTCGAGCAAGGCATGAAAGCCGCCGGTTTTGTTTGAGTTCTGTCGAACTTAATCGCTCCTTTTCGGCGCTCTCCAGAGGGGAAAGATGCCCCATCTGTGAAGTAATTGAATATTTTTCAAAGAATCCTTCTTGAATCTCAACTTTACACTTCCCACAAACGCCTTTTCCGCCACAAATCCCCTCAATCTCCACCCCAAGCTCTTCTGCGGCTTCTTTAAGCGTTTTATTTTCTTTGATGAGACCTCTTTTGCCAGACGGCTGAAATATGACCAAGTGTTTCGGCGTCATTGACAGGGCCTTCTTAAGAGTATTTGTCCATCTCCATTTTTCGAAGTGAGGCGATCAATTTTAGCGCTTCTTCAACCGCACTCGAGGCATCCTGACCATAAGCATCCGCCCCCCATCTTTCTGCAATTTCTTGGGTTACTGGTGCCCCTCCAACCATAATTTTAATGCTTGGATTCTGTTCACGTAATTGTTCGATGGCTCGTTTGATCCCGATTAAAGTTGTCGTCATCAACGCACTTATACATACGATATCGGCATTTATTTTCGCCTGTTCTTCCACAAAACGCTCTACAGGAACATCTACTCCCAGATCGTGAACTTGGAAACCAGCCGCCTCGAACATCATCTTGACTATATTCTTCCCTATATTATGTACATCTCCTTCGACAACACCAAGAAGCACCTTCCCTTTTATTCTCTCATTACTCTCATCGCTTGAGATATGGGGTTTCAATACTTCCAAGCCAGCGTAGAGTGCATCAGCGCTCATCAATACCTCCGGAACAAAATACTCCATACTTTTAAAGAGTTCTCCGACTTTCTCCATTCCGGCAGCTAATCCATCAAATAAAATTTCTTTTGCATCAATTCCTTCGTCTAATGCCTGTTTACACAGCGCAGCAACATGATCCTCCTCGAAATTGACAACGCCCTCTTTGATTTCTACTAAGAGTTCTCTTTTTCGGTTTTCAGAGGTCATTTTTCCTTAAACTCCTTTGAAGATGCGATATCTCGAATTCCATATAATTTTGTTGCCTCGACGAGGGCTTTGATATTCTCCAGTGGTGCTGTTGGCCAGATGTCGCATGCTGGCCAGATAGCATCTACTCCACTTTTGATAACTTCTCTAACGATCTTTTTTATCTCACCAGGTGATCCTTTGGTAAGTACTCCAAACCCATCAATATTACCAAAGAGGAGGGTATTCCTCTTGAGTTTCTCTCTAGATTGCGTTATGTCATTCTTTTGACCAATACTTATAGCTTCTACTCCGGTTTCTTCCATCAACTCTAAAATAGGAGTGGTTTTTCCACAAATGTGCAAGACCTTTGGCGTAGTAATTTGGTTCAACAATGCTTGTAGATAAGGTAAAACAACCGTTTTGAAAAGCCGGGGACTGATGAGATCCGTCGTCGCCCCCATCTCTCGCACCGTTATATAATCCACCCCTGCTTTTTTGAATGCCTGTGCAATTATTGCTATCACATCAACAAGGCTTTCAAGAACAATTTTTACTTTAGTGGGGTTCTTATAGGAGAGTTTTAAAAGCTGATCGAGATCTGTTAGCACGCCAGCCAGCGTATAGGGTCCTAATACGTATGATCCGATTGCAATCTCCTTACCCACATCTTTCTGGATCAGTTGGATTGCTTCTAAGATCAGAGGGATTCGACCACGTTCTAACAGGTCTTCAGGTGGCTCAATCGGTTGTCCAATTTCTAGTATCGGCTGTTTCACTGTCGGATATAAAATCTCCTCTGAACTCATTTCATGAAAGTTAATTTCGCAGCCAAGAGCCTCGGCCTCAAAGGTCACATCGAATGGAACAACTGCACACTCGAAGTTGGTTAGTTTATAAGTCGAAGCTGCGAGGGTTGCCATCTGTTGGGGTTCTTTTTGAGCCTCCTCGAATTTTAGTCCAAGATGGTTCATAGCATCCATAAGAACATTTCCCATCCCGCTAAAACATGGAACACGGTCTATTTCTTGTCGGTTTAGGAGTTTCAGTACCCTTTTGCGGGGAGTCATGCCGTTCAATAATTTTCACACTCATATTCAAGCCAATAGGCTCAGTAATTGGATTACAATTGGCTCTTTATTTTATTTTGTTTGTTCTTAAGAGATTCCTTCAGTGTACTCTCAGTTATCTAGACGTTCCATATACTTGAACTAAACCATCCCAATCAATTTTTTTCTTCTTTTTGTGTATAGCAGAGAACATGGACTTGATCTAAAAAAGCGCTTCCTTCAAAAAATAAAAAAAGGTAACCCAGCTGGAAGCAGTGTATGAAGGAAATGACACCTCGAAGAAGGGTTCTTGCAGCTTTATTGGGCGGAAACATAGATAGACAACCCGTAACATCCTTAGCAGGGTGTGGAGGAACCGTCTGCATGGAAATGTTGGAGCAAACTGGCCTTTCTTTTCCGGTGGCGCATATAAATCCTAATAGAATGGCAGACCTAGCCATTGCTAGTTATGAGCTCACTGGACTAGAATGTATCCGAGTTCCTTTTGATTTCGCAGCGGAAGTTGAAGCATTCGGGGCAGCCATCAAATGGAGCGAAGATCCTACTATCCCGCCTTCTGTGAAAACTCCTCCATTTAAAAAATTAAAGGATGTAAAAGTTCCGGAAAATTTTCTTGGACGAGGCAGAATTTCAACTGTTTTAGAAGCTATTACACTGGCACGAAAAAGGATAGGGGATTTTCTACCAATCTCAAGTCTGGTTTTGGGGCCTTTTACTCTAACGGGTGAACTTGTAGGAATAGAAAACCTGATGCGTTTGACCATAGATGATCCAGTGGGAGTTAAAGACGTAGTACAGCAGTTAACAGAAACTAGCATAGAATATGGTAATGCACAATATAGAGCGGGTTCGGATGTGGTGCAAATCGCCGAACCAGTTGCTTCTTCCTCAATGATAAGCCCCCGGATGTTTCGGGAGTTTGTTAAGCCGCAATTACGTAAAATAGCCGGAGGCCTTGGAGGACCAAAGGTTCTGCATATTTGCGGAGAAGTCGATCCCATTGTACCTGATATGGTCGAAACCGGTTTTGAAGGCATAAGTGTAGAGGAAAGTGTTGATATTAAGGCAATTACTCCAATAAAGGCAGATGTCAAGCTTTTAGGGAATGTTTCCTCTAAATACACATTGCCCTTTGGAACTCCTGCCGATGTTAAAATGGAGGCACAAAAAGCACTAGAATCCGGCGTGGATTTATTGGAACCCGGTTGTGGAATCCCACTTGTTGCCCCTATTGCTAACATCAAAGCCCTAGTCGAAGCAGGGAAAACATTCAAACCAAAAAAATAACGAAAAAATTATTAGGGTGGGTGAGGTCTCATAGTTTTGGGCACTTCTGGTTTAGAAGACTGTTCCTTTATTATAGTTGACATACAATTTTCCATGATAGGTAATACATTTTCTACTGGTTTTATTGCCTCTTTAATAACTTTGCGTAGATTTTAGCATAACTTCGAATCAATTGAGTTTCACTAAACCTTTGCTTAACCATACGTCGTGTTTGTATGCTCTTTTTATGTTTTCTCCTTCGATTCAAATGCAAACTGCGTTGAAGCGCCTTTGCAAATGCCACTGGCTGCCTAGCAGGGACAAGCATTCCCAGCCCTCGCGTGACTTCTCGATTTCCTCCGACATCTGTAGCTACAACTGGAACACCCGTAGCCATGGCTTCCAAAATGGAAAGCGGCATTCCTTCGCTGATACTGCTAAGCGCAAAGAGATCAAACTGGCTGTACCACTTTTCTGGCTCTCGTGTAGCCTTGTGAAAATGAAAACGATCTTCGAGCCCTAGATCTTCTATAACTTCGGAACATGACAAATAATACGATATATCCTCAATAGGACCAATTAGATGGAATTCGGCTCTTGGAATGCGGTCAAGGAACCATTTCGCTGCAAGTATCAGTGTATGAATATCTTTGATTGGAGTAACCCGACAGATGCTTCCTATCATGATGCTATCTTGGTCTTCTTTCTCTCTAGGCTGGAATTTTAGCGTATCTACCCCATTGGGGATTACCATGATTGACCCAGGCTGTGCTCCCAAACAGAGCTCCCATGACACGTGTGCAGTAGTAACCGGTAGAATTAGATCCGCATTTCCTAGAGTATATCGGACCATTTGTTCAATTAAATTTAAAATTGGCCCTGGAGAGCCTATGGACTTTAGTTGTGTCCCCCAACATCTTTCTTTAGAAACACATGCCCCTAATTGAGTGCTAAGAAGCCATTCTTTATAGTACGACCCGTGTTCGGTGATCAGAAGCGGGACTTTATGTTGCCTTTTTCCGATAAGACCTAGCAAACCGGCAAGGCCTGAATTCATTGAGTGAATAATATCAGATTTGGGAACAGGAAACCTCAAAATTTTGGGAATCATTCTCTTAAGTGGGGTTTCAGAATCGAACCCATCAGATGACATCTTTAACAGTTCCCTACCCCACTTGACTAAATTTAGTTTCTTTAAATTAAACTCCCTAAGCTCTTGCCTCCATCTTGAGTTTTGAGAGAATTTATAATAATGCGCCTTAAAATCCCACAAGGATAAAATGGTTAGCTCACTCACATTTGGAGGGATCCGAAGATCATGAGAAAGGGATTGACTGGAAGATATACTGATAATTTTAAAATCTACTTTGGGCATTCCATTAATTAGTCGATGGCACCACTCACTAACCCCTCCAACTATTCCGGGGTATGTCCCCTCGGTAATTAACAAGACAGACAACTGTTTTTTCATTGTAACTGATCCTCATGGTTTTATAATGCGTTCTTTTGTGATTATGTCGTTATCATGTAATAGAGGTTTCTAATCAAAGAAATTTAAGTAAACATCGGTCATTTTTTACTTAACTATGTTAGAACTCATCAACAACATCTTTGTACCCAATTAATATATCACAAGACTTTTCGAT
>JBHIFL010000109.1:0-11812 GCA_046761065.1 Candidatus Heimdallarchaeota archaeon
AAGTAATGTTCCTGCCGGGGTGGCGGAATTGGTAGACGCAAGGGACTTAAAATCCAAAAAGAGGCAATAGCACCTTCCCTGGTGAATCCTGTAATCTCTTTATATTTCAACGATTTATCTTATTTTTGTATTCTTTTATGTTCTTTTATATTCCGATATTTACCTATTAAATATTCACAATTTATTCACACCTTTAAAATTTAATTTGGGTGTTTTAATTTATAATACTGTATTTGGCAAGGAATTGTTCTAGGATTGTATGAAAAGATCATATCTTGATAATTCCACTAATTAGGATATGATTACGTAATCAATTATTTCTTAAAATTTTTCTTGACAGGTTAAAAATTTTATATTATTTTATTGTTTGTTCATTTGTTCACATAAAATATCAATATGGAAAGAAAAGATATTAGCGAAAAGGCCATGTGCGGAGTCGTGTCCATTCATAAAGATATGGTTGACAATGTTAAAAAAATTATGAAGGCAGAAGAAATTATAACCCGTCTTGCGGAAACCTTCAGTGCTTTATCTAATCCCACAAGAGCTAAAATAATCTTTGCTCTTTTAAACGAAGAGCTATGTGTTTGTGACTTGGCTCATCTAATTGGCCTGTCTGCTTCAGCTATTTCTCATCAATTACGCATTTTGAGAAACTTAAGAATTGTGAAATACAGGAAAGACGGGAAAGTCGTTTACTATTCTCTCGCAGACAAACATATAGAAAACTTATTCAATCAGGGATTGGAGCATGTTGAAGAGAACAAAATCTCTTAGAGGAATGAACTGAATTGATCAAAAAAATATCGAACAAAATAAAAGTAAAATTTACGCCTTTAGTTTTAATTTCTACTTTTATCATCATCCTGCAGGGGGCAACAGCGAATCTTGTTGTGTGCTTTGGGGATGACGGTCACATTAATATTGAAACCGCACATTATGGTGTCTGTTGTCCCACTGTTAAAGCTTCTTTGCCAGAATCTCACTCCAGTTATTCTTTTTTAGGGAAATCCTTCAGCAAAAATCGCTGTCTTCCCTGTAGAGACATCGCCATATCAAATAATAATCTAGAACAGAGTATTGTTCCTGTACAAATAAAAATAAAATTGATAAAAACGCTTCTGCTTGCAGCCTTCACCTGCCAAATATCTCAATATACAGAGATCGCATCCGAAGGGCTGCTTCCCTCGCCACCGCATGCAAGTAATTCCATACTTGCATGCCTTAATTCCATCGTACTCCTTATTTAATTCCTTCAAAAAATCTGGATCGCTAGCAAAGTTCAGCGATTAAGCTTATTTTTATCTGTTATGTTCAAAGAACATTTAGTACTGAAATGAGCAGAACCGAGGGATCAGAAGCACATATTAGGAGGATTTTAATGTATTTGAAAGGTTCAACACTTCTTGGAATCTTTTTGATGGTTGGGCTAACTGGTTGTGTTACTCCCCAGTTGGATGTGGCTTGGCCAGAGCCACGCCCCTTAGGAAAAGACTTTACCACATACCGTCCGCCTCATGAACCATATATAGCTGATTCAAAAGCGCTTCAGCTTGAAGAGCCCACTGGCGACCTCTCCTTGCGCCAAGCGCTTTCTCTTGCACTCATGAAGAATCCTGAATTAGCAGCTTTCTCCTGGGAGGTTCGGGCAAAAGAGGCACTAACTCTGCAAGCCGGGCTTCTTCCTAATCCTGAAGTGGGGGTTGAGACAGAGAACTTCGGAGGATCTGGGGCTTTCCAGCGTTTTGACGCATCAGAATCTACGATCCAACTCAGCCAGCTGATTGAACTGGCTGGAAAACCCTCCAAACGGAGGCGAGTCGCAGCTCTTGAGCGGGATTTGGCTGGATGGGACTATGAGACTAAGCGTTTAGATGTTCTTACTGATGTGACTAAGTCTTTTATTGATGTTCTTACTGCACAAGAGCGGCTGGAAGTGATTAAAGAGTTGGTACGTCTTGCCGAGCAAGTTTTTACAACTGTTTCAGAGAGGGTCAAAGCAGGCAAGGTTTCACCTGTAGAAGAGACAAAGGCGGGGATTGCTCTGGCATCCACACGAATTGAACTGGACCGAGCTAGCCGAATGCTAGAAGCCTCCAGGAAAAGTCTTGCTGCCACTTGGGGCAGCACTTCTCCTGCCTTCAAAAAAGTCGTCGGTGCTCTTGAAGCTGTTTTCCCTATTCCCCAAGCTGAGCAATTATACCGTCAGATTTCAAAGAACCCAGATTTGGCTCGGTGGGTTGTGGAGATGGATCAGCGCCGTGCAGCTGTGAAACTGGAGGAGGCCAAGAGGATTCCCGATTTAACTGTAAGCGGTGGCGTGCGGCGATTAAATGAAACTAATGACAATGCTTTTGTTCTAGGGATATCCATCCCTATTCCTGTTTTTAACCTTAATCAGGGAGGAGTCCTCAAAGCCCGGTATCGACTTGCAAAAGCAGAAGAAGAGCGCCGGGTTATCGAGGTGCGAGTTCGTACAGAACTGGCAGAGACTTATCAAACTCTTTCCGCTGCTTATGCAGAGGTAACAGCTCTAAAAAATGATGTACTCCCTGGAGCACAGAGCGCCTTTGAAGCTGCGAGCGAGGGATATCGTCAGGGCAAATTTGGCTTTTTGGATGTTCTCGATGCCCAGCGAACACTCGTTGAAGCAAGGAGCCAATATATTGAGGCCCTTAATGCATACCATAAGGCAGTTGCGGATGTGGAAAGGCTTATTGGAGAGCGATTAGAGGATATTGAAGATATCGGGGAACAAAAATGAAAGGAGAAATATGATGGACCGTAAAAAACGAAAGATAGTTATTGCTGTTGCATTTGGAGGAATTGCAATACTAGCCATTTTTTTCATGCTTCTAAGAAATCCGAACGAGCCTGTTGCTGAGGCTCAGGAACAACACTCTCTAGATGAAGGAGAAGAACACAGCGAGGAGAGAATTGTCCATCTGACACCAGAACAGGTCAGTGAGCTGGGGATCACGATAGAACCCCTGCAATTGGGAAATGTAAGTTCATCCATTCAGCGACCTGCGACCGTCTTATTTAACCCGGACCGAACAGTCAAGATCGGACCCAGAATTTCCGGGAAAGTTGAACGGGTCATCGCGGACCTTGGAATGATGGTTAAGCGTGGTGATACACTGGCGGTATTGAGCAGTGTGGAACTGGGAAAAGTAAAAGCAAACTATCTTGCCCAATTGTCCAAATATGAAACGCAGAAAGCCAGTTATGACCGTGAGAAGGCGCTATACGAGAAAAAGATCAGCAGTGAAGCCGAATATCTGGAAGCCAAATCCAGATTCCAGGAAGCCGAATCAGAATTGCGCTCGGCAAATGAAACGCTCCAATTGTATGGAATCTCCCCTGAAGCGGTAGAAAACGCCGAATCACCATCAACAACCCCCCTGTCCTATTTTTATCTCAAGAGTCCAATTAGAGGGATTGTGCAAGAACGGAATCTGGCTCCCGGAGAAACCCTTTCGCCTGAAGATACTCCCATCCACATTGTCGATTCCCGACAGATGTGGGTAATGATTGATGCCTATGAACGGGATATCGCCGTCCTTCAGACCGGACAGCAAATGGAACTAACTGTAAAAAGCCTTCCCGGGAAAATTTTTGGCGGTAAAGTGAATTGGATTTCCCAGTCACTGAATAAAGAAACTCGTACATTACGAGTCCGAGCGCTGGTAAAAAATCCTGATTTACTGTTGAGAAACGGCATGTACGGCACAGCCCATATACTAAATGAGACGGAAAAAGGCAAGCCCATCGTTCCGGTCAATGCAGTCCAAACCATTGGTAATGAAAAAGTAGTGTTCGTGCCCGGCGACGAAGCGGGGAGTTTTCGCCCGGCGCCGGTGGTTCCCGGCTCTGAGAACAACGGCTGGGTAGAGATTGCTTCCGGACTTCAACCAGGAGCAAAAGTCGTCACTGAAGGCGCTTTTCATTTAAAAGCCATCCTGACGGCGCGAACCCGAAGTGCGGCTCATGGACACTAAACGAGAAAGTAAATTTCAAATTCTTTGGAGGACTGCATGATTGAACGTATTGTGAAATTATCCTTGCGAAACCAGCTCATGATCATTGTGCTGGTCATCGGTCTCGCTCTTGCCGGTTATTGGGCGTTACGGGAGGTGCCAATTGATGCATTTCCTGATGTTACACCGCCGATGGTACAGATTTTTACCGCCAGTCCCGGTCTATCTCCGGTAGATGTGGAAACCCAGATCAGCTATCCCATCGAAATCTCTATGTATGGCCTTCCCAAGCTGAAACGGGTCCAGAGCACTTCTATCTTCGGGCTTTCCCGGGTGAATATCTATTTTGAAGATGGCACCGACATATACTTTGCCCGGCGGCTGGTAATGGAGCGTCTGGCAAAAGCGCGGGAAGCCATCCCGGAGGGGCTGGGCGAACCGGAACTGGGTCCGCTGACCACCGGACTGGGTCAGGTGATGATGTACACTCTCCGAAATAAAGACGGCTCTAATCACGATTTAATGACCTTGCGCACCGCCCAGGACTGGATTGTCAAACCGCGTCTGCGAACCATTCCGGGGGTGACGGAAGTCCTTTCGGTGGGAGGCTACGTCCGGCAATTCCAGGTGAATGTGGATATGAATGCGTTGCTGGCGCGAAATTTAACCCTGGCAGATGTCCGCAAAGCGCTGGTCTCAAATAATCGGAATGTGGGCGCGTCTTTTATTGAACGCGCCGGAGAGGAATTTCTGGTGCGCGGCTACGGTTGGGTCCGCCCGGAAAAACAGGGACTGGAAGATATACGAAATATTATTGTGTCCGAGAAAAACGGCATCCCGGTCACAGTGGGGCAAATCGCTGCGGTTGAATTCGGACCCGAAATTCGGCGGGGCACTATGGTGGCTGACGGAGAGGAAGCGGTAGGAGGATTCGTGTTGAAACTGTACGGAACCAATACCAAGATACTGCTGGACCGGATTGAGGAGCAAGTCGAATCAATCAATGAGGCGCTGCCCGAAGGGATGGAGCTTGTTCCGTTTTATTCTCAGGCAGAGCTAGTAGAAAAAGCGGTGGGAACCGTGGAGTCCGCATTACTGGAAGGGGCGGTGCTGGTGCTGATTTTTCTCTACCTGTTCCTGGGAAATATCCGCTCCACGCTCATTGTCATTGCCACTCTGCCTTTATCCGCCCTGATTGCTTTTATCGGCATGAAAGCCGTGGGTCTGTCCGCCAATTTGATGAGTCTTGGCGGCCTGGCGATCGGCATCGGCATGATGGTGGATGGCGCCGTTGTGGTGGTAGAGAATATCTTCCGGCACATTGAGGAACACAAACACACCGGTGAAGAGATATCCATCGTCCGTCTGATCAGTGAATCCACTCGCGAAGTTGCCAGACCGGTGGCGTTCTCCATCTCCATTATTATCATTGTGTTTCTGCCGTTGTTTACCCTGCAGGGCACCGAAGGGCTGCTGTTTTCGCCCATGGCTTACACCATTGCATTTGCTTTGATCGGCGCCCTTTTGCTGGCGCTTACCATGGTACCCGTAGTGTCCAGTTTTCTTTTTCGGATTGATATGAAGCATAAGGAGCCGCGACTGGTTGGCTGGTTGAAACGGCTCTACCGCCCGGTGCTGCGAAAAGCGGTGCAGCATCCGGTGCGGGTGGTTGTCACAGCGGTTGTGTTGCTGCTGGTGAGCCTGGCTTTATTTCCTTTTCTGGGGACCGAATTTGTCCCTACCCTGCGGGAAGGAACCATCATGGTGCGCTCCACGCTTCCGCCCGGAGCCAATCTCTCTACCGCGGTTGACTATGCCAAACGGATTCAAACCACGGTTCAGGAATTTCCGGAAGTTAGAGTGGCTTATTCCAGGGTGGGCCGGGCAGAAGTAGGCGGCGACCCCGAACCGGTGAATGTAGTTGCCAGCATCATTACCCTTAAGCCGCTGGAGGATTGGGAGTCGGGGAGAAACTATGAAGAATTGCAGTCAGCTATTGCTGAGAAAATCCAGGATGAGGTGCCTGGACTGGCAAATAATATATCTCAGCCCATTCAGTTGCGAACCGATGAATTGATGACCGGTATCAAAGCCCAGGTGGCGATCAGCATCTTTGGCGACGATCTGGATAAATTAGCCAGCATTGGCGAACAAATTCAGGATATTTGCCGGAACACTCCCGGTGCGGTGGACGTGCGGATGCAACAACAGAGCGGCAAATCCCAGATTCTGGTTCGCCCCGACCGGCAGGAGTTGGCGCGGCTGGGAATTTCCATCGACGACTTCCTGCAAACCGTGGAAGCAGGCATTGGTGGGGTGACTGCCGGGCAGGTATTTGAAGGCATCCGCAGATTCGATGTGTATTTGCGCCTGCAGGAAAACCAGCGCAATCG
The DNA here is from genome assembly GCA_046761065.1 of Candidatus Heimdallarchaeota archaeon. Lineage (GTDB taxonomy): Archaea > Asgardarchaeota > Wukongarchaeia > Wukongarchaeales > JBHIFL01 > JBHIFL01. Next base: position 6,374 of record JBHIFL010000109.1, read on the forward strand.
GTTGGACCTGATTCAGGAGCTGCCCATTCGCACCGCTGCCGGACAGATTATTCCGCTAAGCCAAGTGGCTGATTTGGATGTATTCGTAGGACCCAAGATGATCTCCCGAAATAAAGCCAGCCGACGAATTTTTGTCCAGCTCAACGTTCGCGGTAGGGATATGGGAAGCGTGGTACAGGACATCCAGCGATCTGTGCTGCAAAATGTCGATATGCCGCCAGGATATTTCGTGGAATATGGCGGGCAGTTCGAGAACCAACAGCGAGCAATGCGACGCTTGTATATTGTGGTTCCCATCACTTTGGGACTGATCTTTCTCATGCTGTTTTCTGCCTTTGGCAGCCTGCGCTACGCCACCCTGATTTTCTTTAATGTGCCATTTGCGGTTATAGGTGGGATTGTATCTTTATTTATTTCAGGACTGTATCTCTCGGTACCTGGAGCAGTAGGATTCATTGCCGTGTTTGGCGTGGCAGTATTGAATGGTGTCGTTTTAGTGGATTACATCAACCAATTGCGTGCAATCGGCATGGAAATCTCTGAAGCAGTATTGACCGGGGCAGAACGACGCCTCCGACCGGTATTGATGACGGCTTCGGTAGCGATTTTGGGGTTGATTCCGTTGCTGATTTCCAATGATATCGGATCCAATGTCCAGCGTCCGCTGGCGGCAGTGGTAGTAGGCGGGTTGATTACTTCGACCATGCTAACCCTGGTGGTGCTGCCCAGTATTTACAAGTGGTTTGCAGTCCCCAGGAAAGAAGTGGAATTATAAAACAACGAACAAAATTTTAGGAGTAAACCATGAAACAGATAAAAGCATTTATTCGTCCCAATATGAGAGATGAAGTTATCGATGCAATCGAAAGTCTTCCCCATGTTCCGGGCCTCACGGTGAGTGAGGTCCGCGGATGGGGGCATCCGAAGGGTGGAGGTCCAGCAGAACTGACGATACGCGTTAAATTGGAAATTATAGTTTCGGATGATGAGGTGGAAATGGTGGTGGACTGTATTGTAACACATGCCCGTACAGGCGAAGGCCATTTTGGAGACGGAACTATTTTTATCTCTCCGATCAACGAAGCTGTGCGGATAAGGAACGGTGATCGGGGAGAACAGGTTGTCCGGCCTAAGGAGTAGAGTTTGCGGAAGATTTATATAGGGAAGAGATGAGTGACAAAAAAGAAACCATCATGAAAATCAGAGGAAAAGAAAGCTGTCTGCGTTTGTATGTGGAAGGAATGGACTGCAGTGATGAGGCTTCAATTATCGAGAAAAGATTGGGCAACTTTGAGGGAATCGAGGATATTAAATTCTATTTAGTCTCCCGGGAATTAGAAGTTAAATATGATCCCAAGGTTATCAAGCCTTCTGAGATAATCTCTTCAATAAATCAGATCGGTATGAAGGCGAGCATAAAGGCCACAAGCAGGGATGAAATAACCTTTTGGGAGAAAAGAAAACATTTGATATCAACAGTGGCTTCAGGTGTTCTCGCCCTTACTGGAATTGTTCTTTCAAGATTAGAAATTAGCCAAAACATAACCATTCCAATTTTCGTATTAGCCATAATAAGCGGAGGCTTTTATATCGCCCGTAAAGGTATTGCTGCCTTACGCACTTTCGGCCTGGATATAAACTTTCTGGTGAGTGTTGCGGTCATTGGCGCGGCATTAATTGGAGAATGGATTGAGGCAGCTGTGGTCGTATTTCTTTTCTCTCTTGCCCAGTTGTTAGAAACGTATTCAATGGATCGAGCCAGGAATGCAATCCGCTCCTTAATGGAGCTCTCACCCCAAAGGGCTTTGGTTAGAAGAGATGGCCAAGAGGAAGAAGTTGATGTCAACCTGGTCAAAATTGGTGAAGAAATTATCGTAAAACCAGGAGAAAAAATTCCGCTGGATGGTAAGGTTATCAAGGGTAATTCATACGTCGATCAGTCCCCGATAACTGGCGAGTCAATGCCTGTTGAGAAAAAGCCGGGAGATATGGTATTTGCTGGGTCTATCAATCAAAAGGGTTCGATGGAAGTAAGAATAACACACGCGGCAAGAGACACGACTTTAGCCAGGATTATCCACATGGTAGAAGAAGCCCAGGCCCAAAAAGCTCCCTCACAGAGTTTTGTCGATAAATTCGCTAAATATTACACGCCAGCAGTTGTTACAAGTGCAATTCTAGTGGCTACTGTTCCTGTCTTATTTTTTAATCAACCATTTATGGACTGGATATATAGAGCCTTAGTGCTTTTGGTTATTTCATGTCCCTGCGCCTTGGTGATATCTACTCCTGTTTCTATTGTCGCTGGTCTAAGCCAGGCAGCGAGGAAAGGAGTGCTCATTAAAGGAGGAGTTCATCTGGAAAATGCGGGGAAATTAAAGGCTTTGGTCTTTGATAAGACAGGGACCCTTACCAAAGGAAAAGCTGAGGTCATCGATATTATTCCTCTAAACAATCATAACAAAGATCAAGTTTTAAGAATAGCAGCCGGTATCGAATCAAGGTCAGAGCATCATTTAGCCCAGGCTATTCTGACAAAGGCAGAAGAGTGGAAATTGAAAATTCCAGAGCCTTCTGATTTTCATTCCATTACCGGCAAAGGTGCTCGAGCGAAAATCGATGGGGAATGTTTTTACATAGGAAGTCATAGGCTTTTTGAGGAAAAAAAATTCTGTACCCCTGAGCTTGACCAGAAAATGGGAGAGCTGGAAAAGGAAAGTCAATCCGTGGTCATTGTTGGCAATTCAAATCGAGCCCTTGGCATTATCGTCATCTCAGATGCGATACGACCTAATGGCAAACCAACTATTGATGAGCTGCGCAATCTCGGCATCCGGGAAATTGCAATGCTTACGGGTGATAATCAGGGCACTGCCAGGGCTATTGCAAAAAAACTGGGAATTGACGCATTTAATGCCGAACTCTTACCTCAAGACAAGGTGAAAGCTATCAAGGATTATCTGAAAAAATACGATAAATTGGCAATGGTAGGCGATGGAGTTAATGACGCTCCTGCTCTAGCAACTTCAACAATAGGCATTGCCATGGGAACAGCGGGAACGGATGCAGCTTTGGAGACAGCGGACATTGCTCTTATGAACGATGATTTGTCAGGGGTTCCATTTGTTATAAGCTTAGGCAAAAAAGCTCTCTGGATTATCAAAGAAAATATTTCCCTGGCTTTATTAATCAAGGCTGTTTTCTTTGCCTTAGCCATACCAGGATTGGCTACATTATGGATGGCTGTTTTTGCAGATATGGGTGCTTCACTTATCGTCATATTTAATGGAATGAGGTTATTTAAATTTGGGAGATAAAATGAAAATAGAATCTAAACAATTATCCTCTGTAATAAATGACTTGCTGGAGGGCGCTTTTAAGATGCATGCTTCAAATGTAGTCCGTAAAGAAGCATTTGATCTTAATGATAGTTTTTTTATTCTTCTTTTTGGAGATTTTTTAGGCCTTCCGAATCCTTTCTCCTATTATGCCCTGGAGCTGCTTCCGTATTTAGCAGATGAACTTGAATCCTGGGAAAGAAGGATTCTGGCAAGAAAAAGTATTATTGCTGAGAAGTTCGGACAGTATGATTTTTGCTGTTAGGTTTTAAAAGAATGTTCTTTGAGAAAATGGCTGAACGAAATTTTATATTTTTTGCTGGCAAAGGCGGTACAGGGAAAACTACCTGCAGCGCCTGTTTTGCTTTGAATTTAGCCAAGAAAGAGAGCAAAACACTCCTGGTTTCAACAGATATGGCTCACTCCCTTTCTCATATTTTTGAGAGGAAGATTGGAGATAAAGAGAAAAAGATAGCGCATAACCTATGGGCAATCGAAATAGATCCTCAAAAAGAAGCGAAGAGATATATGAAAAGAATAAAAGATGCAATCGGTGAAGTAGTAAGCAGCGTGATAGTGGAGGAAATAAAAAAGCAAATTGATGCTGCTTATCTTTCTCCAGGAGCAGAAGAAACAGCTATATTCGATAAATTCATTGAGCTTATGAAAAAGATTAACAATCCTTATACAAAAATTGTCTTTGATACTGCTCCTACCGGCCATACCCTCCGTCTTTTAACCTTGCCTGAGCTTATGGAAGACTGGATTGAAAAACTGCTCAAAAAAAGACTTCAGGTAATGAAGTTAATGAAAATGGCCTCGAGGATAGATGAGGCGCTTAGAGAAAAAGTCAAGCACGATCCCATAATTGAGATATTGAATAAAAGAAAAGAAAAACTAACCTTAGCAAGAAATTATTTGCTAGATAAAGAAAGTAGCTGTTTCATATTTGTTTTAGATGCGGAGAGGCTGTCAATATTAGAGACAGCTGAAGCAATCTCACTTCTGAAAAGCCATGGAATTTTTGTTGATGGAATTATAGTCAATAAGATACTGCCTCCTACTAAAGATAAATTTTTTACAAAAAGAAAGAAGCTACAGGAAGAATGCCTCAAAGAAATTAAATCAAAATTTAAAGGTCTGTTTCTGGGATATTTTCCACTTTTAGAATCAGATATTCAGGGAAGAGAAGTTTTAACAAAAATGAAATTCCAGCCTTATTGGAAAAATCCATAAGGGGAAGTTAAATGAAAAAATATTTGCTTATATTCGTGATTTTGAGTTTGGCTTTTTGCAAAGGAGAAAATGCATCAAACCATAAGATTAATCTTTCTGGTGTGATATCTTTAAATCAAAACAAAACCACTGATATTTCCTCCCTTGTCGAAGGAAAAGTTTTTTCTTTATTGGTTGATTTGGGAGATAGGATTCAAAAAGGGCAAACCCTTCTTTTGCTTAATTCTCGTGAATTTTCTCAAGCGAAAGCAGATTTTTTCCGATCTTTGACTAATTTGAACATAGTTCGCAAAGAATTTGAAAGAGCTATATTATTATTAAAAAAGAAGGATATTGAAGACGAGGAATTTTTAAGAATAAAAGATGAATATTCTAAAGCCATGAATCATTATGACGCTTCTAAGTCTAATCTTCTCTCATTAGGACTTGTGGATTCTCAAATAGAATCGTTAATAAATAAGCATGAATCTTTTAAGAAGAAGTTAAATTTATCTAAATTATGTGAGCCATATTTATCTATCATTTCTCCAATTTCCGGAACAATCATATTCAGAGATTTCATCATCGGAGAACAAGTTGAGGCCGAAAAAATACTTTTCACAGTATCGGATTTATCCTGTTTATGGGCAGTTTTTGATGTTAGAGAAAAAGATTTGCCTTTTATAAAAATAGGGAGTGAGGTGAGAATAAAATCCACACTGTATCCAGACAAAGAATTTGAAGGAAAAATTACTTACATAAGCAACAAGATTGATGATAGATTGAAAACTTCAAAGATCAGAGCAGATGTTAATAATGAGAATAATTTATTACCCAGGTTTGACAGTTTATAGGTATATTTGAACTCATATGGAAAAGTCACCGA
>JBHIFL010000110.1:0-11787 GCA_046761065.1 Candidatus Heimdallarchaeota archaeon
TTAGGGTATTGTTTCCTGAATTTTTTGAGTGAACTCTTAGAAGCCTTCATGTGAGTCACCGCCTACCACATGTTTCCCGAGCTTGGTGTCGCAGAAGAACTGGAGATTAGCACTATCATTGAAAGGCATTTTAATCGAAATGGTGTGATCCAAACTTTCTCAGGCTATATTGACTTCTGGGGAATTAAAGAACCAGAATCCAGTGGATAGCAGCCCTATTCTATCGCCATTCATCCAGATGGAAATCCTATAAGCTTTCTGGAGAATTTTTATATGAGTTTTACTTCAATTTAGTAATAAAGTCAGTACGTACTGGATAGAAAATATCAAGCATCACAAAAGGTTCTTCACCGATGTAGGTATCACTGTGTGGTAGGTAAGCCGGGATGCAATAGAAGTCACCATTTCGTACAATTCTCTCCTCATCACCGATTTTTAGTTGCGCTTTGCCCTGGTAGACCATACCGATCTGCTCATGGGAATGAGAATGCTCTGGCACAGTGTGACCCGGTAGTGTCGTATTGAGGACCATCATCATCTGTTCACCATGTAAACCAGTTAGAATTGTAGTCTGTAGACCCTTCATTTGCCGAATCATAGGCGATTGTGCTAAATCTATAAAATATGGGATTTTTTCTATAATAGACATAATCATCCATCCTCTCTATCCTCCCTTAAAGGTTCTTCTGATACTTCTGGAAGAAGAAGGCAGATGCGGTGAAAAACGTAGCTTATTGCCGTAATCTTGAATTATCTGCAGAACAACTGGACGACACAGTTCCACTGCTACAAGTGGCTTCTTTCTTACGGGTTAGAGCCGCGCGGATCCAAGCACTCGCACATCCCACCCCGGAATCGACAGTAATCGCTTCCGTCGGACAATTGCGCTGACAGGCGCCACATTCAATACATGCTTCAGGACGGACAAGCTGAGCCACATTGTCATTTGGAACAAATACAGCATGTGGACAAACAATACTGCACATCCCACAGTTGATACACAGCTCTGGGTTGTATTGTAAAGTATTGGAAATGGCTGTGAGGATCATTTTAATCACAACAAGTATCAAATTAATATACAGATAATCGTTAACACGGCACTAATTCCAATCATTACTGCCATGATGGGGATATAGGTAAAAATCTCTCGTTTGACCCCGGTCTGGGATGTTAATGGTGTTGATCCAGTAAAGTTCAAAGCAATGTAGGCCGTCACTGGGGGTAAAGCTAGCATGTATATTAATGTCCAACCGGTTCGCAGCCATAGCACGGTATCTGGAACACCCATAAACTTTATCAGGGCGAATGGAAAGGCTACCAACCCACCTAGGATGAACCCCTTAGAGCTGAAGTCTCTTGTTGGAAGCCAAGGAAGTACAATAGGGAACCCAATTGTCCCTGCCAAGATGGTAGCAACAACTCCAGTAGAAGCTAGAACGCCATCAACAAAGAACAGCACGACTGCGGCAATCGCCATGTGTAAAAAGTAATGAACAAGTTCAACCGGAATCAAGACTAGACGGTCACGAATGGGAAATCGCACTCGACGCATCTCCGGGGTGGCCTGATGTGTTTTGAGATATTCTGGTAGATCAGCCGCCCGTACTGGGCCGTACTCAACTTTAAACCCTGTGTGTTTTTTAATTTCGTGCGCGGCAACTCCTGGGGCGCCTAATTGAGGTAATATCAACACACGGTGGGTGACAATGTCTTGTAGCTGAGTTAATGCAATCCGATGCGCTAGCTCATTTGTTCCAAAGGTTCCCTTTCCAGCAGCGCACCATACATTGATGCCCTTCGTGTCCAATACCAGGATATAGCCATCAATCCCAACGAGTGCTGACCGCAGCGCATCAAAGCTGAGTGTATAATTGGCAGTGACGAAAACGGGTGAATCCGCTGTGGGATTGCCCAGGCTGTACAGTCCTGGTTCGACTCGGTGTCCACTGCGGTTCACGCCCCAGCGTGCCAGAAAATGGTCCCAGCGGTTCGCCCAAGTGATGGTGCTGGTAGTTAGTTGGATCTCGGGTGGTGTGGAGTTAGTGTTGACACCTAGCATCATTCGGCCTCTTATAAAAAGACTAGAACCCATTTCATATTTACTTACCTCTTATTTGGAGGTTTCGACCATCTGCCATCCCAGTTGATACGCTTTCTCTAACGCCTTTTTATTTTGCTGCACTTCACCTTTGACATCAACGGATGGGACTGCTAGAGACCCACCCCATTTAAGAATGTTCGTTTCCGCTTGAACCAACCTCTGAAAAGGAACGATTGCTAATTCTGCCATCTTTATATCGGAGTCTCCACAAACAACGATCACTGCCATATTTTTTCCTCGCATTCTTGGAAGGTAGTGACTGTGAAACTTCCACTTCTCATCGTAGAGGGCGCACCAACGGTCTAAGTACGCTTTCATCTGGGCAGTCATCGAGTAAAAGTAAATTGGGCAGCTATGAATGATCCCCTGTGACTGGAGAATTTTTTCAAGAACCAGTTGCATATCATCTTCTTGAACACACCGTCCCGTCTCGTTACAGCTTTTACAGTCCCGACATCCGTGAATTTGGAGTCTGTCGAGGACAATCTTTTCTACCTCTGCTCCATCGTCTCTTGCTCCTCTTAGTGCTTCATCCAGAAGGATATCACTATTCCCTCCACTTCGGGGGCTTCCTAAAACACCTAAGATCTTCATTTGCACTTCCCTAGTCCCTGTCTTCAATGGTTGCTTAAATGGTCTTTAGTTTCAGAGGTCTTACTTTGAGATTGTTATTTCAATCCTTCCATCACAGAATAGAAGTAGGTTTGCGAGCCCATATGAAGGAAAGTGGATAAGGATTCGGCTGGTGGGATTTACTCATTTGAAATGTTGGAACCGATTTAATTCGAACTTTTTTATTCTTCTGTCTAGATTTCGTGCCAATCAGTAAAACATATCCAATCCCACCTTTATGGATGAAATCAGCCATCTGTTTATATTGGTCGCTGTTTTTGATATTTGCTGCCGCTGAGAGGGCGATAGAGTTCAACCCAGCTTGTTCCTCTTTTGTGTAGTCAATCATCTTAATGTTTTCAAGGCCAGCTTTCGTCATCATATCCTTGTAGGAAGCGATCGTCACTGCTCCGCCTATACAACTGCAATAGAGTGATGGATCACTTTTCACTACCGCTGGTATTTCCATCCATCTGATGACATCATGCATGATAACCCTTCCTCCAGGCTTCAGGACCCTCACCTTCTCCTTGAGAGCCTTCTGCTTGTCAGGCACTAGACTGATGACACATTCGCTTATAACCGCATCAAAGATCTCGTCGTTGAAGGGCAGGTTCTCGGCATCGCCTAGCTTGATCTCCGCTACACCCTCTAAACCGGCCTGTTTCGCCCTTTTCTTAGCTAAAGAGATAGCTAGATTCGAAACATCAACGCCTACTGCTTTTCCAGTTGATACCACCTTTTCCGCGATATATAGTACCGTCCTTCCCGAACCTGACCCAACATCGAGAATCTTCATTCCTTCTTTCGGCGCGAGCTCCTTTATTAGCCGTTTATGGACTTCGTGAATAACTTTATCTTGTTGGGCTGTCTCACAACTCTGGCAAGAGGCCTGAAAGATCTCAACCTCGTCTGATTGGCAGCATTGAGCCTCTTTACTCCAGCGTGCGCTATATACTTGTTTCACGGTCTCTTTAATTTCTTCATTGCTTATTGTTGTCATCTCTTACACCTTAACATTTATCTACTAATAATTGGCAGTAGAAAACTTTATAAACTTTTTCTGCCATTATCTAATTAGAGAGGAGTAGTATGGTTCTAAACTTAGAGAAAACAGCCAAAAATGAATATATATCCGGCCTTAAGATGTTAGGTTTATCGACTTATGAAGCATCAACCTTTTACACTCTCATAACCCGCTCAGAGCTGACGGCTGCTGACCTCTGCTCCTTAACGGGTATTCCAGACTCCAAGATCTACCACACCCTCAATACTCTAGAGCAGAGAGGAATGATTGCTGTCCAAAAAGGACGTCCCAATCGTTTTAAGGCGCTAAAGCCAGATGAAGCGATGGCGAACTTGAAACATGGGCTGATTGAGGAGCACAGGCGGAAGTTGAGGATGTTAGAGGCGCTAACAACGAAGTTATTGACATTGTACGAGAGCATTGAAGGTAGGGAGGAGGTAGAACTCGCCTATATTATCCGCGGCATCAGAGGTATCCTCTATAAGATGAACAACCTAATCCGCCAAGCTCGCCGAAGTTTGCTTATATTCGTTTCTGACATGGAGATGTGGAGGGGGATCGAGCCATCAATCGTAGAGGCCGCAGGCCAAGGTGTCAAAATTTACCTAGGAATAACTAAGAATATCGAACAGACACCTATATTTGATCGACTTGGCACAGTAAAGTGGATTGACTGTCTTTGCGGCTTACTTGTAGTTGACGATCAGACGCTACTTGATATCACCGAGTGGCGTCCGAACGGGGCAATGGCTATCCTGACACAGGAACCAAACATTATCCGATTCACCTGGGAATACTACAAGAATCCTAAATGTTGCTCTCACGTAGAATAGATATAAATCTAAACATAATTGACTGATATTAAAGTGACCTAGTAGTTCAGGTACTTTCATAAGTCCAGGTCGCCACTATACAACCACTCAAATCGCTATTATAAAAGAAAGAGGAGATAACAATATAAGAAAAGGGTTCTAGACTACCAAGACCATAATACTGAGGATAAATGAATAACGAATTATCGCTTTATACATCGTTCTCGAACCACGAAGTGCTAAGTGACAATTTTAGATTATAAATGTCTTGATGTCAACTTCCAGATCTTTTGGTAAAATTGTACCACTCAGGATCAAGGTTTTGACTCCTAGAACTGTGTATGTCGGATCACTTATTTCAGCCCAAAAAGGTTGCCAGCCGCCGTCCTCCCGTTGAATTTCGATGAGGACCTCCATCATCCGTTTTACTCTAGGGTCACTTACATTGTAACCTTCCTCGATACGGCGTGGTAAATCGACTAACGAAGATAAGAGTAGATGGGTCAAGTAGTAGACATCAAGGTCTTCTTTTGTCCCGTCACGTAATTTAATCCGGTAACCACGTTCTATATCTTGAATGGAATCGTCAAGGAAGCGTTCTAACAGCTTTCTGCCGTTTATATAAGCTGGGGTATCCTTCCCATAGATTTCACCGAGTAGAAAAGTAATCTGAGCAGTGGAATCTGGGTCACCCTCAGTATTTAATCGTTCACCGATACTCCCAGAAAAACAGTACCAGCCACCGTGTCGATTCTGCATCGTCGTAAGCCATTTAACTGCTGCCCTGAATTCTTTGTATTCCTCCATTGCGAGTTGACGCATTAGTTCAACGATATCTGCAGTGATCCATGTAATACTCCGTTCGTTGCTTAGTTCGACTATTTGCTGAGGAATCGTAAGCAAACGATTTTCACTCCAGCCACCATCAGGGTTCTGGTGATTCAAAATGAACTTCACTGCACTTTTAACATTCACTCCATCCCGTGGCAGCCCTACCTTTAACATCAGATGCGTATTCCTGACGGTCTCACGTATCCCCCAATTTAAGGGATCAAGATGACTTGGGAAGGATCCATCAGAATGTTGTTGCATTATTAGTTTCAAGACACACTCTTTTCCAAGAGGTGAATCTATCAGGTCGAAGATCTCTAGGCACGCAAGCTTTGTTACCGCATCGCCTTGTGTGAAAATCAACGGGAATGGGTTATATTTTAACTTCATCTAGCATCACCAGTTAAAAACAAATTAATATCTGGTTAGTTCTAATAAAGTTCTCTTACTAAAACTTCTCCCTCTCAAATCTATCAGTCTTGTATCATATCACTATTGACCTCTAAGAATTCTATAAACGTGCTTGATAACTCAATAGGTATTAGTGATAGCATCAAAAGATGCTTGCCAAGTAATTGGGTGGGCTCCCAACTCTCTTCGGTTGTGTACACGCATATTTCAAATTTTTATAGAGATCCAAATTTTATCAAGGAGAGATTTTAGATTAGTTCGCTTTTATCACCAAGACTTGCTCGGTTGCCTTTAGCGGCTAACCACTTTGTATTATCAGAATGCTCTGTATCTAATGCTAAAATAGCATAGATGATTGCAATATCATATGCTCTCTTTAAATGATAGTTGAAAGCATCACCTAGCAATTTTTGCCAAAGGACAGTCGGAGGACTCAGATTTGCTAATACAAACCACTTAACTTTGACATTATTAGAAGATTCGGTGAGTTTTTTTTCTTCGTGCCTACGATTGAAAAACTCTCTTGATCAATAAAACATATATCCACTCCCCCACTTGATTCCTTAAAGATTGGTTTCACACGTCAAATTTTTTAAGGCGGCTTAACTGCGACTGGATTCTATTGCAGTAATAGTGATTTCTTCTATAAGTACCCAGTATGCGAAGTTTTGCTTCATTCTTTCTCGAGTATTTTGGAGGGATGATAGCATAGGCATTAATAGAAAGTAACGTTAACAAGATTAAACTGCCGATATTAAAACTCAAAAGATTTATTTTATTTGTTAGAAAATTTTTAAACACAGTTTATGGAGTATAATCCCTTGAAGGCATCCTTTTTGACTTCAATGGTCTTTCATGGTATTCTATTATCTTGACCAAAAAATATAAAAATGATAATAAGAAATTTATCAAACAAGATATAATAAATATTTATACAAAGATCAAATAAGGTGGTTTTGATGCAATCGAATATTGATATAAACACATCAAAGACCTACGTAACGGTTGGACTTGTATTCTATGGCCTTACTACGTGTTTATGGTTAGTTGGGATCATAGTCTTGTCCTGGGCGCTGTCTTGGGCCTCCATTTCTTGGGATGTTGAGTGGTATTGGTATGGACATTGGAATATCCCATGGGTAATCATAATATTGATCGGATTGGGCTTTCTAGCAAATATTATACTTACAATATGGGCATATTTCACCAAAAAGAAGATAGACGAGGGATTTTACGCAGAAACACGTACAGCCTCTCTTGTCCTCGGCATATTTGGGCTTTTCCCCATCTTAGGATCCTTTATTGGGGGAATATTCTTCCTATTAGCCTATGGAAAACTTGGAGATGTATTAAGGGGACCTATAACATCAGTTTATCCAGTAACCCCAGAACCGGTAGATAAACGGTTCTGTATACAATGTGGTCGGGCTGTTGCACCGAATAATAAATTTTGCTCACATTGTGGAGGCAAATTACCAGAATAAGAAGCGAAAGGCAAATAAATTCACGGGGATTGTGATGTTAGTAAATCACAACATTCACACAGTAAAGAGTTATGCCACAGTCGGACTTGTTTTCTATGGCTTGGCTACTTGTATTGCAATTTTTGCAATAGATATCTCATGGGTATTTTTGGTTAGTGTAGGACTCACTTTATGGGCGTACATTACCTATAAGAAGATAACTGAGGGAAATTACGCAGATGCGCGCACATACTCCCTCGTTCTAGGGATACTCGGACTTTTTCCCCCCTTTGGATCCTTTATTGGGGGAATATTCTTCCTATTAGCCTATGGAAGACTGGGGGATGTACTACGGATTGTTCATATGACCCCATATCCAACCCACCTACATATGTAAGCAGTCGCATCTGTGTGGAATGTGGGCGACTTGTTGGAATAGAAGGCTACTTTTGCGCTCATTGTGGTGCTAAATTGCCCGAATAATGAGTAAAAGATCAAATACGGAGAAGTAATGATAATGGCAGAAAATTTGGAAGCAAACACCGCAAAGACATACGCTGTAGTTGGGCTCGTTTTCTATATTCTATCATTTATTGGTATCCTTTCAGGTATAATCACCGCAAATTGGTGGTTTTCTTGGACAGATATACCTTGGAGAGGTCCATGGGGTCTCAGTCCTAGTATCCCGGCATTAATCATTCTAGGAATAGGATTGTACCTAGTTGTGCACCTATTTTTATTGATTTGGGCATATCTAACCTATAAGAAAATAATGATAGGTGATTACATAGGAGCTCGAACAGTAACCCTTCTTTTAGGAATTTTTGGACTTTTTCCATTCTTAGGATTGTTCATTGGTGGGATATTTTTCATTTTCACTTATGTACAACTAGGAGACGTACTAAGAATGGCTCAAAGAGCAATGTATACCCCCATCCAAGCACATGCAAGTGATAAATCCTGTGCGAGCTGTGGACAAGTCGTTGGCATTAATGAAAAATTTTGCCCACGTTGTGGTGCTAAATTATGTTTATAATAGAATAACTACCAACGATTTAATCTCCATTTTTTCTTTTTTTCTATTTCATTTTTTTCAATCTTGATCGAATGAAAACAATATTTTTACTGTATTATATTATAATTGAGCTCATTATTTTATCAATTTAAGAGCTTATAGAGACCAATGCAGGAGTTAGGGATTAAAATGATAGTTTCATCTCAATGTAACCAAAAAAATCAAAAGATTCAACACTTTTTTCTTGTTAATGAATTTGACACAGAGGGAATCCTATGAAAACACCTGAAGAATATAAAGAAAGTCTACAGCAGATGCGTCCGAATATCTATAAATTTGGAGAGCTGATCGAGGATGTGACCACTCACCCGACCACGAGATGGACCGTGGAAGGACATGCCCAAATGTATACATTGCAACAAGATCCGAAATATCAAGAACTCGTAACCACAACCTCTAGTCTCATAGCTGAGCGGATTTTTCGACATTTATCCCTTCTCAGAAGCCCAGAAGATCTCTATGCTGCCTCAAAACAGAAACGGTTGATGTTTAATCTTACTGGGACATGTACTGGGGCTCTATGTGCGGGTTGGAACGCTATTAACGCGATGTGGGCGACCACTTTTGATATGGACAAAAAACTAGGAACAAGTTATCATGAAAGATTAAAGGAATGGCTTATTACTGCCCAAAAGAGAGCTATCACTATCTCTGGTGCGCTCACGGATCCAAAAGGCGACAGATCCCTGCCTCCATCCCAGCAAGAAGACCCTGACATGAATCTGCGGATAGTAGAGCAACAAGAGGATGGAATCGTGGTACGAGGCGCCAAAATCATGATATGTGGGGTAGCGGCTGCAAATGAAATTTTCGTTTTGCCAGGATCTGGTTATAAAGAACCCGATCGGGATTGGGCGGTCTCTTTTGTGATCCCTAAAGACATCGACGGCTTAACATGCGTTGAAACACGCCATCCCAACGACGGAAGGGAAACCGAAGAAGGTTTTGATACACCCGTCAAGATCGGTGGGATCACTCAAGCCTTCCTTTTCTTTGAAGATGTCTTCGTCCCCCAGGAGCGTGTGTTCATGTGTGGTGAGTACATGTATTCTTTATCAGCTGTAATGAATTTCATTGCTCCATATCGTGCCACAATTGGTGCATGCGTTGCCGGCCAAGGTGACGTTATGATTGGCGCCTCCATCTTGATGGCTCGAGCTAATGGGCTCTCTGAAAGCGTTTTTACTCAAAAACTTATTCAGATGAGTATTAATAATGAGACGACGTTTGGGATGGGGATCGCAGCAGCTGCCATGGGATCCCAGCATCCCTCGGGCCTGTGGCAGTGCGATTCACTTTTAGCCAACGTCAACAAGGTCTATGTAGCAACATTGCCTTATCAAACGAAATGTATTGCACAGGACATTGGGGGAGGGATCGTCGAAACAGGGTGCATGCCTTCATATAAAGATTTCACCAATCCAGAGTATGGGCACCTCGTTCAGAAGTACTTGAAGGCACGGGCGTCCGCCGAGGCTCGAACCCGGGTCGCAAGGTTAGTAGAATGGCTCACTGTCGGAGCGGGTATCCCAGGTTGTATGCATGGGGGCGGTTCTCCGGAAGGAGCCAAATTAGTGATAAGGGCTACAACGGACTTTGAGAGATGTATAGGGTTAGCCCAGCGATTAGCAGGAATTGAAGAGGAGATCCCCTCGCCTATATCGAAAAAATAAGAGATATAAACTCAAAAAAAATCGAAAATGTAAGGGATCCGGGTGTTAAAAGTGCTATGAATCCAAAATGAACTATGTACCGCCTAAAGAATTGATACCGCGCCAATCATTGATTAAGGACGGTAATTAATCAACTAAAGTAAGAACACAATTTGAAGATTGATTGGTATCTCGATAATGCAAATCTGTGTGGTTTTGAAATTCTTATCCGAATGGAGATTCAAAAATAGGCAGTTATTAATTCCAGAACTTCTTAACCTCTTCATAAAATCTTGAAATTTTTCTTTTTAGGTTCTGATATAATCTGTATTTTTGGTATGAGGTTTATAATGAGCCATACTTACTTTTTCCCGAGGTATGGTATTTGATCAAGACAATAGAAACGCGTAAGTCTGCCCAACTACTAGAAAATGATCTCCGTGTTCTTGAGGCGCTCCGTTGCACAGGGAGCGCTACTAGGTCTGAACTCATTGTTCGGTGTGACCTTCCTCGAACTACAGTTTATGACTCGTTAGTTCGTCTCGAACACAAGGGATTTGTTGAACGTTATAGAGAACCCCGCACAATACCAGGACGCCCAAAAATCTTTTTCCTACTTTCTGTATCGGCTTTAAGCTTTTTTTACAACAACATGAGAAGAAACAGGCAAAATTTAAAATGAACATTACTCAAGATGATCTTAACCAACACGAAATCGTTTAAAAAATTAACAGTTAACTGTATTTATAGCCATATTCAGGTTTGCTAGTGACGTGTTGCCTCCAGAACAAACAAGTCCTACTTTTTTGCTGTGGAGTTGGGGACGAATCTTAAACGCTGCAGCTAACGCCGCGGCGCCTGCTCCTTCTGCGAGAGTGTGAGCCCGTTCAATCATCCAAACCATTGCCTGCCTAAGTTCATTGTCACTAACAAGAATAAAATCATCTAAATGATCCCATAAGACCTTTTGTGGTAAGCTAAAAGCAACTCCTGCAGCTAGTCCTTCAGCAAAAGTTCGGTTTGGCGCTTCGACTAATTGTTTCTGTTTCCATGAGTTATAAGCTGCTGGTGAGGCTTCTGATTGAACGCCAATTACTTTTATCTGAGGATCAATTGCTTTTGTGACAATACATACCCCCGCAGCTCCACTTCCTCCGCCGACTGGTACAAATATGACATTAAGATCTGGTTCTTGGTGTAACATCTCTAACGCGTAAGTCCCAACACCAGCAATCAAATCTGGCTCATCCCCCGAATGAATATACCGATATCCATGTTCTTTCGCCAATTGTTCACAATAGGTCTTTGCTTCATCATAATGGGCGCCATGAAAGATAACTTCTGCTCCCATGCCTTTCATGGCAGCTACTTTCCCCGGGTTTGCTTTTTCCGGTACAACAATAATTGCTTTTGCCCCAAAGAGTCTCGAAGCATAAGCTACTGATTGCCCATGATTACCTGTTGAAGCGGCAATCACACCTCTTTGTTTAAGATCCTCTGGTAGTTGAGAGATTAAGTTAATACCTCCCCGAACTTTGAAAGCTCCAACAGGCTGATAATTCTCATGTTTTATATACACTTCAGTTCCTAGCAGTTCATTAATTGCGGGATAGCTATACAAAGGAGTTTTACTCAGGTATGGGCTTATCCGCCGTTGTGCTTCCAATACATCTCTAAATTCTGGAATTCTCATTTCTAAACCTCCTCAGTAAATTTCTGATTGGAACTTAAATTTTATACATCTTGTAGGGTAAGAGCATTGGTTATGTCAATTTGTTCATTGTGGTTGAATGCTCTAAAACG
>JBHIFL010000111.1:0-11510 GCA_046761065.1 Candidatus Heimdallarchaeota archaeon
TTGATTTTTGTCAATTTGAAAGAACACCATAAGAATCATTTTTTTCCAAAATTGGAATGACTAAAGCAGGGTTTCTTATCAATCTACAGTATTTATAAGTTTAAGCATCTTATGCATCCAATATATTCATCTCCTTCATAAGGAGGACGCTTTTTAGAAATGGAAGAAAATTCGAGCCATATTTTTTCTTAATATGTTGTTGATTCCCTTCGTCTTTATAGGACAAGATCTATATTGCTTAAATAAGGACAATCTTAATATTATCCGCTAAATAGATAAACAGGGGTGGTCTTATCTTTAATTTGCTTAGTACCTTAGGTGAACAGATTTTTACAACCGCACCTGGCGTTGAAATCTCTGAGAATGAAATCAACACGAATCTGAAAAATTCAATAGTTGTACTCCCAGCAGGTGGGGCGGGTACTCGTATAAGAACGTTAACGGACGATTTGGATATCAACAAAGTACTCTTGGAAATTGGGGGAGGCAGTTTAATCGAACGAACGATTACCCTTTACAGAGATGTTGGTATAGAGAACTTTGTCCTTTTAGTGTACTTTAAAGCAGAAAGCATAAGAAAAAACCTCGGCGATGGGAGCAAATTGAATGTAAACATCACTTACAGTGAAGATCCAGGGCATCCTGCTGGAAGAGGTGGTGCTATACTGAATGCCTATCTTAATGGGGCTATTCGACCAGATAAGACGCTCATCGTCCACAATCCCGATGATGTGGTAATTAATTACCCCGGGAACTTCCCACACAATATGATTCGAACCCATCTACAAGGTGTAAGACAAGGCACACTTGGAACTGTTGTCGTGGTACGTGGGACTCCGTACGTTTATTCGGGGCTGACGGTATCAAAAGGATTTGTAACTGAAATCGCTATGTACCCGTTCGTTCCGATTCCTACACATATCGGTATAACCGTTCTCGAACCGGCTATTCGTCAATATTTCGAAGATATGATTGATCTACAAAAGAAAACGGATTTTGAGTCAGTAATTCTTCCAAGACTCGCTTCTGAGAGAAAACTTTACACATTTGCAATACCAAATGATTCTTGGGTCGCAGTCAATGATCTGAAAGGCGTGCAAACTCTAATGAGAGCACTGGAACGAGAAAAAATGTAAAACGTTCTTTAGATATTCACACAGTACTGAGTAAAACTAACTCTCCGAAATTCCAATAATCATTTTTTTCTGATGATATTATTTAGTGAAGAAAACCTTTAGGGGTAGCGAGTTAAAAAAATTTGTTAAATCCTTAGGATTCAAATGTTAAGGTTGTCTACTTTTTTGTGCGAACTTTTTTGAAAAATATCCTGCAAGAAAAGCTAGGGCACGTATTACTTCTAATCCTATAGCCGGGAGAACGTATTTCCGATAAGGTTTAAAAATTGGGTGAGTAAACATCATCCGAAATCGTCGGAACTGTGTACGAAATAGGGCCACATTTGTCAACATTTTTCGAGACGGGTGGGTTTTTTCGAGTTCAGCTGTCCCTTTTCCATATCTGGTGAAAAGGCGTGTTAGGGCTGTCACACTCCGTCTTGGATGGTGGTATATAATGGCATTTGGATCATACAAGATTTTATGTCCGGCATTTGTTACACGCCATGAAAGATCTGCATCTCCTCCACTCACAAAGGATTCATCGTAACCTTGCATCCTGTCTAAGACGTCTTTTCTGTAAGATGCGTTAGCAGTTTGAATATACCCTGCAGCATATCTTAAACTTTGCTCATACACCCCAACTAACCAATGATACGTTGCATAAAAGTCTGGTTTGCTTTTTTCCCATAATGGAATTAATTTTCCTCCGACTCCCCCTATTTTCTTTGAAGAATAGTTACTTACAAGAGTTTCAAGCCATCTGGGGTGAGCTATACAATCACTATCAGTGAATGCAATGATTTCACTATCAGCTTGTTTTAATCCTGTATTTCGAGCTGAGTATGACCCCGGCTTTGAACAGTAGATGATTTGAGCTCGATTTTCTTTAGCGATAAGTTTTGATAGCTTCTTCGTGCTTTGATCCGTGCTCCCGTTATCTACAAAAAGGAGAACGGTTTTCTCAACAAGGTATGTCTGCTTCAGAAGCGAAGTAGCACATTGTTCAATTGTCGCCTCTGCATTTAGGTATGGGATGATTACAGTTACATTTTGAAAATCCATGTGCGCATCCCAAACCTCCTAACCACTTGGTTCTGTTTCCTAAGTCCTCCAGAAAAATGTTATATTGTGGGCGCTTTTAAATTGATGTTCATATAAGATTAGATATTGTTCCTCTTTCTCAGCTTATGAAACTTATCTTTTAGAAGAGCTATTAGCTTCATTAAAAACAGAACTCACGGTTCGATGTCGGTTCAATAAACAATAACCAGGTCCCCTCCGAAGAGAAATTTGGTGATTTAAACAAAGGAAAGCTTGAGTAAAGTTATATGAACCCCATGCAAGAATTTATTTAAGTACTGTATATGTTTGTATGCGATAAATCGACAAATAAAACTGAACTTTTAACATTATGCAAAAATAATGTTTGGGACTTTCAATGCCGGTTAGAATTTTTGCGGTTGCTGATATTCATACACCACGTAATCTCAACTTGTTTCACAAGGCATTAGAAGCTATTACAGCTTGTCCTGATTTAATTTTGCTAGCTGGTGACACTGTTGAAAAAGGCAAAGTAAAGGAATTTTCTAGTGTTTTAGATTTCCTTGAAAAATGGAGATGTCCAATTATCTCTGTCTTTGGAAATGAAGAATTTGATCACCTCTTTGATCGTTTTCGCAACGAGTATCCTCAAATTCGATTCTTGGACGATGAAGTACTTAATTTACGGATCAAAGGGGTGTCTTTGAGCGTTGTAGGAACAAGAGGATCACTTGATCGACTTACAAAATGGCAGGCAAGGAATCGCCCTGAATTTCGGCAAATATTTAGAAGACGAGTCGAAACCGTTGCTAGACTCCTCAGAACGACACATGCAGATTTCAATATCCTATTATCGCACTATGCGCCGACTTATAGAACAATGCAGGGGGAAGATCCACGTTTTTATAGTTACTTGGGCAGCAATAGATTTGAAGAGGTAATTCTACAAAACAAACCGGATCTTGTAATACATGGACATATCCATCATGGGATAACCGGGGTCTTTATTGATTCTATTCCAGTCTGGAATGTTTCATTACCTTCTATGGAAAAAATCACGGAAATTACTTTAAATAAAAATGGGAAAAGTAAGATTATTCGAGGACCGAGTTTTTCACTTCCCATAATTTTAGGAGAGTCTACGAAAACATCTCTACGGGTAGACCTTCTCCCATCATTGGAAGGGGCTGCTACTGTTCAGTTCCACCTTTCTAAAAGCTTGGAACATGGCTACTTGCGGTTAGCATATGGATACATGCCATACAGTATTTCTTTATATGTATATGACACAAGAGAGTTTCTCAGGGGGCGAGCAACCAAAGCTTTGAACTGCGATCTCGGGCCCCGAAACGCTATGTTTCAAGGGGTCCTTCCAAGTGGTGAAAAATATCCGAATACGGGAGGAGCGGATTTTAACCGTGATTGGTTGATTGTTGATTGGGGGACCTATCATCTTCATAATGGAGTATTAACGATAATTTTAGAGACAAATGGACGGTTTGAATTCACAGTTCAGTTCCTCGACACTATTAAAACCGAGTCTAAACAGGGTAAAAAACAATTTAAAACACTGTACAAGCTGATTCCCGTCAAGAAAGTAGTCACTCTTGATCAATGGATGAGTAAAGACGTGGGTTAACTTATTTGCTCAACATCCAAAATCGAAGAACTATAGTCTGAAAAGTAGAAGGGAGCTATGCCAAAAGTATTATATTGAATAAATTATGGAATGAAAGTTTTTGAGGAGATCCATCATGAAGATGAGGAATAACAATATCGGAAAAGTACTTGTAACTGGAGGAGCCGGGTTTATTGGGAGCCATTTGACTGATAAATTGATCCAAAAACACTATGAAGTCACTGTGCTTGATAACTTTTCTACAGGCCGCTTAAAAAATCTGGAAAATAGTTCAGAGAAGGTAAAAATAATTGAAGGGAATATGGGCGATAGAGACATAGTGAAGGCGGCTCTTCAAGGAGTAACTGTGATTCATCACTTAGCCGCCCAACCAAATGTAAGACGGTCAGTTGAAGACCCAATTTATGATCTCCAGAATAATGTCGAAGAATTCCTTGTTCTTTTAGAAGAGGCTATTAGACATGATGTTCAAAAGATCATCTATGCTTCATCTGGGGGGGCGGCATATGGTGAACCTTTTGAGATCCCAGTGCCAGAATCGCACCCAACAAACCCCATTTCTCCATATGGTATCTCCAAATTGATGGTCGAGAAATATTTGCATTATTATCAAGTGAATTATGGATTAACTTGCCTCGTACTTCGTTATGCGAATGTTTATGGGCCTCGGCAAGATCCCCTTGGAGAAGCAGGGGTCATGTCAATCTTCTTTCACAGGGTTTTTCAAAAAAAATCCCCACAAATCTTTGGAGATGGCACACAAACCCGAGACTATATCTTTGTCGAGGATGTTGTAGCTTCTCATTTAGCTGCAATGGATTATAACGGGGAAAATTGGATATTTAATATTGGAACAGGACACGAAGTCTCTGTTCTCGATATTGTTGATGTGATGCGTACAGTAGTAGGGCGTGATGTTCAACCAGAGCACATAGAGCCAAAAAGGGGAGAGGTTTACAAAATTGCTTTGGACTGCAGACTTGCACAACGCGAGCTGAACTGGAAGCCTCAAACCAATCTTCATACAGGTATGCAAAAACTATGGGAATGGATTAAGACTTCTTCGTGATTTACTTCTGGACTGCGAAAATTCTACAATCACTTCTTTATTATTTCAAGATAATCACGGTTGAACAGTGCGTGTAAAATCTTATAATGGAGTTTATCCTCGTATGACTACAAATAAAGTATTTTTAGATAAGTGCGCAAGAAAAAAATTTATTCGATTCTGATGACAAACTTCAACGGTTGAGTTAAGAGAGAATCCACAACTCGTACTATAAATGTCTTAGGGAAGATCTCTTGTGTCACAGGAGAGTTTAATGGGATCAATTTTTGCTCGTAGAAAACCTTAGGATCGGATAGGATAATTCCTCGTTGTTTGATTAGCTGCTGGATTACATCCCCAAGGGGTTCCCCTTCTTTGATTATGGACACACTTTCCACAAGTTTGTATGCTTCCGAACAAACAACACACGCGGGATTTCGCTCCACAGGAATTTGTAAGAAATGATCTTCAAGGGCGTTGTACTGAAAAAAGCCTCCGGGTTCTTTACCCGTTCCGAATAACAATCGAAAGATCTGAATTCCCATCAGGCCGCCAATGGTACTACTCATTGCAGAAAAGGCAGGTAATGGTGGAAAAATTGATTCATTTACCTCTTGATCCTTCGATCCGACAGCTGGACAGAGATCGACTAGTTTTTCTTGAGGGATCATCGGATGACAAGCCATACACGGCGTTTTTTTGGGGATAACCACCTGAATGTGGCCAAGCTGACCGGCAAGTTCCCCCATTTTTTCGCCTCTTATTCCTCCCATCCCTCCATCTACCAAAGGGATCATTTCTTTCACTGCTATTGAATTGAGAAAGAACCGGGCTTCCCAAGTGTCAACTGAGCTAACAATCACATTAACATTCTTAAAAATCGTCTCATCTATTTTTTCGACAGGTTTGTTGAATGCTATAATATCTACTTCGAGATTTATTTCATTAAGGCGATCTTTGGCTACGATAGCTTTATTTTTTCCTACGTCCTCTAAACGGAACAAAAATTGGCGATTAAGGTTTGTTCCTTCAATCGTATCATAATCACAAAGGTAAAGTGTGCCAATTCCTGCTAATGTGAGGTCTGTGGCAATAACGACTCCAAGTGCCCCTACACCTGCTAGGAATACACTAGATGTGGTGATCTTTTCTTGATCCCATCCAATTATCCGTTTTTGCCTATCATATCGGTCGATGGACATAGTTATTGCCACAATGGGAGTTTAACTACCTTTAGTAGAAATTAATACTTCTACGAACGATGAACAATATTGGTAAATTCTTCCAATATGTGTTTTGCGGTTTTTTCGCTTTCTGCTTCAATAGAGATACGAATCTTTGGCTCCGTATTAGAGGGGCGTATCAAGACCCAAGCAGTCCTATTAAGGTTGACCTTCACCCCATCAATCGTCAGAATATCTTCATACAGGTTCTGGATGCTTTCGATGGTTGCACGCATTTTTTCTCCTTTTTGCCGATGTGATTCAAACTCTAGAGCCGAATTCAGTAGAAAAGTTGGAGGTAAAACGTCAATCAGTTCACTTAGGCTTTGAGAGCTCCTACTCAGGAGAGCTGCCAATTTAATGGTTGCTAAGATCCCATCGGAAAAGGGGTATAAATCGTTGAAATAGAAATGAGAAGACGGTTCTCCGGCAAATATGGCATTTTTCCTTACTAGCTCCTTTTCAATAAAACTATGTCCGATTCGAGTCCAAATAAGTTCTCCACCCAAACGCTCCACTTCAGTCTGAAGGAGGGATGTAGAATTGATCGGAGCCACAATTCTCGCCCCTTTGTTGTGTTCAAGATAGTCCTGAGCAAATAAGAGTGTCATAATCGAACCATCAACAATTCTTCCTTTATCATCAACAAAAACCGAGCGATCCGCATCTCCATCGAACCCAACCCCAAAATCCGCATTCTGTTTTCGAATCGCAGTCATTACTGCTCTCAAACGCGCTTCCGTCGGTTCAGGAATCCGCCCTCCGAAGTCTGCCTTTGCCTCGCAAGAGAGATTATATGCGTCCACATCGTAGGAGGAAAGAAGATCTTCAATCACAAGTGATCCGGCAGCAAAAAAGGAATCTGTAATTATCTTCAGTTTTCGATCAATTTCGACTTGTGATGTGATGAAATTACAATATTCCGATATCGCTTCAGGGAGTTCTTGAACCTGGCCGTAACCATGTACAAACTTCCCACTCAGGTATATTTGTTTTAAGTGCTCAAGTTTTTCTAAGAAGGCGGTCCCATCTTGTTCCATGAATTTAAACCCGTTATAGGCGGGGGGATTATGGGACGCTGTCACAAAAACTCCTGCATCCATTTTACGAGCCCAGGTTTGAAAATAACACACCGCGGTGGTTGCAGTGCCAATTGTAGACACATCAGCACCTGTGGCTTCTAATCCTGCTATTGCAGATTTATGTAGTCTAGGAGAACTGATTCGGATATCGTTCCCAATACAAACCGTCCCTTGTTCAACCAGAGTCCCTAGTGCTTTCCCAATTCTGGTTGCAACATCCTCATTGATATTTTCAGGGTATTTACCACGGACATCGTAAGCTAGGAATATATCACTCAATTCGTGTATTCGCTCCTTATACCGGCTTTAAAATTTGTGCTGGGAATTTAAAGATGGCAATCATCAATAGGGTATGAAATAATGAGTAAATCCATTTTTTGGCCAAATCCACCCTACAAATTACTAACCTGAGTGATTTATCCAGAAAATAAAGCAACTTGATAAAACCTTTTCACAGTTCAATTCTTCTGTAATATTCAATTGGCACATTAAAATCTGAAATTTTGCTTTGATCCCTTACAACATCCTTTCCATATTATTTCAAGTGCTAGGAAAAGATGAAGCAATAATTTTATGCAAAATAATGGAATAACTATCAAACCCAAGAGAGACAATGAAACAAGTTGCTAGTTCATGAAATCGCTTAAATATGTTACAGTATTATTCCTGATCTATCTGTTGGTTCAGGCATTTAATGTGAAATCTTTTCATGTCCTCACTACAAAAGGAAGTAAGTATGCTAACAAACCTGTACTCATAGGCTTGATGTATCAAGGCGATTCTGCAAATACAATAACAGTGACCACTACCGCTACAGGGTCTAGTCATGCGTATAAGGGTGAATCGGGATTTTGATAAATATCATGTGGAAATTGTTTTTCAAAGCCACTCCCACCACTATCATCGAACAAAACCAATGAAAAACAACTCTATTGTGCTTCTTACCATGAACGATCATTAAATATGACTTCAGCTGGATGGAGAGCCCCTCTTTATGAATATCATAAACAGCCATATTGTGCTTATAGAAAAACGACCCTCTATTTTACTCTAATTAGTGTTTATCGAAAAGGTACGTTATATATGGAGATGAAAGATGAACATGGAATCACATTCGATATTTTATGGCTTGATAACAATGTAAAGTATTGGAACTTTGCGAATGGAATATATCTTCAAACAAATGCTAACATCACTCATACTCCTCTTCTTACCAACAATTACTTACAAAGACAAATAGACACTTCCAATGGAACCACCAGTACCTTAAAAATGTACTGTGCAAACAAAGGAACACCGCATACTGTTGGTGGTGTATCCTCATGAAATTACAATGGCAATACTAAGATTTTAAATTGCAAATGTCACATATAACAACCTCACCACCACAGTACTGATAAATTGGGCCCATTCCCACATAGTTGTTACATCCGAAAGTGGATACTCTTCTATAACAGTGACATGGACAGGGTTTTTATCATTACAAGACATAATCATCAAATGGGATAGCATAGAAATCCGAACAATTCCTAATCCAGTAAAAAAAGATTCTTCAGGAAGTTTTACAGCCATCATAAGCATGCCTTCACCAAATGATCCAGGTTCCCCTAAAGTCACAGCTACTGAGATTAATAGTGCAAATGCAACATTCAATGTGATTAATATGACTGGATCACAAGGACCACAGGGGTCGCAAGGACCGCAAGGACTCCAAGGAGAGGTACTAACGATTCCCTATGTATAATGCTTTAGTATTATCGATAGTAGCGTCATTATTTCAATATTTAATTGGCGAATACGCAAAGAAGATTGAATGCGTACTTAGATGATCACAGCTAATTAAAGTGTGTTGGCTATAGATAATCAAGCGAATCTTACGATATTTCTATGATGGTATCGAAGTACAATCTACTGTTACTGTTTATGTATCAAAAACCATATTGAATGAGATACTTCGTTAGCCAAACGATGTGTAAATCAATTATCCAAATTTAATAAGGTGTCTAAATGGGTGTATCCGAGTTAAGTGATATTGCGCTGCGGCTTTTAAAAGGATCGTGCGAAAATCCCGTCCTTTATTTATCACAGATCGTCCCTAATAGAAAGCAGGCAATAAATGTTCTTCGCAAGTTAAGAAGATTAGGGATCTCACTTAGCCCGACACTTGACGGAGGATTCCGAGTCACGGCTGAAACACGCTTGAGACTCGCATTCCTCGCATTACGTGGCACAGCAACGGTTTTTGAGGTCTCTCGTTATCTCGATTGGCGTGAGTTTGAAACTCTTGTAGCGCATGTTTTTGAAGAGAATGATTTTATCACATATCTGAATTACCGGTTCACACACAAAACTCAAAGAAATGAGATAGATATCATAGCAATTAAAACCTCCCTTGCTATTGCTGCAGACGCTAAACACTATTCTACTACAGGACGTGGTTCGATTAAACAAGCGATTGCAGCTCAAAAAAAACGAGCTGAACGCCTTGCGCAACATATCACTGAAGACCCGAAGTGCATTTTAACTAGAGAGGGAATTACTGAGATTATACCAATTATTATCACTTGGCTTGAAGAGCGTATCCGAATTCATGACACCATTGCAATTGTTCCCATTTTCAAGCTGAATCAATTTCTCATCTCACTAGATCTTTACTTGAATCAACTTTTCCATGTCTCAGTTCCAGTTGGATACAAAATTTAAGTGGAACAACCGTTTCAGGTTAAAATGGTATGTCAAAACCCTAAAAAGATGTTTTTTTCAAATGCATTTAATTTGTAAAATATTTTTGATACAAAAAGATGTGATGAAAAATGGCGCGCAAGATTGTTATTATTGGACATGGCCCTGCTGGGATGACTGCTGCTGGATTTGCCGCCCGTACTGATAGGGAAGCAAATATTACAGTATTAAATGCAGGCGAACAGGATATTTATCATCCATGTGCACTTCCATATACGATTGGGGGGAAGTTAACGGTTGAAAACATAATCGAAAAAGCACGGTATCAAAAAATTTCATTATTGAATAATATGTGTGTAAAAAATATTAATCCCCAGAAGAAGTACGTGACAGCGGTTAATAAAGAAGGCCAAGAGCAAATTTTTGAGTATGATGCGTTATTAATTGCAACAGGATCTGAGCCTATTATTCCAAAACAGTTCATTAAGGGTTGGGACAAAGAAGGCGTGTGTGTCCTAAAAACGCCGCAGGATGCTCAAAACATTATCAAGTATGCAAAGACTGCAAAGCATGCAGTAGTTATTGGAGGCAGTGCCATTGGGATTGAAGTCGCATCCGAATTAACTCATGCAGGGAAACACACAACATTGATCGAGCTTATGCCGACCCTCATGCCCGGACGTCTCGAGCCTGATATGTCCCAAATAGTTCAGACCCTCTTAAAGACAGAAGGGGTAGATGTTCAAGTAAATCAAGGAGCAAAAGAAATTACTGGCCAAAAGATTGTAAAGAGTGTCATTGCGGGAGATAAAGAATTTCCAGCAGATGTAGTAGTTATGGCTACAGGTGTCACTCCAAATACAGAGCTTGCAAAAGCAATAGGCCTTGAAATTGGCGAAAAATCACAGGGCATAAGAATTAATCCTAGAATGGAAACATCTCTTCCCGGAATTTTCGCAGCAGGTGACTGTGTTGAAACCATCAATTTGATTACAAAAAGTCCCATGCCAATGTGGTTGGCAGGAATCGCTACGCGGCAAGGCCGAGTGGCTGGCATTAATTTGGCAGGCGGTAATGAACTTTTCCCAGGGGCGCTAGCGGCATGGATTGTTGTTGCCCATACCTTTTTCGTTGGGGGGGCAGGTCTTTCCATTGAGCAAGCAAAAAAAGAAGGGTTTGATGTGGTTTCCGCCAAACTGACTCCCCTCCTCCGGCCACATTACATTTCTTTGGAAAAAATAACGGTTCGCTTAATTGCAGACAGAAAAACTGGACAGCTAGTTGGTGGACAAGTAATTGGGAAAGAAGGGGTTGCAGCGACAGTTAATTATATTGTTTTAGCGATAATGGGTGGGTTTACGGTTAGAGAACTAACGAAAGTTGATTGGTGTTATGCTCCAGGGGCTATTGAGTGTGTGAATCCCCTCGCTCGGGTTGCTGAAGCACTGTTAATAAGAATGTAACCTTAAGACAAAATACAACGTTAAAGATCTATGGAGCGGTGAATTGTTTTTGTCGATTCTCGAAAAGTCTGTTTTAAAAAGGATCTCTACATATGGCATTGTTTTCACTGAACCCGATTGATCTAATCTAAAAAGGTGCTCCATCTACAGAAAATTGGATGCTTGAAGAGAGTGTGTAACCGAAAGAAGATGGATTTGGAAACACCCATTTTGG
>JBHIFL010000112.1:0-11491 GCA_046761065.1 Candidatus Heimdallarchaeota archaeon
CCAGGGTCAAGGAGTGGGCTACCCCTCTGCCCTCCACAAGAAACTTTATACTCCCTGAATAAATAATTCTTTTACCTTAACTTCCTAGTACCTTACTTGCATCGAAAATTTCACCGTGTAATGTTGCCTCTTACCGTCTTGAACACTGGTATCTTCCCTATAATTGCGACTACTTGCCGTCTCACACATTTTTTACCTTAGAGAAATAATCAAAAATCGAAGCTGCTAGAATTTGAGCGGCCTTTATGGTTTTTAAAATGGAAACTTTTTCATTAACTTTATGTGCCATAGCAGGATCACCAGGACCGAAGATTGCAAAGGGAACTTGGGTTGCTGGCACCAGAACAGCACCATCCGTTCCATAGGTCAACCCTATTGGGATTGAAGGTGTTTGTGAAATGCGTGTAGTCCAATTCCTCAAACATGTGATAAGTGGATGATCCTGCGGGGCTTGTAGCGAAGGCAGGTTGATACTGATGGAATGGGAGAATGAGCATGGACTGCTGATGTCAAGCGCTCTTAGCATTTCGCTGATCGACCTAGCCAGTTGATCAGTATTGACCCCAGAAATCACTCGGAAATCGGCTTCAATTGCGCATGTTGCAGGAACCACATTAATTTTGGTTCCTCCTCGTATTGTTCCAATATTAAGGGTGGATTTTCCTAATAAATCATCTTTATCAGGCGGTAAAATCTTTTTAAGAGTCTTGATAACAGTACAAGCTCCATCAATTGCATTGATTCCCATTTCTGGCATTGAACCATGAGCAGCCTTCCCCCGGGCTTCTATTTTGACCCAAAGCACTCCCTTCTCGGCGATTCCAACCCGAAGTAAGGTTGGCTCTCCAATAATCAAAAAATCTGTATTATCCATGATTCCGGTTTTTAATAACATATGGGCACCTAGCATAGAGGTTTCTTCATCAGCTGTTCCAACAAACACAATTTGTTGCAAAAGGCGAGCTTCACTCTCATGTAGAGCTGCCATGGCTCCAAGGAAGGCAGCTATTCCCGCTTTCATATCTGCGGCGCCTCGTCCATAGACAAAACCATCTATTACTCGCCCTTCAAAGGGAGGGACTTCCCATGAGTCAATATTTCCCGCAGGAATTGTGTCCAAGTGCCCACATAAGACAATAGCTCGGGGTTCATCCCCAATCGACGTAGCAAGATTCTTCTGCCCTCCAGAGCCTACTGGAATCACCTTTGAAGAAAATCCTAATTCCTGCGTCATGTCAAACAAATAACGGGTGATTTCTTTAGTTGACCCTGGAGGATTTTCGCTTGGAATTTTAACAAGATTTACTAATACTTTCTTAATAAGATCAGGATTTATTGAATCTATAAGTTCAGGAAATTGTACCATATAGGAGATCCTCACTATAAAAAAGACTGGGCGGGATATATTTATATGATTTATGTCCTGTTTGACAGGGACTTAGTACACACATTCTGGATTAGGCTCATTAGGCCTAATTGTTTCTATAATATTGTCTGCTATTCAACGAAAACTAGTTTTTCCAAGTCTTTCTAGAAAGGCAGGAAGTGCTTTGGCAGGGATGTGAGCACCTGCCGCGATATCATGACCACCTGCTTCGGCTTCGAGACCCTTTGTAATCTTGCGAAGAATTCTGGCAAGATGGATCTTATTACGGTTTATGAGCTTTTGAGTTGTTCTCGCGCTAAGTTTTAGAGCTCCTTCTGTCGAACTAGCTAATATAAGGGCGGGTCGATCTGTTGGGACAATCCGTGAGCCAAGACCCATACCCAACACGACCCCAGCAATTCTCTCATCAATCAGGTCGCGGGCATCAATCAGATAGAAGGCGCCTAGCGGTTTAGGTTCTAGATCCGCCAGTATTTTAAGGGATTCCGCAAGGCGAGCTCGGTAGGTATTTAAAATAGATAAAACTTTTCCACACTTAGCGGTTTGTTTAAGGAAAGAAAAGGCTAGTTCATATCGTTGAAGCCTCCCACATGCATTTAATGCGGTGGCGATTTCTCGGAGATCTCGTAAACCATAGAATTGGGTGGCATCAGAGCTTAAATAGATCCAACCAATTAGACGCGAAAATTCTATAGATGTTACACCCTGCATCATAGCGTGTTGTGCTAATCCTCCTACAAGGCGCTTCTTCTCATCATTATTCAATTCATCTAATGTCACCCATGTAGTAGATTCGTGCTTTGGGCCCAAATCAAGATTAATAAGGAATGCTTTGCAGGCTTCTAGATCACCCGTCAATCCTGGGATGTAAGGGTCACTACTATATGCTAAAGAAACGAATAGGGGACGATTTCGACCAAAGAACATCACATCTTTTCGTTCAATCACAGGGGAGCTGTCGAGGACTTCTCGGTTCAGGCTCTCAAGTCGACCGGTCCGCCGGTACTGGAGATCCCCAATGCAGCCTACTAAGGCTTTAATCGGCTGATCTTGGGTCACAAAGTAGGTTGTTGTAGAGCTACTTGCTTCATAAGAACCATCAAACCCAAAAAGATGGGGGTTCAATTGAAGAAAGATGGGGTTTTCAACAATCATTGGATCTGGGATATGGTGGTCTATTATAATGGCTTTAGAAACCCAATGGGCTAATCTTGTAAGAGTGGGGTCATTACCTAGATCGAGGAAAATGACTAACGAATGAGCACACTCGTTTATATCTTCAATAATGACAGAATCGATTCCTTTTATGATGCGATACTCATAATCCCGATCTAAACGGTCTAAAAAATCACTCATAACTGCAAGAGCCGCTATTCCATCAGAATCATGGTGGGATATTAAAAGCAGTTCATCCTTACTTTTCTTTATGACTTGGCGAATCTTTAGGGCCTGCTGAACGAACCCAGAAGGATCCTTTGCTGGTTCAATGGTTTCAATAGGCATGATCTGGTCCTCATACAGGATAACTCGAAGGATAGCTGAGAATTTTTGCTGCAATTCGGGTTTTTTCTTCTAAAGAGAGTTTTTTTCCATAGTTTGGACCAAATTTAAAGCCAAACCCATCGTTTGGTTTTCTTGGTATTATATGAAGATGCACATGAAAAATTTCTTGCCCAGCATCCTTTCCATCCGCTAAAAGATAATTGAATGCGGTGGTTTCTGGTAATGTCTCCTTAATTTTTACAAGAAGTGATCGCCCAACAGAAAACATCTTCAAATAGGTTTTTTCATTCATTTCTTCTACTAGTTTATGATGGGTTTTTGGAATAACTAAGCAATGACCTTCATTGACTGGCATAATATCTAAAAAAGCTATCACTTCATCATCCTCATAAAGAATTGCGGCTTCGCTTTGTTTTTGCACGATTTTACAAAAAATACAACACATTTTAAACACCCATAGTGCCTTCTCTAGGTGTTGTCCTTAGTTTGTTATTGTAAGAAATTTGTCGTTCTGATAACTTCTGGGTTTCCAAGCCCTTTGTTCCCCAGAGTAATACATATCGAGAGATACATAGTATGTGTCCTTTTTCATGTAAATCTTGTTCTAGTCGTTTAAGTCCTTTTTGAAAGGCATTCTCTGAAATCAAGTGTAATGATGAAAAAGCTTTGTCTCGAAATGCTTGGATGTCTGTAAGTGGGAAAGAAAATTCCACAAGAGAGTCATTAATCTCACTAAACCCGGCTTGGTTCATTAAGTTCCGAAGCTTGGCTATTCGGGGATATCTGACTAACTCCGCTTCAATTGTTTCTGGAAAGTGGGTTGCAAGAGGCTGGCGGTGACGAATGACCCATTCGGAATCTGTGGTAGTACAGATTTTACCGCCTTTCTTTAAAACCCGGTACGCCTCTTGAAAGTATTCAAAATGGCCTCCTACATGATGAATCACGTCCACTGAAAAGACTAGATCAAAGAAGTTTGGTGGAAAATCAAAATGTTCAGCTCTTCCCAACATAAACTCGATTTTATCAGACTGTTGCCGAGCTACAGATAACATTTGCTCTGATGGATCGAGCCCCCAACATGAACAACCTGTAGCTGATTCCAGTGCAATAATATAATTCGCGGTTCCACATCCAACTTCGAGCACTTTGCTAGCCTTTCCAATTCCACTTGTTAATAACAAGCCTTTCAAGACTTCAGGATGAACATTTCGTCGATGTTTTGAGTAATCTAAAGCGATTTTGTCGTAATCTATCAATTATTGACATCTCCTCTAATATTAAAAGACTACATCAAACAATTTTTTTCTATTATTGGATTTGGTTTATATAAGCTGGCTCAATAAGAGTCTGTTTGATACAATATGACTTTAAAGAGGTTTATCAAATCAAAATAAATTATAAACAGTACTCCTAACTCAATCAAGAACCAAACATTCCACTTTAGGCAACGAAGCCATTTAAGCAACAAGTTCGAATGAGCAGTTTCTTAATATGTGTAAAACATCATTATTAGCTAAGTGGATCCAAGAAGCTGTTGAAATAATGTTATCTATATTTTAATAAGTCATGAAAGCAAAAGCTAACAGTACCATGGTGAAACTCTGGCTTATGTAAGGGTCGAACATGATCTTGTAGTTGGTATAAAGTAAAAGCCTATCTAATTAAGAAACTACTTAATTCTTAAATGACACAGAAGTCAATCATAATGATCTTCACCTAAGAAGATATTTGGGTAAGTAAACGTATTTTCCATCCCTCATCCCTGTGAATACTATCCAATAAGGCTTCAACTTGAACATTAATAGAGAATATATACGTAGTAGAACAAGTAAGAGTATTTCAAAATCTTAAAAATTTCAATTCTTCGCCATACTTAAAATGTAGTCTCCTTGAATTGAGTGATCTCAATGAAACTTCTGAATGTTGCCCTTAATTCCATTTCTCGACGTAAAAGACGAGCATTTCTTGTAATGCTTGGAATTACATTTTCAGTAGCTATCATGATATCAATTACTGGAGTAACCATGAGTTACACAAAAATTATCGAGAGTTCGTTTCGCCCTTATTCTGGTAAAATTGTAGTAACACATTCAAGCGCGCGCTTCTTCGAAGCAATGCCTTCCCAAAGTATCCTTGAGCCCGAGTTAGAATCCACAATAGATGAGGTTGAAGGCGTAGCACGGGTTGCGCCTGTGGCTATGCGTACCTATGGGGGCGCGGAGAATTTAATACCAGCGATTTTGGTCGGATTACATGCGAAAGATCACTTCTTTATCTACCCACAACTCATTATGTTTAAAGGTGATTGGCCCCGACAAGCAGGGGAAGTGGTCCTAGGAATGGCTTCTCCTTTCTATCTTGAAGGTGCCCGCCAAGGTGATGTGATCTCCTTATATGGGATCAATATGACTGTTTCTGGAGTACTTTTCCCCACAGATATACGAATTTTCAATAGCTACATGATTGTTGATCTGAACTTTTATTACAACCTCACACGAACTCGGTTTGTAAGCCTCTTTCTCATCCAACCGGAAATTTCTAGTTCACAGGAAGATGTGGCGAATAGAATCGAAGCGACAATTCCATATGTAAGCGCCCTGACCGAAAAATCGCAAGCAGCCCTTGTAGATAACATTGTCGATAAAGTTCAACGATGGAATTCCTACATTGGGCTAATTGCTGCCTTGATGAGTATTTGCTTAATCACTACAATTCAGTATTTAACAGTAGTCCAACGTCAACGCGAATTAGGGACAATGAAAGCAATTGGTGCCTCCAATGGTACAATGATCCGCCTTATCTTGCTTGAAAGCACCGTTATTGGAATATTTGGGTGTGTTTTAGGAATAGTGGTTGGATTCATAGGAGCTCTCGGCATTGTCTATCTCTATAATCATGGGAGTGATCTTCTTGTTTTATTGCATCTAACTACCGAACTTCTTTCTTGGCAAAGTATGCTCACCGCATTTATTGCAGGATTTGTAGTTGCTGTGGTTTCAGTGATCCTTCCTTTGAAAAGGGTTCTTAGTCTCGACCCAATAAAATCAATTTCAAATCCTGAAACATAACAAGTTTATTGCTCACGAAAAGCTTGAAGTAATGTCTCAAATAAATGATCACTTGTAATTGGAGAGTTATACCTCTATTTGATGCTAATCCTGACTTCCGCAATTTGCGGAAAGCCTTTATTACGTATTTCAAAAGGAAGGGTTTAAAATACACCAACTCCTAGCAATCTACAAGGTTAGAGTGTAAAGACAATGCACTCTTTCAACTTGATAAAAGTTGGAGAGATTCAATGATTTCCAAAAGAAAAAATACGGCTACGATCTCGTTATGTCTTCTGAGCTTACTGGTGCTATCAATTACTCCAATCTACTTTAATGGAGCTCTTGCCACCCAAGTATCAACTGTTACAGCGGGTGATGCCCTAAAATACAAGGTTACACGGTTTGAAGTCGACATGACCGAATTCAACCAACTACCTGATAATCCCTTTGAAATCCAAGATCCAAACTTTCTAGCGGGCAGCGTCATGTATGTGAAGATCTTGATCGCAGAGTCCCATCACTTAGCATATGCTGCTGGCTTCATATTAGGTGAAGATACCACAGTAGACATTGATAAAAGAATACAATTCCCTCCTGAACTAAATCCAGGCATGCTTCCCGACTCTATTGTGCTTGAAGGTGGGGCAGGGATCCCTCTCCCCTTATTAGCATCCTATGACCCGACCCGTCCATTCGAACCATATTTGAGTCCTGAAGAACTCCCCCTAGTTATTGATCCAACGGTCAATTGGGAAGTCATTACAGATGACCTGATAAGAAACTATGACCCAACTAATGCCGAGTTCGTTGATGGTCAATTAAAAGCCACTTGGGAACATGAACTGGCATCAGACGAAGAAGGTATTGAAAGGGCATCCATTATTTGGGATCAAAATCAAGGTGGGATTCTAATAGAAGCAGATGTCGAGGGGCAGCAAGAAATCAATGGTAAAGTGAGCCCAATAAGCATGAAAATCACTTTTTGGGAAAAGGAAGAATATCGCTTGCCCGCAGATGTGGGTATCTATTTTGAGGAACAATATATTCTCAGTGATGTAAACATTTACCTAGATGGCTATGAAGCCATTCCCGGAGTAAGTGAAGAGCAAAAACAAGCAATCGCAGGACAAATTGCAATGATCAATGGACTAGCTGGTACAACAGCATTCGAAATTACAGTATTAGATATGCATGGACTCATGTACGATTTTGACCTCACACTATTCCCCACCGAGCCATCCCTTACAACAACCGAATCGGGGACAGGTATAGCTTTCGGGCTTAGTATCCCATTCCTTACCCCTGATTGGGACTTCTACACCTCCGTTTGGGGAACCGGTAACCTTGCAATCGATGTCGTCTCCGCACTCATCTCCGCCATCGCCCCACTACCAGATATTGATATATCATTGCTTCTGCTTGAATTGTTGACCTCTGCTGAACAGGGCAATCGTTACTTTGGGTTTACCTTAGGCGAAGATGTTACTGGTATTGATCCAGAGTCTGGTATAACCATCCACACCGATACTACTGGCGATGGATGGGTCGCATACGAAGATACCGATCCAAATAAAGGCCTCTTTAACGGCTTCAAGTTCACAGTGGATGGACGAATTTGGACAGAAAACGTCCCAATGGAACAAGGTGGAGATTGGGACATATCCTTTGGTGGAATGGTTAAAGTCGATCGAGCTGGTATTGAGGTGCCTCTGCCAACAAAGTTAGAAAAACCGCAGCTCATACCTCCTACTGTAAAAACAGAAGAACCGCCCGGTCCAGGATTTATCCCAGGATTTGATCTGATCGCCGCAGTTGCAGCACTCCTAGGACTGTCCGTGATCGTAGCACGCAAGAAAAGAATGACCTAATAAAAGTCAGTTTTGACTTTCCTTTTCCTCTTTTTCTTTTTTCTAGCTATTAGAAGTATTTTTTAATGCTATTTTTCGCTTTGAGTCTATCGATAGTGTTTACTTCTAAAAAAGAATCATAATCCGAGAGAAAATGGCTAATTCGTGTAGAACAAAAAGTTATTGTAATCATTAAACGGGATAAAAAAGGAAACATTGGATGGGATTGGTGTGCCCAAACTCGATACAATTAAAACAAAAGGTGTCTCGCCAAACGAATTTATTCGAACTATCAAGTTGGAAAAATATCGTAAGATGTTTAAAAGGGGAGTAGAAGGCTATAAGATTAAAGAAGAAGTGTTGGAACAAATATCCGAAATCACGAAGACTAAGAAGTTCGCAATTCGTGTATTCGCCGCAGATTGGT
This sequence comes from Candidatus Heimdallarchaeota archaeon, assembly GCA_046761065.1. Lineage (GTDB taxonomy): Archaea > Asgardarchaeota > Wukongarchaeia > Wukongarchaeales > JBHIFL01 > JBHIFL01. The sequence goes on from JBHIFL010000112.1 coordinate 8,218, forward strand.
GTAAAGACACACGTAAAGCCTTACCGGCTCTTTCCATTATTATGTCCCGGATTCCAGAGATTGACCTCAAGATTCTGGGAGGGATCAAGAATGTCCCGTTTGATCCTAACATTAGATGGAAGGTTCCTCCTAGCCCTCCCGAAGTCGATACCTTTGACATTCGAGCAATCCCGACGATTATCATTTTTGATAAAAATGGGGAAGAAGTAGGAAGAATGGTGGAGCACCCTGAAGCCACAGAAACAATAGAAGAAGAACTACTTTACCATTTACAGATGTTACAAGAGTGAATGAACTTTATTGGCAATAAAACACCCTAACAGTTTAGGTAATTCTGAAGAGCATTGCAGAAAGTAGGCTATTAAGACATTTTGGAAATAAAGAGGTCAGCCGTCTTACAAAATTTGGGACATAATTACTAAGGAATGAGGGATGTCCAAAGTTATTTACACTAAAATTGATATCTATATGGTCTAATCCTCAAAGAAAATCCCAGAATAGATTGGGAACGGCGATCCTAAAATTTGTCGATGGTGCGTGTGAACTTTGTCCTCAATTTCGTTAATTGCACTGAAGAGAATTTCCCAAGCAATTAATAAAATAGTTATTTTCTTACTTTTTTATAAAAACATAAAATTATCCCTTTTTTATCTTATAAGCAAGAAACGCCGTTTTATACGAAGTTTGAGCAATGAAAAATTAATGTTTTTATAGATAGTTATCCAATCGTCTAAATAGTCCATTAGCTAATTATGGTAAATAGATTGGTGATCCGAGTGATAATCTCAAATAAACTACATATATCTACAAACAGAATCTCTCACGTAGAAGGAACTTTAGTCCTGACTCTTCTCGCACTTTCGTTTCTTGTCATCGGGTTAGGTTATATGACAGAACGGGGGGAGATCCCAGCAGATCCTTTTGAAACTGCTCCATTTAAGCTTGGAGAGGAATTGAATTTCGCAATGCAGCTCCATAATCTCCCACAAATGGCTAGTGCTCTCTTTCCAGTGATGAATGTCCCCTTACATCTCTTCTCCGATCCACGAACAGAAGTTGTCGTAGAATTTACCCAGGAACTCGAATTAAATGAGATCAAGGAGTTAGAGAGGAAGGGAGTTGAGTTCCACCGCATGGGGGATACAATCAGCCATATAGCGGCCATCTACCCTGTAACCATACCGTGGCTCCTCATCCTGGCTCTCGCACAGCGAGAAGATGTCTTAATGATCGAATGGGGCTATAAAAAATACTATCCTGAACTAGAGCGAAGTATCCCTGCGATCGGCGCAAACAAAGTCCATACCGAGAGTAACTTCGGTAAAGGTTTCAGTGGCAAAGGCATCATAATCGGAATGATTGATACCGGAGTTTATTGGCAGCATCCCGCCTTCTGGAACCCCGATCCTGATCCTGCTTACGAATACCTTATAGTTGCCTCCAACGGGCAGCTTTTCGCTGATATCGATAAAAATGAGAGGTATTCTTCCAACGACAAGCCCATTTATTTTTATGGGCCGACTGGCCAAATTGCTGACTTTCTTGAAATTGACAAATCTGGGTTTAATTTTGGTTACGACTACCTCCTCCTCGGGGGCCCCACTGTAGATCCACCCTTACAAAAACCAAGCCTAACACAACCGTGGTCTGGCTCTTTTTGGGCAATCCCTAAAGATGAGAATGGTAACAAAGAGCTCGACGAAGGTGAGCATGTGATCGGACTGTTTCAATGCAAAATTCGCGCCTTCCTTAATGACAGCGTGGAAGAGGTGATTATGCGCCAACCCGATGGATGGTTTTATGCGTCACCTCAATCATTTGGGGATTTTGTTGGACATGGAACTCATGTGGCAGCTATTGCCGTTGGGGGACAACTTGAATACTCTGCCTTTACTGGAGTGGCCCCCGGGGCTGATCTTGTATTATCTAGTACAACATGGTACTTATCAGATATGATTCAAGAACTAGATTGGGTCACACAACAAGGAGTTGATGTCATTAATCTCAGTCTCGGGTCTCTCTTTGACGGTCCATTGGATGGCACGTCACTTTTCGAGCGAATCATTGATCAGCTCTTTGAAGAGCAGGGGATACCAACAGCAATCGCTGGAGGTAATGATAATGAAAACTCCCTTCATATCCTAGGTATACTCCCAAGTGGGCAGACAAAACGCTACAGCTTTGTCACATTTGACCCGACAAGTGCAAAATTACGTGAATACTTCCCTGATTACCCATCCGGGTCTTATTTTATAATCAATGCGCTTTGGGAAGGTGAGGCGGACCTAACTTTTCGGGTGATTACCCCAGCTAATCAAATCATCGCGTTGGGTAATTACTCAAACCCGAGTGAAGGGTTGAATCCGGTATTGAATGCCACATGGAAAGCGGTGAGTAACTATGGCAAAGAAAAACGAATGAGTCGTTTCTACGCTCCATTCATGGAAAATGTCTCTCTAGGTGCTCCAGAAATAGGTACAGGATTCGCCTTGGAGGTTACTAATCCCTCTCCTGCAGAAGTGATTTTACATGTCTATCTTTCAGGAGATCGAGGCGCCTCGGGACCTTGGTTAGCACATTGGCAAGAATCAGAACCGGCATTAGATTCGCGATATCTGATTTCTTCTCCGGCAACAGCTGATAGGGCAATTGCTGTAACTAGTTACGTAACTACTGAGTGGGATGAAGCTAGTGGAGGCCCAAACGGGTACAAGAGTAATCTTCGCGGAGAGATCTCTAAATTTGCAAGTAGGGGACCAAGGGTTGATGAAGCAGTGAACAAACCTAATATAGCTGCACCCGGGGAGTTGATCCTCTCTGCAGCATCCCCAAATGCCTACTTAGATGTCAGTCCTGCTGATCTGTCAGGTATGTGGGGGACCTCTATGGCAACACCACACGTGTCGGGTAGTATTGCTTTGATCATGGAAGCTTTTCCCGAGGTGAAGAACCATCTCCCAATGCTCCTTGATGCCCTTTATCAGAATGTGAACACTGAAGGTGTTGAAGGGCCTTTTCCTAATTCTGAATGGGGTAGTGGGAAACTGGATACGTACAAAGCTACACTTAGTTTAATAGGAACCGTACAGACTTTTCCCCCCACTATATCCACGGAAACGCCACAAGAATCCCCGGGCATTTTTGTCTCTGGCTTTGAACTTGCGATGGCCTTTTCTGCATTGGTTGTTACTGCAATTCTATCAAAGAAAAGAAAAAGACGCTAGTACTCTGTTACCCGGAGTATGAGGGGTAAAGGCGCTTGAGGCGAATTCGC
>JBHIFL010000113.1:0-11121 GCA_046761065.1 Candidatus Heimdallarchaeota archaeon
TCGAACAGATGTACCTATCCCTCGCCCGCATGATGCTCGAGGAGGTCAAATAGCTGTAAGGGACCAAGAGGAGTACGAAGAGAGATTTGATGATCGAAACAATGACACGGACATCCAAGCACACGTCCGGTGGCAGCCCCCTAGACAAAGAAATCGGAGACCTAATTAAGGACATATGGTTGAAGGAGGTTGTTTCAGTTCAATTATTCGGAATCAGGTGCAGTCCCGAGTTTTAAAGGACCTTATTTGGATTAACAATTTCTAGGGATGAGGAGAGTTGAATCTGAGACCGAGGCGACGAAATGAGGGCAAGAATAAACCGATAAGATCATCGAGTGATTTAAATCCCAGTTCACGTAATCCAAAATGAAGCATGAAGTTCACGGAGACACATAAATTATTTGTCCATCTCACTAATTTCGATGGAAAACATTTTTACTACCTCAGATATTTGTTGTTGAGGAGTTATTCTTGGGTTCACGACAAGTTGTTTATGATTTCATCCAAAAATTATCGAGTAGAGCGCATTACGGGCTGAGAGGCGAAAAGCCACTAGCAATAATTGCCACTCTTGAATATGTTCGAAAGAATAAGTTGTACGGCAAAACACTACTTGAATTGATCGACAACCACAACAATCCGATTAGAAACGAATTTTTAGAGGTAGCAAATCGATTCGGAAGGCTTAGCAATCCGAACAATTCCTGGAGCGTAATTACTGGCCCGGATCAAGAGTTACAGAACGCAATTAAGCACCACAGATTGGTTAATCAAGCATTTACGAATTTGACTGCCGATGAGGTCAATGAGCTACTGAAAAGCCTCTATCAACGATTGGAAAAGCTCTCCCGTAGAAGGGAAGACAAACATAATTCATTTAACACCGCAAACACATCCCAGGCCCAGGAAAATCACGCACAGGAAATAGTAGAATACTCTTTCAAGGGTGCAAAAACCATTTTAGGCATGTTACTAAACGAAATAAGGGAAGTCATAAAATCTTCCACACGAAGGCATAACGAGATAATTTCCTCCTTTAGGAGAAGAGGTTGGAATACCGAGGTCTCGCTACTAGCTTCATATAGATGCGATGTGTACAAAGATTATGTCGCCATAGAGGTAGAATCTACAGACAAATCGAGTGTAATTGATGTATTGCACCGGAACTTCTTCAGATTCTGGATCCTTTATAGAATGAAGAAGATCAAGGCCGCTATTCTAATTACTTCATACAGAAGGGAGAGGTCAACTTCCACAGGGTTTTAGAAGACCTAGAAACCTAAGGGATTATTACGACGTCCCATTACACGTCATCGGGATAAAAAGCTAATATTCTGGGCTTGTATGGTTTCTCCTTTTCGTAGATGGTAGTAGGGCAGCTTAGAGGTTATGATCCACTTGACTACGGTAGATTAAAATTACCAAAGTACAGTAATATGAGAGGGAGGTCAAAACAGAGATGTCGTTCTCCCCGTCTGCCTTGCTTGAGGAGCTGAGAGAGTCTTCTGACTTTAATGTAATTCATTATCAGCACTTATCGTCTGACGGTGCGGAATGGGGGCGGGATATTACCGAAATCGGGTTGCCTGATGCCTTGGTAACATTGCTGCATGAAAGAGGAATTAACCGCCTGTTCAAATTTCAGGATCAGGCTTTACAAAAGATTCTTGCCGGACACGATACGGTCATTCTTGCACCGACGGCAAATGGCAAGACGGAAGCCTTTTTGCTGCCCATCCTGTTACAATTAGAGCCCACGGATCCGAATGTCCGGGCACTTCTGATCTATCCAACCAACGCCTTAGTCAATGATCAATTCCGAAAGATACAGCCGCTCGCGACAAATATTGGCCTACAAGTGGCGTGTTTCATCGGAGATACATCACGAGAAGCACGCGAACAGATGTTTCGGAACCCGCCGAACATCCTCTTGACAAACATCGACACGATCCACGCAAATTTGGCCAAGAGTCGCGCAAAAGACCAATTCAAGCAGTTGATCCGATCGGTTCGTTTTATCATCTTAGATGAAATCCATATTTACAAGGGAACCTTTGGATCTCACGCGCATATGATTCTCAAACGCCTTAAGCGACTAGCAGAAGAAGTCCCCGTGACCATTGGTGCAAGTGCTACCCTCTCCAATGCTCTAACGTTCGTTACAAAGTTTTTTGGCCCTAAAACGGAGATTGTTACGTGTGGGAAACCGCGGGAGTATTCGGTGCATGTGGTCATGGTCTATCCCCAGATCCCTTATCAAGAGGCCATCAATGCGATAGTCAGAAAGCTCGAGGAACAGGAAGTCAAGACCCTAGTCTTTGCAAATGATCACCGGTCAAGTGAGATCACGGTACGGACGCTGCGTAAGGACGACATAAAGGCGGGACTTCATCGGAGTGGGTTGTCCATCAAGCGGCGTAAGCAGCTTGAAGGGGCCTTTCGAGAGGGAAGGCTCAAGGTGCTTGTTGCGACACCTACGATGGAATTGGGCGTGGACATAGGCAGTTTGGATGCCATTGTTTCTCCAGTCATTAACCTAACCCGGACTCAACAACGGATCGGGCGGGCGGGAAGGGAGGGCCAAGAGAGTTTTGCGGCAATCATTCTCCGAAAAGCTGATGCTATCTCCGAATTCTACCGCCGGTTCCCCGAGAAATACTTTGAAGATAGAGAGGCCCTATATTTTGAGCCGCACAACGTCATAATCCTGAAAGATCAGCTCCTAGCAGCCGCGGCAGATGAACCCCTGTACGAGCGGGAAATGGAAGAATATTTACCTCTCTTGGAAGAAATGGTTGGGGAGGCGCTTCTACAGCGAGGCGAACCACCTGCACGCCGCTATAGTTTGACCCTCCAAGGACGAAAGCGTCTTTTTGGGTATAATATCCGAGGAGGAACCAAGACAGCACAGATTATCGATGTGAACACAGGAGAACCCCTTGGAACAGGACGAGAATTCCCGATGGCAACCCGCGAACTGCACCCAGGGGCGATCTACTCTTTGGAGGGTCGTACCTATAAATCCCTCACGTTTGACGTTGAAGCGGGTGAAGCCCAGGTTTACGAAATACAGAGCCAGCATTCGACCACGGCTCTTTATTCCGTCCATGCTCAGCTCTTGGAAAGGGGAGAAACGCATAAACTCGAAAACTTGATTCTTGAACATGGACCAGTCTCGGTGACGGAGGTAGTGACTGGGTATCTTGATCGGGGACCAGATGGCTCCATCGTGAACCAACACGAAATCACGCCGATCGAGTACACCTTTCAAACGGAAGGCTTGATCTTTCGATTCAGAACGCTTGACCGGATTGAAAAACAGAACCGAATGCCCTTGCTCCATACCCTAGAGCACCTAGCGATCCTGAGTGCTGCGCAGATAACCGGGGGAGAACTCCGTGAATTTGGAGGCTTTTTTGAGAACGGGGAGGAACTCATCCTGTATGAGAGTACACCGGGCGGAAACGGCCTCATTACGTTACTGCTTGGTCGCCTAGAACGCTTCTTACAGCGCCTTCATCTCATCCTGCAAGAGTGTGACCATCGGACACAAGACGGGGAGGCTTGCCCGTGCGTTTTCCTCTACTATTGTGGCAAACGGAACCATGACCTAGATAAAAGCCTTGCACGGGAATTCCTTACGGATTTGCTGGGTCCCCTAATGGATCGAATGGTGGGACCAACAGAAGAACTCCACCCAATTGCAGAACCCCTCAGAGCAGAAATACTCGACGTCCTGAAGCAAGGACCTCTTGTCCTTGTTAAGAAGGGGCATTCGGTATTTGCTCATCCCCCAATTTGGCAGGTTACCTCTCCAACGGCGTTGGAAGAAGCCCTCAGGGAATTTCCCAATGATTGGTGGGAAGCTGGGAAGCTGGACGAGAGTGGGATCTTCACCCCCACCCTGAAGCCAACTACCCCAGTAGCCCCAATAAAAGAGGCGTTGGGTCTACCTCTTCCTTCTGGTAAGTTCATCGCCGAGGATGGTCATCGGGTGCGTTCTCGGGGAGAGCTGCTTATCGACAACTGGTTGTATCACCACGGAATTCTCCATGTGTATGAAAAGCTCATTTCTCGTTCTAGGGCAGTAACGATGCGCTGTGACTTCTATCTCCCTGAATTAGATCGTTACATTGAGTATTGGGGCCTGGAGACCGACGAGTATCAACAACGCCGACAAGAGAAGGAACAGCTTTACCAGACACTGGGATTAAAGCTCTTCTCGGTAGAGAATACGGATATCTATGATTTGGACGCACATCTCAGCAGCTTACTACACGATCAACGAGCAGCTGTCCCTAGCTCCTTGCCCGCAAGCCCGCATTCTATGTCAATTAAGGAAACAAAAGACGCCCGAACCAACGAACGGGTGCATCTTCGTGGAAAGAGAATTATTGGTCAGATGAGAACTATGCCAGAAGCGAAGATCACTTCCACAGGAAGATCCTACGTCGAGTTGGTTGTGCAAGACGCCACCAGTGCTGCAGTGATCCAGGTTTGGGGGGATAATTCCATTGAAAATGTCCGCCAAGCCTTAGCTCTCTCTGAGGGCGAAACGGTTGTACTTGACGACCCCATACTTCCTCCAACTCACTATCGTTCCGCAGAAATTTGGATTCATCAGTCGCAGTCCAAAATACGAAAAATCCACCGTGAGCGAGAATCAGGAACCAGCGTATCCCAGAATAACGTTGGAGTCTAAAAGTTTGTAACTTGAAGGATAATCCACTTTAGTAGATCCTGACAAGCTAGGAGAGATGGAGAAAACCAAAATGAGCACTTGTCTAGCTTTTTTATTCACAATATTTTTACAAAGCAAAAAACGCAACTATAGCAATCATCCAAGTCAGGAGTAAATGCAACATGCTACAAATTGAGACGCAGTTAGCGGCCTTCTACGCCAATATCAACACAGCGTGCTTTCGATGCCTTATGGCACCCAAAACGGGCCGTATCAATGCCAAAGGCTACTGGGTGGAACCGAAGAATATCTCAATGTGGCGCTCCTACGGCTTCATTCCCGTCGATTCCCTAAAAAGAACACGGTATTCGGTTGTCGCCTTCGTGGGCAAAAAGCCAACATGGAACATTGATGAGCCTGATCCGAAAAAGGGGGGCCGCTTTGATAGGATCAAGCGGGAAATGGTGGAGCTTATGCCCGGGTCGCTTGTTGTTGATTGGGTTTTCTGTCGGGGGGATGCTAATGCAAAAATCACAGGTGAGGAAATTCGAAACTGCCAAGAGAACCTTCAGAAACTACTGATTATGGCGCGGATCGAGGCCGTCGTAGCAACAGGCAAAGGGGTTCGCCGCTGGTTTGAGAACTATTGGCCGAAGCCCCGTACATTCGTGCTCGAAACTTGTGAGCATCCATCGGATCCCACGGTAAGCGATAACAAAAAACGCTTATCCGTGAAGGACATCTGTGCCAAATGGATCGATTTGAAGATACTGTAACCGCTACCGCTTCTCGTCATCCACCGTCTGGATGACGAACCAGAGGAACGGGTGTACCCATCGGTTCTGTTTTTTTCAAAAAAACTTCCCTGCGAAAATTAGCCGAATACTTGTTGTGCGCCGGCTAAGTGAATGGCTCAACAGAACCTACCCTACGAGGGCAAACCCTCCATCCGCTGTTCTTCCAGTCTTTTTGGGAAAAAGGAATAGGAAGAAGAATAAACCATAGAAAAATATATTAAAAATAGTTAATCATATTACTTTTGTGATTATATGCCAACCAATGAAATGTCATACAAGCCTGACAGTAAAATATTGATCGTAACCATTTGTTCACTAAACAAGGAAGATGGAGGAAAACCAGAATATAACATGAAGGATTCGATCAGATCCAAATTAGGGGGATGGCAAATCACATATCTACTCAAGACCCGCGAAGTAATCCGAAATATGATATTGCAGAACATGATTGCTTACCAAAAAGTTCCGGGTTCAGAGCATCCATTAAATAAAAACCTAGTACGTGGAAAAGATTTCGGGGGCAAGAGACGTGCCAACTATTTACCCGCCATTGAGAGATATTCTGGACGATTCTACGGCGCGTTAGGAAAAAAGGGCAAAGAAAAATTGCTCCGTTCTCGACATCATGTTCTTATTCTATCTGGGCTTTATGGATTGGTAACCCCAACCGAACCAATTCAGTTATACAGTTGTCCGCTTGAGGAAGATTCAGTGGTTCAAAAAATCTGGCAGAAAGATAATGGTCTGACAAAAGTCCTTTTGGACTACATTAAAAAGGAAGGAATTGAACGCATCTTTGATCTAACGGGTCGTAAAGACTATCGCAACCTTATTAACTGGTCTACTATCTGTAATGAAACAGGGGCAGAAGTTCTCTATTGTTTCTCAGTTATAGGTGCTGGGGAGGATGCATTGGTATCATTTGGGAAGAATTTGAAAGAATTTTTGTTGGAAGCCTCAGAAGAAGACCTCCTGGCTATTAAGCCTGAAACAATAAGAAAAAGAGTCCTGTTTCGTACAATTCCAGAGCCCCCGAAGGGTCTGCCAACGAAAGAAGAACGCAAGATTATCCGACAAGCGGAACGTGAAAGAAATCAACGTCCGTCATATTTTCTCAAGGATTTTCCAAAAGCATTAGAACTAGATCTACTTGGAGATATTAGAGCGGATCAAGAACCACCATCGAAGTATTGGAAGCTTTCCTTTAGTTCCGAGTTTGAGAAGAATGTTCGTACCTATAAGAATCTTGGAGGGAGGATTCTTAAGGCAATTATGAAGCTTAGCAAAAATCCAACAAAACCAATTGGTAATACTATCATACAACTAACCAAACCATATGAGCGTTATTGGCGTATTCGTGTTGGAACGTATCGACTCTTTTATGAGCCGATTAAAGAGACAAAAACAGTATTTCTTATGGCATTTGGCCCAAAATAAACGCTGGATCCACTATGTCTTTGCAATCACACAATCAAAAACCAAAATACGGTATGGCTGAACTAAGTTGGTAAAACTGGATTTACGCCAGATAACCAAAGGGTTAGACATCACAAAATAGTGTGCAGAAAAGAACTGAACAAAGGGATGCCATAAAAATGATCACTATAAAGTATTGCAATCCAAAGCCAGGAGTATAGTAATGTGTACTGGCAAAGACGAGATTAGCTATGAGAAAATGGGCAATTGCAAGAGGGACTGAAACACCTCTGATCACTCTTTGAGCAAAACAAAGACGTTTTGCAGAAACTTGTAGTACCCAGTAAGGGAGTAATACCCGGCACATAAATTCTTCTGTGAGTGGAGCAAAGACCACAGTTGCCAACTTATCTTTATTTTCTTCTATCATTAACGATAGGAAAATGTATAACCCAAGTATTATTACAGCAATAATTGTCACAGTTCGGTTTTTATTTAATTTCCAACTTTTAGGACGAATAAAGTCAGCAAATATACTTCGTTTCTTGTATACCGTATAAAATCCGAGAAGGAGGGATCCAAAGTAAAACACAACAAGACCTGGATGAGATAAAATAAATTCTCTATTTCTAGGGATTGTCAATAGGCAGAGTAAAGAAATGAAAAACGCGAGAAACGCTAGAAACGAGAAATGATGGTCTTTGAGTTCATCAAACGCCTTTTTCAATTTGTATCAATCCCTTCACATTATTTATTTCCGTGTATGACATAACGTAAGGGCTATGTGATGCCTTCTTAGAGAAAACTAGAAGAACATGAACCCGAATTGCGAATGAAATAAGGAATTTTCTGGGTTGGGTGAAGGATCGGGCACATCCGGACGGTCGAGCTTGGGAGGTGGCGGTACTCACCTTTTACAGGGGACAAGAGCGGCTCTTGAGACAGAAGGTAGCAAGTGTATTGAATACCTATCCTCGGAGAGTGTTCAGATACTGGACGGGTGGAAAAGATCGTGTGCGCATAGAAGTTTGCACCGTTGATCGGTTTCAAGGTCATGAAGCCGATTATGTGATGCTTTCTCTTGTTCGAACAAACGCCGTGGGATTCTTGGACAGCCCAAATCGGCTAAATGTTGCATTAACCCGTGCACGTTACCAGTTAATGATATTTGGGCATCGTGCATTTTTCCAGAGAAAATATATGAGAGACCGTGCGAGGTTTTTGTACGATTTGGCTTGTGACGAAGTAGGGACACCAACCCATAGGCCCTATGCAACGAAAAAACATCGCAAACGTTCTTAGCAAAAACGTGTAGGTGGAAAATGGTGGATTACCCTCCGATACAGCTCAAACGGAAGGTAAAAGTTCAATGCCTTGATGTCTCGGCGATTATTTCTCGACCGGATTCAAGAGAAGACCTCCTTATAGTGTTACGTTTTGGCGACGAAATGCTAAAAAGGAGTTCGGAATTCTCTCCAAGAACGGTTGCAACCAAGCTATTACCAGACTTTCCAATTAATGCCGGTCAAAGACTCTTGCGACGTCTTGAAGACCTTGATCTTGTAACGCGAGCAAATGGATCTAGCGGGGAAACTTTCCTTCCTTGGGAAGACACAATGTATGTGTTGACACCAAAGGGGGAAGAAGCAATTAAAGAAAACCGCATATTCCTGCCTGAGCGGCATGAAATTCAGGTACGCTATATTGAAGACGTATTATTCCCTCAACGTGTAATCGGGATGCAATTAATAACCGAATCTTTAGCGGACGTGATCAGGGAAGATAGAGGCGATGAAGAAAGTCCATCTGAGCAAGAAAGAGAAAAAGACATTTTTTACATACCTGAAACGCTGAAAGAAATCCAGGGTCGCGAAATCACGATATTGGAAGGGGAGAAACCCTATGTAGGACCTATAACCTTTGAGAAAATCGAAGAAAAGGCGAAATATCGTACCATTGAGCAACAAGCGATCATTACCCTAGTTTATGAGAGATGGAGAGAGCCAATCCTTACCTTACAGGTGGGCCAACAGACCCATCTCTTGCCAGCGCCAAAAGTCCCGTATAGGGAGCTTTTTCGTTCTCTTCTACACCAGGAAGCCTTATCATGGAATGACGAGATTGAAGCCGTCGAATGTCAGTATGATGAGCTAATTGATGAGGAGAAGCGAAACTTCAAGCGTGATTTTATGGTTAAGATGCCCCAATTTAACGAACTGGGGGTTTTTGAACCGACTGTGTTAAGAGGAGTCGCTATTGCTCCAAAAACAAAGAATGATGCAGAACTCTGGGCGGACTTTCTGGTGAGGGAGGCCGTCCGAGATTATACGACAGAAAACGAGTATGCGAGGATCGTTGACAAAGTTAGGGAAAATTTCCACCGGTGGGAGAATCTCCGAATTCAATCGATAGAAGAACTCATACAAGAAGAAAAACGAACCTTGAACAGGGATGGCGTGTTTTCCTCCCGATATTGGTTCTTGCAAACCCCTCAGGATCTACAAATAGTGTTAAAGGAGGAGAAAGCTTGATCTTCGAGGAAACCACAAAAGAAGTGGTCCATGATTATTCTGAGGATATCATCGAAAATGTCTGGTCTTTGCGAAGCCGAATAGGTTCTTCAACGCAGGTCAAAGAAAGTGAAGGAGATGGAGTGTGGTCTACAGGGGATCGGGGGGTATTTCGTAGCGTCCTCGTTTCAGCGATTGGAAGAGCTCATGAAGTCGTCTGCATATCATCATTTCTTATGGGGGAAGAAGAGATAGAGCGGGCATTGCTCAGCGCAGTTGCTCGTGGCGTGCGAGTTTATATTCTTTCCGTACCTGATGTCATCTTAGATCGTGAAGAAGCAATAATGGGCGAAGAAGAGAGAGTAGACGAGCGGGCAGAAGAGTATAAAGCATTTTTAAACCACATAGCAGGAAAAATGTTGTTAAGGGCGGCAAGTCATTTCCACAGTAAATTCCTTTTGGTTGACCTGAAGGACTCAAGTCACATGGAGGGATACCTAAGCACTGCTAATTTCAATAAGGCTCTTGTCGAAGGTGTAGAACTTGGAGTTCGCTTGACACCATCAGAGATTCATGGTGTTTTCCAGCAGTTTGTGCGTGGGTTCTGGGTCGAGGCTTCTCAAGAACTCCGTCATAAAGGGCGATTGAGCCCTGTATCTTCCCATCCAAAGGATCTAGCGATCCCTACAAAGGTTGACGGGGTCCTGACAACCATTGCAAGCCGTAATTCAGACATCAAGACACTCCAAGAGGGGATAGTAGAATTTTTAGAACAGACGGAAGGCCCAGTTTACCTTTCGATGTTTGGGTTTGAAGAAGGGCATGCGGTATTGAGCGCGATCACAAACCACGCGAAGGAACGGGAGATTACCGTGCTTACGCGGCTTCGGCCAAGTTTTCGTCAAATTCGCGCTCTTAATGAGCTTGTGGATGCAGGAGTAACTATCCTTGGACATGAACGCCTTCATGCCAAGGCGATTGTAAGCAAAATGCAGGGGGAACCTGTTGCGCTGGTAATGACAGCCAATCTTCAATCGCGAGGAATGGATGAGGGATATGAAACCGGGGTTTTATTAAGAGGAAGGCGAGCCCAAAGAGTGGAAGAGATATTGAATCAGTGGACAGAAGAATTTCCATGGATCTTTCAAGGAGAAGCGAAACTTGGTGAGCTTCTGGGGCCCATATGGCTTAGTATTGAAAATAACTTTACGAAGACAGCAGTTGAGGAAGAGAAAACGATCGATGGAGGAGTTATACTCATTAAGTCGCTCGACATAGATCCAGTTAAAATGATTCCAGAAAGAAGAACGAGGTCAAAAGACGAATTCTATCACAGGGTCAAGGTGACTTACCACTTAAAGCCTCCCTTAGTACCGGCAATGACTAAACGAATAAATGATGACGTATCTCCACTTCCGCTGTATAAAACAGATAAAAACACGTTTATAGCAGTAAAGAATGAAAAAGAGCTTCAATCTGCGATTTGGTTAAAAGACCAAAGATATCCTAATGCCCTGATAGTAGTTGAAGGTAAGTAATTGTGTTGCAAAAAGATTTCCTCCGCTACCTACTCCTTTTTGTAATAAGATTATGTAGTGGATATTAAGCTTGAAGCCAGAATCCGCGGAGGAGGTGCAGTGGAGGAGACGCCACTATATCTTCGCTTCTATTTTTGGACAAAATCTAAACAGAACCAACCAGGCAGGAGCGAGCTTTT
>JBHIFL010000114.1:0-11097 GCA_046761065.1 Candidatus Heimdallarchaeota archaeon
TCCTTAGGTTTTCTTTTTCTTTTTCAGCTGGATCTCAATAGCAGATACATTGGATGTGCCGCGTTCGGAATCTTCGATCTTTTCGGTGCTGATGGCGACGTCGACTAGTTCGACGCTGTCTGGCATAAATTTGTGCCGTAAAATCTCGGCAACATCGACAGCTCGACTGATAGCCCTGCCACGTGCTTTTATCATGATTTCGTCAGCACCCTCATTGAACTGGGTCACACATGCAAGCACGTACGCATTGATCGGTTTAGATCCGACGTAGACGGTATTATCGTTCTTTCTTGGTATTTTTGTCGCCTCCTTTCCGCTTTCATTCACTGCATTTTTGGAGTTCTAACCTGTTGGATATTCAAGTTCCCCCATACCTTGAGCGTTTAAATCTTTCCCCATTGTCCGAGTTATTATCTTCTCAAGATGGATAATTCTCCGAGACTTGAACCCGTACATCACTCAAAACATTGCCAAAATGTATTTGTTAGATATGTTTTAACTATACATACATTAAAGAAATTTACATCGATCATCCTGAAAGATATTGCCTCTGAGCTTATTGATATCATTTGAAACATCTTTATTTGTGTTAAGATGTACATATCTAGCCGGGATAATTTTTGAATGCACCATTTATCATATAGACGGGAAACCTTTGGCTGTGACAACAACTTAACATATATTTCCTTACTGATCCATTGATAATTAGCAATCAAACTACCCAAATACCTATAATCCGGATCTTTGGTTACTATATCTAAATAATCAAGCAAAACCCATAGAATAGAAACCCAATAATAAATAATTGATGAAAGAGTGGCACTAGATGAGTATATTAAAAATAGAACTTATGAAGTTGCTCAAACATGCATTAAAATGCTTTGATGGACTGACTATTTCTGATCCGGACATTTTGAAGAGTTTGAATACACCACCGGACTCTAATTTTGGAGATTTTTCGTCAAACATTGGATTTCGACTCGCCAAACACCTAAAAATGCCTGTCAATGAAGTCGTAGTGCAGATCGCCCAACATCTCCCCCCATCCCCCCTTGTGAAAACAGTTCAACCCTTTCGCGGTTATGTAAATTTCTACCTTTCGAAGGAAAATGCAGGTAACTTTATTCTAACAAGAGTTTTTGATGAAGAAAAAGCTTATGGCAACGTTCCCTTAGGTCAGGGGCAGAAATTAGTACTCGAACACACTGCAGTAAATCCCATAAAGCCCTTACATATCGGTCATCTCCGAAACAGTGTCTTAGGTGATACTATGGCCCGAATTTATCGTGCTTGTGGATGGGAAGTTGAAGTCCAAAATTTAATCAATGACGCAGGGCGGCAAGTGGCTACAGTTGGCTGGGCACTTCATAAGGGTCTACAAGCTCGAATACCCAGACCAAAACACATGAAATTCGATTTATGGTTGGGTTTAATCTATACCCAGGCAGTAAACTTACTGAAGAAGCAACCTAAACTCGAGCAAGAAATTGATGCGTGGATGGTTGAAGTTACCCAGAGTCAAGATTTGTTAACGTTACGGCGGATTTTGAACGAGAAATGTGTTGAATCTAATTTGGAAACCACTTGGCGAGCGGGAATCACATATGACCTCCTGATTTGGGAATCCGATATTTCCAGCTCAGGTCTTTGGGAAACCACTTTGGAAACACTTGAGAAGAATGATAACTTTAGTTGGGAAGAGACAGGAGAGAATGCAGGGTGCTTTATGGCACATCTGAGTCATCTTCCCGAATATGCGGGTGAGCGGAGTGCTGATAAAGTCTTAATAAGGTCTAATAAAGTTCCAACCTATACTGCTCACGATTTAGCACTCCAGATGTGGAAATTTGGAATGCTCGATCAAGTTCAGCTAAAATATCAGCTTTGGGTGGCGCAATTTGATGGGAAACATATGTGGAGCACCACTCCCTTTGAAGGATTTCATACGGTTGAACGCCACCCCACCCCACCACGATTTGCTCATGGAGAGCGTGTGATCAATGTAATTGGTTCTGAACAAGACTATCTGCAATCAATTCTCAAAGTAACTATGAAGCTCACAGGCCATTTCGATAAATACGAGAATTCAATTCATATGAGCTATAAACATGTCACATTACCTGGAGAGCGTATTAGTGGACGGGAAGACGAGTGGATCAAGGCAAGAGCTTGGGCGGATGCGGTTATCGATGACGCCGTAGCAAGGGCTTACGATTATCTCCTAGAAAAACGTCCTGAACTCCCGGAATCCCGTAAAAAAGAGATTGCGGAAAAGGTTGGTATAGCCACAGTACGATATTGGTTATGTAAATTTAGTACAGATCAAGAGATCAGCTTCGAAATCGGACAAGCCTCTAGTTTGGAAGGCGATACAGGACCCTATATCCTGTATAGTTACGTCAGGGCCGCAAAGATTTTAATGAAAGCTGAAGAACGGGGTTACAAACCAATACGCCCTAAAAATTACTCGATTTTAGAGGAAAATGGGGAATTTGAGCTGATCAAAAGCCTTTCTCAACTGCCTGAAATCGTCCAAACAGTAGCAGAGTCCCTTAAACCGAATTTACTGACAACGTATGCAAATGATCTAGCCACGAAGTTTAACAAGTTTTATGAACGCTTTCCAGTCTTAACTGCCAAGAATGAAGCTATTCTGGAGCTTCGCTTAGCTATTGTATCCGCATACAAACAAGTTATGCAAAATGTATTGAATCTCCTCGGGATCCCTATCCTTGAAGAGATGTAGAACATACTCATTGATGGATAAATAATGGGTTTCTAAGGTGTTTCTGAAGTCAGAGCAGATAAAAGCCGTTTATATACCTGTCTAACCCCCCTTGAAATTAGCTGAGGCGGCTGGATGGGGTAACTTCTAGAATGAGCATCAGAAGGATCCTAGGATACGTGATGAGTCCGGCTCAATTACATTTTTAGGCTAACGGTTCTGTCTTTAAAAAATTCGATTCACTAATGCAGTGAAAACTTATGCAACTCAAGAATAATTAATAAAAGCTGGGTATTCTTTGATTGATTAACATAACTTGTTTGAGTGGACATAAAATGATCGAGCAAACAAAAAGGATTATAGCCTTATTTATAGGACTTATCGTGGCATTGAGTGTAATTGGTGTGACTGCTAAGATAGGAGGGGATCTTGGCTCGAAGCAAACGATTATAATGATAGTTGCAGGCTTTTTTGGCGCCACTATTGTGGTTTATCTCCTCCTCCGATCCCTTATTCCAACCACCGCACCTCAGCCTACCCGGACGCGGCGTCGAAGACCATATCGGGTGACAAGAATCGAAGAGGAGGAGAAAGAGGAAGAAGAGGGAGAATTAATAGAGGAACCCATGGAAGAAGAAGCCGTAACACCTCCATCAAAAAGAAAACCAAAACGTCGACCGTCACCTAAAGATGAAGAAGAACCGTGGGATGCCATGGATTTCGATATATAAACGGATTCAAGTAGTAATAATTCCCTCAGAAGTCGCATTAGAAAAGGGAGTATGGAGAAGGAGGATAATAAAGATAGAGGGGTAGCGTATGAGGCTTGGAACTGATCCAGTTCCATCAACATCTGGTAAAATTGTCAAAGAACATCCAGAAGAATTCAATCGATATATCACGCCCCAAGGCAACACGATTTTTGGATTTTGGATGCAAACATTGGCTGATTTAGAATTACTTGATTTAGAACTCCAAGGTCTTACAAACAGCTATTCCATCGATCCTGTGAAAAGAACTGTTGAATTTAAGGGAGATGAGACAGCTCTAAAGTTAAGGATTGCTCATCTTGAAAAAGTTCGAGGCGAAACGACCCTTTATACTGAGTTTGTGGATGCTTACGGTGATACCAATGCTTACGCGTTTCACAACCTTTATCCCTATAAAGGAAAATTTTATCCTCGCATTGTCAGAACTCTGATTAATGCCTTCAGATTAAACCCCGGGGCACTCATCCTTGATCCTTTTAACGGTTCCGGCACAACGACTCATGAAGCGACTCTCATGGGTATCGATAGCGTGGGAGTTGATGTCACCCCTATGGGAGTTCTCCTGGCTGAATTAAAAAACGAGTTGCCTTTTCTTGATGCGAAAGAACTTAAATTGAATCTGAACGACCTGGGAGAGATTCTCACTCAAATTGAGAAGAAAGAATGGGTTTATTCTAATCCAGTGATAGAAAAGTTGCTGTTAGCTCTTTATTTTGATACCATGGATGCGTTTACAAGAACTTCGCGTTATAAGAAAAAGGGAAAATTCGGGTTATTTAAAGAAAAATATATGTATGTCAAAAAGAGCCATCAAACTCTTCTGACATTGCAGGAAAAATATCAACTTGAGTTTAAAAAAGCAACAATTCAGTTAGGCGATGTTTTAGAGTTACAAACCTTCAAGCAGTTCGTTAGTAAGTTTGATGCTATCATAACCAGTCCTCCTTATTATTTCTCTATTGATTATGTGGGGAAAGATCGTATTGCGTATGATTACTTAGGCATAGACATGAAAACTGTGGAATCGAAGTATCTTGGGAGGAAAAACACTCACTCTCGTAAAAAGTCTGGGAAGCTGCCTGCAAAAGTTTTGCTTTATTACAATGATCTAAATCAGTCGATTAAGAATATG
The DNA here is from genome assembly GCA_046761065.1 of Candidatus Heimdallarchaeota archaeon. Taxonomy (GTDB): domain Archaea; phylum Asgardarchaeota; class Wukongarchaeia; order Wukongarchaeales; family JBHIFL01; genus JBHIFL01. The sequence goes on from JBHIFL010000114.1 coordinate 4,628, forward strand.
TATTGGGCTTTAAAACCTGGAGGGAAACTTGCGATCATAGTGGGGGATAGTACTGTGAGTGGAACAAAAATCCCGACAACTATGATGACTAAGAAATTCTGCGATGAGGCTGATTTTAAATTTGAAACATTAATTTTCAATCCCCTCTTGGGTGTAAGAAACCGGGCAATTAGAGGGGAAAGCATCATAATTTGTAAGAAACAGTGAAAAATATAAAAAAGGCTTTTTGGTTTAGCTTTTAGATTCCATTGAATCTTTTAATGACTAATAAAAACATTTCATTAAACGTTTATACATATTTGGCATGTTCATAAAACTATAATAATCTAAAAAAGTCGAGATTGTCACGTAAAAATCGCTCCAATTATATGTATGGAGTAACTCGAACATCTTTCGATTCTCCTGAGAAAACTGTTTCGAGTACGCTTCAACTACGTACCCTCACACGGAAAGAAGAAATTTATGGAAGTATTTTTTGTTAACCTAAGGAAATTTGAGATAGAGGAATTGCAACATCTTTATTATAGCATCACGCCTCCTTCCCCCTATCGCTATCCCATCTCAATGAAGGTGTATCATAAAATGCGAACCACCGCGCTTTTGGCCCATAGAGTGTGTGACCAGCTTTTTTTCCTGAATTACCCGTTTTCTTACTTCAATCACAAGATTTGCCCTTTTGAGAGTTTTGATATACCGGTAGATTGTCGAGCGTGTTTTTGGGACGGTGGTTATTTGGTTGTATCGTTCTAAGAGATCTTCAATAGCTATTGGACCATCACGTAAGACGTGAATGAGTGGAAGATAAGCTTGTTTTTCGAAATACTGACTTTGGGGATCATTAAGTAAGATAACATTACGAATCTCGAGGAATTGTTGGATCACATCCTTGAAGGTTACATTTGTGGGCTCTGTTGAATTGCTCCACATGGGAAATGTTGGATGATATTTCTCCCGCAAATAGGGCGTTAAAGGAGATTAAAAAGGTTTATTTTGCCTTGGTATCCGTTAAAAGAACAGAGGCAAATCCCATATCTTCTATGATGTATTTACTTCTTGTATTCTGGCTCGTGATCATGACGATGCCTGTCAATAAGGCCCAAGGTAGTATCATTGTTGCTATAATTTGTCACGAGACGATTAGCTTTATTGCATTCACTATGAATTACCCAAGCATCTATAATTCATTTCTACCAGTTAGCAGCCCCTTTGGCGATCCTACTACTGCCTAAGCTGCTATTTAAAGATTTTACAGGGGATTTAGCCGCCTTAATGGTATACGATGCGGATTAAGGGGTATCATGCCGTATTTAAGGTCCAAAGTTATCTATCGAGGCGCTAAAAATGAGGGATTAAACCATATGAACCTAAAAAATTCAATATGGAGAACTAAACGTTGAAGTGATTCTTTAGAAGGACTAGTGTTTCTGGGCTGGGCGTGAATATTGTGGAATGAGATTAGAAGAAAGAGATCAGTTCTGCCCGGAATGTGGGAGTCGCGTACCATCGGGCAAAATATCTTCGCCTATTTTTGAATCGATAAGAAATATGATTATATCTATTTTCTCGTGTTGCTTTTATATCATCATCCTCCGCATTTACCAAATTTCAAAGATTTCAAAAAAAAAGAAGGAAGGATGTTTCTAGAGCTTAACCACTTGCAATTGAAGCTAAAGTTTCCGATAGGTGTTTCCCCTCAGGTGTGAGTTTAAAGACACTTGCTCTCGTATTGTAAAGAACTAGTCCTTTCACTTGTAAAGAGGACAAGATACTTTCTGCCAATGGAATTGTTAGATTAAGAACCTTTGAAAGTGTGACAGTTGTCAACTCATCATTGTTGTGGAAACTCAATAAAGTCATCATGCGAAAAAAGATATCTGAAAATGTACTGAGTACACGATCTGGTTCTCTGCTCTTTCTAATGATTACTGATGCAGCTTGTCGTGTCGCATCACCTAGATCGGCTGCTGGAACCGCTCCTAGGGCTTTAAATGCTTCGGTTTCCAAAAAATCTTGGAGCTCTCGGAATTTCGGGACAAGACTCGTGATGACAACAGGCACCAGTCTCTTCTGTTGCCGGACCCATTTGTGTAATTCACCTAAGATGGCTCCTGTGGTCAAAGGAGGTACATCTTCTGTTGCGACGATCACACAATCCGCATTCTTGTAATAATGCGGCCGCAAATGGGCAAACTGTGGATCAGGTGAGCAGTGCCAGAATTGTAGGCGGACAAAATGATTCTCTTCTTGTAATAGTCCAGTAAATACATCAAAACCGATCGTGTCCAAATAACTCCCACTCACTAAGGAACTTTCAAAGATCCCTGCCTTTCTTAGTGCCTTCCTAACCTCTGATGACCCAACAATGACAATCTTCCCAACCAAATATGGCTCTGTCGGTAAGTCTTCGGTCACCGAGATTGGTAACGATCCAATGAGTTTAAGCGCCTTCATCGAGGGTGCATAAAGCCCCCAATCTTGCTTCTTTGCCCATTCTTCTTTCACTAGTCGTTCTAAATGCCGAGTGTACCCTCGTGAGTTACCATAACCCATAACATCGGCTAATTCGTTTGCTGTGGCTCTCCCTGTTCGCACAAGATGTAGAAAGGCTCTAGACCGATTCAACTTGCGGTTTTCAATCGCTTCAAGCGCGCTCAAAACCTCCAAGAGATCCCCAACAGAAACGCGATTCATACAAACACTCCCATATCTAAGAAAATATTACTCAATTGACGCAAATATATGTTTTGATGTACTCAACTTGCGTCATTCCAAGATGAATCATATGGCTCTAATATCCCATCATTATTAACGAAAAAAACAAATACTTATATTAAAAAATATATTTGATAATTCAGCACATTAAAATTGTAAAAAACTATTTATAAATTTTATTTAAGCTTTTTTTCAGGAAAAAAGATCATAGAATAATTATCCTCAGATTGCGTCAAACACAATTTTGGAAATGAAAACAATAATTTTGAATAGATTTTTTATGAATCTGTTACAGAAATCAACACTGGTGCGGTAAAGACATTAATGGTTGATATAGCCAAATTTGCATTTGATAAATTGTCCAAAAAAGTTTTATAAAGTTGTTTAATCCAGTTAAACATAAAACGAAGTGAGGAGGTAAAAGGAGTAATTATCTCTTCTTTGAGATAAAAGAGAGATACTAAGTGAACCTGAGAGATATGAACCAAATAATATTTTTGTCGAAATCTAACCTTCTAATCGTCCAAGTGTTCAGATATGAAATCAAATGCTCCTCAAAGAAAGTACTAACCGATAACTAAATAAAGGGGAACGCAAATAGAAAGCGCAGGCTTTATTGTTGGAGTCATTATCTCGAGTTGGCAAGTACAGGTATCTCAAAACTGAGGGAGGTTTCATTTGCATCAAGGAAAAGCAGACAACTCCTTGTATACCGGGACAATTCCCTGAGTGCGAAGCCTGTGACCTCTTCTGAATAAGAATCAAGACGGGAGGGATACCAATAGAGTACCCCATTTTTCAAGATTTTAGAGTCTTTTATAGGGAGATTTTAACCAAAGATAAGTGTACAGAAGACTTGGAAGATTCTGTGAGTCTAAATGTGTACTTGAATCACTTTGGGGGTCTTTTCAGACACCATGACAGTATAGTCATTTTCATCCAGTTTGTAAAACTCATAAATCCGCAGTGGAATCTCGAAAATGAGTAGATCCTTGTTCGTCCGACTGTGGATCTCTCCCTTCCAGATAGCGGTTTCATCAAAGAAGGGAATTTGTTCTGGAGCTAAGATGAAGAACTCGTTGCTTGCAACGTAGAGGATTAGTCGTTCTGAAAGTTTAGGAGCGATTTTCTTGGAGATTTTGATTTCTTTGACTTGAATTTGTTCCATGTACGTCACCCCAGCGGCTCAACATGCCCTTTGAACAAGATCAATTCAACTATGCCATTAAACTCTTTCTTTCAAACCCAAAGGGCCGTTCGCATTGGTTGCCCTCCTCTTTTCTGAAAGCGCATTTTAAAGATTAAAACATCCTCTTCCTGCTCATATAACTCAAGCATATATTGTGCCTTAATGAAAGAAATGAGTTTCCACTCATTGATTCCGTTTTTTTCATGTTTATCTACCCAATGTTTCTTCAGGCGTTTCGGGATTCTAACAATGGTACGGTACCATTCCAATGGATCACCAATCCATAACATCCAGTATCTGGAACCTTTCCAGCAAAGTAGACATCAACTATGAAGTACAAGACATTTTAGTCCATGTAAATAGCATGTAAAAAATCATCGATATTGAATGTACCGTTGACATATCAACCTTATCTACTTGGGATAGCGCTTATTTAGTGAGCGACGGCCCCAATGGCAAGCCAAAAGAGCGCAGTGATTCGGATTGCGCCATCTAAGATTTTACAGGGAAGCTTTAGTGAATGAGATGTGTTTGTTGTATTACTCTAGGTAGTTGACTTAGTCCTACGCCAACTCCAGCCAGCCACCCAATGGACACTAATCCAAATCCCCATGACCTACACTTTCAAGCGTAACAAAATGTATCACACTATTCGCTATAAAGCGACTTTAGGGCAAAAACAACCCTTGGATGGCGCAGGAACCGTTATAGATCTCACGCAAAAATAATAGAGAAACCAAATCGAATAACTTTTTGTAGTTTGAATATGTTGGGTTATTTTGTAATGGAGCCCAACTATGAACCTCTTATACATCCCCTCACGGAATCTGGGCCCTCTGCTTGTTGGAAGATGTCTTGGACTACACCACCAACAATTCCATTACTGGCACAGCACTATAGCGCTTGAAGAAAACGTTATCATAGAAAACTTTGAACTCGAATTCTCTATCAAATGAGGTGCGAAAATTACATGCTCTAATCCTTGTCCGTATAGTTTCACGTCAGTCTAAATTTCTTTTAAAAGACGTTCGATAAGGTTAAGAACTTTTTCGGCATCTGCCAAGGCGGGTTTAGCGGAAGGCTCGAAATACTCTACCCCAACTTCTTCTTCGAACCCATATCCCGCAAGTGCTCGTTGATCCGTTAGTCGTGCAAAGATATCTACAATCTCGGGAATAGCATCTTGAAACCAGCGAGGCAAGGTCGAGTGGGTCCTTAAGTGGAGAAATTCGTCACTGACATCGTGTACTCGTTTGAACACAAACCCTTGGCCTAACATGACTGCTTTTATCGCCTGTTCTACAGCCATCTGAGACCCATAGACCACATCATCCCAACGTTCATCTTCTACCGCGCGTTGTGCACCTTGGAACCACCTTTGGGCTCTTTGAAACGCAAGTTGACTCTTCGTTGAATTCACCATGAGATACCTCCTGCTGTAACCCAGTATGTGGTTCCATCCAGCTTGGTTACCTTTCGAAGCCCTTTCCGTTCATATTCCGTCCGGATCCAATCTAAAAGCTGTCTAGCTTTATTGTTCTTTTGAAAAAGAATAATATGGTCTGCCAAGAGATCTGGATAGAAACCATGAGTCTGAAAAGCTTCGTCTTCCGACAATGGGATGTGTTGAACCCGAAAGGCTTCTTGATGGGTCTGGAGTGCCTTATGTTCCGGTGTCGCTCGCATCTGTTGTCGAATCGTCAGAAGCTCCGTGGTTCGTTCCCAGAGCGAAACGTTCCAGTTCTGTACAATAATCATGAGATCCAAGTCACTTGTATCTGTCATGGTGCCCTTAGCGGCGGAACCGAAAAGTATCACACAAACGAGCTTTTCTCCGAAGCATTCCGTTAGAAGGTAGACATACCGAGCAAGCGCTCTTCTTAATAGCTCATTTGAGATTTTATTTTTCAGAACCGAGAAATCGGGAAAAGTAGGTGCTAAGACGGCGTGTAGGTTCTGCATCGATTGGAGCATTGTAAGCCCTTTATCGGTTATTATATAGTTTCGTCCCTCTTTAAGGATTAAACCATATTGTCTAAGGAGCTTAAGACGTATTGACAAAGTTTTAGGGTTGATCCCAGTTTTTTCTAAGGAGCTAAAGGTCTGTTCCCTTCTTTGGGTGAGGTGAGAAAGGATGGCTCTAGAGATCTCATCTAATACCTTCATTGCAATTCAAAGTAGCTTTCCATTGAGATTATAAATGCTTTCTTTTTGAAAAGTTACGAGAAAATATGATCCCTTTAAACTTTAAATTATAAAATCTCTTACCATACTACAAATTTATCTAGACTTTATTTTTTACTGAAAACCAAGATCCATCAAATGATACAACAAAAACACCAAATCTCGCCAAATGATTTTGAAGAAAACAGGTAATACAATTCTGTAATGATTTTGTTTTGTTTTTGTTCACAATTCCCATACCTATTAATTGTTAATAATAAGCATTCACACATCTCATAAAGCTAGAAGTTAGTTTAACTGATCTTTAAGATCAAAACGAGAAGCAATATAGTTTACACTCATGCATCGCATTACTTGTCCCTTTTCGCTGGAAATTAATTGTTAA
>JBHIFL010000115.1:0-10459 GCA_046761065.1 Candidatus Heimdallarchaeota archaeon
TAGATGTATGTACCTCCTTCGGGTTTTATATCCAGCAAGTGCTTCATATCCCAGAAAGATAAGCATAGGATATAGTTCTCTGGAGCTTCGCCAATATCGTTAGGATCGAGGAGCTGATCTGCAAATTCTGCACGTATTTCCCTTTCATACCTGTTGCGGGTTAGCTTCAGATCACTATATATTTGTAGAGCTCGCAATCTATCCGTGCGGTCAATGCATTTGATTGCTTCAAGTAGGTACGCGTCCTTTGCTAAGACAACAAGGGTCCTCTCCGTATTATTGGCAATTTCTATGAATGTGTCCAAACGTTCGAAATTGCGGGGGGAAAAATCGGCAATAATGAGGTTTTCCTCCGCCATTGCAGGTTCTAGACATGTCGCGTACACCTCTTCCTCCGATTCATCGCGATCTTGCTGATTGATGCGGGTCCCTTCCGTTATGAGTAGTTTGGGCGCCAAACTTTCAGCGGCTTCCACAAACCTTTCGGTTTTTTCTTTAAATCTCCCATGTGTTCGCAAGTCCCCGGTATAAACCACCCAGCCCGCGGAAGTGTTGATGGCATATGCCGCGGCACCGTAGATCGAGTGATCCACTTCAAAACACCGGAATTCTAAATTAAGGGAGGTCGCAGGACTCAATTCTCCCGGATGATACTCTCTACTGCTCGGACAGTTCCTCCAGAACTCTTCTAGTGCATCTGTACATTCGTTAGTGACCAGGAACTGTCTACCTTGGTAAGAGACGCGTCGATAATCGCTGGTTCTGATTAACCGGGAACCTTCACTGGAATGCTCTTTCGGGGTGATATATGCGGTTTCATATTCGATACCCGAACTACAATCGCACATTGCCTTCATAATAACAGCACTCATAGGCGTTGTGACGAACGGAATGCCAATGTCAAGTAGACCCGCGTATCCAACATGATCGAGGTGCGCATGAGACAATAAGGCCGCATCTACTTTGAGATCCAACGCTGATGCAAGGTTCACATCACTGGGTATCATATCCTGTCTGTAACTTCTTATATTTGGAATCAACCCCATTCGGATGAGATCATGAATTCCCCGAGAAGATCTTGGTCTCAGAAATTCTTCAAAATAATCTGCGGTTTTTTTGTAATTGATACCAAAATCCAGGAAGATCCCTGTTCCCTTAAACTCCAGGAAAATTTTGTTTCCCCCAATACATTTTGCACCATCAAAGACTGTAATACTCGTAGACAATTACGATTCCTCCCTGATGAAATATATATGTAAGAGTACTAAGGATTATTAATTTTGTGGGCTTTATCAATTAATTCACTCAAATCTTCGCTTGTGCCAAATTCAAGACAATCTATACAATTGTTCACCGTAATGACTTTTTGTGAACTCCTTAAGGGTATTCAAGCAGTAAGTGAATAACAGACAATTAGAGACGCCGCACGGTATTATATCACAATTGAACTCAATTCTCAACAAATCATCTACCAGCTGGAACAAGCCGCCCAGCGCTCCATCTATAAACTTTATACAGTGATCTCCCAGTCAAAGGAACTTGATCATTATACCGCTTCCAAAGTGCATCCGACTGAGACATTTCGGGAGCATTTGCTTGGCATCGCCAATTGGGTCCTGTTTCTGCTGCAGACGCGCGCCTCTGGTTCCCTCCCTTCTTCGGCAGCCCTCACAGGCCAGCCAGGTGGAACTCCTGGCCCTGTCGCAGGGGACGATCCTGGGAAGGAATTGCAAACAAGATACTCATTTAAGCACAGTCATTTATAGATTTTTCCTCTTGTTTCTATTTTTAGCACAATAATCCTTCTAGGATCCCTTTCTAGTTCATAGAGAATTCTATATCGACCCAGTCGGATCCGGTAGAGGTTTGTATACCCTCTAACCTTTTTGTAGGGATAACTGAAGGGGTTTTTTCTTAACTACGTAAAAATTTCTTTCAACTTCTCCCGATACCCCCGGTCCAAATTCTCCATAAATGTAGCTGCGTGTTTAGTAAAAAGGAGGTCAAATCCGCTGGTCACTCGGGAAACACTCCCTGAAACGGGATAAAGTCTCCTTTTTGAATTTCCTCTCTCAATTGGGCGATTTCTTCTTGTTCCTCCTCAGTTAAGTCCTCAAATCCTAGAAAATTATCGATTTTCGCATTGATTTCTAGCAACAATTGTTCGATTTTGCTCATCTTTTCTAGGAGCGTGTCCACCATTTCTCCTCACCTCATGTCCTCAGACTCCTTTTGGAGAATTCTTATAAAAACTTTGATGTACTTTTCGCTCAGATTGGGAATGGACTTAAAGATGAACCAGTCGAATCTACTAAGTGAGTAGGAGCCTCAGGGGAAACTCCCAGCTCTGTTTCGGGCTCTCGAGGAGCCATAACTCCGTGGTGACGCTCATACGACATGACACCCACTCGACGGCGGGGGCGCGACTCCAGCGGTCGGGGGCTTCACGCATCAAGGAGTGGTCTAAAAGGAGCGATTCATGAGCTCGAGCGAATTGTTGGTACTTGGCTACTCTTGCCACAGTTTATAGGCATTAATAATAACCAACCCTTCCGGTTCGCCTTTTGCATTCCTTTCTATATAAACCGGGCCTTGTTGATCTATCATGTCGCTCTCCGCGATTTCAGGGTTAATCTTAAAGTAAATGTAGAGGACATCTGCTTCTTCGTCATAATCTAGGCTCACAACATGTGGGAGGCTCAAGGCATTTTTTTCGAGCACTCGGTGGACGGTTCGCAATGGATCAATTTTCATTAGAGTTCTGGCCACTCTGCGTATCTCCTCGTAAAATTTGCAAGATTAATAGGGATTACCGTAATAATAAATCCATCGATTTCGAACGCTTTATAGAGCACGACTAAGCAGTCGGTGAATCCACCTAAGTTTCCCCACTCTGTATTGACGGTATGAACTTCACATCCCTATGGATTATTCACCAAGTGATTAGGATTCTTGACCGTTTCCAAGAGGTGGTCCACTTGCAATGTTTTCGGAAACCGTTTTCGGGTGATATGTTGCCATTGCACCAGGGTTAAGCGAATCTTCAGATCGGGATCCCAAAGGATATGGCACAGGTAAGAATAAGAACAAAAAAAAGAAGAATCATAACGTGCGAAGAAGATAGATAGGGAAGAGATATGCCATCAGAGAACCTGGAGGAGCGAGATAATGTGCATGACAAGAAGGAGAGGATAGATACCACACTTCGGTTCGTCTTAAAGGCGGGACAGGTAAGGAGGTTGCCGAAGGATATCGCTAGCGCTCCATCCAAAATTCGCTTGAGCCAAAAAATCCTCGACCAGGGGAACAAAGCTGTTCGACGTGCCAATGCCTCGGGAAATGAATGGGGTTTTTTCTTTCATCTTAGTAAGCAGGGGCAATTCCTCCCAAGTGAACTGAAAGAAGGCACTCCTCAAGTTTGGATTAGTCGAGAAGAGTACTTAAAGGCCAAAAAACAGGATGAAACGCTCCAAGGGCTTTTACATACGCATCCCGAGGCGAAAACGGTGTTTAGTGAGAGTAATATAGGATTTTTCCTCGACGCCATTGATGTTATTCATATTTGTATGGATTCTCAAGGGGATTATTTCCTCATTCTGCGCACCGAAAAAACTCCTCCTCCTCACGAAGGGCTGTTTGAGGAGGCTGTCAATCAGTATATCGATTTAGCCCGAAAAGAAACAGTCACCTATGTTCGAGAACATGATCTGGAGCATACCAAGGATTCCGCCGAAGCCATTAATCACGGGCTCTTTGAAGCGATGAAAGCGGTATGCAAAAAGTATAATATCGTCCTCTACATAGGTAGAAGTAGGAAGGCTGCGGAGAAGGTGGAGTAAGTGAAAAAGTCAGAACAGATCCAACACGAACTTTTGAAGCGTGTGAGAGAGGGAAGGACCTTTTTAGGGGACCTAAGTGGTATTCGCGAATTTCTGGAGGCGGTCGTGGAGGAAACAATAGAGGAAAAAGCCAAACCCAAGAAAGAACAAGCGCAGGTGAAGACATAACCCGTTCTTGGGACTTCTAGTCTTGAATTATTTCCATGACTATCAAAATTCGCTCCTTTTGGGGAGTAAAACCGGAGAATTCTTGTTCCTCTAGTTTTATGGTTTATAGAGAGCGAGTAGAGCTAATCTCCACATCTGAAAAAAAACTGGTTTGTAGAGATAAAGAGTGTATTTGGTGAAGGGATCTTCCAACGATCAGGCGACCCCGGGAGAACTCCTGGGCCTGTCGCGGGGGATGATCCTCGGGCTCTCGATGAGCCATAACTCCGTGGTGAAGCTCGTGCGACTAGGAATTTTCCACTGGTTGATTTCATCTTAATCCCAGAAGGGATCGTTGGCTTTCTTCTCGCGACACTCCTGGTAGCGATGATTCCTATGCGACAATGGAGTAAAAAGTGTTAATTTGCCAATCACGCATTCCTGCAAAACACCTCAATCTATCGATTCAAGATTAATTACTTCGATTTTCATCCTTTTTGCATACTGTAATATGAATTTATCCGATGTAACGAGTGGGAATGCGTATTTTCGAGCGGTTGCTACATGGAATGCGTCAAAAAAGTGAAGTTTTCTTGGCCCCCCATACAGACTGTAGTATTTTAGAGCACTTATTGAGATGTCAAGAGTAGAATAAACGCATTTATGTTTTATTGCAGCTAGATCCTCCAAAATCCTTATAATTTGCGAATTAGTTGTTCCTTGGGACTTATAGGCAGTTATGATGTCCATATAAAATTCAGGGGAACCGATGAGCTTTATTTGATCTGTATTTGCTCTCTTTATAAGTATGGCTGAATGATCTGCCAAGGCGTTGTCTGCCAAATAGGCGATGATAACATCCGCATCGATCAGAACCTTAGTTTGAATGGTTTTCATGGGCAAGCTCCTTGAGAAATTTTTCTTGATCTTCTTCGATCTCTTCTATGGATTTTTCGAGGCGATATTTCCCTCTCAAGCTGTCAACAGGCGGTATAGGTACCAATCGGATTTCTCCCTCGAAAAGTTCAACCAAGAAGCGATTAGTTTTTATTTTATCTCGGATTTCTTTTGGAATTACCATTCTGCCTTTTTTATCATATTCAATTACATGACTCATTTTCCCACATGTTTAATTTTTTTCCACTTATAATTATATTTTCCCATTTTATTATAATATTTCCCATTTCGATAATGTTATGTCGCCTGGAGTTGCGGTTCAGCGAGGTGGAAGATTCTCGGGCTCTCGATGCGCCATCACTCCGGGGTGACGTTCGTGCGCCATGAAACCCACTCGGCGGCGTAGACGCTCCCACCGAGTTCAGGACTCTCGTACCCGAAGAGGCGCTTCACTGACCAAAAAAAGGTTTAAAACGGAGTGAAGGCATCTAACATAAGTGAGTGCCTGTATCCCTCCACTTCAAAATATTCTAGATTCTGCCTATAGAATGAAGGTTTAAATAATCTGTGTGTATACACATATGTGGAGAATAAAATGGGAAGTAAAACGATAAGCCTTGATGAAGAGGCATATTCACGTCTCAAACAAGAAAAAAAGGATAAAGAATCCTTTTCTGATGTAGTTAAGCGTATTACTCGGCCTATGAAACAGAAATCCCTCTTAGAATTTGCGGGAATTTGGCAATTATCTATAGAAGAATGGGAAACAATGCAACACGCCCTAGCAGACTTACGGAGCCAGTTTGATGATTTGTTTGGATAGCGATATAATGATGGCGTTCCTTCGAGGCGATCAGGACGCCGTGGCTAAAATCAAAGAACTTGACCCCGAGCGAGAGGTCGTGTCAACTGCTATCAACGCGTTGGAACTTTTTGTTGGGATTGTTGCGGTAGAAGGCGTCTCAGGAAAGCGCGTTGAGGCGACACGCGAGTTTCTTTCCACATTAACTATTTTTCCCTTAAATACCGGGGCCGCAGAACGGACAGCTTACATTTTAAATACCCTCAAGAAGATGGGAACCCCAATTGGCTTGAAAGATTCATTGATCGCTGGAATTGTCCTCGAAAACAACCTGACTTTAGTGACCAAAAATATTAAGCATTTTGAGCGCGTGGCAGGATTAAAACTTGAAAGCTGGTGAATGAAGCTGAACTCATCCCCCTCAGCAAGCGGAGTTAGTTAGACACTAGGCGTTAGTATTGCATGCGTCTCGGACTCATCTTGTTTTGAATGGTCTTTCGCGGGTTGTTTATCCCTTAGGACTACCTTTGATTTTTCATCATTGGTTGTTCCAAAAATACGGTGATTCGGTACCGGCTTTCACGATGTTCTTTAAACAAACAAATTCTCTATTGGGTGAAATTTCTACTAAATAACTCCTCCAAACGAGTAGGAGAGCCAAGTGGACCGCCCGGTCTTGTCGCGAGGGACGATCCTCGGGCTCTCGATGAGCAATCACTCCGTGGTGAGGTCCGTGCAAGATGACACACACTCGGCGGCGTGGCCGCGCCCTCTGGGTTTGGGAGCTTCCGTGCACCAAGGAGTTCTTGAGTTCCCGCAAAGTGTCCTAGTCTCCTTTTGGTTTTAGTCTAGGGAGAAGATGCTTGGGGTCATTTGGTGCGAAATGATCGGAATCTGTGTAACCCTTCAAGGGGGAGGTAGAGTTCACAGAAACAAAAGAAAAGGAGTACTTGTGGCACTTTACTCGGGATATTAGGCTTATTGGCGAGTGGTGAGTGCCCGAGAAGTGTGGAGAAAGGGAGTCAGGATGTCCTTGGAGAGTGGGGTTAAATCAATAGTAAGCGATGGATTGCGCGTTTTTACCGTCTCCCTGATGGTTCCTTGGACGGTGCAAAGTTTCTCGCAGGCAACACTAATTTCGCTAATGGTGTATGTGAACTAAGGTTGATTAGTTGGCGAAACCCGGTGAAGCGAAGTTTCCCGACCCCCACAGCGCAGTCTGCAATCCATGTATCGAATCTGGATGTGTACGCGAGAATGTAGTGGGTATTTTTCTGGGATCGCTGAGATCCGATTCATTATTGAAGGGTAAATTTTCTATTTTGTGCACATTGTAATAGGAGTGAACTACCCCGCCCTGCCAGACGGAGCTTCGGGCGAAGGGTGCTGTCCAACGACGGTTGGCAGCCTTATTCGCATCGGACGATTCACACGCCCACTACTTCCTATCCTTGCGGATTCAGAAGCTACTTTGAGGATTTGATAGTCCATTTCAGCACTAGATACATTGCCCCATCCTCACAAATTATTATACTTCCAATGATTTAAACCCTGTGTGAGCGATTCACCTCCCCACTTTCGCAGGGATTCTTCTCGCCAATTTGAGATAAATCTTATTTTTAAAAAAATCTACTCAGGGGGTGTGAAAAAATCATGTCAAGTGTCATTAACCTCTGGATTTTTTATGTTGCAGGCTATGCTATCGCCTATTCCTTGCAGATCTGGGCGAATAGAAAACGAGGAGAGCCTTTTGATGACCCTGAATTTTTATTTCAGGGTAAAAATATCATTGTTCCCGCCTTGTTATGGCTCATAGGAGGATTTATAATTAGCCTCTTTGTCCCCGTTAATTTTGGGTTTTTATTCTACCTGGGCTTATTTTTTGCCATTGTGGGATTACTCATAGGGGGATTAGCAATGTATTCGTTTGCACACGAACGCGGACTTACTACGACGAAAATTCATCGTTATTCAAGAAATCCGGTTTATGTTGGATGGACATTCTTTATTGGGGGTCTGTCTTTGATAGGTTGGTCTGAATCAGTCTGGAGCATCATTTTTCTTATTTATTTCATCATTACTTTACCTTATTTTCACTGGACCGTTTTGCTTGAGGAGGCCTTTTTAGCTACCAAGTATGGTGATTCCTACCAAGAATATCGGAAAATAACTCCAAGATATTTGGGGATACCAAAAAAGTTGCCTAGCCAATAGTTTGAACCAAGACCCATCCCGCTCATGGGGGACCCAATTCCGTATTCTCAAAGGGTTGGCAACTGTTGATATTTTTATTCTAGGTTATCTCTGTTGGAGGACTTCGAAGTCCAGGTAGGACATTGAAGTTCCACTTGTACGAGATAGAAATCTGGGTTTTCTTAAGCAGAAAGACCCCGTTCTTCTGAGTCTATCTCCACCCTTTCAGATGTAGTCTTCTCGCCAATTTGAGATAAACTCCTGTGAATTTTCCTTCTCTCGTGAGTTAAATATCCCTATTGCAAAAGATTCTTAGTCCCTCCCCATCTTCCTTAGAAGTGAAGTGGTTGGATATGTTCCCTGATAGAATTGTGGTTAACCCAAAAATCTTAGGGGGAAAACCAGTCATTAAAGGAACCCGCATCCCCGTCTATATTATTTTACAAATGCTCCGGGATGGCGCGTCTTTTGAAAAAATCCTGAAAGAATATCCCCGCTTATCGGTTGAAGACCTTCGTGCAGTGTTGGACTATTCTATGTACCTAATTGATCCTGGGAATGAAGAAGAAATTCCGCTAAGTCAGGAACCTTGAGATGCAAGTCCTTGCAGTTAATTGTTGATGAATGTTTAGCGGAGTCCACGGTGTCGCTCCTGCGTGAGCTCGGGTTTAAAATCGTGCAAATCAGCTCGATTCTATCTTGGGGCGCGGAGGATGAAGACATTTTCAGGTTTGCATCCCACCATCAAATCCCCTTGATTACCCATGACCGACGATTTGGTCAAATCTACTTTGATTACGTGAAGGAGCCAGCCACCACCATTATTCTTCAAGTACAGTCTCATCATCCTGAAGCTACGAATACTTTGCTACGTGATGCGTTTTCTAAAATCAATTTAACTACTGATAAATTTAAAGGAAAGTTAATTCTGATTTCATCGAGTCGGATTCGAATCCGCCAGAAGTCTAGTCCCTAAAAGGAAATAGAATGAAACTACCTCAGAGCAGGAGACCCAGGGGGACCTCCCGTCCCTGTCGCGAGGGAAGATCCTCGAGCCCTCGATGAGCCATCATTCCATGGTGAAACGCGTGCAACATGACACACACTCGGCGGCGTGAACGCGCCCACCGGACTCGGGGGCTTCGCGCTCCAAGGAGCTGGCCCCGTGACGTTCTGGGTCCACCGCTATCCCAGCGGCTTGTCTAGCTGGGATCGGATTATTCAGCTCTGGGTGCCTCGGAATGATGGGGTTATCACCCAAAACAATAAGTATCCTCATCGTATTGTCCATATTGGAGGGATTTAACGCTAAAATGGCGGATCTGAACAGAATGACCAAGGTTGACGTCTTAATAAATATCTTGACGAATGTTGAAGGGAGGATGAGCGATCGGGAGGATGCAGCTAATGAACTGGGGAGATTAGGAGATAAAAAAGCGGTCATTCCGCTCCTCCATATCCTCCAAGAGGAAAATAGCAATCTTCGTGTGGTCATCGTGAAGAACCTTGGGAACCTCCGGGATGCGCGAGCCCTTGACGCCCTCCTACAAGCAATGCAGGATGACCACCGAGTGGTTCGAAGAGCCACCGCCACCGCCCTTGGAAACTTTCAGGATGGGAGAGCCGTCCCCGTCCTCTTACAAGCCCTTCATGATAAAGACTGGGAAGTTCAACAACACGCCGCCAAAGCTCTTGAAGCGATTGGAGACCCAACGGTCGTTCCACTCATCGAGAGGCTCCAAGACGAATCCAAATATGTTCGTAGGGCCGCTGCTAGGGTACTCGGCGCGATCGGCGATCAAAAAGCGATCGAACCCCTGAAACAGACGTTGAACGATGAAGATCGCGGGGTTCGGATAGTAGCTAAGAAATCCTTAGATAAAATCCGGGAAAAAACCCGTTGACTCAGGAAGGTCGGAAAAAGAAAAGGAGACAACCGAGCGCCGGTTACGGGGCGCAACTGCTTGGGGGATTTTCGCCGGGATTCTTCTCGCCAATTTGAGATAAAAGCCTAGGGAGAAACAAATCTTACAAAGACATTTTCAATTCACGTGTAGAGATGCTGATTATGCATTCAAGACAACTGTTCTTAGATAGAATCAATGGGAAAGAGTCTTCTATGAAAAGAAAACCAGAAATTACACTTATTAATTGGAATGTTTCTAATCCATCTTTGCAGCGTGCACTAAACCAGATCGAATGATTGTTGAAATTAGATCCTAATATAATAATACTAACAGAAACAAAGTTTTCTCAGGGTTGTGTATATTTAAACGATAGATTGATAAGTTTAGGATATCATGTAGTGTTCCCAAAACCTAAAGCACCCGGATATGGGGTGCTTTTCGCAAGCAAACTACACCCAAGAAAAACAAGTTTTGCAAACAACATTGATACTGATTTTCGTGCTCGTGTGATATCAGTAAAACTACCATATCTTGCAGCTGAATTGGAGATCGTTGCTGTATATGTTCCTAATAAGAGAGATGAAAAAAAGAAGAATTTCTTACAAAGTTTACTCAAGTCCTTAGATAATTCACCTCTAACATCAAATCGGATTTTTTGTGGGGACTTGAATATC
>JBHIFL010000116.1:0-10395 GCA_046761065.1 Candidatus Heimdallarchaeota archaeon
TTTTTTTCTTTTAAACATCGCTAGTAATCCTACTGTCGTGAGTCCTACCACTAGTACGCCTAATACACCTACAGGAGAGACCAATATTTCAAAGACCGTAACTGTAATGGTCGTGGGGGTCTTGACCGTGACCTTTACTGTGTCAGAAACGGATTGCCCGGCAAGGTCGAAGACGGTGAGGGTATATTCATACGTTCCAACCGCAAGATCGGATGGGAGCTCGTAGCCAATTTTGGGAGTCATCCACATGTCTTTTACTAGCAGTTCTCCATCTTTTGTAATTTGATAGTAGTTCTTGAAGACGCTTTTACCTGTCCAAATGATGCCTGGACAATCATTTACCCCTTGATCGCAGGTGAGATCTGTGGGAGAATTTAACGACAAACTTGGTTGGAAACGACGAGCACGGTAGACACCATAACCTGTAGGAAACTCTAACTTCCATACGATATCACCAGCTTCGTTTACTTCAATAAGTGCAGCTCCACCTTCGGGGAAGGGGGGTGGTGGAGTGTGGTATCCCTCTCTGAAAGAACGAGAACCAAAACAACCTAAACGATTTCCATTGGGTAAACGATCTGCATCACCCCAAATAGGGCTATAATACTCGGGAGGAGCGCTCCAAGACCATGTTTCCCTCATGATCATTGTTTCTGGATCAATCTCTACCTCGACTATGCGAGAATGGTTTGATGTATGAAAATCAGGGCCTTCAAAGGCGGCTGGGATTACAGGTTCGGCCGTCCCGTTGTGTAAGTCATTATCAAACAAGATGAATTTGTTCGGTTCGCCGGGAACTGGGGCAAAGGAGTGCGAATGCCACCACAAGCTGTCTTTTTGAACGCCATGTTTATCATACATGGTAAAGTCCCCGTTTCGTCCAGCGATCCAGAGGACTTTCCCACTGGGGTACTCAATGGCCCACACATTATCTAAGTTGCGGGCATTTAAATAGAGGATATTGGTACTAGGATCCCAGTAGATCGTATTAGCATGGCTATAGTCGAGAATTCCATTGGGTCGTGAATGGTTTGAGATCAAACATTGAGTGTCTTGATAGATGCTTATCCAATCGGTCGTTCTCCAATCGGCCATGCTCCATTCCCACATGAGATCGCCGTTCCAATCGAACTCCCAGATTGTATCAACTTCCAAAGTGGCATCTTCGATTTCGATGGTTTCTCGACCTATTGTCATAAAAGTATCCGTCTCGGGATTGTATATAGCATCATGATGGCCCTTCAGGCTGCCATTGATAGCTGAAATTGTATATTCTGTATTAGTTTCTAAATTCCAGAGGGCTATGAACCCATCTGGAGCATTATGCATTATAATTGTGGTTTCATTAAACATATGAGGATCCCAGAACACTCTAGAACCATTGTAAAATCGTTCTTTCACAATTTTCCCTGTGTTGTTGACAAAGAGCAGGTGACTCCCACTTGGGTTTCGTATGCCCTTTGTTACATTGAATACAGTAAAAATCGTTAGACCCAAGAAGCTATCCTCTGTATTATAGACATCTATTAAGGCTTGTGTTTCGACCTGAGGTTCATATTCCTCAACAAGCCCAAAACGCATCTTTCCATGCGAAGCGGCTGAAAGATTTGATTGGTTTAGAATTAGAGTTATAACAAGTGCTAACACACACACAATCAGTGGTTTATTGTTTTTTCGCATTTTTTCATCTCCTAAATGTTATTTTGAAGCTTATCTTATGTATTGCATGTTGAACGTAGAATCGAACTTTTCCTTTTTTTCCTTCTTTTTTGCCACCAAATTGTCAGGACTGCCAAAGTACTCAGTGTTCCTAAGTATTCGAAACCTGGAATACCCTTCTTCTCCACTGTAAAATTCAAGAACGCTGGATCAGAAGTCATCGACCAATTGGGGTCACCCTGCGTCCAATCTCCCGTGTCATTAGCCCATGCGTAGATTGTATACTCACCCGGTTCAAAGGTTCTCTTGACCGCTTCGGTCCACGTGTTATTCGCAGCATCCAGCCATTTTTCGTTCTCCTCGTCATAGATGCGGTACCACATCTGGTCAAGGTCGAGAGCAGGACTCGAGAGGATAATTTCGATCTCTTCACTCTCTTGGATCCCAGACACGGGAGATGTTATCTTAATTTCTGGAGGGACATTGAGCCGGTCTGCTTCGTATGGGATGCCATGTTTCACTACAGGGAGGTCATACATCCAAACTAACTCGTCTTTGCTATTAATTTCAACAATCCTGTTATTTCGAGAGTCGGTTATCATTGTATTCCCATTTGGTAAGCGATCGGCATCTCGACACCAATCTAACCCTACAGGTTCCGGTAGATTGTAACCATAATACTCCCAAACGATGTTGCCGTCCATATCTATCTCTATTACTCTATCGTTTTCCGAGTCTGTCATGACTGTGTGTCCATTGTATAACCGATCTGGATTGTGCTGACGAATGATAGTTCCCGTTCCGTTGTATTTCCAGACGATCTCCCCTTGCAGGTTCACTTCGATGGTCGTATTCCAGTTTCGCAAAGAGATCAAGGTATTTCCATTAGGCAATCTATCGCAATCATTGGGGTACGAGTCGTAGCCGGGGCGGTATTCCCATACAATTTCCCCAGCTGGTGTAACTTCAATAACACGTTCATTATGGAGGTTCTCGGAAGTATCAGCAATCAATGTGTTGCCGTTGGGTAGGCGGTCTGCATCATGGGTAAAGTCCATGTCAGGTTGAGAGAATTCCCACACGATCTTTCCGTTGGGACTGACCTCTACCACAGTACTTGGATAACCACCAGGTGCTGGCTGTGGCGGGGTGCCCGTCATGTTCCGATAATAGTAAGTTATGAGTGTATTCCCGTTTTTTAGCCGATCTACGTCGAGTGCGCTGCTTAATGGGATCAGGGGGTGATCTGAGGCAGTCCCATTAAAACGCCAGACAATCTCCCCGTTCGGATCAATTTCATAGACTCCAGCGTTATCACGATCTGGGATCAAAGTATTGCCTTCGTAGGGCCCAGAAGCTACCATTTGCCGCACGATGATCGATGTGACGCGTTTTTCAAGCTCTGATAAGGTGGGAGCAGGAGGGGCTATAAGAACCAATACAACAACTACTATACCTGTAATGTATAAACTTAGCTTCTTCACTCTTAATCCCAACCCTTACCCAATGAGATATTCAAATATATTTCTCCGTAGTTCAAAATTTTGAACTAACGCAGCTGACAGCCCCCACAATACTAGGATAAGATTATATAGCTCCTGTGTAATAAACAAGGAGTAGGTTTTTGACAGATTATACACCTATTTAGAAAATCGGTTTCCTATCGTATCTTACTGGGAGACCTTACTTAGTTTTTTTCTCACAATGCTATAAATGACCAAGGCTATTATAGCACTCCAAGTTACAAGTTGCACGAATCCAGGGAGTTTAACCTGCTGAATAACTACTTGTACCTTCGCTGGCATCGAGGTCATGGGCCAATTGGGGTCACCCTGCGTCCAATCACCCGTATCAGTCGCCCAAGCCCAAATTGTATACCTCCCAGGAGCTAATGATCTGAAAACAGGATCTGTCCAAGTGATATTAACTGGATCAACCCAATCTTCTTTCACCTCGTTAAAAATTCGATAAAACATATTGCTAACATCAAGATCGGGCGAAGAGAGAATGATCTGGATTTGTTCGACATCGTAGGTACCAGCAACAGGTGATATAATTTTGATTGTGGGAGGCACATTAAGTCGGTCTGCATCATAAAGCATGGTTTCCGATGGAAGTTCCACTTCATATTGCCAAATCAGGTCACCGGATTGACTTACTTCAACAACTCGATTAGCTCGTGAATCGGTTATGAGGAGGCCGCCAGAGGGCAGTTTGTCCGCATCTCGAGGAAGACTCAAGCCGCCAATACCCTTACCCCGATAATCCCAATATATGTCCCCTGTTTGCCGGTCTATTTCTAGGATTCGGTCTTGGGAAGAATCAGCCACTATGAGTCGATCGTTCCATAACAGATCGGGATTGTGTTGTTTTCTCATGATGTTAGTGCCATTGAAGGCCCAAATGATCTCACCTTGGCGGTTCACTTCAATAATAGTATTCCAATCTCGTAGGGATATCAACACATTTCCTGAGGGTAATACATCCACGTCATTAGGAAAAGAGCCGTATCCTGTTTTATATTCCCAAACAATTGTGCCTTTTGAATCCACTTCTATGATTCGCTCGTTATGAACATTTGGACTGCTATCAGCGATGATTGTATTTCCAGAATCAAGCCTATCTGCATCATGACAAAAGTCTAGACCCCTTGAAAAATTCCAGACGACATTGCCCTCTGGGCTTATCTCAACCACTATAGACGGATATCCAACTACACCTTCAGGATAATCGGGGCGTGGAGTTAATGTTCCGTGGAAATAAGTAATTAGTGTATTTCCATTTTTAAGACGGTCAGCATCTAGTGGATTGCTTTGAGAAATAAGCCCTGGTACGTCTTTCCCAGTAAAAAGCCAAACTATATCTCCAGTTGAACTATTCACTTCGATGACGTCTCGTCCTGATATTAATGTATTTCCAGGATAGGGCATGTTCGCATTCTGGAGCTCTTCTACAGTAATTAAATTGATAGTTTGGAACCCACACCCCAAAGATGGAGAGGATAGACTGGTCAATGCAACAAGGAACAGCCCTTCAATGCTTACAAGTGCTCTCGGTTTTAGGATACGAAAAGTACCCACACTCCTTTTGGGAAGAATGTCCTGTATTCTCTATGTAGAGTTTTTTTCCAGATCCCACACATTGATTACATGTGAGTGATTGTACTCCGAAGAAGAGCTTTTTATCACAATGATCTTTTGTTGTTGCTTCCTTCATTGTGGATTTCTAGATAAAAAAAAGCATTTCGGATTCTTAAAAAATACATTTGGTAAGATAATTTTTATTATCAAAGAAAAAAAGATAGTGTAGATAACAGAAATGAAGGAAATAGTTTATATTCCTAAGTTTCTGAATATTTGGCTCGGTTTCACCTATTTAGAATTCTAAATTTGAGGATTAACTGATTCAAACATGAAGAATCCACAATTACCTGAACAATATAATCGGAAAATTTATGATTTTCTTTATCGCTTTATGACATACTTCAGTATGAGGAAGATTTGCTGTTGAAATGGTCGAATGCTTATAGAAAACAATGCCCAAAAAAAAGGAATACTAAACAAAAAAATACTATCTCAATCTTAGTTTTTCTGTTAGTTTTATTAATATTCATGCCTCCTAAACGAAATTTGTGGATCAATAAAAGGCAATTCTGGTTTAATGAAAGTATGCAGTCAGGAGATGTAAAGGCTGCAGAACTTTTTCTTAAGATTCCAAAAGCAAATTTAGTCGGGAGCTATTACGACCGTGGAGTTGACATCGATGGAGATAATAAATACGACTATTTAGCTATTGAAATTACATTAGATATAATAGATCTAGGGACATACCAAGTACGGATTGAAAACCTCATAGATCCGACATCCCAGATCATCCATATCTCAAATGAAACAATTTCAACTCTCTCAAGTGGCCTCCAAAACATCACAGTGTGGCTTCGAACGACTATGATGTTTATATCAGGGCTTGATGGACCATACACGCTCTTGTATGTGGAATTAACGGATACCAGTACGTATACTAAATTGGATTATGCGAGACAACCCTACACTACCTGCTCCGCCTATCAATATACCGATTTTGATTCCCCGGGAGCAAGGTTGACAGGTGCCTACTATGACAAAGGCCTAGACACGGATGGAGATGGCACTTACAATTATTTGGTTATTATAACAACACTGAATGTGAGCGAAGCGGGAAATTATGATGTGGTTATCGATTTGCACACGAGAAGCGGCAGCCATCTGGTTCAAAACGACACTTACGGATACTTGACAGTGGGCCTTCAGAATGTGACTCTCTGGCTAAATGGTGCCGCTATATATAAGGCAGCGAGTGATGGACCTTATCAACTTGATGACGTAGCGATCTATGACGAACTCGACTATTATCATGACTATTATGACTATAATTTTCTTGACTGGGAAAGGCAGGCATATGTAACGGGCTATTACTCCTTCACCGACTTTGAAAGGGATGATATTGAGGTTAATCCTCCCCAAAATACCTCTTATGAGAGTCGGTGGATCCATTTCTTTAAAAATTTAAGAGGAAACAACTTAATAGTTCTTATAGCAAGTTTAGTTATGATTATATTGGTAAGTATAACTAGCTATGTAATGCTGCAGAACTATCTGAATAAAAACCATCGAAATAGGATGGTAGAGTCAAAAATACAAAATAATCGGAAAGGAATACAATCAATTAAGAGTGAAGGAACGAAATCACATGCAAGAAACTTTCCAACGCTTGCAAGGAATGAGTTTCCATCTATCATTGGAACACCTAGCTTCCTGCAAGAGAAATTCAAGAAACTTAATGGAAACATGATAATGATCCTCTTTATTTTAATCGAACACCATCCAACACCTTTAACCCATTCAGAACTAGTTGACCACTCAAATTTAGTAAAATCAACCCTGACATATTCCCTCACACGGCTTGAACACTTTGGATACATCTATCGCCGACCCCGGAAAGAAGATTTTCGTTTCATTGAGGTAGGGTTGACACAGCAAGGCATGGCACTAGTGACGGAATTACGTCAGCGAATTGAGACCACTTTCATGAATGATCAAGGTTGAATATAACACTAACCAATATTATGTAGAGAATGAATCCAATCAATAACGATAGAGAAAAATTAGTAACTTCACTGCTAATCAAATCGCAGCTATGTTGCGTGAAAACACATGAAACACTTAAAGCAACGCATTAGAACGGCAAAACGTAATATAGGTGCAAAGATACTCTTGTTGATGGTAATTTTGTTCGTACCTTCAACTTCTGTAGCTCCACACCATTTAACTCTACCCACAAATCAGTTACTGCCGTCTATACATCCTGACTCATTACAAATACTCAAATCAAAAGAGAAATGGCAGCAAGAGCCTTCAATAATTGAACTCACTAAATTAACTGACCACCAATCGAGCATAAACATGGAGAAAGTTGAAATAAATGTATCGACTCATAAAAGCCCGGCGTTTGATGGGTACAATATATTTATTCTTGATGAAGAGGAGCGAACCCCACCTGACTTCACTTTAAATGTTTACCGTTCATTGATTGTAACTAACATGGAAGGAGAACTCATTAAAGAAAATGATCTTATATCATTCCCACAGAACACTTGGGTTTTACATGTTGAATTCCTTAACTCAACTACCCTCTTATATGGAACACAAAAGGGTGCTGCCTTATGGGATATCTACAAAAAAACAGAAGTTGACCTCGGTTGGGGTTATCATGGAATTTCACACCACGAATATGAATATAACCCCATCAACAATACGTTTTTTACCTTCCGAGCTTATATTACTGAAATTAACGGAACAAACTATGAATTTGACATGATTGAGGAATATACTCCCACAGGTCAGTTAATTTGGTCCCTAGACACCCATTCATTCATCTCTCATACACAATGGTGTCCTTTTCGTGATACGCATAAAAACGATAAATATAGTGGTCCTGTTGCAGACCTGTTGCATTCTAACTCCCTCTTTTTTGACGTTGAAGAAGACGTTCTATATTATCATGCTCGCAATCTTAACACCTTCTACAAGATCGATCACAAAACAGGACAGGTCCTCTGGGGATTGGGCGAGTATGGTAACTTCACTTTATTTGATCGGCACGGAAATCCGCGGAAAAACCTCTTCTATCACGCGCACGCCGTCGAGAAGGTAGATGACAACACCTTCCTCCTGTTTGACAATGACTATCATAATCAGACCAACCCAAATAGTAAAAGTTCCCGCATTCTGGAGTTACAAATCAATGAAACGACCATGACGGCCAACGAATCTTGGGTATGGACTGCCCCCCCAGACTACTATAGTTTAATCTATGGAGATGCAGATAGACTACCGAATGGTAATCGTCTTGGGACTTTCGGATCAGGGTTGCATTACTATGACGATAAGGATCTCATAGGGCCTAGATTAGTTGAAGTGAGTGATGATGGTCAAATCATGTGGGAGTTAAATATTGCTAACCCCGGAAATAATTCTGTTTTCAATGTGTATCGAATGGAACGCTTTCGCTTATCCCCTATTCTCAACTCCCCCCCTGATATATTAGCGCTTTCGCAGGATAACGTGACGGTTAGTTGGCAAACTTGGTACAACTTTCGTGCTAAGAGGCGGATGAATGGATTTTATACACTTTATCTCGACGGGAACCCGATTGAAACTGGTACGCATGTGTTTGACAAGTTTTGGCGTCCTACCAACCTAACCGCCAACCTAGGCAATCTGAAATCCGGTGATTACAACCTTACGTTAGCACTTGCTGATGAAGCGGGACACCTATCAACGGATAGTTTGAATGTTTCTATAGTCCCATTCTACCTTAACCGTGAAGGTCCACAAACAATTTACCTTGGGCAGGAGAACGCTTTCATCCAGTGGAAAGGACGCACATCGAAACCGTTATTGGCAACCATTAACAGAAACAATACCCAGTTAACTTCTTTTATATGGAATGGGTCAGTCATATCCCTTGATCTGAATTCATTTGAACCAGGCACATATTTTGTAACATTAAACCTTTTTGACAACACAAAACACGTCTATAATGATGGATTCTTGGTAACGATCTATCCCGTATCCACCCCAACCATCTTGTCATTTCCTGTAGATCAGTCTATCATATGGAATGAGTCACGCGTCCTCTCTTGGGAACTTTTTACTCCTTATCAAGCATATTGGAATATTTTTATCAACGACTCTCTCACTACCAGTGGTTCGTGGGATAACTTGAGCCACATACTAACTTGGAACGTCCCGATACTGGACGAGGGGCGCTATAATATCACTCTCACAGTATTTAATCGCTTCGGCCATTCAAACTCTAGAACAACATGGCTTACAGTGATCTCTCCGACTCCTCCAGTTATTGCTACCACACCCCATCAAACTGAGATCCAATGGGGACAAAAGAATACTTCCTTACGATGGGAAATTCACGGCGGAACTCACTGGGTGCTGTGGAAAAATGGAACCGAAGCCGATAGTGGAGCAGTTACAAGCACCCAGATTGAGGTGCGGATAGAGAACTGGCAGCGAGACTGGCATCCGGGCACATACAATCTAACTATCCAAGTAACCAATGAGGACGGTGTGACTGTGACTAACACTATTAGGATCCGGATTTGGGTTAATCTAGGGGATGCCTATGCTGATTCTATTGTACGTGGATTTTCCATGTGGTATTGGGACGGAGAAAACGCCCTTGGTCCACCCGATGGCAAATTTACTCGCTTATATTACGGTTACGGGAATGGTCATGTGACCCTCGATATGGGACTGGACGAGGAGATCCGTGATGGAAAGGGTGTTGATTTTATGGTGTATGCGCGCAAGGGCAGCTACGCGGTGTTTGTCGGAAACAACTTGTCTGCTCCTCTGCTCATTGGGAACCAGACACCGCCTCCATTAACGTTACTGGGAGAGGGATTTGGCAATACAAGCTTTGATCTGGCAAGTGCTGACTTAGTTCAGGCCCGGTACATTCAGGTTGTCTATATTGCGGGCGAAGAGGTAGAGTTAGATGCGGTGATGGCCGTATACTTTAACCAACCGCCAAAGCCTGCATCAAATTTGGATCGCTGGAGGATCCCAGTATTCGGGGGCGTACTCGCTCTCTTCGCAATAGTCATCCTTTGGGTTCGAAAAAGAAAGTGAGGAGCCTGAAATATCACTGAGTCCTATGGGGATTGGGGGAGTGCAGCAACTTCACCCTGTTTGATCGGCACGGGAACTCGCGGGAAACCCGCTTCTATCATCCGCACAGCCTCGAGAAGGGGATGATAACACCTTCGTCTTGTTAGACAATGACTTCATAATCAGACATTGTCAAACTATTGGTAATAAACAAGTTTATTTCGGACCGGATTCCTCATTCTCTGGGAAAATAAATGGTGTAGAAAGTTTACCAAGGCCTTTTGTATGTCCTACGATTGGTTAAGAAGTAGGGTACAGATGATCTGAAAGTCTTAACAATCTTTCAGAGGTTATGTGGGCATTCTTGTGGCGTGAAGCTTCTTCTTTGATAAAAGTTGTTTTATAAAAAGTGGTGTTAATTGGTAAGAAATAGGAATTGGTACTCAAGTTTTTGGATTTCTTGAGAGTCTTCGCTTTGTCAGTATGATGATTATCACCGATAATACAATAAACCTTGATAAAATCGGAGCGAGTGGAATCTCTGATGTGAGTGGAACCTCTGATGTGA
>JBHIFL010000117.1:0-9943 GCA_046761065.1 Candidatus Heimdallarchaeota archaeon
CCCTTCCCGGGGGCCACTATTTAAAAGTTATCCGACGAAAAATGGGGGCCCGGTTCTAAAGCCCAGTACCGGCCTGATTGGGCAAATTGCGAATTTCGGAAAAAGCTATTAACAATGTATTGAGGTTGAGGAATAATATGCGGACTAAGTGGAGCCTGGTGAACCTTGGTGAGATAGATGGTCTAGAGACCCAAGTTGTCTGGCACGCTACCGCGCTAGCGGTTAGTGAAAGAGCAAGAGGGAATACCGTGTTGCTTGATTGGCCGGATAAACCCTTTATAAGTTGTGGATTCAATCAAGTAATTGACCTTGAAATCGACCTTGACTATTGCCGCACAAGGGGGATCCCCTTTTATCGGCGCGCATGTGGGGGAGGCACCGTCCTACTGGATCGCAATCAACTTTTCTATCACCCTGTGATCCATCTTGACACTCCCGGCATAGCAAAACAGGTTGCCGCGTTTTACGAGCAGTTACTTGCGCCGGTAGTGCAGACGTATCAAGATCTGGGTGTCAATGCTCAGTACAAACCTATCAATGACATTATGGTGGGAGGCCGTAAGATCTCCGGCAACGGCGCCGCTACGTTTGAAGCTGCCATGATTCTCACTGGTAATTTCATCTTGGAATTCCCTCGGGAGCTGATGGCGCGGATCTTGAAAGTCCCTGATGAGAAATTCAGAGACAAAGTGGTCAAATCCCTTGAAGCGGGTGTGACCAGCCTGAAGGATGAACTTGGTAGTAACCCACCTCGAGACGAAATTATAGAAACCTATGCACGAAATTTTGAAGAGCTAATTGGAATAGAATTCCAATGGGGCGAGTTGGATGAACGAACCTATGAGATTATGGATGAATTGAAACAAGAATACCAAACGGACGAATGGCTCTTTCAAGTCTCAAAAAGAAGCCCTAATTTAATAAGAAGGATCAAGATAAGCGGAGAGCTTCAGGTGGTTCAGAGTCTCTACAAATCCCCTGGAGGCCTTATCCGGCTCCTGATGGAAATTAAACACAAGACGATCAATGATATTCTGATTACTGGTGATTTTTGGATGTCTCCTGAGACTACGGTGAGTGCTATGGAAGAGACGCTACGAGGAACAATACTTGATCGAAGGAAATTACATGAAACAATTGCGATGTTTTATGAACAACATAATATCCAAGCGCCCGGAACCACTCCCGAAGACTTTGTTGCGGCAATAATGCAAGGACTTAAGCCAGCAACAAGTCAAGAAAAGTGAAAGTTCGGGAGCCTTCTTCCTAAAATAATATGATCTCTGTTGATGATTATGTTCTATAGGTAGATTTTTTGTCAAAAGTTAATAATTAACATGGTTCGTTGAGATACCTTGAACATTGAGTGGTGAACAAATGAATCAAGATTTAAAAAGGATCAGGCTTTCTGAATTTCACCCTGATGCGTATAAATGGACCATTGAAGAAATTATCGAACGGATCTGGCCTTTCTCGAGATTTAGACTGCCATACAATTTCTTACTTTTATTTCTTGTTTATACAAGTGTGGGGATCTATTTCGTTCTGACATATAAACCGAGTAGTAAAGTTATTTTAAATGGCATCCTAGTCACAGCAAGCATAGTCGTAGGATCCGTAATCCTTGTCTGGTATGCGCAAAAGATGAGAACAATTGAAATTACTTTTGTTCCGGGAACCCCCCAGTTGGACATGTACTTTGCACGCCATTTCAGAGATTTACTGCGATTACAATTCTCTGATGTATCTATTTTTCCAGGGATTGTAATTTATACGTTTGTAGTAGCCTTTCTGTTTACAGAGCAGTATGATACATTTTTGGAGCAAGTCCTTGGAGGTATGAATGACTTTGAACTTCTGCTTTTTGACTTTATACTGTTATGGGACATTAGTTACAGACTTGGAGTCGGCTTCTGGAGTCCATGCATAATGCTGGTTGGCACTCTCAGATTGAAAAAAGTGGCGCGATTCTTTGCATCTCCCCCATTGTATGCGCGTTCGGTAAAAGATATCCGAAGTTTGGCTCTGTCGAATTCATTTTTTGTTCTCACCGCATGCTTTTTAATTCCTATTGCTTTGATTTTTCCTATTTTAGCTATGATTTTAGGTGTCTTTATTCTCGTAATTTTGGCGGTATCACTTTTTTCAGTGTTCCTAATGAGGCCTAGAGATGCGAGAAAAGACCAGCACTCCGCACATTGATTGAGAACGACTATTCACTTATTATATGTTAGATTGCCAAAATTTTTATTTCTATATCTATTGTGAAAAATATCATATAGGTTATGATCTATAGGTAGATATAATTTATAACATCGTACTTGTGCTATTTTTTCAACATGCCTGAAAAGTAGCTAATCTGAATATTGACTTCCAAAAACCCGCAATAAATCATTACAGGTGATCATCTATACACAGAGTAAATCGATCGAAGGTGAGTTGAGGGTGCTAGAAAAATGAGAATCCCCAAATGTTTGGCTGTATTGATTGTCCTGATGCTAGGTACCGGATGTGTGATTGCAAATTCAGAATCGCTGAGTGAAGCATTCGTACCCTACACAGAGACCTCACAAGTGGTCGTAGATGGCATCATTGTTCCCGAGGAGTACACTGGTTTTTATAACGAACCCACAACGGGAATGAGCATTTATTGGGAGCATGATGGAGAAAATTTACATATTGGTCTGGTTAGTCCAGGTACAGGTTGGGTAGGACTAGGACTTGGACCACAAGGGACGGGGATGGATGGTGCGAACATAATCATCGGTTACGTTAACGATGCTACGGGAGTAGTGGTCCTATCCGACTCAATTGGAGAGGGCTGGCTACACACCAGTGATTCGAATAGAGGAGGGCTGGACAATATTGTGGAGAAGGCTGGAACCCAAAGCACAGAGGGAACAATCATCGAGTTCATTTTTCCATTGAGTTCAGGAGATGTGTTCGATCATAATTTTGAGATCGGGGGTACCTATGGATTCTTTGTGGCTTATCATGAATCATCAGATGACTTCGCAAGCTACCATACTGCACGGTCTGAGACACTAACATTGCAAATAGGTTCACCTGGTGAGCTACCACCTCCTGTTGAAGTAGGGACTGAAACTGTGTTAACAATAGCTGTGCCAGCATCAGTAGAGCAGCTGAAGCCCTTCAATATAAGCACACGCCTTTATACCATCGATGGAACCCCCTTGGAGGGGGAAACCATCCATTTTTACCTCATTACTACCTTTGGCGATTTGCAAATTGGAGAGTCCCTTACAAATGCCGAAGGCTTTGCTCAACTTGAACATGCACATCCAAGACCTGAGTTAATTGAAATTAAAGCGGTTTTTGAAGGTACACCAGCATTTGAAGCGTCTCAAACCAAAGGCACAGTTTCAGTATTTATTAAGGAAAGCCCAGGAGAAGAGTTCTCTGAGATTATCCGAGTTCCTGGAACTAATATAGGTATATCGATTGATATTTTGATTCTCTCATTGATCCTTATTTTCGTCTTTGGGTCAATCTATGTCACCTATGTGCGGGTTCTCTATTCTCTATCGCGTGTTCCAAAGATGGGTGCTCTCGAAGAGATACGCCCTGAAGAATTGCGATTCGAAGAGATTGATTTAGAACGGGGATAGGCATGGTGAAGTATACTATTTACTTAATAGTATTTAGCCTAAGATGCGGAATGTGAGGCTGATTTTCACCACAAAAAGAGAAAGTCGTAATGTCGGTGTTTCTAATGAGTACGTCTAGACGCTCCTTTCTTAAATTCGGATTGATAGCTGTGTTAGGGATCCTGTCTTCGGTATTCTATCGGGAAGGCCGGAAAGAGACAAGATCGAGTGCAATAATGGCGAGCGCGACAAAAAGATGGGGCATGCTTATTGACTTGGGTCGATGTGATGGATGTGGTGCTTGTACTAAGGCGTGCTATATGGCTCACTTTGTTCCAGAAGGTCAAGAGTGGATCAAAATCTACAAGCTAAAAGATAACCCGGATCTACCCGAATATTTCTTTGTTCGGCCCTGCATGCACTGTGAGAAACCACCCTGCGTGAAGGTCTGCCCGGTGAAGGCAACATATCGCCGAGCAGATGGGATTACTTTGATTGACAACACTCGCTGTATAGGCTGTCGCATGTGTATGGCCGCTTGCCCGTATGGGGCTAGGTATTTCACTTGGCAAGATCCCCCGCCCTTACCACACGAGGTACAGGCGCAAGGGTATTCCCCCGAATGGGGCTATCCACACAAGAAAGGAACAGTTGGGAAGTGTGTTTTTTGTTATCACCTGTCAAAAATTGGCCAACTTCCCCCGTGTGTCGTAGGGTGCCCAAAAGGCGCGATCTTTTTTGGGGATCTTAATGAAGACGCAGTTTCTAATGGGCGTGAACTTCTCAGATTCTCAGAGACTATTACAAAGGAAAGTGCGTACAGATATCGAGAGGAACTAGGCACTCATCCACGTGTCTATTATCTTCCCCCACGAAAGAAATAGGGGAGCCACAATGGAAGGTTTTAACGGAAACATGTTTTTAGTCAAAACCCATTTGGTGTTTCAGTGGTACCATGAACGCTCTCAAGCATTTATTGTAGACGTACCCGACTCAACGGAGAGATAATTATATGACAGCAAGAGAAAACGACTACTTTGAAACCGATGAGGATGCGATCTTGTTTCAACCCGTAGCTCGCACTAGACCTCGTTTCTACTTATTTATAGGATTCTTGCTTGCAATAATTGCATTAGCAGCCTATGCCTATTACATTCAATTCAAGGAAGGATTTATTGTAACAGGGATGCGAGACCAAGTATTGTGGGGGCTCTACATTACGAATTTTGTCTTCTTCATCGGGATTAGTCATGTGGGGATTTTGATTTCAGGGATCCTACGCTTGAGTGGAGCAGAGTGGAGAAGACCCATTACACGGATGGCCGAGGCCATCACGGTTTGTGCGTTAGTGGTCGGAGTATCCATGGTTCTCATCGATCTGGGAAGACCTGAGAGAATGTTCAGCGTACTCCGATATGGTAGAATCCAGTCCCCAATCCTGTGGGATTTTCTATCCATTACCACATATCTGCTGGGCAGCCTAATCTTTCTCTACACCGCCCTAGTTCCTGACATAGCTATCTGCCGCGACCACCTACTAAAAGTTTCCAGGTGGCGAAGATGGTTGTATCGACGCCTTGCATTGAATTGGAACAATCGTAAGCCTCAGAAAGAACTTATCGAAAAAGATATCGCTACGATGTCGGTTCTGATCATCCCTATTGCTGTTTCGGTTCACACCGTTGTGTCTTGGATTTTTGGAATGCTATTACGCGTTGGGTGGCATAGTACTATCTTTGGTCCGTACTTTGTTGTGGGTGCCATTTATTCTGGCGTAGGCGCTGTGATCGTAGCAATGGCGGTGTTTCGACGCTTCTATCATCTCGAAAATTACATCAAACCATTCCATTTCCGTTATCTCGGATACTTGCTTTTTGCCTTGGACTTGGCATACATCTACTTTACCCTCAGCGAATACCTCACCCTTGCTTATGGAGGCAAAACTGAAGATTTAGAATTACTCGAAGCTTTATTTGGTAAGGGATCATTTGCTTTCTTACTTTATATCGTAATAATCATTGGACTTATTGTCCCTGCCTTCCTTTTAGCTATCCCGAGGACACGCACGATCA
The DNA here is from genome assembly GCA_046761065.1 of Candidatus Heimdallarchaeota archaeon. Lineage (GTDB taxonomy): Archaea > Asgardarchaeota > Wukongarchaeia > Wukongarchaeales > JBHIFL01 > JBHIFL01. Next base: position 5,681 of record JBHIFL010000117.1, read on the forward strand.
AAGGAATTGTCTTTGCCGCTGTCCTAGTGAACATATGCATGTGGATCAAGCGATTTATCATAATTATCCCCACTCTCGCCCGCCCAGTGATTGGAACGGAATGGGGGACCTATTCCCCCACTTGGATTGAGTGGTCGATTACTGCAGGAGGATTTGCGGCGTTTATACTTCTGTACGCGATCTTTTCAAAACTCTTTCCTATTGTTTCCGCTTGGGAAATCAAAGAAGGCCGGGAGAAAGTAACTCAGACTGTAGCAACAACTGAAGAAATATCGACTAATAGTAGCCTTCCATAGATTTATTTATACGAGATCACAACGAACTGTTAGTATCTATTTCAAAGAACGCATATCTCTTATTTAAGGGCAGAGATATGATCGCTTGATTAATGATATCACATTTCAGTATTTTGAGAAAAAACTAGTAGGGACTTTCTCTCCCTAAATAAAGGTTTATTTTAGCACCTATTCAAGTATCTTATTGTAGAAGTATGATCCTCTCGTCTACATCGTTTCAATAATTTCAGGATCAATGGTTTTTATACTGTTGGGGAGATTGAACTGATTTTTTTGACAGCTGATAGATAGGAATGCTACAACATCAACATTTCGCGATTTAAGAAACAATTGAATTTGCTAGACCTCAAAATACAATTGACCCTTGAAAAGTTAAAAAATTGAGTTGGAAACGAAATTCAATTTATTGTAGAAATTCTGGTGCATTGGATAAAGTATTAAATTCTTTATTAAAAGTTGCAATGCAGATTTCTGCTCTTATTTTATTGGAGCAAAAGTGAGGAAACAAGAATGAAAGAAGGTCCTGTTGTATGGTTGGTTCAGAGAATATGTGCTGTTTTTTTAATTATCGGGGCTCCCATTAAACTTATTACAGGATATGTCCTAGTACGTAAACTTTCAATAATATCTGTCACTTCAGCTTATGCTTGGCATTTGAATCCCATTTTAGATGGCATGTTAGTAGTGGGTGCTAGTTTTCATGTGTTTTACGGGATTCGGACGATCTTACTCGATTTGGGGATGAAACGAGAAAAAGAACTTTTCTGGTTTGTAACATTGTTATCTTTCATTTTTTCTACATTGCTTTTATATTTCGTATATGTGGGATAATTTATGTATCGTCATGATATTTTAATTGTTGGTGGGAGTTTAGCAAATCTTTGTGCCGCCATTGAGGCAAATAGAGTAGATACAGCGATAATCAGCTATGTCTATCCCTTCAAACCGCATTCCGGGACCGCACAACATGCGGAAAAAAATGATGGATAAAATTTAGATTTTCAGGAGGGGTGAACTCATGAAGACCGCCCTTGAAAAAAATCGTGGAATTAAAAGAATGGAATGAAGCAACATCACTGAAACATAATGGTCGAAAGTTCAACCTAGAGATGTTAAGGAAGTTCGAATTAAAACATATGCTTGATTTAACTGAAATTATTATAAAAGGAGCACTTGTCCAAGAGGATAGTAGAGACTCTCACTATAGATTGAATTTCCCCAAGTGCAACGATAAGAACTAGCTTAAGGATACTATTGCATATTACACACGTAAAAGCCATTAATTTGCGTTTAAACAGGTAATAATAACATAATAGCAACCTGTAACCCGGAGGTATTGACAATAAAAGTTATGTTTGAAATTTTTCGTTTCGACCCTGAAATTCATCATACACCTCGCTTTGACCGCTTTAAAATCAAGGTTCGAAAGTACATGAATATCCTTGATGGGCTCTTTGAAATATTGGACACACAAGATGGTTCCCTAGCCTTCAGGTATGCTTGCCGAGGTGCTGTCTGTGGATCCTGTTCAATGTTGATAAATGGTAAACCGCGTTTGGCGTGTCAGACATTAATAGAACGTCTAAAAACCGATGTCATCAAACTGGAACCTCTACGACATCTAAATGTCATTAAGGATCTAATTGTTGATATGAATCCCTTTTTCGAAAAACTGAAAACAATCAAACCTTATTTTGTTTCTGGCCGATCATTGGAAACCGAGTTCTTACAGAGTCCTAAACACCGATTAATGATTGATAACTCCGTAAATTGTATCCTTTGTGATTTATGTGATGCTGCGTGCCCGATTATAAGCTTTAAAACGGACTTCCTAGGTCCTGCTTCTTTGGTCAAAGCGCATCGATTCATTTTTGACTCGCGAGATGAAGCCTTAAAAAACCGACTTAAAAGAGTGAATACCGCACTTGGCGTTTGGAGCTGCCGAACTATTGCTTACTGCACGGACGTCTGCCCAAAAGTCGTCAATCCCAGTCGATGCATTAGCGCCCTTAAGAGAAAGCTAATTTCCGGACTCTTCAGAAAATAGGAAACAAATAGTTTGGACAGTTATTTGACAAGATAGATATTCATCAGGATCTCAAAAAAAAGGAAATAAAAATCATACCATGGTTTGACGTTAATTTTTAAAAATTTGAGTTCAATTCATAAAAGTAAATATCTAAAATTTGATAATGATTAAATACTTTATACATTTTACACGAATCAATTCTAACCTGGAAGATTCTAACATTACTGAACATAATGATTATCATTAAATGTGTAGCATAAAGCGGTTATCCCTCCACAAAATATCCTGTTTTAATATCTGTATTTTACAAAGGGTTTTAATCTCTTTCACAATTAAGTTAACTGCGATTATTGTTCTCCTGGTACAACGTCGTACATCAACTAAATCGATAAAATCTTGCCTTTTTCACAACAATTTTCTAAAAAATGTCTCTAGAGTTTAGAAGTGTTTTTGAGTGATAGTTTAAAAGCTCAGATTTTGGGCCACTAACAAACCACCAATCGTGAGGAGGAGACCTCCTGTTATATAGGAGCTCCAACGAACTATAAACGAAGTATATTTCCTACACAATGGGCTATCCATTTTCTGGGCAAAAATCCCAACTAATAGGAAGGGTATACCAGCGCCTAGAGCGAATAAGTTCATATAGATGCACGCCCATAGGAAGTCTTGTAATGAAGAGAGAATAACGATGCCTAAAAAAACAGGAGCAACACAGGGGGCGGCAATAAAGGCAAATGCAGCTCCGACGATGAACGCTCCATTAGTACCTTGAACCTTTAAAATTGAGAGCGGGTGGGTTACAGCAACTCGAGCAACCAGTTGTTTAAGTGGAGTAAGCATGATGATCCCTAGAAGCATAATGATGAATCCTAATATAATATTTAGGTGGGAATAATGTGTAATCAGAAGAGAGCCGATATACGACGCCACGAGGCCAAAAAAAAGAAAACTGGTCACAATACCCAAAGTACAGGCAATTCCAGCATTGATCCCTCGTTTTCGTCCGTCTGTCGCTCCAACCATGTAGGTTACAAATGTTGGTAAAACAGGAAATAAACAAGGTGACATAGTAGTGGTCAGACCGAGAATAAATACGCTGACCAAGAACGGAATAGCTGGTTCAGACATGTTCATGTTTGATTTTGTCCCCTTCTTCCACCTGAGTACCTACACAATTTTATAGTAATTGAGCAATCTGTTCGTTAAGAGTCTCAGAACTTATCCAACCTGTATCACGCCAGTTGATGTATTGGTGCGGATCAATGAGATAATGAGTTGGTATAACTTCTATTTCATATGTCAGGTTTACATCCTCCGTATCTCTACAGACGCTCCAAGAAATTCTATATTCCTCTACAAATGCGGTAAGCCGAGCAACTGAATCATAAGAGGGATCAACACTTATTGAGATAAGAACTACCTTGCTATTGTAGTTTTGATTGATTTTTAGCAATTCTGAAGTTACTTTTCTACAAGTAGGACACCAAGTCGCCATGAATTCTAAAAGAACTATAGCACCTCTATATTCACTTAAAATAACTCTATTTCCGTGAATATCATCGAGGATGAAATCAGGTGCTGGTTGTTGAGGATTATTAGATCGAAAGCCAAGAAGTGTAATAGATATGATTATAATGATTGCAAAAAAGGCTCTTGGAAGTGTGATCTGCCTTTTGCAATCCTGAATTAATTTAAACTTTTTTTCTTTCTGTCTTGAAGGTTCGTTTTGAGATTGTTTACCAGTGGTTTTCAAGAATTTGACCTCTGCTATCTCATGTACTAGCCGGTTTATCCTGCACTATTTGAATGCAAATTTTTAAGTTTATATTTTTGCACTGCAACCTTTTTTACAACTAGCATGTAATATATTAAATTAATGACCAGTTCATATAAGGTATTAATAAACTACTATTTCTGATTACATTTTTTTATTAA
>JBHIFL010000118.1:0-9814 GCA_046761065.1 Candidatus Heimdallarchaeota archaeon
GCTTATCGACATGGAATGACCGTTGCGGTAGTTGAACATGGACCGATGGGTGGAACATGCCTGAATAGAGGATGTATTCCTACAAAAATGCTTACTTATCCTGCAGATATCATTCAAACGATCCGGGACGCGGAAAAACTTGGAATTACAGCCCGAATCGACTCTATTGATTTTAAAGGCATCATGGAACACATGCGGCATCATGTTAGAAGTGATAGCCAACAGCAAGGCCAAGTTGTTGATGCAGCACCAGATTTAGACTGGTATAAAGCCACAGGGGAGTTTGTTGACAATTATACTCTTCAGGTAGGAACTGAGATTATTTCGGCTCCATTGGTTTTTATCGCTTCGGGAGCCCGTCCTTACATTCCCCCAATTCAAGGGATTGATGAAGTCGACTATTTGACTAGTAAAACGGCTCTAGATCTCGATGAACCTCCTAAATCCATGATTATTGTTGGAGGTGGCTATATTGCAGCAGAGTATGGCCACTTCTTTGATGCCGTTGGTACAGATGTCACAATTCTGGGAAGGAACCCGCAATTTCTGCCCCAAGAAGACCCTGAAGTCTCCCAACTCGCCCTCCAAGAACTTCGGAAACGCTTCAACATCCAAACTAATTATGAGGTATTAGAAGCGCTCCAATCACCCGAAGGAATCTTAGTGAAAGCACGCAACCGATTCATAGGTAATATTGAAAAATTCTCAGGGGAAACCCTCCTCCTCGCCACCGGCAGAGTTCCTAACTCGGATCTCCTTAAACCGGAAATAACAGGAGTCGATATAGATAAACGAGGCTTTATCAAAGTCAATCAATACCTTCAAACAAGTAAAGAAGGCATTTGGGCATTTGGTGATGCCATAGGGAAGCATATGTTTCGTCATATGGCAAATGTAGAGGCTGAAATCGCATGGTACAATGCGAACGCCTTGATGGAGCCTGGCGGAGGACACAGACATGAGCATATGGCACACGAGCCCCAATTAATTCCTGTAAACTACTCAGCAGTTCCACACGCGGTTTTTACCTACCCTCCCGTGGCAAGTGTTGGGCTGACACCCCAACAAGCGAGACAACAGGGATATGAGATACTTATTGGAAAAGCAGAATATACAGATGCCGCTAAAGGAATAGCAATGGGTGAACCCTCTGGCTTTGTGAAGATTGTAGTCGAAAACCAGACACAACGTATCCTTGGAGCTCATATTGTAGGACCTTTTGCCCCTATCCTCATTCAAGAAGTAATCAATGTCATGAGTTGCGACAATGCTAGTATGATTCCTCTGATACAAGCCATACACATCCATCCTGCTCTCCCAGAGGTCGTCATCAGAGCTTTTACTAGGCTTACTCCCTTATAACCCCAATAGACGAAGTTTAGATTTGGAAAAAATAGCTTTTTTCCTAAGTAAACCAAACCATCTTCTAAGATATACAATTATTTGGAAAAAATCGACCTTTTATTTATTTGATAATACGCAGCTTTATATCAAGTTAAAATAACATTAAATGAGCTAATGAAAAAAAGCCTTCCTCTCCTGGCTTACAAGACGATCTCCGCATGACACTGGACCCGTTTCGATTGAAACCGCCCGGGATCGGGCCATTCCCGCACTAGTTTCACTCGACAGTGCCACCGACTTTCGGATTATCCTTCCATCGGAGCTTTGATTCTTCCTGTTCTTTTTATCTCTGTTTCATCGATCCCATCAGCACTTTCGCGCTTTTGGTGTGAATCCACTTTGATAATTCATGTCAAGCCATTTATCAGATCGTTTTACTGATCCGATTCCAGCTCTGCCCATGAACACCTTTGAGGAAGGCACATATATTTTTCATTAATTCCTATAAAAAATTGGTTATGAATGGAGTATCACATAAGTATCATACCACGAGTAATAAGTGCAAAATGTAATAAGCTATTATTGACCTAGGGGTGAACTCGAAGGACCAGAAGAATGGTACCAACTCCGACTAGCAGTAAAATAAATTGACGGATCGAATACATGGCTCCGGCATCTACTTTTCGATGTAGTTCGGGGGATAAATCAACTAAAGCAATGTAGAGAAAGCTAGCAGCGGCAATCGCCATCACATAAGGAATAGCTGCATGGATCAGTTCTAACGCGTAATAAGCTAAGAGGGCGGTAGGAACTGTACTTAAACTCGAGAGAACATTCAATGATAGAGCTTTTCGTTTGGAATACCCACTATGAAGAATGATAGCGAAATCCCCAACTTCTTGAGCAATTTCATGCACTATGATGGAAAAACTCGCTGCGACCCCAATAAATACGGAAGTTAAAAAGCTTGCTGCAATCACCGTACCATCCACAGCATTATGGATGGTATCTCCAATGAGTATCATTGGACCGGCTGTGCTATGAATCGTGCACTCCCTATCATGACAGTGTCGCCAAATTACAAATTTTTCAAGTAGAAAAAACAGAATTATCCCACTTAAAATAGTTGATAAAGTCCGATAAGGCACAAGATGGGTTAATGCATGAGGAATTAACCCTAACAATGCTGCAGCAAGGAGTGTCCCAGTGGCATAGGCAATTAAACATGGAATAAGGATTTGTTGAGTTTTTTCCGGAATTATTAGGAAAGCTGATGCTGCAATAACAGCTCCAACACTGCCTAAAAGGCTAAATAAAATAACCCAGAAGAGTAGCATTAGTCATCATGATGTAATTAAAAAATTAAACCTTTCGCTAAGATGTAGTGATCAACTAAATGGGAAGCTTTCCGATTAATTGATAACTTAGGTACGTCTGCTTTTATGTTTACTGCGGCTATCAATTTCCGTGAAAAGCCGCTTTACTTCTAGAAAGATTTCCTTGCGCAACTTGAAGGCTTCTGCTTTGTGAAATCCTAAAGCTTCAAGTATAAGGATATCAAGAGCTTTCCGGGATTTTAACGTTAATTGTTTCTTCAATGGTGGCAGTGATTGGTTCCGGAATGTGTCAAATAGGAATTTGATTTTTTTAGAAATAGCAGGATCAATATGAATTGGGTCGATGAATAACGGCTCGTTCTGATAATCAATGATTTGCAATCGACCAAAAGCGCCTCCTATTTCGCGACGTGACGCGAGAAAGAGAAGAATAAATATTGTGCTATTCAGCCAAGCTGCTAGAAGCTTGGCTTCGTTTATTGGACAATCTATGACATAGAAGTTCTTGGATGCAGTCAAACATTCATCTGTGAAGTGAGCGATGACTCCAGTCGTGGTGATTCCGAATTTATCCACAATGAATAAGTGACCATAAGGGTTTTTCGATTCGAGCTGATTGTGGATATGCGTGATCCAATCGGGACCGAACCGTTTGGCAGCAACTTCCCAAGTTTTCGGATTTGCTGAGATATATGGCTCAAGATGTGTTCGATCCTGCGTTTTTGTAATTCTGAGCGCAAAGTGGTCAATCGTGGGAGTAATCTTCGATTTATATAGCACAGGTTTACGAAGTGATCGAGTTAGCCAATTGGTTGAAAATTCGAAGTATCTGTTAGTTTCCTTGTGCTTTACAGTAATAATACCCTTGGAGTGTTCGACAATCTCCCAATTTTGATTGGGAATAAAGAAAAATTCAGGGCCATACATTTCAAAGCCCCGGACAATCCGTAAATTCAGGTCTTGAGCGCTCTTGATCCGTCCAGTTTGGCGAAGTCTCTTCGTAATAACCTGAAGAGCACCGATTTCTAGAAACCGAATCCAATTCCAGTCAGATTCTAATTTTTGTTGCGGGACCATTTGAATTTTAATTGGAAGTCCCTTTATTCTATTCAAATGAAGTCCTTCAGCGATTTTGTGGATATTGTACTTTGTTAGGGGAGTGTTGATCGTTGCAAATGTTGTTTTCATTGTCGGTGTGGGTTTCAGTTTATCGGCGATAAAGAGGATTTCTTTGAGGTCGCTCCCTTCCGAAAAGGCCTTTCCCATCGAGGTTCCAATCATAAACTTAAGTTGATAATTATTAACTAAGAACCGTTTTAAACCATCGGCATATTGCGAATAGAAGGTAGAAGCGGGTAAAATTGCAGCAAGTCGTCCTCCTGGTTTCAAAATTCGATCTGTAAGGAATAATGCAAAAATATGTAAGCCCATTTGTTCACCCAAATAGGCTTTGTAGGGTTCGTATAATTGGGCCAAGCGCTTGAGATAGGTTTGCTGCAAGCGAAGATAGCGTGTGAAAGGAGGATTCATGATTACTAAGTCATAAACCCCAAAAAATTTCCGTTTCATTTTGCGGATAGAGAATAATGGTGGTGTTCGTTCAAATGCGTCTCCACAAGTGAGAGATAGATTGGGGGGCCGGTGATGCGATTTGAACCAATACAGGAGGCGGGCTAATGCCAATATTATGGCGATATGTAATAACTCATTACCAATCACATAAACAGTGTTATCTTGTTGGGAAAAAGAATAATCTAATACAGCGGTAAGCAAACGTCCCGAGCCACAAAATGGGTCGATGACAGTGGTATGTTTTTTTTTGATAGTTGAAACAGCTAACATCGCTAAAAGTTCGGAAGAGAGCAATGAAGTGTAGTTTGCTGCCAAAGCTTTACGTAAGGCTGAGGGGAGAAACTCTTGTAAAAGACTTCCTAAGGCATCTTCTTGTAATAATTCTTGGAGATGACAGGTAGCAATCAGGTTTCTGAGTCTTGATAGCTGTTTTTTACTGATCGAATTCTGCACGATTCGTGTTGCGCTCTTGATGCCTTCCCAGACAGATAGATCGACTGATAACTCAAAACCCATGGCTTTATCCAAGATTTCTAGGGTGTTAACTTCGGATGTTAATTTGGGAATATCTTGATCCCAATAGCGAAGAACCCGGCAAATGAATAGCCCTAGCAATGTTGAAACAGCGATAATTCCAGGTACCGCTTCATCAAGGTCTTGTTCCACGTCTTTGAAGAACTTTTGAAAATTTTCATTAATAATATAATTATCATGTTTTTTAAATAGTTTCTTTGATCTCTTTATACTAGTTATGAGGTCTTCTAGTACTCTTATTAGTTCTTTTTCTGCTTTTGAGGGGGAATTTCTGGCTTTCATCGCCTCAAATCCAATTGAACTCGTGACTTTCAAAACATCCTTTTTATGTAAAAATTGGAATATTAGTAGGAATAATCTTCAGAAAATCTTTTGTTGGATCATATAATCTTTTTTAGTCAGATTTTTTGTTGAACAAGACGTTCCAGGGTTGTAATAAGAATGACTAGTTCTTCTGATTTAATCCCTCCCGCTTGAACCAGTTTATCTATCCCTCCACCTTTACCTTTTGATTCTTTTAATCCTTCTTTTAGAATGTCTCTGAGATCTAATTTTGCATAACTATCGGATCGGGCCATTACAACAAAAGAAGGATCTTTTTTAATTCCCAAAATTGGAATTATATCCTCATAAGTATCCACTATTTCTAATGCGATTCTTTTGACATCATCAGGATCTTGTTCTTCATAAATTTTTGTAATAATTCTTGAGTGGGTCGCTTCCGCATCACGAATGACCTGTTCGATTTCTAAGGTTTGGATTTGAGTTTGTAAAGCTCGAACCTGTTTTTCCTTCTCCCGGGAGGTAGTTTGCAGTGATTGTACAAACTTTGGTATGTCTCGAGGCTTACACTTTAGCAGTCCTTGAACGTTTTTTAGTAGCCAATTCATTTGGTTAAAGGTTTTAAGCGCTCGCCACCCACAGAGAAATTGGACACGATTACCTCTCTTTCCAGCTTTCTTCACATCCTCTATGAGGATGAGTCCTACTTCTCCGGAACGCTTGCAATGTGTACCACCACAAGGATCTATGTCAAATTCGCCCATTTCCACAATCCTTACACTATCTATCTCTTTGGGGGCTTTTCTCAGGTTTTTCTGAATGGCCTTCTCCTTCGATGTGAAATATGTCTTTATTTCAATATCTTCAAAGATTACTTTGTTAGCCAGCTCTTGAACCTGAGTTAATTCGGTTTCTCCGATCTTTGGAACTGCCACGTCGATATGCACATTACTCTCGGTTAGATGAAATGATACTGTTTCAGCTTCAGGATTAACTTTAAGAAAGCTTCGGGAGAGGATATGCTGCCCAGTGTGATGTTGCATATGGTCAAATCGCCGTTTCCAGTCTATTTTTCCCTCAACAAGTTCCCATTGTTTTATATCTTCTTCATATTTTCGCGGGAGGACATGAACGATATCTTCACCTCGCCAAATGACATCCAATACTTCTATTCCATTGAGTGTTCCGATGTCGTGGGGTTGTCCCCCAGAGGTAGCATAGAAGGCAGTTTGATCAAGAATCACCTCAATTTTATGCCCATATACATTCCAATCTTGCATTTTAGCCTCGAATTGAGTTATATAGGCATCATCATGAAATAGACAATGGGTTGACATGATCTCCATCTATTGGATTGGTGTTTTTATTCTTGCAAAAGCATATTGGTTTGACTCTGCTCTCAATAATATCCAAGTAATTCTGAAAGATTAAGCCTTTATTATTTATAATAAAAGAATTTAATAAGGATCAAAATCCTTTCAATCACCCAATTAAGCGAGATATTAACGGTTCTTGGTTACTCCCACTCGCTTGCAATATACTGCAATAGGACATTTACTGCACCATGGGGAAATTGGAGTACAAACATTTTGACCGTATGTGACCAATAACCCGTTGATAATAATCCAGTATTTCTTAGGAAGTCGCTTTCTTAGAGCGAACTCAGTTTCTTCCGGAGTTTTAGTTTTGATATAACCCCATCGGTTGGTAATTCGATGGACATGTGTATCTACACAGATTCCCATCTTGTTGAAGCCAATTGTTAAAACTAGATTAGCCGTTTTCCTGCCCACTCCCTTTAAGGTAAGGAGCTCCTCCAAGGTGTCGGGAACTTTCGAATCAAACTCATTAACGAGCTGGATGCAGAGTTCAATAATGTTTTTCGCTTTATTTCTCCAAAAACCAACAGGATAAATAGCTTTTTCAATGGTTTCAAGAGGAAGTTCAGCCATTGTCTTGGGAGTTTTAGCCAAGTTAAAGAGTCGAGTACTTGCCTCCCCTGTGACTTGATCTTTTGTTCGAGCACTCAATACAGTTCCAATAAGAACTTTGAAGGGATTTTTTTTCTCAGCGATTTGGCTGACTGCAGGTTTTTTATATTTATTTATATCCTCTTTGAGAATTCTTACGATTTCATCGATGTCTGTAATCTTTTTTAAAGGCAAGATGTCACCGAACAGGCTTTTCTAAGGATTAATCAAAAGTGTTGTGGATTTGATTATACTGTTTCGTGATAGAAATAAAATTTTTGCACAAACATACCTGGATCTTGTTCGTAGGGATCTCCACTTGGACGAAATCCTAGTCGAGTTACAAAGGCAATCATCTTTTTGTTTGTTACTAATAAATTGATACAATTTGGTTTTCCAAGCTGGCGGCCAAGCTCCAAGAATTGTTCATACATAAGACGGGCCAATCCTTTTCTTCGATAAGCCGGATCGACAGCCTGATGCTCCCCTAGAATCTCCTTACCAATCGAGAGTTTATAAACTCCGACGATGTGACCCTCTGTTCGAATTCCAAAATATCGAAAGTCTCCTTCTTGCATTTCTTGATGTATTTCCTCCGCTGATAACATTCTTCGCTCTCGCCAAGTAGGTGGATACTCTGTTACCGAGGACCATACGCGTTGTAGGAGTTGTGCGATAGCAGGAGCGTCCTCCAAGGTAAACTCTTCAACGGATAATGTTGGCAATGTAATCCCCTAAGCCACAGCGATAGCTTCTCTTATAGCGCTGCACGCCCCACAGCGAGCACAGCCCGCTTTGGACTCCTCTGGAGTTATTCCTGCATCTTTTAAAATGACTCCCACTTGGTGATGTATACTTATAAGATCTTGCTGCCCGATGTAGGATGGGATCATACCTGAGAGTGGGGTCTTTTCTGCAGGTCGAAACGGTGTGAGAAGTGGAATGATCCCGAGATCTGCACATTTTTGCACCCCGTTTATGATTTCTTCTGTGGATTCATTTAAGCCGAGCAAAAAATAGGAACTTACTTGGTTTCTCCCAAAAAGATCTACAGCGTGCTGCCATGTCTGTTGATACTTGGTAAAGGATGCTGTACGCACCTTTCCGGGACAATAGTATTTTCTTCTTTGTTCATTAAATATTTCGAGATGAATCCCAATAGTGTCTACACCAACGTCCACCAAGGTATCTAGCATTGTAGGAGAATTGGGGGGTTCTATTTGGACGTGAATAGGGATGTCAGATGCTTGCCGAATCGCAGAAACAAAATCTGCATATTCTTGAATACCTCGATCTGGTTTGTTTAACGAGCCACTAGTAAGCGTAACATGCTTAATAAGTGAATTTTTCCGATTAGCCGCCTTTAAAACCTGCAAAAAATCTTCTGGGTTTTTTTGTAGGACAGTTTGCTCGGCCTGATGGGAGTAAGGGATACTACAAAAAAGGCACTGGGCGTTGGGCCAATAATCGCACCTTTGAATTATTGTGGTAGCTAAACAATCAGCCCCATGAAGTAGTGCAATTTGTCTCATAGGAATTCCATTAGGAAGTGTTTCTCGATAAAATGCAGGAAATGGAATTGAACGCAATTCGACCCCAAATTCTAGGAGTTTCCAGCTATTATTACTAATTTTTTGGATAGTTAAGGAGTTCATCCTCTCGGCTTGCTCACCTGAATACATAGGGGCGTTGATAGCCTTCCGAGCTAGCCAGAAATACCGTCCACGGGTCGGTCCCGCCCCTCCCATTCGTCCACCGACTTCATTTGGCGGTAATTTAAGTCCGCGTGTAAGGATCGCTAGTTTTACTTGGAGTTGGTTTTGTAGAGAATCCACTCAAACCACAGCATAAAACTTTTGATTTTAATTGATCTTCTTCTGTTAAAAATCTTTGAATTTTGCGATTCCAAAATTAGAAAGAATTGTATCTTCTACATATGTACAATAGAACAAAATTAGATGGACTGCAATCTTATAGATCCTAATAAAGGTGACTACCTGAAGGGATTCAAAAATGATTATAGAAACCTTTCATTTTGTCTAGCAAAATCACTAGATGCCGATGTAAGCATTGAATAGTGTATGCAAATACGCCTTCATTATGATAGAATATCTAACAGAAGATTTGTTAAGGCATTAGCAGTTTTTTTTAGTTCACTTGTTAGACCTTCTCCAAATCCAATCTCTTTGGGCTGTATCGCAAGTAAAGCAACTTTCGCGCCCGTTACTTTTTCTAAATATTCACAAAATAAGTGAAGAGGTAATGCATGAGTTATTATTGGTACCCCTGCAATTGCATCCGACTCTAATAATTTTACGGTTCCAGGGGGGAGATTTAACTGGGCAGCGTCAATTATTAAGACATGGGTTGGTCCAAACTCACGTATCGGCTTTATGAAATTTTCTGGAACGGTCTCACATTCGATTAAATAAACAGATTGTAAGTCTTTTTCCTGTAAATTCCTTACAATTTTAACACCGACAAAATCATCTTTTCTAAGTAAACTTCCAATCCCCGCGATAACAACTTTTCTAGCGTTCGAAAACCAACATTGCAGGCTATTTTCAATCGTTTTCGTGTTAGTTGAACTGCAGTATTTCATTTAATAGGGCATCCATCATTCTTTAACTAATTAACACTTCAAATTATAACTACATTATGAGTTATCATGTTAAATAAAATAATTCTCCCATTACCCCTCTAAAATGTAGTCACAAGTCAATCTGCAACAAATTTGAAAGGATAAAGTGTTATCAAACGGAAAAATAGTAGTTA
>JBHIFL010000119.1:0-9773 GCA_046761065.1 Candidatus Heimdallarchaeota archaeon
GGGTAAGAGCATTGGTTATGTCAATTTGTTCATTGTGGTTGAATGCTCTAAAACGCAAGATTTTGAAGCACTTCATTTTTTGTAAAATATTTAATCTCCACAATGTAATTATTCTCGACTACTTTTTTACCCTGTTTGAGCAATGCTGCCTTCTCTTTTATGAGGATCAATTATTATGGTTCCATACTCAAATTCCCGGATTAATTTTCCCTTTTTTAGATGATATCGATCTAACGGATTGCCTAAATTATAACGCACATTAGATACAGATGGGATCATTAACGATGGGTGGGTATAATAAAAGGCTTCTAAGTCAAATAGGAGCGCCGCAAGGTAACAGTATTTTTCTAATTCAAGGTTATTTTCTTCACCGTAGCTTAATGCGATAATTCTTGCTCCATTATTTTTCAACTGTCTAATTTTAGTCTCAGTGGGGGTGAACGGCGCGAATTCCAACTGAAAATCGTCTGGACGTCCCACATAACTCCCAAGAAAGCCTTCACACATATAATAATCAATTAGTGGGAAATATTGCGGTTCAATCTCCCCGTTACCTATGATCTTAAAGTTTCTACTTCTCAAACTCTGAATACCGAATAGTGCCGCATTCGCTGAAAGTTCCTTCGTGTTAAATTGATCTAAAAAAACTCCTGAGACTTTTAACCTAGCAAGTTCTTCTAGGATGTCTTCAAATGACTTGCGCTGGTGTAAAATACCTTTTGCATCGAGATAAAAATAAGTTTCAGGAACTTCTACCAATAAATCCTCTAAGCGGTTCCTTCTAGCTGGATGAAGATCAGCAAAAATAACAAAATCATAGGTGGACCAATCATGTATGATGGTCAGCCACCCATAGTAGACACAGAAGTTGAGCATGTCATTCGCTCCTTAGTTACACGATGAACTGTTAGAAGTTCGCTTGCAAACTAACTTTCATGATCGGTGATTCCTTATCAATCGCAAGGGGTTCTCCTCTCCCATTTATATACACATTTTACTGCAGCTTGGACTGTATTTATATACTAATTCTAACTCTAAGTAGATGAGCCATTTCTCGAAGGGCTTTACTCAAACTTTCAGGACTGCCCGAACCTTTTTTGAATCTCTGGACTTCCTCTCCACACTTTCTGACTGCCATACCGCCTCCTTGTCGTTCAAACATGATATCCCTCAAATCTTCTAGACGGGTAATAATATCCTTCGTATTTGGGCTTTTTGTCAAATAGTCAAGGAATGATTCGAAGATTTCTCGCAGCTCGAGTCTATTCCAGCCTTCAGGCGGCGCCACTTCTTCGGCAGGGGGCGGCGCTGGTGCTGGTTCCGTGGGTTTTGTAATTCTGCGAGTAGGGATGGTCTCCACAAATGGGACTACTTTCTCTTTTGCTTCTTCCTCTGAAAGATGGGCCTGAAGGGTATGAATTTTTTTCTCCGCTTCTTGAAGACGTATTTGAAGACTTTGATTTTCCGAAGCAAGTTTTTTTAGGCTATCTTTTGTAATCGTGTGTTCTGTTAGTTGTTTTTTCAACTCTGTTTGAAGTTGAGTGATTTCCATAGTTTTTTCATCTATCATGATATTAAGTCGACTTTTTTCCTGCAAAAACTTTTGGCGGTCAGTCTTGAGTTGATCCCTGAGATGTTCAAGCCTTTCTTGAAACGAACTTTTTTGGTGGGCTACCTCTTCGAACCCTCTTCGCTCCGTATCCATTACACTCGCCTCTGGAGTCTGTGCTGCCTTTACCTTAATCTCTTCACCCTTTTTTTCCAAAAGTCCTTTCAAATCCTCTCTTTCAGTGTTAAGCTGTTCTTGATATTGAAGTTTTTTTTCCAAAAGGTTTCGTTTTTCTTTTTCTTCTTCGAGTTGCGCCCAGAGCTTCTCAACGAGTTTATCTGCATCTTGACGATCTTTCGTAGGTTCTTTGATGCGCTGCAGCCTCTTAATTTCTTGTTCGGCCTCTTGAAGCTTTTCCTGTAACCTCAAGTTTTCAAAGGTGATTGTCTCTAATCCTTCCTCTCCTTCAGGTGTGATAGAGCTTAATCCTTCAAGTTTTGTTGTAAGAATAAGAATTTCTTGGTTTTTTTGTTCAAGTAACTTCTCAATTTCCTTCTTCTCGGCCAATAAACGTTCTGATGAGACTTGCCCTTCTTCTCTCTGATATATTCTGAATTCCTTTTCAGTAGAGAGAGCTTTAAAACTTATTAGTTCTTTCTCAAAACTGTGAATCTTCTGTAGCAATTCTTGAATTCGGTCGGATTGCTTTCCAATTATGGCGCCCCGAATTTCAAGTCTCTTTTTTAAATCCTCAATGCTCAACTCGCTCAATGGTGCAACCTCTATTTAATTATTCCCTAATAAATTTACAACTTGAAAGATCTTCTGCACTTCAGCATTCAGTACACACAATATGATTCTTGAAAGTAAGAAAAGAAACTTCTATATTTTTTAATTGTGGTTTTCTGATTTGATTTGCTTTGAGTCCTTTGAAAGATTTACAAGCTTTAAAGGCCGAACAGCGTCGGCTTTCTAAATTAGTCATTCAAAAAGAAGAGGAAAACTTGGATCTTTCCAAAATTCACACCATTACAGGTCTTGATGTCGCATACTCTGAGACAACAGCCATTGCTGGCGCCGTGACGTTTGAAGTTTCTACTAACAAAATCTTGGAAATGAAAACAGCCTTAAAGGAAGTCAATTTCCCTTATATTCCTACATTATTGAGTTATCGGGAGCTCCCACCCCTCTTAAAGGTTATTAAAAAAATAACACACTTTCCTGACGTTTTTTTGCTTGATGGGCATGGGGTTGCACATCCTCGGAGATTGGGACTAGCTTCTCACTTTGGGATTAAAGTTGATCAGCCAACAATCGGAGTAGCAAAGAATTTACTAGTGGGGGAGCCAGAATTTTGGCCTGAACGCCCTGGAGAGTGGGCTAAGCTGATTTATGAGGGGAAGCCAATTGGAGCTATTCTTCATCCAAAAAAGGAAGGTAAACCGATCTTTATTTCAGTCGGTCATCTTATCAGCCTTTCAAAAGCCATCGAGATTGTAAAATTGGTACTATCGTCGCAACATAGAATTCCTGTTCCACTTCACCTAGCAGACCAACTGACTCGAAAACAAAAAAAGGAATTCGAACTTAAAAAAGGTAATCAGTAAATGGAAAGTTTACTGAATCTTTGATCATTTTTACTGCTCAAATCCTTGGAATACCTTTATGCTTTCTTTTCATTGGTGAGATTGATAATAGTGGCTACTGGATTTATTTCCCCTCAAGAGGCTTTGTTCGAGTGGGTTCGACCAAGAGTTTTAACCCCTCTATGCCAACAATTTCCACCGGGTCTCCTTTCTGGATAAAATTCCCCCTTACAAGTTCTGCTTTCCAAAGAGCCCCTTCAAATTTCACTTTACCTTCTGGATCGATATCTGAGGCGGCAATACCGGTCTTCCCCTTAAATGAGAACATTGTTGGCCTCCTACGAACTTGTGAAGCTTTATATATCGCAAAACTAAATATGCCGGCTATTGTACCAGTGATGGCAAACAAACCGTATCGGATGCTATTTAGTGCCTCTTGCGTCAGGATCCAATTGGAGGGAATAATAAAAAGGGTGCCTAGGATCAGACACAGGGTTCCACCGGCGGTTAGCACTGCTGTGTGGAATTTCAATTCCAAGATCAGTAGAAGTGCCCCTAAGATGAACAACAGGAATGATGCAAGACTAAGCCCAATGACTCCAACGCCGACCAAGCCTAAAACTAAGCTCACACTACCTACGATCTCTGCTCCGAAGCCTGGAGTTTGTAATCCTAAGATGAGAGCCCACACTCCGATTAGGAGGAGGAGATATGCAAGGTTTGGATCCGAAAGTAGATCTAGGATCTGGATCATAAGTCCCGGTTCGAATTTTTGGGTTGTTGCGTGGCTGAGCCCATTAAAATCCCAGCTTTCGAGGGCATTGGGATCGTTTCTTTCATCATATTCAGCGTCGTTGTAGACTTGCCAATTATCAGAATATTTAACCAGAATTCTAGTTTCTAGTTGGAAAAGTAAGTCTTGGAAGTTCGAAGGTGCTATCTCAATAACTCCTGAATTGATTGCCTCCTCGGTAATGAGATTCAGGTTTTCTTCAATAAATAAACGGGCTGCAGTCTCATTTCGGTTATGGACACGTGCCGCCCCAATCATCTTATTTATGAGTGCATTGATGTATTTACTATCTGTTATGAGCTCTCCAGTGGATGTCACTGGTTGTCCCGATCCAATCGCTGCGCCAGGAGCCATAGCCGCTACATGAGTGGCCATAAGAATGTACGTTCCTGCAGAAAACGCATTGGCGCCTATAGGCGCCACATACCCTATAACTGGGACGGGGCTATTTTCAATTGCATCCATGATTTGAAAGGTTGCGTCCACTTCACCGCCGGGAGTGTTTAATTCAAGGATAATAGCTGTCCTCCCCTCCCTAGTTGCGCTCTCAATAGCATCTTCAATGATCATTGCTGTTGCATCTGTTATTTCATCATCAACCACAACCCGAATTACTATGTTCGATTGGCTCATGACCGGAAGTGCGGCATAAACCCCTAATATTGCTAAAAAAATAAACAACGCAGATCTTCGGCTCATTGTTATTTCACTCGATGATACAATCCTTAACTAATCTATTGTTGGATTATCTTATTTTTCCTTCGGAAGAGACAAAGGCCTGGGGTGGTTTCCTTTCAAAAAAAAGATTTAATTATTCGACTAGCTTAAAAAATGATCCAACTCAATAGAAGAAGCAATTGATTTGATTGGAATCTAATTGAATGAATTACAATTATGGTTTAGAACAAGGTTTTAATCTGGTTTGGCTTCAGGATTCGTGTCAGCAGCCGGATAAGTTCCTGGGATATAACTTGATTATTTTCTGAAGACTCCAATAAATCCCTATTCACATCCTCCTCTTTTTTCAGAATTCCAAGCGTTCGAAGCATTTCCTTGAGAGTTACTCTGAGAGTTGTATCTCTTGAAGGGATTATAATATTATGCCAAATTCCTCTTTCTGGAGGGAGCATAACTATCAGCGGAAATGGGGATTCCATTTTCGGCACATAGGGGGCTTCTAAAAGAAATTTCCAGGCTTGCGAATCATATGCTGGTTTGGTTGCTGAGATAAAAATGCAGATCACTAGGCAGTCTTTTGTCTTTTTAGCCGGTTCATAGTGCATTGCTTGTCTAGCGATTCGCATAATCTCATCTGCCCGAAACGAGCGCATAGATGGTTTCCGATTGGTGACAACGAAGACTAATCCTTTCAATACCTCTTTTTCTTGAAGGGTTGCAAAAATATCAACTATTCTATCCTTAAAGTGTTTATCCCGGGAGAGCTTTATTGGTACTCCAAAGAATTTGGGCAATTCTCTTTCCATTCTCAGTTCATATGTATCCAATAAGGCCCTATATGTAATTTCCCAGTGAACCCATGATTTATCTGTCATCGCTGGTAGTCCCAATTCATATGGTTCTATTAGATGCTCCTCAAGCATGAGATCTGTTTCACAGATCTCACTCACTATTTGGCGAAAGCGCCGAATTTCTCGTTCCTTCTTTCTTCGTTCCATTATCTTTTCGACACCGAATTTTCCTGCAAGTACCAACATCCCTGCTGGACCAGCGGTAATAACCCCCGAAAGCTCCAACGCCTTTGTTCCAATGGTAATTAGCTTACTGACAGTTTTTACCGTTTCAAGATCAGGACTCATATATAATCTAAGCCGATACACTCCTCTATGAGTCTCTAGAATTCCGTTAACAAGGAGGGTAGAAATTGGGGATCGAACAACCATCATGAATTGGTTCCCTTCAACTTTTAGTCCTTCATCGGGAATTGCTCTCCCATCTATCCTAAGCCGTTCGATAAGACAATCAATAAATGACTCTAGTGTAAAGCTCGCATTTTCTATTACTATTTCTCCGAGCATTTTTTAACTCCTTGTTGTATCATCGACTCTCGGGATAAATTCCCACGTCCCTTCCATCGAGCAGGAACCCTTCATACGATGAGGTTCTAATAGTTCTTAGTTTCTTATATTTTATATAGGTGGCTACTTTTTGGGCCATTCTGGGATTCCATAAGACCAAGTTCATCTATAATAGATCTGATAAAATGTTTTTAAATAGTTATGATCATGTCGAAAGGGGGGGCGTCCTCTTCAATGTTTCTGTGTAATAATATTCATCCAATTTTGAGAAATTGATAGTAAATAGATTTTGATCGCCAAAGAATGAAAAAAAAACTTCTTTTTGAAACCAAAATATTTAATGAAGAATCCGGCTCACAATTGGTTGGGGAGATTCTATGGAAAAAGAAGCTAAGATCCTCCAGTGTGATTCTCGTAGTTTTGTAGATTATAAGAATAGAATATTTCAACTCATTGAGGAAATTCTGAGAGCTTTGAAAAAGAAGCAAGATACTTTGAAGGCACAATTTCAAAAAGTGGATAATCTGCTGGGTAAAACAGCAAATAAACTTACAGAAAATACTCAAGCTGAAATCCCAAAATTAGAAAATGAAATTTTATCAGTATTTGATGCCGCCAGAGGAGAGCTGGATTCAAGTACCCGAGCAAGTACTCAGGAAATAGATGACTTAGTAGGACAAATCTCCTCTCGGGCCGAAAAAGATTATAATGCGGCTAAAGGACTGATTGAGACCTCTTTACCCACTCAATATTCCAAGATTGATGCAATCCTCAACGAAACGGGAATTACTTTGAGCACTCGGATTGATACAAGTTTATCATCTGTAAAACCCAAAGTAGATCGCAGTTTTACGGATGTACAACATGACATTGAAACCGAACTCGAACAAACCTCAGCTTCGATCATCGCCGACTTTGATGGAACGTTAAGTATTCTGACTCAGTCTTTGAGTGATGCTGCAAATACTACCGGTGCGATATTGTTAGATGTCTTAGAAAAATTGCAAAAAATGCACCAGGACGTCCAGCAATTCCGTGAAAACCTAATAAATGACCTTTCGGCTCTTGAAACCCGCATTTCTGCGGATTATACGAAATCTAAAAAGGCAATCCAAGT
The DNA here is from genome assembly GCA_046761065.1 of Candidatus Heimdallarchaeota archaeon. Lineage (GTDB taxonomy): Archaea > Asgardarchaeota > Wukongarchaeia > Wukongarchaeales > JBHIFL01 > JBHIFL01. The sequence continues at coordinate 7,082 of JBHIFL010000119.1, forward strand.
TGCCACGAAAAATTTGAGCCAAGTTTCTGAGTCTAAGCTTATTGCTAGCCACGAACTCATGGAAAATGAAGTTTTACGCTTGGCTGGGGACTTGAAAACACGATTGAATCAAGAATTAAATTCCACTTCATCAGAATTGGAAACTGAGACAAAAGATATTGCTGATTCTCTTCTTCCAAAACTTGAATCTACAAAGAAATCATTACAGACGGAAAGCCACCGGATTTCAAGAATAACTACAAAAGAACTTGAAAAAACCAAAACAAGTTTCAATGCACGTGGACAACAACTAACCGACACAGTAAAAGCTCGCCTAGCAGAGATTCTTAATAATTTGGAAGATGCAATCACAGATTTTCATAAATCAACCGCTTCATCTGTTGAAGAAGCAGATTCAGAGATTAATAAAGCGTTCCAGTCAATTCAAGAAAAGTTAACAAATATCAGAGAACAGACGACCGGATTTTCTGAACGATTTAAAGAAATTGAAGATGTCTATGCGGTCAGGGGGACAGAAAATATCCGTCATTTCATGCGAAATGCCATTTCAAGAGCCAAATCTAATCTCTATTTGATTGTACCAGAATTAGATAATGAAGATATAGAGACTCTAAAGCGTTTGTCACCACATGTTGCAGCACGGTTAGTAGTCTTTGGGGGTTATATTCCCGAAGAACTTACAGGACAGGATACCTTGACAATCCGGCAAGCTTCAGAGGGAGCTCCCTTCTATGGCCTTTCACGTGATCGTGAAGAGATTGTTTTTGTGCCTCTCGACGAACCAACACCCATTGCTACTGTTTCTTCAATCGATGGCATGGTAACTTGGTTATCTAGAAACCTCGAAGAAGTATGGACTAAAGCCCGTCCGATCTAAACAACGTAAGCACATTCTTTATATAAAAATATCAATGAAATTTTCTTTTTACAAGAGTAAAGGTATCTGAGTGCTATAAACATACATTGTTACAGCAGTTCTGAATAACAATTTGGACAGAAGACATCCGATTTCGAAACTGTGGCTCCGCAGTACGTACATATTATGCGTTCTACCTGTTCAGGGACATTCGGTTCGATTGTTTTGGCTTCTTGTGGCATGGAGCGGGTAGCTATTTGTTCTATTACATATTCTCCTTCAGTTTCAGTATCTGCAGTGCGCGGAACACCACGTCGTTCTGGCTCACCAAATATCTCTGGAAAGTACTCTTCACCAAATGGAAGTTTCATACGTCGTTTACTCCAATAGTTTAAAACAAGGCCCAGAATTATGAACACAGCACCTATTAGCGTAATTGGACCGGCAATAGGGCCAACTGCGATGTCATACGATACTGTTAACAAGAGGGTAAGCGTATCAAAACTAAAGATGACAATATCGAAGGCTCTAGATCCCATCATTTGGGAATACGTGAGCTCAACAGGCCCACTACCTACCCAGAACGATACTGCGTATTCTTCGAGGTCATTTTCTTCTCGAACATTAACGGTAAGATCTGCAGGGACAATTCCTATGGAGTATGGCACATCATTTGGGTCGGGTTCTGCGACTACCCGCATCTGGACACCATTGATTGGGCGTCCAATCAAGTTTGCACTGCGGATGACTACCCGTCCACTAAACCGTGGCCTACGAGTATAAATATAGGGGTGAGTGATTGATTCTAGAACCGTCCCCCCCACAATTCCTAACAATAGGAGGATTAGACCAACCTTACCTAGCTTACCAAGGCGTCTCCAACCTCCCGAAACTCCAAGTATTCCCAAAGTAGTACCTCCTTAGAAGAATAAGAATTGATTGAATTATTTAGTTTCATACTTCTTAAAATAGTTTCCTAAATCGCTTTTCGCTCTTTGTTGCTTTATTTCCTTGGAAAGTAAGGATTGCCAACTCACCGCCGAGTAAGTGTAATTATGCGAAGCTTCACGACGTACCAAATGGGACTTCTATGTATATAGATCTTCCGTCTCGGCAGTGCTAGGATTTACATTTAACTGTCCTTCAAACTTTACTGAAGCAAGTTGAAAAGTTAGTGTCACAGGGATTTTTTACTTTTCTGGAACTTTCTCAACACGGATCGTATCTCTAGAAGAGACTTGGCGTAGTTTTGCAATAATTTCACTATTGATTTTTTTCAGTGCGCCAAAAACGTTTACTCGGCTTGCAGGCCTAATTTCATCGCCTTTACTGGCCGGTGTCTTTCCAAAAAAGATACAAAAAGCGGCTCCAGGCGGCCAATAGCCTAAATCGCCCAAATTTACTACTTCTTTAGCATTTTCTTCAGCTACATCAACGGGAATGCTGAAATAGATCTCATCACCCCACGTTTGGACTTTCGCTTCGATTGGTAATGCTTCCCAGATAGCTTTCGTTGTTACAGGACAATCTTCACTCAAATTCGCAAAAAATTCCCCACTTTGTGTTATGATTTTGATTTTTTTCATCTTCAAGGAGCGTTCCACCTTATTTGAAAAGAATGGTTTTTTCTTCTCTTTATTCTTTTCGATGAAAAGTTAGAATTCATCTAGAAACAAGAGATCCTTATTTAGTCAATAGTAAAGTTGAAATTTCCCTCGTAAGCAAAATACAAACATAGATACTTATTGGTGAAATATCATATACATTATTTTTGCATATTTTAAATAAACAAGCTATAGAAAAAGGTCTGAAATCTAATGATCTTTATTCTTCTAG
>JBHIFL010000120.1:0-9472 GCA_046761065.1 Candidatus Heimdallarchaeota archaeon
TACGAAGAGAAAAGCACGAATATGTTTTTTTAGTTCCATTTATGATATTTCACTTATATGAAAACCCTCATGCAAATCTATGGAACATAATGAAACTTAGCTGAAAGCGAAATGATGTTAAACTTAGCTGATCAAAAAGGAGCCGAACAAGGGTTGTCTTCCGTAAGGATGATCTCTTCGAACGATTCAGAGATTAAGCACTTTCTAAGGGATCCCATGAGGCGCCACCTGTCACTCGATACGAGATCCCTACCGTATTGGTTGTGTATCAAACAATCCATCCCTATAGGTCTTATATTACTTGGAGTGGAACCGGAACATTTGTTAGCCCCTCCAGATACAAAATTCTTTCAAATCATGGCATACTCTCCTATCAAACCAGCAGCTATGCGAACATTAGTTCAAGAGAGCAAGAAAGTGGCCAGACAAGAAAAGGTTGGGTATATGATCATAGATTTGTTTGCAAATGAAGGTCTCGCGATACAACAAGTCCTAAAGGAAGGCTTTGAGGTTTTTGATAACGCCTATGGGATGAGCCTCCCTCTAAACAAGATATCAGAACAGTTTCGGGAGGATGAGCTGATGTTTGAAGAACCAAAGGCATCTGATCGGATCAAATTTGTTGAATGTGTTAGAAAATGCCTTCATGGCTCTCCAGATCCGAGGATTCAAGCGAATCTTAAGTTTTTACCAATGGTTCCGCCAGAGTTTTGGTTTAACTCCTTCCAACGAGGCCGCCATTTTTTTGTTTCGAGAGGAAAGGAAATAATTGGGGTTCTTAGCTTCAATTCTGACCAGGGATTGATCACCAATGTAGCTGTTGCCCCAATACATCGGGGTAAGGGGTACGGCAGGCGAATGATTGCCTTTGCTCTCTGGAAACTCCTAAGAACTCAGCGACAAACTGCATACCTAAGGGTTCACAAGGACAATATCGCTGCTCTTCACCTCTATGAAGCTTTTGGGTTCCATAAAGTGTCGCATTGGGTAACATTACTTTTACGTACCACACATATAGATTATACATAAACACTTAAACGAACACGTGGGATTGGAGCCGATAAGAGTATCTATTATGCTTATCGCTCATGAAAACACAAACCCTAATATTTTCACTGCGGTTTGAATCGATTATTGTGTAAAAGAACACATAAGAACTCCCTCTTGGATTTCACAAAGAGAAGAATCTAAGCCCGTATGGCTGCATGAATCGATTTAATTTACTCTTTTTGAAGGTTTACAAGTTAAACGGCACTAATCTAGTATAGGAGCCAATCGCATTCAAAATAGAGGCTTATACATACTTGCTCCTCGAGTGATCACTTTCGTAATATCTGTACCAAAATACAGGAGAAAAGTTATTTCTTTTTGAAGTGAATAGTATTTCAGAAATCTAGATATGCCAAACTGAATAACGAATCTTGTTTAAGATGGAAGGAAGACGAAGAAATGAGAAAATATTTGATGTATGGATCAATTAGTCTTATTCTAGTTTGTATAATTGGGTTCCAAGCTTTGAATTCTTGGACATTTCAGTTAGATTTGGGAGCTGATAACGTATTAATCCCTTCAAATTCTACTCTAAGGGATGTGGCAACAAATCCAGAAGCGTACTTAAACAGAACAGTCACGATTGAAGGTTATGCTCAATATTTACGTTGCTTGTCTGAATCACGTTGTATTACTACTGTTGGAGATTTTTTGCTTGTCGAGTCAGTAGAAGACCCTGGAGCTATCTGGATCTGGGTTTATGTTTTGGATAAAGCTCATCCACTGCCTCCCTCCAATTCAAAGGTTCTTATCAAAGGAGAAGTTGTATTTGTGAAGGATCAAGGTGGCCTCTACAGAATTGTTGCTCAAGAGATGGAAATTTTGGAAGAACCAAAGGTGCCTCAACACCCCCAATTAGAGCTTTTCACAGATAAATTTGCATACGAACTTGGCAAAGAAGTCATTCTTACCTTTGCGAATCGGGAACCTGAAGGAATGGTGGTGCAGCTCCCCAATGGGGTCCCCTTCGAGATAGAATATCGTGATATCGAGACTGGAAAACTCATCGTCTATTCCCTTCCGACTATAGAAGTTCTCATCGACGTTCCCGGTGGAGAAAGCATCACCTGGACGCTCAGAGAACCGGAAGGTTTGATGGGACCTGGTTACTACCAGATTGCTTTTCGAACATATGTGGGGGAAGAACTCGAGACCCTTTATACGAGTTTTACAGTTGGAGTACTTCCCACCTCTTCAGAGTTGTTTACTGACAAGACAGTTTACTCTGAAAGAGAGAACATCACCCTTATCTATGTGAACCGGGATTCCCACACAGCAAACGCTGGTTATTGCTTTGAAATTTCCTATCGCGTGCAAGAGACTGGATCTAGTACCACATATGGTCTCCCATGTATCGAAATTCTGGTAATAGTCCCTCCAGGTGGAAATATCACCTGGACCTTAACCCCTACCGATTTGAGGGGCCCAGGATACTATACCATCAGCTACAGAATTTACAGAGGGGAACAAGTCGAAACGCTTCATACCGAATTTACGATCTTGCCCAAGGAATCGCCAGTAAGTACTCCCTTTTTTGTTCCCAGCTTCGGTGCAATAGTTACGATTATGGCAATGCTAGCTATACTGCTATTACGAACAAGAATAAAGGTCTAGATCCCCTGAGTATCTTATGGGTTGTTTAGTTCTTCCCCTATTGTTTTCTTTCGTCTTGTTATAGAATGATATTTTCAATCACAAGAGAGTTTTTCTAGGAGTTTCTCGTCGCTATGTGTACGATTGTTTCCAGATATTGGGCTAGAGCGACGTAGCTCGCGTTATTAACGATTATATTATTGTTGAGGGATGTCTTAACCATCAAGTCGATGTAGTGCCTCCTTGTAGTGGAAACAACTGAAATCCATAAAAGGGTAAGCTTCTGGAGGCTTTTTTCAACTTCTCTTTATTGATCTTTTAGAATGTCTCGATCACGTTTAACTTCACTAGGATAGAGGAATCCATCACTAGGGTTTCCATCGGATTGTCTCTCTCCATTCCCTTATCACATCTACACTATTGTAATCTTTGTCAGGAACTAATATACTCTCTTCATTCAAGAGGATTGCGAGGGTTAGGTTCTTTTCCTCCTCCCGGGTGTGATTATCCCCTTTCTTCGGCTTTTTCATCTTTTTGATCTTCTTTCTTGCCCACTAAGCCATATCGGATGTTTCTTCGGTTGGAGAGGATTCTGGAGCACTTGGAAGTTTAACCTCTTTTGGTTGAACGGGCTTCTTTTTTTTCTTTGGGCCAAAAAGCCTCGACCAGAAACTCCTTGGGACCTGTTCTTGGGTTAACCCTCTCCAAGTGGGTGCTAAAACGCCAACAGGTTGGATTTTCATAGCTGCAAACATTCCGATGCTCACGAGGTCAATTATGAATATATTGGCGAGTAGAAGGACTAAACTCCCAAGAGCTATTGCGTCTTCACGCCACATTAATGCAATTCCTACATTAACAGCGGGAGGCATCAACGAGGCAGCGATGGCAACTCCCACTAAGGAGGAGGTGATTCCTCGCCCTAGGGCATATGCGATAGCTAAACCGGACAATAGAGCAATGAGGACGTCAATGATCCCCGGTTTTCCTCGCGCTAACATCTGGTCTGGGAGTTTGCCCGGATGGGAGGTTAAAAGGCCGAGAATCACCCCACACACAAGCGAAAGCCCTAGTCCAGTACCTTCCGCTATGAGACTATTTCGAGTTAATTGGCGATCTTTTACGACATATGAAAGGGAAAATCCTAATATCGGTCCCATTAAGGGGGCGAGGAGCATGCTAGCGACAACAGCAACCCCACTATTTTGGATAATGCCGAGTCCCGCTACAAGGGCGGAAATGGCGACAAACCAGAGATAATCGACAGAAACGCGCGCGTCAGTGGAGATGCTATTAAAGAGTTCTTCTGTTACGACGCGTCGTTGAAAAGGAGCCTGGAGCGTGCTTTCCAAGGGTTCTTCTTTTTCTTCAATTAAAGGAACGGAAACGACTATTGGAAGAATGTCAATCAGTCCATATTCTACTCCAATACCAATACCTTTCAATTCATCAATGACTCGAGTGCTTTGCACTTCACTAACTCGTAATGAAATCATTGCATTCGTATCCCCTTTCACACTGAACACGTTCACGAGTTCAAGGGTATCCTGGAGAAATTCTAAAACGTCACCGAGTTTATCTTTTGGCAAGAAGATTTGTATTTGCCTCAAGGTTCCACCAACCTTATGTAGACTTTTATGAGAAAATTTTTTGTGTGCTCTTTAAAAGCTCTCTACAGGAAAGTTTCATTTAGTAGTGTATGTAATCTAAATTTTAAATAAGGCACATAGTTGAAGCAATCTCGTGTTTTTTTGATTCAAGCAGTTTATTTTGCATTTAGGGATTGTTTCTTCATTGTGTTCGATGCAATAACTTGTTCTTATATTTTTAGCACATAATTGTATAGTTATTATTGTTAAAACTTAAGTATAAGACCGTAAGATTTGAGAACATCACCAGTGTATAATAACCTCCTCATAACTCCACCCTATAAGACCCAAGTATCTCCTAAAATTCCACTCATTACATGGATCTAAGTTTTCCCTTAAAACACCTAATCATTCAAAGCTAGAATGATTCAAGCTAGTCTCATTAACTCAACATTGTGTGTTTTAGCTAGATTGTAAGCGTCATAAATACCATAGATCCACCAAATTGGAACCAATATAATGCCTATTAATAAAAATAGGGACAGGAAACAGAAGAATGCAATAATCATAAAAACGATTCCTCGTCCGGCTTTTCCAACATATATCTGTCCAACACCAGTCCACAAAAGGGATAGGACTGCAGCTACCCCCGGACTCTTTTTCTTGCTCTCAATTATAGCGAGTCGTTCTGAACTTATAGAAGGGGGGTAAGCGACATCCCTTGCTGGGGGTGTAGGTCTAGATACTGTGGGAGTAACCGGTTGAGACTCAGCAACATAAGGAGGTTTTGATAGGATAGGACTCCCGCATTCTGTACAGAATCGAGCTTGGGGATCTAATTGGGCTCCACAATTTGTACAAAATATTTGTTCCGCCATTGTCTAGACCTTCTCCTCGTTTTTTTCGATAATGCCTTCTATAGGTTTAAGATTCATTCGTCTAAGTTATTATATAGTGACTCATTTATAAGTTTACCTTACAATTTGATGATAGTTATTTGATACTGTAAGCACCGTAAGCTTTCAACAATAATATGCATTATAATTAGGGATAATCAAATCTGGCACCCAAAAAGAGTCCCCTACCTGAAAAGTATGAATCCTTAGTTGAAGAGCAATTGCTTAAGACCTCAAACTTAAAATGTTTGGTACAGTCAATCTTAATGTTTATAGACGACTTTGGACTTCTTTTTCAAATTGCGCGAGGAATTCTAGTAGAAAATTATGCCGTTTTTTTGCTATTTCTCTACCTGTCTTGGTTTGTATGGCATCTATTACTCTCAAAAGCTTGCTTTTAAATTCCAATACTGGTGTATGTTTATTATAGTCAATAAGCGCCGCAGGGGCCTTTTTCAAAGTTAGATGCTCTTTTGTGTATAATTTTAAGTTGTTCTCTCCCGCAAAAGCAAAACTTCGTGCAATTCCAATTGCACCAACTGCATCAAGATTGTCTGCATCAAAGAGGACTTTTGCTTCTTTTGAAGTAGCAAGCTTTTGGTTTCGGAAGCGATGACTTAAGATACAGTGAGTGACTTCCCTTATAATTTCCTCATCGATCCCGTACTGGCGAAGAATCTCTTCTGCTAGCTCTGCTCCTCGTTGGCCATGACAGATCTGCCCCTTTGAGAGATCTTCTTCATGGCGGGCAATGTCATGCAATAATGCAGCTAATTTGAGAATACTCAAGTTTGCTCCTTCTTTTTCACCTATTAACATGCACATCTGGAGAACCCGTTGAACGTGTGACCAGTCATGCGATGTATGGGCATTCATGAAATAACGTTTTGCCACTGTCCTTATGTTATCTATCACGTCTCCACTTGGCTCTCTACTCATTCTATCTCACTCAATTTGTTGAAAGAATTCATTTAAACTTCTAATATTCTTGGAAGGGACCACGATTGTTTATATTAAAAAAGTTCTTTGAATGTGGAGGACAATTTCTCTCTATTCTGACGAATGGAGTCTTCTTACTCGACTGAGATGAATTTGTTGAAGAAAAAGACAATATTAACCAGCTTATCCCCCTCCTTTTTTACATCTGGATTGACAGGGATCCCGATTCTTGCCACCTTAGTTACTCTCAGACTGTGGCGAAGAAGGAGATTACGAATAAAGAGTATTTTTACCTTTATTTGTTATTACAGTTCCTAGGACTAGTATTATCATAACAACAACAAGATTGTCACAATATTATAACATTACAAAAAACTTTTATGGGAATCTGCTTTCGTTTTTCCAACTGGAGGAAATTGATAGTTTGGACTGGAATTAGCCCAGTCCGATAGGATAATCGGACTAAAAGCCTTCTTGAATCCGTTTAAAATGATTTTACTTCCTGAATTTGAGAAAACCTCTCTTTTTAAGATTTCACTTATTTGGAATGAAGAGTCCATATTCCGTAGCTCTTTAGACATTAGTACTCCTATTTTGTTTTATTGTACATTATCTCGGAATATTTACCGTTGGTGTATTTGCTGGGCAAGCAGCTGGCATTGGTGAACTTAACCCTCACTGTTTCTTGAATGCCTTCATTCCATGAAATGATGGTAAACCTGGGTTGGGTTCACCTTCTCCAAGGTTTCACCCAGGGCTATTCGATTTCATGGTATCTTTCTATGAAAGACAGTAATGTATGATTCTTCGAATAGGAACGGACCCCTAATGAACTAAGAGGTGATATAAGCAATGTTTGACGGAATAAAAGTGGTCCTTGAGCTTGACGAACTCCCAAAACAGTGGTACAATATTGTTCCCGATCTGCCTAAAGCCTTAGATCCACCACTGAATCCAATGACCAAACAACCAGTCAGTCCTGAAGATCTGATGCCGTTGTTTCCAATGGCACTTCTGCAACAAGAAATGTCTCCAGAACGATGGATCGACATTCCTGAAGAGATACAAAAAGCCTATAGGTACATGGGACGCCCGACACCGTTGTACAGAGCCCGCCGTTTGGAACAAGTTTTGAAAACTCCAGCAAAGATCTATTATAAGCGAGAAGACTTATCTCCCCCAGGAAGCCACAAGCCGAACACGGCTATTGCCCAAGCGTACTTTAATATGAAAGAGGGCGTCGAACGTCTAACTACGGAAACCGGAGCTGGGCAGTGGGGTACTGCCTTGTCTTATGCCTGTGCGCTGTTCGGACTGCGAGTTACGGTTTATATGGTTCGCTGTAGCTATGACCAGAAACCCTACCGCAAAGTCTTTATGCAAGCATATGGGGCGGAAGTTCTCTCTAGCCCAACCACAAGAACCCAGGCTGGAAGGAAAATCCTCGAAGAGATGCCAGACCATCCAGGCTCCCTTGGTCTTGCGATTTCAGAAGCTGCAGAAGATGCAGCCACGCATGAAGATACAAAATACAGTTTAGGCAGCGTATTAAATCATGTTATGCTCCACCAAACAATAATCGGGTTGGAAGCAAAAAAACAGTTTGCAGCGCTGGATACCTACCCCGATGAACTCTATGGCTGTGTTGGTGGTGGTAGCAACTTCGCAGGGTTCTGTTACCCGTTCATCTATGACAAACTCAAATCAAAAAATGGAGTTCGAATTGTTGGCGTAGAACCAACTGCTGTTCCCACTATGACACGAGGAAAATACTGTTATGACTTTGGGGATACTGCCGAGACGGCGCCGCTTCTCAAAATGTATACACTCGGCCATCGATTTGTGCCACCCCCGATCCATGCGGGGGGTCTCAGATATCACGGGGACTCTCCTACCCTCTGCAACCTGATCTACAATGGAGTCGTAGAGGCTGAAGCCTATCCCCAGACTAAAGCCTATAAAGCAGCTAGCCTTTTTGCTAAGACGGAGGGCATTCTTCCGGCTCCGGAAACGGCTCATGCAATCTGTGCAGTAATCGAAGCCGCTAAACACTGTAAAAAAACGGGTGTAGAAAGAGTACTTGCGTTTAATTACTCGGGTCATGGCCTGCTAGATATGGCGGGGTATCAGCAATTTTTCAATAATGAATTAAAGGACTACGCGATGCCCCAGTCAGAGATTGAAAAGTATCTATCCGATGTCCCAATAATCTAAGACTAGCGAATCCCTCCCTTCTTCCTTTTTTTTATGAAAGAATTTCTTTATAATCGATTTTTATTTTTTAGAGTTTCGATAACTATTTTCGTAATTATATATGGTAAGATAATATAAAACATTTTAAAGCAGGTTACAAAAAATAAGTATTGGTTTCATAAAAAAAATGGAGCGATGTTCATGGGACGTAGTGGTGGGTTTGTTTTAGGTCTATTGGGCATTATTTTGCCGGGATATATTGATTATATATCCAATGGGGCAATGGAATTGGCATGCCAGGGATTATTCTATAAATTACTGTATGGAAGCGCGATCGAGACGAAATTCGAGTTGATTTCTGGGGACTGGATAACACAAGCATATTGGCCAGCAAATACAGTATTTTACCTGTATCTTGCTAGTTTAGCACTGGCAATTCTTGGTATAATTGTTATACTTGGAAGTGAGAGAACAGGTGGGATCTTGTTACTGCTAGCCGGAATAGTGAGCTTAGGTTGGTTAGGAATTTCATATACTAACAATATTTTGAGTGGATACCCAATTCCTGTCGGTTCGATCCTATTGATCTTAGCGGGTCTCATTGGAATGAGAGATTAAGTAGAAAATAGCTCTCATTGCTTCTAGTTCACCCAAAACCCCTTTTTCTAATACCTTTACGGAAGTTACCATATCCACATAATGTTTCATTTTTCCGAAATTATTGGAATGTAGTGATGCGATTATTTATGGCTTGTGGGATCTAATACTTTCCGTTGCCTCTTTTAGCTAAAATGGAAGACCTAAATAACAGTAATCCCCTTTATCTTCTATAGATTCAGTTATGCACAAGAAACGTCCAGCGATACCCAAACGATATTGGATTTGACTAATCAGGATTAGTTAAAACTAGAACTATAGGGCAGCAATATTGAGTTCTATCTTGATCTTACATCTTTTAAGCTAGTAATTCTCGGATTTATTGTTATTCTTGCATATGCTAAAGTTAGTGGTTTCTTATTGTTGTTAAGCGGGTTGATTAATCTAGGACTATTGAATCGTATGTATTCCAATGTTAAGGCGATCTTTGAACTACCTAGTAATAATAGATACCCTATTCCAGTAGGAACAATAATTCTAACAAATGCTGGTATTAGGTGTATATGAGATTGAGCCTATGAAGCCGCCAAATGCTTCTTTTTCTAAAGATCTTAG
>JBHIFL010000121.1:0-8862 GCA_046761065.1 Candidatus Heimdallarchaeota archaeon
CTGTAGCGCCAGCTTGGCTGCCTGTTTTTCCTTAGGAGTTCCAGTCTTCACTTTCGAGGCGAGTTCATCCACAATGGGGGAGGGTACAATAGCTGAAAAGCTCCTATTGAGCGCCCTTTCAACCTCCGCAAAAATGTTCAGGTTGAATTTGAACGGGATCATAAAAAATTGGAGTCGAAAACTACTTTAGGCAAGGTTCAAAGCCTCTCCTCTCTCTTTATGGTTTCTATTGGGCTACACCATAGCCAATTAACGACCAACGTTCGATCTGGCGCGAGATGGCTACGCGATCCCCTGATCGGGCAGCGACGGGTCTGCGTAACGTCAATTCAATGGTATCGTTGCGGACAGAAGTGACATCACCCACGGTGATAGCCGTTCCTGCGTTTAACATTAAGGATTCGTTATGTTCAATTTTTTTGACTTTTTGCATCTTTGCTGAGCCAACAAGGCGTTCGAGAAGGTGGATCTCTAGGACCATGGAATCCTGCACGGGTGGCAAGGTACCTGGTTTTCCTACTATATTGCCCACCATTCGGTTGCGCTTTGTCAGAGCTGGATCTAATAGGGTTTGAACCCCAATAAGACCTCCTGGCTTCGCCACTTGAAGACGGGAGCCACCACCTGCGGAGAGACTCACCACCTCGGTAATAAGTGGTTCATAAACACCGTCTGGGGAGCGAAGCCCTGGAACAATCTCGATTTCGTCCCCGACCTTCAATTCTCCTTGGGTCATTGTCCCCCCGAGGACCCCTCCCACCAGATTTTTGGGGCGAGTTCCTGGTCTGTTCGTATCAAAAGAGCGAGCGACATACATTTCAGCCGGGAGGGATGGGTCTCTTTTAGGTGTAGGAATCGTTTCTTCAATCACTTTGATGAGGACATCGAGATTCGCCTTATGCATGGCGGATATTGGGATAATTGGGGCCCCCTTTGCGTAGGACGCATCGATAAAGTCCTTAATGGCTTGATAGTTACTGACTACAGCTTTACGGTCTACTAACTCGATTTTGTTTTGGGTGACAACGATATGGTTCACATCAGAGATCTCAGCAGCAGCGAGATGTTCCCGGGTTTGGGCTTGAGGGACGGGTTCATTGGCTGCGATGACCAGGATCGCCCCATCCATGATAGCGGCTCCCGTTAACATCGTAGCCATTAAGCGTTCATGGCCTGGTGCATCTACAAATGAGACTCTGCGGAGTAGTTTGGTGGGTTGGTTATGAATAGGGCAAGTTGTCTCAGTGGTGTAACATTCCGGTTCCTCACAGGATGGACATTTCCGGAAGTCAGCGTTGGCATACCCTAAATAGATGCTGATTCCTCGGCGGAGCTCCTCTTCATAGGTATCTGGGAAGACACCCGCTAAAGCTTCTACAAGGGTGCTCTTACCATGATCAACATGCCCAATAAGGCCGAGATTAACTTCTGCTTGAAGATTTTTTTCATCTTTTTTAGGCAAGGGAGCTCCTCCACGTGGGGATGAATTTCTAATTTGATCTATTGCCATGATTTACGGTTTAGTAAGGAATTATTCGGTAAGACCTGCTATGAGTTCCATCAAGGGCTTCTTTCCTTTTTTTATTACTTTCAGGTTAACTTGAAATGTGTCTTCAGAAATCATTCGACCGCGAAAGGTTCGTTTTTTACGAACACTCTTTTTTTTGGGACGGAAGCCCACTCCTCCTTTTTTGACAAGGATTTTCCATTTCCTTCCACCTGAGAGATCAGGGCGCATTGGAAATCCATCCTTATCGGTTCCACCGGTGAAGTGAAAACCATAACCTGGGAACCCTATTTGACTACCTTCAATCTTGTCACCGATGTTCTTCCCAATAAGGGTATTTGCTGGGGGGCCTTCGAGGATCTTGATATGCGCTTGACCGGTTTCCGGGTCACTTAAAACTAACTGAAATTTTGCCACTTTTCTTCTGTCTCCAGAACCTTTAGAAGTTGTAAGAGAGTAGCTTCGTTTTCCTTTTTTTAAGGTTTTGTTTCAGATATTGGTATCTTCTAAATAGTTAATTTATTTGCAGGTCAACGTGCCCAGAATTTACTCTGATATGTTCGTTTAAGGGTTATCAGTTCCTCCAAGGTTGAGAGTTCGCTAGGAGTCAAAAAATCTGAGAAATGTTCTTTCAATCGTTTAGCATGGCTTTCTGGAATATTTATGAGTAGTTGATCCCCTTCTCGGATTTGGCGGCCAACAGTGGGGCCTCTGATGGATATTGCAACCTGTTCCCCTTCTTTAGCTTCTGAAATTGTTTTTCCTTCACTTTGGATCTGAAGGATCAGCCCCACCCGTTTATTATCAGTTCGGACCAGGTTAACACGGGGTCTTAGCGTTCCAGCAATCACCTCAACTCCCACAATGGCTGGTTCACTCTTTCTAAATACATAATCAGGAAGCAACGTGATCTTAGCGGGTTTGACTAATTCTTCGTAGGCCTCTTCACGTCTTTTAGCCCGCTGTTCAGCTTGCCAGCCATCATACTCTTCCAGTAACCGGTAAATAATGTTATTTTCAAAGATAGGGATACGAGCATTTTCAATCAATTCTCGAGCGTCCGGCAAGAAATCTACATTGAAGGCTAATACCACCCCAAGTAAGGGGTCCTCCACTCCTGTTATTTCTGCTTGAATCACATCGCGACGAGAGACATCACCTACATTTGCGAAACGTATTGGAATGTTTTTCTGGCGAAGCAGGTTGAGGAGCGCTTCAAGAGACCCTAAGGTGTCAGCTTTAACTACAATACCTAGATCGTCAGTTTCGATTTTTATTTGCTCAAGTTCTTGAAGGATTTCCGCTTTGTGGTGTTCGATCTCAGCTGGGGTATTTGAAACATAAAGGGGAGAGCCCGCCGCTGTGCCATCTAACCCTTGTGCCACAATACGGACTCCAGCGGCGGCAGCAATTTCGGTAACGGGCATAAATTGTTCCTTTGGATCCCGGATTTCATCCAGCGCTTTCGGTTGTAATAGTGCTCGTATCTTAGTAACAATCGGCTGATCAAGCCCCCCAACAACTATAGTATCATTCTTTTTTAATATTCCATCAAAAAGAATAACATCAATAGTTTTTCCGATACCGACTTCCTCCTTGACCTCTAAAACCACTCCTTGTCCCGCTCCTTTCGAGACTTCTAATTTATGCATCATATACTGTTGAGTTAAAGCAGAGAGAACTAACAACAAATCTGGGATCCCTTCGCCTGTTTTGGCACTGGTTGGTACAATACCCACATTTTTCGTATAATCATTAACTCGATCAAAGCGTTCCGAGGAAATTCCTTCACGAGACAGCTCTCCAATTATCTCATAAATTTGCTTATCAAGATCTCGTGTCACAAACGAGTCCTGCGAGTCCTTTATAGTCAGAAATGATGAAGTGTGAGTTTTTGCTGGATTCCATCCCGGGATCCGATCAATTTTGTTTGCTGCCACAAGAAAGGGCGTCTTTCTTGCCTTTAAAAGAGCAAGACTTTCGTAAGTTTGAGGTTGGAACCCACTCAGCACATCGACGACAAGGATTGCAATATCCGCCACAGAGGCACCTCTTCTCCGGAGATTGAAAAAAGATTCATGGCCTGGAGTATCAATGATTAGCAATCCTGGAATTGAAAGAGAGAAGTTAAAGGTCTTTAAAAGGTCTCCACATATCTCTTCGAGGGTTTCTCGTGGGAAAAAGCTTGCCCCCACATGTTGAGTAATGCCTCCTGCTTCTCTCGCTTGAACTGCGGTTCCTCGAATTCGATCTAAGAGTAATGTTTTCCCTGTGTCTACATGGCCTAGAATGGTGGCTATTGGTGAGCGTATGGACATAATGATTCCTCCATGGGGGCTAAATTTTTTGTTATTGTCTATTTATCGGAGAATTGAGCAAAGAACTCCAATAGTTAAGTTCTCGGGTAGTGCTAAACATTTTTTGATGCTAAATATATTTCAGCTCTCAAACTATATAATTCGTTATTACTTCTTTAGTTTTATAGCGCTGCCCCCCCTCTTTTACACAAAAGGTAAGATACCTGATTATATTAAATGAATGATCTTATTTATGTTTTAAGTTTGTTCAATGCATCTCATCAGATACATGCCCCTAATAATTGTCGAGTCATTGATTTGAATCAATTAGATGAAGGAGAAAAACTAATTTAAACACTAATCAAAACGTTAAATGTTATTAACAATACGTGTTATTCTTTCGCAATCCCATATTAACATGTTATTCGATATTAAGGTTCAAAATGCGGATTAAACCGATGGATCAAATTCGCTCTGTGACACAATGATAAACAGATATGATTTTTATAATTTGACACATTGCCTGAGGGGGATACCACGTGAACCAGCCCGGAGGTCGCATGCCTCCCTAAGCAGCCATCTAATTGGCATGTGAGGCCCTACTCACCGAGAAACCGACGTGGCCTCGAACGCATGAAGTACAATGAGGTGGGAAGCTCCTGTACTTGTGATGGAGTAGTTCACTCGGTTGGAATAGCTCTCCCCTTTAAGTTACAATTAATCATATAGCCATTTCTCATCTATTCGCTCATAAGATAGGAGTTCTTCTTCCCCAAAAAAAATAGCCTGTTCCATTGCCGCATTTCCTGGGCTATCGCTTGCATGAACGGCATTTTTTTGGATAGATATGGCGAAATCTCCCCTAATCGTTCCAAGGGCCGCATCAAGTGGATTAGTAGCGCCTACAATCATTCGAACGACCTTTATCGCATTCTGCCCTTCAACTACGAATGCAACAATAGGACCAGAGGTAATATAGACCAATAGCTCCTCATAGAAAGGTTTACCTTTGTGAATAGCGTAAAGAGCTTCTGCTCTTTTACGGTCAAGTTTCAACAACTTTATCGCAACTAGTTTCAGCCCTTTTCGTTCGAATCGAGATATAATATCCCCAACTAACCCACGTTGAACAGCATCCGGTTTAATAATAACAAATTCACGATCTGAAGTCATTATCTATAGTCTCCTCTTCTAGAACAACTCTTTATCGATGAAAATGGAAGTTATTAATTCAAGCCCGAGATTCATATTTTTTGGTCCAGCGCAACTTTCTTGGGTCTTTTCGCAGCTTTAGCATGTATTTTCGGCATTTACTGCTGCAGAATCTCAAGATCGAGCCATCATTTCGTACAAAAATTATTCCAGTACCTGGGGGAATCTCATGCCCACAAAAGTTGCATTCAAATGTCCGGACCATATTGGTTTCCTCGATCCTAAGGTTATGGCCTTTTAAGCTTCTTTGCTTCTCGTTCCGTATCTCTTAACATTAATACATCGCCTTCGCGGACAGGCCCTTTCACATTTCGGGTAATAATCCGTCCTTTGTCTCGTCCCTTTAAGATACGACACTTTACTTGAGTAATCTCACCAGTGACCCCGGTGCGGCCGACTAACGTTATGACCTCAGAGGGAATTGCTATATCTTCTTCGGTACTCATTCAGCCATTCTCCTATGACGGTTTAATAAGTTCTATCAGTTTCTGGATGAGTGCCTTAAGGGATTCATCGGCTTCTCCACCCTCAATAATCGCCACACTCGCCGAAGGTACCTCAAGTCCGCATGCTTGTCCAAGTGCTTGCTTTGTTGGGACATAAACATGCGGAACCTCCTTCTCTTGTGATAATAGGGGCAAATGAGCAACTATTTCCGGTGGATCGACATCTTTCGCAATGTAAACGAGTTTTGCGATCCCTCGTTCTAGAGCTTTTGTGACCTCATTAGTTCCTTTTCTTATTTTACCTGTGGAAGCTGTCAATTCTAATATATTGAGAGCTTGTTCCATCACTTCCTCAGGAACATCATAAGTCTGGTAAAAAGGTTTCACCATTGTTTGATAGCCTCCAGTGCTTATCATCTCCCCGTGGAGATACGCATTGCACATATCACAGACTATTGCAGTAAAACTGTGTGAAACGCCTGATTTAAGAATTTTCCGTTCGGGAACTTCATTGGATAACAAGTTTTTCCTTGAAAAAGAGAAAAAAGATGGGTTTATTGATAAACACGCGCCATATGAAGTTGTTTTTCAACTATAAAATGGTCATTATTGGACCTTGGAAGGATCTAGGATTTCAGAGGTGTGTATATTGTTTGTGTTACAACATCTATGGGAATATTGAGTAAGATCAAAACCACGCATCTGTAACCATTCACGAGTTCTGCCAGTAATCACTACTTTACTTCGCTTTTGTAAGTCTTGGATTGTACGGCAGCCTGTAAGGAACATTGTGATCTTTAATCCATTTATATACTCTATAATTCGTTTCTCGATCTTTTCCGGAGTCACTGCAACCTTCAGGAATGGAAGGGCAGCCCCAGCCGCATTTGCTCCGAGCGCGAGGGCCTTCGCAACATCAAGTCCGGTCCTTATTCCTCCAGACGACAAGACGACTCCTTGAATCGTAGTAACGACTTCAATCGTTGTGACAGCGGTGGGGATGCCCCAGTCCCAGAACAACATCCCCAGTTGTTCTCTATCAAGCTGTTTGCGGTTTTTGGCTCGAATTGCCTCAACTCCGGCCCAACTGGTTCCTCCCGCTCCGCTAATGTCGATTCCTGCAACTCCAGCCTGTTCGAGGCGGCGTGCATCTTCTGAACAAATGCCTGCGCCTGTCTCCTTCGCAATGATTGGCGTTTCTAGGGTGTCGGAAAGCTCCTTTAAGCGATAAAGCACTCCGGAATAATTAGTATCCCCTTCTGGTTGAATAGCTTCTTGGAGCGCATTGAGATGGATCGCTAGGCAATCGGCATCCACCATTGCTATAGCTTTTTCTGCTTCTATGGTCCCATATCCCTTAGAAAATTGCGGTGCTCCCAAGTTAGCAATAACCAAGTTCTCTGGCGCGTTGTCTCGAATAATGCGGTACGTATGTTCAAGGGAAGGGTCTTCTATCGCGGCACGTTGGCTCCCCACACCTATTCCAATCCCTGTCCTCTTAGCGGCTTTTGCCAGTTTCTCATTGAGTGGGGCGGTCTCTGGTGCCCCTCCGGTCATAGCTGTAATAATAAAGGGTGCAGAGAGGGCTCGCCCAAAAAGTTCCACACTGGTATTGACCTCATCCATATCGATCTCTGGGATTGCTCTATGGATTAAAAAAACATCTTCAAAGCCGGTTGTAAGGACTTTAGCTTCCACCTCCTCTTCTGAACAGACAATCAAGTGTTCAATTTTGCGTTGTTCAGTGTCAGTAGCAGATGGAAATAGAACTCGTGATATTCCCTTTTTGATATCTTCAGATAGCTTCAGGTAATCACAACCTTTCAATCTGGTTCATGGATAAAGATAAGTCCCCCTTGTCTTTTTTCCTTGAATAGCTTCAACCAATCGTTTCGGATTATTCAAGTTTATCAATACAACTGGGATATTGGCTTCCAAGGCAGGAATTAATTCCTCTATTTTTTTTCGCATCCCGCCTGTCACATCATCAACTGTACCAACTTCTTGTGCCGATTCTAGTCCTTTATCCATTTCCGAGATGGTGAGTTGTTCGATAAATTCGGCAGTTGGGTCAAGATCCGGATTGGTTTTGTAAAGACCATTCACAGTAAGGCCCACAACAATACGGGGAGCGTGAAATCGAGCTGCAAGTTCAACAATAAGTTGATCTCCGGAAAGAATTGCAAAACCAATTTTATTATCCAACACAGCATCACCAAACAGGACGGGAATAGCCCCAATTTGTAATAAATTTATTATAGGTGCTGTAAAGAAAGTCTGTATTCGCCCATTGTGGGTAATTACACATGATGCGGGGGATATCGAGACAACAGGAAGTCCCACCGCTGCAAAAGTTTCAATAACAAGTCGATTTAGTTGATTCATTGCAATTCGTGTCTCAACAAATCCCTCAAGCTGATCTAACGAGGTGAAGCCCTTTTGGATGGCATATTTTTTAGCGACAGGATGCCCAAAGCTTCCTCCACCATGAACAATCAGAATAGATGTAGGAATTCGCGCTTCTACTAGTTCTCTCGCAATTTTCTCCAAAAGTACAGTATTGGCCACCTTGAGATTTGATTTATCCGTAATTGCCGAACCTCCGAGTTTGATCACAACTGGATTATTCAACACGCATCATCTTTATGGGCTTTTTTTAATGGAACATAATTTATCGCTTTATCTTTTAATTCTGATATATACTTGAATATATTGCATATTTTGGCAAATTAATGTTCTATATCGCTCCCTAACCCCACCTCTTGAATTGTTCATTAGGAATCCCAAATAAATCTAGCACCTTTCCTACGATAAATGCCCTTAGCTCCTTCAAGTTACTTGGTTTGTGATAGAACGCTGGACATAGAGGCATAATTATCGCTCCATACACCGCAAGCTGATATAAATTATGGAGACTTGGCACACTGAGCGGGGTTTCTCTTAGGCAAACAATTAATTGTTTATGTGTTCGGAGCATATTGTTAGCAGCTCTGGTTATCAAATTATTTAGATTGGCATTTGCGATTTCACTGACAGTTTTCACTGTAGCAGGGCAAATCACCATCCCATCTATTAAAAATGAACTACTTGAGATGGCTGCATCCATCTCATCATGGCCATAAGTTACGGTGGCAAGTGTCTTGACTTTTTCTAGGGTATAATTGGTTTCTTCTTCGATCAGGGGTTCTGCCCATTTACTTATAACCAAATGCGTCTCAATTTCCTTCTTCTTCAGCGCTTTCAGTACGTCAATTCCGTATTCAACCCCTGAAGCCCCACAAATTCCAATGACAATTTTTATTTTGGCCACAACCTTTGTTTTTCTAATTGAATTTTTGAACTCACTTTTTTATGCAGTATCCTGTCGATTTATTGCTCCGAAGTCAGGCAATAGCCATAA
>JBHIFL010000122.1:0-8612 GCA_046761065.1 Candidatus Heimdallarchaeota archaeon
GCTTGAAAAAGGCGCAAATGAACTCGGGAATCTCTATTGTGAAGTTGATATTGCCCTATATAATGCATACAATCCAACAATCAAACTTAAGCGATTAAAAAGCGTCCTCACAGGGCATGAATGCTGCGAATATCACATTAAGTAGCAAAAGATTAACTCATTCACACTCGAATGGATAGGACAAAGACATATGGTAGTACGGTAGGTCTTGAGGTGTACAAACGAATAGCTTGTAGGTCTAGTAAATGAAAGGTTCACGATATAGAGACTATCTTAAGCTATTCGTTAGTTAGACCAAATTTTAGTTGGCTTAATAAATATTCAATTTGTTGGAGTAGAACTGATAGGTGACAAAGGGGCTAACATGTTATAAGATATCATAGAGTTTGCCAATGCTGGAGTCGAGGATCGATTCAATATTAAAAGACTGAAATAGCAATTATTTTAGCTAGCAGTACTGTATGCACTGAAATAGATGTTATAACTTGTTTGACCTGTAGATTCGTTCCTTATACCATTTTACTTCAGCTTTTAAGCCTTCTTCCACTGTGGTTTTCGGCTCATAGCCCAACAACTTATGGGCTTTGGTAATATTAGCACATGTTCTCAATTGATCTCCTGGTCGTTTAGGCTTAATGACCTTCTTCACCTCTTTACCTAAGATTTTTTCTACAATTCTGATCGTCTCACCTGTTGTCACTTCAACATCAGATCCCATATTAAAAATCTCGCCAATAGCCTGATTAAAGTTATTTAACACCGAAATAAATCCTTCAATGATATCATCAATAAATGTAAAACTCCGAGAATGGTGTTCACTCCCTTCATATAATGGAAATGGTTTATCCTCTAAAATACAACGTATCAGCCTGTGAATAAGTTTGTCTGGTCTTTCACGAGGGCCATAAACTGAGAACACCCGCAACGAACTGGCAGGAAATTGCTGTTCGCGATGAAGGGCTAGTACTAGTTGTTCAGCAGCGAGTTTCGTCACTCCGTAGTAAGAAATTGGTTTGGGAGCGGTATCTTCCGAGTCCGTCGCATAAGCTCCGTACACAGAAGAAGTAGAAATATTGATGAAGCATTTAAGTGAGCTTAGAGATTTGCAAGCCTCTAAAAGGTGATGAGTTGCGATAACGTTGTTTTTAAGGTAACTTTCAAATGGAGTAGTGGCAGAAATACCTGGTTGTGCAGCCAAGTGGTAGATAAACTCTACATCTGTTAAAACGGGCTCTAAATCGTTTGTAGCTAAATCTAACTCAAAAATACGCACTCCTTTCCGTTTAACATCCTCTGCATTCATTTTTTTCAAACCTAGTGAATAGTAATCCGTGAAACAGTCTATTCCGTTGACTTCATGCCCCAAATCTACCAGTCGCTCGGCTAGATGAGAACCAATGAATCCAGCGACTCCAGTTACTAAAATCTTCAACCTTTCCACATCATTGTTCTACCTTGACACCTAAACTACACTCGCAAACATCATTGATAAGAGCGTTGTAATATCACTAATATCACTTAAGTCTTTATGAAGGCTAGTGAACTATCCTTCTGATTCCCTTCGGAAAGTAAAACTCCTCAATTATAAGATTCTCTTATAACTTTCAAAATTAGTGATATAAACTCCTCAATGATATTTGTATCTGAGTTTTCAGTAATGATATTCGAACTTCAACTCATCTAGGAGGATCTGATTTGATCGAATTGACTGATACCGAAGCGAAAATGGCACGGGTATTACATAAAAACTCTATTGTCATCGATATTCATTCAGACATCATGCTTGATGTTATTAGGCGGCGTCAAGCTGGAAGTAAGGCCGTCATATCAAAAATTCATATTCCTCGCATGCGACAGGGTGGTGTGGATGCCTATTTCGGTACAGTCGGTGGAGATTTCCCGGGTGGAGTTGAAAGGATTGAGGATGTGCTTCGAAATATTGATTGGATGCATCTCGAAACGGAAGAGAGCCATAGTCAACTTATTATCGCTAAAACCACTGATGAGATTCGTCAAGCTAAAAAACAAGGACAAATCGCCGCCTTCCTCATCACTGAAGGATTACGCTGTATTAACTGGGACACCAGTCTTCTGAGAACCCTCTTTCGGTTAGGAATCCGATCTTGTGCGTTCACATGGAACTGGCGTAATTATCTGGCAGATAGGCGACTGGAACGGTCTGGGGGAGGGCTTAGCACCTTTGGAGTGGAAGTCCTGCGTGAAATGAACCGACTTGGCATGATCCCCGATATAGCTCACATTTCACATCACGGTAAAGATGATATCCTGAAACTCTCAGATGGCCCTGTTATCGCCTCCCACCTGGGGGCAAAGGGAGTCTATGATATGCCTGCAAATCTGAGTGATCAGCAAATTGAAATGTTAGCCTCTAAGGGTGGAGTAATAGGAGTTATTTTCTTTTCCCCAGCCCTTTCAAAAGGTCATGCTACAATAAATGATGTGGTGAAACATATAGAATATATCACGGACTTAGTTGGCATTGATTATGTAAGCTTGGGTCCTGATTTTTATGACTACATGGTAGATGACACATTATCAACGTAAGATGGCTAAAAAATATGGACTATTCATCAATAGAGCATGCCGAGGGAGTTGAAGATACTACAAAGATGCACAATATCACAAAAGCGCTGGTTACCCAAGGGTTTACCCAAAAAGAGATTAAAAAAAGTACTTGGGGAGAATTGTTTACGAGTGATTGCAGAAGTGTGCGGTTGACACAATCAGAGGAGTTCTGAGTTGTCTCAAGTACCGATTTTCTACCATAGACGAAATCCACACTTCAATGGATCCTCTGGTTCTACGACAAATTGATTGAAGCCAGTTAAAAAAGGCGGATCCCGTGATTTCTGGGATTACAGCTTCAAACTCCCCCATTTGCGTTACTTTCACTAATCTACCCTCAACGAGAGTGCCTACGCGATTAAAATACGTCCAATGGCTAACGTAAGATCTTGGTTCGCCTTGAGGTCTTACCTAAGATAATACGCATGTAAGTGACCGACAATGGAACAGAAATCGCGTCCGGTGACTTAATTCATATCTTCGTACAATTCACGGACATTCCGATGTAATATTCGGTTGGAAGAACCGGAATTGGTCTTTTCATTTCCCGTTTGATCGTTGAAGCCCACACGGGCAGTCTAAATGCCCGTAGTGTGGGTAAAGGCATGGGGCAACTTTTATATTAGAGTTTCCCATATTAGAATAACGTAACCACAAGATATTATTAGGTTCTACGGAAACGTGCGGGGTCAAAAAGCTCGATTGGCATGGTTGTTGTATTGTTTGCAATGAGTTCTGCGGTAAGCTTCCCCCAAAGTGGTGCAAGCATAATTCCTTCTCCATGCGTCCCTGAAGCAATGATAAAATCCTCCACTTCTTCCACTCTTCCGAGGACAGGCATGCCATCGTCGGTAATGGGACGTAATCCTGCGTACGTTCTAATGCAGTGAAGTTTTCCAAGTCCCGGGAGAAATGTCATGGCCCGCTTTACAATCCACTCTAAGGTCTCCCGCGTACAAGAACGATCAAATCCTGCCATATCACGGCTGGAACCCAATAACCAATTACCACTCTTTGCTTGTGCAAGACTTGATGCAACGCCTAGCTTAATTCTGGGATCATGTGATGCTTCAACTGCAGATGGATCATAAGCTGTTACTAAATAGTCACCATCTAAAATAAAACGAATTTTAGAACGTCTAACAGGTTCAGTTACCAGCAATTGACCTCTTTTGGGCTTCACCGGAAGAGTGTAACCGATCATTTGAGCAATATCAGGGGACCAAACCCCAGCGGCATCTACTACGCATCCCGTTCTTATTCTTCCTTTATCCGTAATGACCGCTTTGATCTCGCGGCCTTTCATCTCTATTGCTTTTACTTCTCTAAATGCATGTATCTTTGCGCTTAATTCTTTAGCAGCAAAAACAAATTCGTGTGCGACTCGAATCGGATTAACTATGAAATCTTCAGGATATACCGAGGCTCCTAAAACCGTATCTCCAATCGCAGGAGTAATTGCTTTTAGATCATCTTTATCGAGTAAAGAGATCTTTAATCCATACCTTTTCAACTGTTTTGCATGTTCTTCAACCATGGGTCTTTGGTCTTCTCTATCAAAACAGATGAAAGACCCACACGGATCGTGCTCAAAGTCTAGCCCTTGTTCTTTTGCGTGAAGATACAATTTTTGGCTCTCAAGGACATAAGATAGGAGGGGCGGTTTACGAATATGAGCAAGTACCCCTCCCTGACAAGCTCCTGACGTTCCCGAAGCCAGTCCACCCCGATCGACCAGAGATACGTTTAAACCTTTTTCAGCAAGGTAGTAGGTCGCTGTAGCCCCTATTACTCCGCCCCCGATAACCGTTACTTCAGCTTGATCACTCATTCTTCCACATCCTGCTGGGCCAGAAGGCTTATCTTAAGTGGTCTAAGGGGTAAACGTTTTCTAGGAGGGGATATCTCTTCCATTGGAACTCTTGTCTCTTCATTAATCAACTTTGCAACGAGAAAAGAGCACGTTCGTCCCTGGCACAATCCCATCCCCGCCCGAGTCAATCGTTTTACTGCATCTATCGTGCGTGCACCAGCACGAATAGCCGCTCGAATTTCTTGCTCAGTGACTTCTTCACACCGGCAAATCACTACATCTTGCTTTACTCGTTCATTCTTCAGGGTTTACATCTCCTTTTGGCTTTACAATGCCCCGGACTTCTTGGGCCAATTGCTTGGGAACAGCTACCGTCACAAGTCGTGTCGCATCAAACTTTTTCGCATGTCGAACTTCTAAAACCCGACCCTTTCCCACCACCGTTCCAAGGCGATTAACAACATCGACTTCAGATCCAACGTTAGGGACGGGAAGATATTCATACGGGAATGATACTAATGCTTCTTTCTCTGAATAATCAGGATCAACAAGGAAAATCGCTAATCCTGGACAAGCTACAACACACAATCCACAACCAGAGCATTTTCCTGCGTTGAACGATGGTGCCTGGGTTAAAGGGGTCCCTATTTTGATAGCCCCTTTATGACAAACCAGTTCACACACATCACAGGGGATCTCTTGGTAGCATTCTATTACCGCAATACCTCCTCTAGTCTGAGACCTCTTTCTTACAAGTGTTTCGTTGTCCATTTCGTCGTCCTTCGAAAAGGGAGATTCAGTAGGTCCATTCTTCAGGGGAGGTTCCTCCTTTCCATGATGACTCGATGTTTCGCCGTAAGGATTTTTCCTCCAAGAGGATAGGAACGAAGCTCGAGAAGTCTTTCCCTTATTTTACTCTGTAAGTCTTCAAGCTGATCCTTTGATAAGTAGCCTAGCTCCCCAGCAATCGCGGTTGCAGCCAAACGACCCTCCTCCATTGCCACAGATGCCTCTTCGATGCCAGATGCATCTCCTGCCACATAGATATCGTGATTGGTAGTTTGCATCATCTCATCATGTAATGGTACATATCCTCCGAGTTCGGGAATGTAACCCACCTTGCATCCAGCGAGGAGAGCGATTTCAATTAGAGGGATTAAACCAACTGCAATACAGATTGTATCAGCATCCACAGGTGTTTCGGTCCCAGGGATCGGCTGCCATTTTTTATTAAGTTGCACAAGAGTGGCTCCCTCCACCTCTGAAGAGCCATAGGCTTCTTTAATGCTATGCGAGGTCAATATGGGAACACCCGCACGAAGAATCTTATCCGCATGAACTTGCCACCCACCTATGTCAGGCATTGCTTCAGCAATAAAACCGATTTCTGCTCCGGCCTGGAGCAGCTGATATGCGACAATCATTCCCACATTGCCTGCGCCAACAATCAGGAAGTTATTACCCGGGAGTACTCGATGAATATTGACCATTGTCTGGACGGCTCCTGTTCCCATTACACCCGGTAACGTCCAGCCCGGAAACTGAAGAGGTTTTTCTGAAGCACCAGTAGCAATAATAAGCTTCTTCGCGCGAAGTAACGTGCATTTTCCAGCCTTCATAATGGCTAGAACATTGTTGGGCCAGATCCCATATACAGGGGAATCAAGCCAGATCTCGGTCCCGCTTGCCGTGGCCTCCTTATACATGTGCTGGCCGATCCTGAATCCTCGGATCCCAGCATAATTATCTTTTGAACCAAAGAACTTGTGAATTTGCTTCGGGAGTTGGCCACCAGCTTGTGAACTTTCGTCAATAAGTGTTACTGTCATTCCCGTCTTTGCTGCGGTGATGGAAGCTGCGAGTCCGGCAGGTCCTGCTCCAACTATTGCAACATCGGTGTAAAACATAATTTAGTCCCCATCAAGTCCTATTTGGGTTTTAATCCGAATTCCCTCTTTAACTGGAGTAACGCATGTCCGAACGTTGGGATTTCCATCCACCACCATGACACAATCTGTACACTGTCCGATTGCGCAAAAAACTCCCCGTGTTTCGTGTTTTTTAGTGGTTTGTCGGAACACTCTTATCCCAGCGGCTAGCAAGGCGGCAGCAATCGGTTCCCCTTCGAATGCCTCGATAATTTGATTATCTACCCAAATTTTCACGATCTTTCTTTTTGTAAGTGGTCCTAAGATCGGATGTTCTCGTACGCGCCACAAATCAATACCTTCTATTGAATTAGTTATCCAAGAATGAAAAGAAACATTGTACTCAAATCGTATTTCTAATTACTAAAAATATTGACCTCAGACTAAAACATACATTATTTAATCATATGTAGTTACTTTTCGAATTCGTGAACAAGAATTCTAATTTCGTTGGAACTGTTCAATTGATTGATTCAGTGGACTCTAAATATTGCTATAGGATAGGAGTTTTAGAATTGAAGGATCTGAGGTGAATACATACTGTTTGTTAAGAAAGCAGACGGAACCACGCAGCCGTATAAAAGAGCAAAGATTATTGCTACATGTTTGAGGCTGCATGCAAGCAGGGAAACCGCGGAGGCCATCGTAGATAAAATTGAAAGCCAACTATATGATGGTATACCCACAAAGAAAATCCTTCAAATGATTTATAAATATCTAATCGATTCTCCTGTGATTAAACATCAAATAGACTTAAGAATGGCCATTAGTTTACTTAGACCTCAACCAGACTTTGAACAGTTTATTCGGATGTTATTAGAAGAATATGGATACACAGTCTTCGACAGCCAGATTGTACAAGGAAAATGCGTTGAACATGAAATTGATGCCATTGCGTATCGTGGAGCCAACACATATCTGGTTGAGATCAAGCATCATCGCAATCATCACAGTTATTCAGGTTTAGACATCCCTCGCATTACTCAAGCGACTTTTGAAGACGTTGCTGATGGATACAAACTTCATTTAAATTCAATCAATTTTACTAAAGCGTTAATCGTTTGCAACACCAAATTCTCAGAGCATGCAACCCAATACGCGAAATGCAAAGGAATCGACCTTATTGGGTGGAAAACGCCACTAAATTATGGCTTAGAACAAATGATCGATGAAAAGAAGTTACTACCTATATCAATTTTGAAACGATTAGACAAAAAGAGTATGAAAAAATTGGCGGATAATCACATAGTTCTGCTTAAACAATTGATAACCATTAATATAGACGATCTATGGAAGAAAACACGAATTCCAAAGATTCAACTCGAGAAAATTATTAAAACGGCAAAAGAAATATTATCCAACTATAGGGAGTTTGTAAATTTGGATAAAGAAAGGAAATCCACACCTTAATAATTTTTATAAACTCACACGGTTAATTTTATTTTTGTAAAAACGAGCGGATTAGGTTCTCTGTTGAGAATTGATTGTCAGTAAGGTCTTGAAAGGATATTTTCTGCCCTGCAAATGATAAAGAAGCTTCTTGTCCAAAGATTTCATCTCGAATCTCAGCAGGAGACATACGCATCTTATGTAGTCTTTGTATTCTCTCACCTAAATCCTCGAGATAAGCGATAGTTTGATCTAGGGCTGAGGATGCCTTAGTAACTATTTTTCCAGATCCCTGAAACATGATTTTCGGCTTTCGCATCCTAACTGCTTTTAAAGAAGCAATCATCTTCCATTGATTTTCGTTAAGACGCGCGCATTTTGGTTTGTCGGAAAGATGAAGGTCACCCGAAAAAAGCCAAGCATTTTTCGGTTCAAATAAGCATATATGATCGTCGCAATGTCCCGGTGTGCTTATAACTTCGAATTGGTAGTTATCAGTATCAATTCGCCCGCCAATTTTCTTTGTCTTAGAGGGAACATAGTATCCCCACGCCATTACTTGATATGGAAATAGGTTCGCAGGCTTATTGATCTTAGGGATGGCCTTCGGATGAGCGAAAATATCGATACCAAATTTCTTCTGAATCGCAGCATTACTGCCTACGTGGTCCTCATGGTGGTGGGTGTTAACTACGATCTGGATGTTTTTGCTTACTAGAAACCGCATCAATTCCTCCGAGACGTGAGCTGGTCCAGTATCCACAAGTAAACCATCGATTAGGTAACATGCAGCCCAATAGATTGGTGTTCCACCCAATGTTTGGCTCATTTTAATACAAGTTACGTCTTCAAAGTTGCTGACTTCGAGCATAGATTTACAACACTCACATTTTGTA
>JBHIFL010000123.1:0-8579 GCA_046761065.1 Candidatus Heimdallarchaeota archaeon
CTCTTCCACGGATACGTTTAATAGGTGTTGGGTTGATCCGTGGCATTTGGTAAAACCTACTCCCCTTCGAGCTCAGGATCTTCCGACCCAACACCTCCACACCCTTGATCCCCACCAAATACCTTTTTCTAGACATCTCTAGATGGACCCCTTTCAGGGGGGCACCTCAATCATCCGATATAAACCATGGTGATTGATCGACTTTGTGTTACTATGATTTTTATACTTAAGTGGAAAGTTATTATCAAATCCGTTGTGAGTGGTGGATGTCCATGGACTCGATTAAATGTCAACACTGTGGCAAACCCCTCGAAGTCAGGGGCAAGGTGCTGATGAATGAAGCCCGCATCAGAAACATCGTTGACAACCTCGAGGTCATCGTATACAGTCTAAAACGATTCGCCCTCAATGAAGAATGATATTCAGGGTGAAATAGACTAACTTTGAGAAAACTAAAAACCTTATGACAACGTTCTTTTTTTCATTCCTTCAGTTTCCTCTTTGTTCTTCAACCATCTCCTCAAATCGAAATGGATTTATACGTACATCCATAGCCCAAGGCCTGATTCTTCGAGAAGCCAGCAGCGTCATCCTTTAAGGGTGACGTCGAAGCCCAAATCGTCGAGGAGGTCGAGCAGATCTCTCAGGAATATTTCCGGTATCTTATTGAGAAATACGCGTTTTCCCCCAGCCTCCACGATGTAGTCGTGGGTGCCATCCGGGTTCCTCATAACACGTGCCCTATCCCTCTGCACCCTGCGAATAAGCTCCCCCATTGGCCTTTACCCCACCTGTTGCTCTAGCTGAACTTCCCCAAGACCTCCAACACATCCTCCCTGGTTATGAGACCGAGCTCCAGGCACTCTTCGAGGGTGTTCATAAGCTTTAGGGTCTTCAGCTCGAGGTTCTTCAGCGCGCTCGTCACGACGCTGTCCACAACCCCCAGCTCCCGAGCCACCTCCCTTTGGGAGCCAAGCCTCTGACATAGTTTAAAGATCTCGATCTCCCTTTTGGTGAAGAAACTGAACCTACCTAAACTCATAAGAATACGATTCCCCCAGTAAAACAACAATGTTTCACCGCATTCACAACTACACCAACCCCGTCTCTCGGAGTCTGTTGACAAACCAATTTGTAATGGTCATCGCACAAGGGTTTGCGAGGACCACCTTGTTGTCGACCTCCCCTCCGCACTTCCAACACACCATTTACCGTAATCTTCATCGTCGAGTTCCTATAAGGCTTACGAACACTTCGTCCACAATGATCAAAACCTTATTAAGCGCTAAGGTTCTTAGCCAAAATATTCTCAACTCGATTAAGAGAAGAGTATGATTAAACTCTTAACATCTTTAGGTTGAGGACGCCCATCTTAAAAATCGGCAATAAAAGGGTCTCTGGGGCCAAGAGCGGTACTAGTCCACCTGATTCTCGGCTGGCTTTATGTTATTAACACGTTCGAGTGGTAGCAGCTGAATACGATGGCGATGCCTCCGAAGAGGGCTTGGAGGAGCAAGCAATACGCGACGACCCTGGGCTCACCTCGAGGCCTCCTATACATGAAGAGGGCCCACAAAGCGTTGATCTTGGTTGAGTATACGAGTCCCTCCTCGCTCGTCTCTCCGACGCTCCACCTAAACCCGTCTAAAGCCCTCAACAAGAGGTTGATGAGATATGGGGTTGTTGCTATGACCCCAGCGAGTTTAATCATACCCGCTATGATGGATGCGGCTAAGACCGCGCCTATAAGATATGTGCCCGAGTTTCCAGGGAAAACTTTGGCTGGATGCCAGTTCCACTTAAGGAACGCGATTAGGGCTCCCGTTAACGAGAAAAAGGCGATCGCGGACTCCGTTGATCCATATACCAGCGATGAAATAGCCAACGATGTGGCTGTAATGGCTCCCAAACCCGCCTCCAGGCCGTTGAATCCGGCGTAGATGTTGACGCCGTTTGCGAGGAAGGCGAAGATGAGGGGAACCGATAGCCAGAAGAAGACCCCTAGGTCGGCCGGTCCGAAGGGGGTTAGATAGATCATTGTGGAGCCTGCTCTAAACGTTATGATGGGCATACCCATCAGCAGGGTTGAGAACACGAGTACCTTCTTGTTGAGGGTGAAGAGGTCGTCGAGGAGGCCTATTAGCCCGCCGAGGCTGGCGGATAGTAGGATGGCGAGCATGAGTTTTTCATTCACACCCATCATTCCTGAGAGCGTTACGGCGCCGATGAAGCCTACCAAAATGGACACCCCCCCTATTTTCGCTACTTCACTCCCATCATTTTTGTGTAGGTCGATTCCAGCCATGCCCACTTCTTTGGCCTTCCCAACGAGTTTCGGAGCTAGGAGATAAGTTGTTACGAAAGAAATGATTAAAAATGAGAGAAGCAAAACGGGGTTTATATTCAAAGTTTACCTCCACATGAACACAACGTATTTTACCTGTCCAGCCTTGAAGTTCTGGAGTACTCTCAAATACGTGCCAACCTCCGGCTCATTTCGATCTCCTTCCATATAATGGTTTCTTCGCCTTTAGAATAAAGTGATACTTTGATACTGAGGGTGGAGAGAACAGACTTTTCCGCCGCACCTTTTTCAGATCACAGAAACCAAGCATCCACATTCGTTCCCATTTCCGTCGATGCTTAGAATTCCAATGATAAATTCGAGAAGAGATGTCAAATAAGATTTGTGAACGATTTGTTCTACGTAGATCTCTTGTCATCTACTTAGTTCCTTCCTCTCAACTTCTCTCTTCGTAGCCACTAGTATATGATGAGAGGATGATTGATTTATGAAATCTTGATTCTTTTTGGAAAGAAGATCCACTTATTGGAACCTTCGTATGATTGTGTGAATATGCATCTTCTATTATTCCTATTTATCTTAGAAGGAGCCATTTGTTCTTGAAATTATTTCCTTGGATTTTAAGGTGAACTCATGGATTTCGCCAGAGACGTGAAAAGATTCAATATTAGTTTACACAAAGAAGAAGCCAAAATTTACGATGTAGTGCGTAGGGAAGAGATATTTAATAAGTTTGAGCAACGGCGGCAGTGGGGAAAACTCTTAAATGTTGCCTCTGAATGTTTGAGCACTAAACACTGTCTGGATCTCGGCTGCGGTACGGGGAACTTGATAGTGAAGGAAGCTATGTTATTTGACTATGTCATTGGTTTAGACATTTCGAGAGAGATGATTAATGTTCTCAAAGGTAAAATAAGAGGTATGATGAGGAAAAAATCTGACTTTATCGTTGCCGATTGTGAAAATCTGCCTTTCCGCAGTAACGTTTTCGACTTGGTCAGTATTAGTTCGGTTCTACACCATCTGCCTTCAGTCTACGTGGCACTAAAAGAGGCGTATAGGGTTCTACTTGCCCATGGAGTGATTTTTATGGACCATGAACCAAATGCGATGGCGAGAAAGGCAATTTTTAAACTATTGAAGAGACTACTCATCAGAATTAAGTTGTTGACTAAATTTTCTTCTCGAGATCCCGATACAATATACGCTTTTAGATTATTCAGATCGTTAGATCATACAAAAACTGACGTCCTAGGTGAATCCGGTTTTCACCCTAAAGCCATAAAAAGGATGCTTCATCACATAGGTTTCTATCCTGTTACGATTGATTTCCATTTTATATTATTCTCTGAGTTATCAATGTTGCCAAAACCCCTAGACCAAATTTCAATGATTGATAATCTATTAGATGCAACGCCGCTGATTAAGAAGATGGCTGATACTATCACAATCATATCGAAAAAAGAGGGGAGTAGCTGATAAACGACTTTCTTTACATCAATCTCACTAAATTTATCGTGTTTAAACTATACAAAAACTTTATTGTGATCAAGAAAATTAAAGTGGATTGACAACCTAATGAGAAGCATAATGCACAGGTGGAAAAGGCGAAGACATTTTGAAAGAGCCGGAAAGTTGATTAGCATCGCACAAAATTGTTCTACTATCTTAGACGTGGGTTGTGGCTATGGAGACCTATTATTAGAGTTTTGTGCTCGAGGAAGGGATACCGTGGGCATCGATATTGATGGGAGGCGTGTTTCCATCGCTAAGATCAATTTTGACAAAGGATCTTTGAGGGGGGGCTTCATTAGGTGTGACGCACACTTTTTACCCTTCAAAAATAAAGGTTTTGATTTCTCCTTCTGTAATCAGGTAATAGAACACGTCATGATGCCTGAAGTAGTGGTTGATGAGATGCACCGGGTCGCAAACCAGACTGCCGTCATGTACGCAAACGATAAAACTCCATACTACTATTTGAAGTCCCTAGTTTTGAGGAGGCCACTTGAAAGAATACCTAAAATTACTAGGAAATTCAACGAAACCCATTATTTAAACTTCGCCATCCCGATGAATAAAATAATAGCCGATGCTATAGCCAGATTGCCGATTATAAGAGATCTCCTCGCAACCATCATTGTCAAAGTTAATAGATGAAACATTCAACACACTTATCCACGATCTAAATAGCATTTTTATCTCAATGCAATGATAATCTAAGAAGCAAATAATAAAAAATTAATTGGAGTATCTATTCGTTACGAGGTTAAGATTTTGTTAGATTTCCCCACGGCATTAAAAGATCTCTTAACCCTTTTTCAGGGCCTTTCCAGCATGGATGAGGAGGTGGTCCTTTCTGGCTTCTTCGCAATCGTATTGTTAGCATTTTCTATCCCTTTCCCAAAAGATCGAAGACTTGATTACATAGTTTTCGTTACCATGTCTGTCATAGGTTTAGTAAAAATTGAACCAGCTACCTATGACCTTTTAATCCCCATATTGTTTTTGTTTATGATGATTCGTGGAAGGCTACATTTAACTAGGATTCGCCATCCTCGCTCACTCAGCCTTTTTTTGATGCTTTTTACTTTATTTTCTATATTTTCCCTGGTTAATGCTCTGGATATAATTTTGGGTTTAAGGTTTTTACTAATTACGATTTATCTCTTAACAACTTCTCTTCTAATGAAAATATATATAACATCTTCGAAAGAAATGAGTGTAGTTATAAGTGGGTACATATTGGGTTCGATCGGCGCCCTGATATTAGGGTTAAGTGGTTTAATTTTAAAAGAGCCTTTTAAGGGGTATTTCATGTACTATGGAGTTAGAATGCAGGGATTCTTTAAAGATCCCAACGTATTTGGTCCTTTTCTGATCCCCTCAATAGCCTTCTTAATGGGTGAAGCAGTTGAAACAGGATTAAAAGAATTAAAATTTTGGATAAAAACATTTCTCATTGCTTTTTTGATGGTTGGGGTAACCTTTTCCTATTCTAGAGGAGCCTATCTCAATTTAGCTGTTGTTCTAATGATGTTTCTCATCCTCCTTCTTAAAACGAAAAGTAGACGAAAAATTGGCGTGTTCTTCGTCTCCATTTCACTTTGTGTCCTTGTTGTCGGAGCCTTCTTAACGCTATTCGATCAATGGTATTTCTTTATAAGTAGATTGGGAATTAAGCCATACGATATCGAGGTTCGTTCTCCAACATGGTGGGCTGGCTTATGGACTAGTGTTTCAAAGCCTTTCGGTATAGGGCCCGGTCAATATGAACCTACATTCATATTTGCATCTCATAGCCTATATCTTCGAGTTATGGTTGAAAATGGGTGGATGGGATTCGCGGGTTTCTTAATAGCCCTTACCCTATTAATAAAATATCTGTTACCTAGGGTCTCCTCAAATGAAAGGGTATTAGGAGTTTCCCCAATCTCCCTTCTGAGCACGATGATTGGTATATTGATTAATAGTTTCGTTATTGATACATTACACTGGCGCCACTTCTGGATCTTGATAGGAGTAATTTGGGCGGTGATTATATGAATAATTTAGATGTTTATCTTTTGATTAAGGATGAAAGATGTTTCTCTAGCGACTTAGCTACACTTTCCCAACGATAATCCAGCACTGTGTTGTAGGCATTCTCGCCCAATTTTTTTCTCAAATCTTTATTAGTGATGAGTTCTCTGGTAGCCTCGGCTAAATTCTCCATTTTAGGTTCAGCTATCAAACAGTTATAGCCGTCTATACCCAGCTCGCTGGATAAAGATCCTTCGCCTACTAAAACGGGTTTTTTGAAGTAAAAGTATTCAAGTACTTTTAATGGCAGGGCGCGGGTTGGCAGCAGGGGGCCTATTCCTATGTTAGCCCCCGCTAGGTACAACATAGCTTTCTTTCTCGTCACAAAACCCAACATCTTTACATATTCTTCAAGTTGCATTTCTTTTACAAGTTCGGATATTTTACCGAATTCTTTGCCGTCGCCTAGCATTAAGAGTAGTATGTTGGGGAATTGATCGATTAAAATCTTTATGGCTTTAACTAATTTGTCCAATCCATACTCCGGATTTATCAACCCGATATAGACGATGATGATCCGATTTTTGTATTGTTCAAAAATCTCATTTATCTCTGAAACCATCTTTTTTGCTTCATCAAGAATTGAGGTGTTTATTCCATTCGGGCTTTTCCCGATTTTTTCGCTCATAGACCTGTGTCTATCCTGAAGGTCTTTCACTAGATCGTCACAAACAATGAAAAATAAGTCCGAAAATCTGATCGTGACTTTCTCTTGGATGAGTAAAACCGCCCTTATGATGGGGTTTTTTCTCTCCATTATTCCAAATATGTCCCTATAGATGTCGTCGGCCCTCACAGCTACCTTCTTCTTTAAAAATTTTGAAAGAATGATGGCGGCAAAGGATACGAGGTGATGTGGATGATACTGAGACAATATCACATCAACGTTTTTATGTTTCAACCCTTCTAGGAAGAGAAGAACCCCTGATAAAATTAAGGCGATTTTCGAAGGTAATGGAAAAGATGGCACTCTTACAAAACTGAGATTTAGTTTTTTCTCAGGATAATCAAAGACGAGAGGTGGGTTGTATTTCACATTAGGCGCCAACAGATAAACTTTATGTTTTTGAGCTAAGTTAGACGCTATCTCATAAGTGCTCCATGTCCCTCCACTCGCATGTGGGAACCAATAATATGTGAGATAAAGAATCTTCATCTCATCCACTTAAATGTAAATTAAAAACCTTGATATATTTGAGGTCCATTAAAAATTTATCTCATTGTTAACTGTGGAAATTGAAAATATGAAAAATAAAGTATTTGTGGTCGGCCTGGATGGAGCCACATTAGATATCCTTCTTAATTTAGCTAACAGGGGTTTATTAAAATCTTTTAGCTGGATAATCCGTGAAGGGGTTTATGGTAAGCTAAAATCTACGATGCCTCCGAGCACATGTCCCGCGTGGGTCTCTTCGGTAACAGGGGTTAACCCCGGGAAACATGGAATTCTTGATTTTATTAACTCGGTTGATCTAATTAAAAAAAGATTGTTTTTCGCAGATTCACAAACTAGGAAATGCAAGGCTATCTGGAATATTCTCAGTGAAATGGGGAAAAAAATAATCGTTATGAATGTGCCCGTAACCTATCCTCCCGAAAGGGTTCACGGCGTCATGGTGTCTGGGATGCTCACCCCCGGCCTCAAATCGAATTTCACTTATCCAAGGGATTTGAAGGACGAGTTGATAGACCTAGGTTATAAGATCGACGTCACGGACACGATGGCAGAGATGGCAAGTCTATACAAATCCGGTGAAAAAGAGATGCTTATCAAGCTACGTGAGTTGATAAAATGTAGGGTTGAGGCTGCTAATTATTTGATTGAGAGTTTCGATTGGGACTTTTTCTTCATGGTTTTTGTGGCCTTGGATAGATTACATCATTTTTACTGGAGGTATTTAGATACGTCTCACATAAAATTTATCGAAGTGAAGAGCGAGAGGCTTTATCCCTTAATCTTGAATTGCTACCTCGAAATAGATAGGTTTATCTCTTCTTTGCTAAGAAAGATTGGTAAAGACACAACCATCATCATCTATTCCGATCATGGATTCAAGGCGTTGAATAAGTTCTTCCTCACCAATATCTTTTTGAAAAGGAAAAAAATGCTCTACTTAAAAGAGAAGGCCATTGGTCTTTCATTATCCAGCGAATCCGTCGTTGAGTGGCTGTCAAGGCGGGGTCTATGGAGACATTTGAAAGATACGCTGATCCCTTTGAAAAGAAGGTTGGCCTTTGGGCTCCCCCCTTCCAAAAGTTTCTACGACCTCTTCGACTTAGACCCCACTCAAACCAAGGCCTTTCAAGTGGGATATAACTATGTTCGTTTGAATCGCGAAATAATAAGTGATGATCAACGCGATAAAATTTTGAATGAGGTCGTTCAATCGCTGAGTGATATAAAAATTAGGAGATTTATACGAGATATATACAGAAGAGAGGAAGTATATCACGGCCCTTATACTGGACAAGCACCAGAAATCATATTGTCCCCTGCTAAGGGTTGTTTAGCAACTCAGCTGATGCCCAAAAGTGAACAGATATACATAAGGTATGGTGAAGATGTAGAAGCGAATATTGCAACTTTGATGTGGTCCGGGGATCACGATATTGATGGTATCATAATGATGGCTGGGCCAAAGATAAGGAGTGGGTTTGAAATTGAAGGTGCTAACATCATGGATATAACTCC
>JBHIFL010000124.1:0-8401 GCA_046761065.1 Candidatus Heimdallarchaeota archaeon
GCGGGAGTGAGGTTATTCGGAAGTTATGCGCAATTAATTAATGCGTCATATATAACATAGTTCGCGCTATGACTTAAGGAAGCAAAATCCAAAAGTCTTTTTTCAGTCTGAAAGGAGATTTATAAATGATGAAAGATTCCTAAAACAGTGAATTGTGGAAAGAGTAAGCCAAGTATGAAATACTTTATTGCCTACTTAAAAGCCAAAAGGTGATAAGAACAATGCAATCTAGTGAGCAAATCCTAAGACTTCTGAAGAAAGAACTCCCATACCTCCAGAAAACGTTCAAGGTGAAAAGAATTGGTATATTTGGCTCACGGGTGAGGGGTGAACAGACGGAGAAGAGTGATATAGACTTGCTAGTGGAATTTGAAAAACCATTGGGGTTCTTTGCATTTATAGAGCTTGAGGATTACTTGAGTAAGAGACTTGGAGCAAGAGTCGATCTGGTAACTCCAGATGCTTTAAAACCACTGATAAAACCTCACATAATGAAGGAGACTGTTTATGCCTAAAAAGAGAAGTGTTCGGCTTTTTTTTATGGATATAGTTGAAGCCATCCACAAAATTAAGGCATACACCCGAGAAATGA
This sequence comes from Candidatus Heimdallarchaeota archaeon, assembly GCA_046761065.1. GTDB lineage: Archaea > Asgardarchaeota > Wukongarchaeia > Wukongarchaeales > JBHIFL01 > JBHIFL01. The sequence goes on from JBHIFL010000124.1 coordinate 593, forward strand.
GTTATAATGAGTTTATACGTGATGAAAAGACAAAGGATGCGGTTTTGAGGAATTTGGAGATTATAGGCGAAGCAGCAAAAAACATTCCTGTTGATCTTAAGGAGGAGTGTTCGGAAGTAAACTGGAGAGCAATAGCAGGTATGAGAAACAAGCTCATCCATGCTTACTTTGGAGTCAGCATACAAATCATCTGGGAGACCCTAAAGAGTGATATTCCAAAGCTTGAAAATCAAATAAAAAATATTCTGGACGAAAGTGAAGATGAATTTAGCTGAAACCTAATAACCAAACTTCTTTAATTGAACAGCAATTAAAATATTTCTTCAAGAATTCTTGCGAAGGAACAAGCGGGCGAAATGCATCCAGCAATGCGAGAGTTACTAGCAATTTTGAAACGTATCAATATCGCTTGAAGAGGGGGTTTTATTTTCTTGGTTCAGGTAGTGAACCACCCGATCAGAGTCTTATTCCGCCTAATAATTATAAAGAATCAATGAATTTGAAGAAATGGATATTTCACATTTAATTTCGTGCTAATATGCATTAATTATTCGCCTAGGGGTAAGGTTACATGGATAAGGGGGAGGGAATCGCACCATTCCAGTACCTAAGACTCCTTACAACAGGGTTCGGATATGTTCAAAAGAACTGATAAAAAGGAAGGATAGATATTTCAAAATGGAACAGAAAGGTTAGTAGAGACAAAGAAAATGGGCCTTGAAAATCGAATTTCCATCGATCCTGAGATCCAACATGGCAAACCCTGCATCCGTGGTACCCGAATCCCTGTTTACATCATCCTTGAAATGCTGGAGCACGGTTTAACGATCCAAGAGATTCGGAAAGAATATCCGGATCTTGAGGAAGAGGATGTTAAAGCTTGCATTGCCTTTGCAAGACGGATAATTGAAGGAGAGGAGATCTCCTCTTTTGTCGGTCCTTAAGTTTCTTCTGGATGAAGATGTGTCTCATCAGACCCTAGGGCGGCTAAGAGGGCAAGGATTCACGGTAGAGTCTGTAAGAACCGTAGGCTTTTCGGGAACGAAGAATCGCGATCTGTTGGATTTTGCTATCTCCGAAGGGTTCATTCTCATAACACATGATAGAGACTTTTTATATCCGCCACGTAAGGATCACCTTGGCATCATTATAGTCATGATTCATCCCAAAACGGATGCTCATGCAGGGAAGATTCTTGAACAGTTCTTGCAGACTATTGACCTAGCTAAAATTGTTGGAAAAGTAGTAAAACTCGAAGAAAAATACTGGAGCATTCAATAATCTTCAAGGATAAGAATTCGTTTATCCTTTTTCGAAATTCTTTGAGAAAATGGGTGATTTGGGTAACTGAATGTCTTGACCACCTATAAGCGCTTGAATCATATTTCATTAACCAAAAGGAAGTAGGAGACCACATCTATTTATTAACCGACAAAAGACTCTTTTGGGTTTTATTTCGTTCAAAAATTGAATGGCTGTGACGGCTGTGATTGTCAAACACTTCGAATGCGTTCAAATCAATCAAAAAATGTACCTATTCTGCTAAAAGAACAAGCGGTCGAGATGCACCCTGCCATGCGTGAATTCCTAGGATATCTTGGATAAGCTCAATGGAACTAGACACATTCTATTTTTTTCTATTCATGGCTCACTCTCGCTCAAGATGTAGTCAGTTCATTGGGTTGATTTCTGATTGATTTGTTTTCCATCTGATACAACCGGAAAAAAGGAAAGACGAGGCTTGCCCAACCAAGAAGAGATGTTTGTTGAATAAATCACGAATTAACTAACAAAGTTCTCGTAGCCCCTTATACATTAATATGAGGTTCGCAACAGAGATCTACGAGCGTATACAAAAAATTCAAATAATTATCATTCTTATCATATATGAAAACTTAATTTCCAAGGTGATTGAGATGAAAATTAGAAGAGTATTAAAAGTATTATTCCTAGCAATAGTTGTTTTTGGAATTGGACATGTTTACGCTCCCACAAAGGTCTTACTGACCGTGACCGAGGCGGAACCTAGCAAAACAAGTTATACCTTAACCAACCTCGGCACACTTGGTGGCACCTACAGCAGAGTTGGGGGCATTAACAACCGCGGCCAGGTGGTAGGCACGAGTTCGCGCGCTTCGGACGGGAGCCACGCGTTTCTCTGGACAGAACGGGACGGGATGCGCGACATTCACACGTTTGGTGGCCCCTACAGTTGGGCTAGCGGCATCAACGAGCGGGGACAGGTGGTAGGCGTAGGAACCACCGCATTTGGCTTCCGCGCTTTCCTCTGGACGAAACAGGATGGCATGATCGACCTTGGCACGCTGCTTGGCGGCCATAGTAGTGGCGCTATGGCCATCAACAACCGCGGGCAGGTGGTAGGTTGGGCTACCACCGCCTCGATCACAGCTCACGCGTTTCGCTGGACAAAACAGGATGGCATGATCGACCTTGGCACACTTGGTGGCCCCAACAGTATCGCTTATGGTATCAACGACCGCGGACAGGTGGTGGGTTACAGTGAGCTCGCTTCAGGCGAGACTCATGCGTTTCTCTGGACAGAACGGGACGGGATGCGTGACCTTGGCACACTTGGTGGCCCCAACAGTATCGCTTATGATATCAACGACCGCGGACAGGTGGTGGGTGATGGTGAGCTCGCTTCAGGCGAGACTCATGCGTTTCTCTGGACAGAACGGGACGGGATGCGCGATCTTGGGACGTTTGGTGGCCCCTTTAGCCACGCCAGGGGCATTAACGAGCAGGGACAGGTGGTGGGTTATAGCAAGATCGCCTTCGGAACGATTCATGCCTTCATCTGGACGGAACGGGACGGGATGCGCGATATCGGTACACCGAGTGACCTGTACAGCTATGGTGTGGACATCAACGAGCGGGGACAGGTGGTGGGAGATATCGTAACCGCCTTCGGTGAGACCCATGCTGCAATCTGGACTAGAAACTAGATTCCTCCCTGAACGAGTGAAAGAATGGTGAACTACCCTCCCTGCCGGAAGGTGAAGGTTTCAGGGAACACTGGAGCTCTGAGTTTACCAGACTCCGTGGGAAGAATCCCCCTATGATGGAGGGATCATGACACCTGCAGGTGCCGCACCAGCCCATTTCTCAGTCGTCGATGGTTAAAAGGTTCGTTGGGTCGGAATGGCGGCATTGACTGAACAAGTCCCTTCATCCTTGTCGAGGTAACGTCGGATTCCTTATCTGAGCCTGTAGAGGATATCTTCTTTAATTATCAAAGTGAATTAACCACATATTAAATGCAGATTTGTAGAATATGATGTATTAGCCTTTGTATGGAGTTCTAATCATTCTTGGAGAGGGCAAAGCGCTTAAGGCTTATGCACAACTCAAACATACAAAAATAATATCTTTAGATGAGAACCTTTCGCACTCTGCGGTGGATGTTAGCCTTAAGTTTGGGATGACATTGGCGGATTCTGTGATTTACACCACAGCAAAGCGGTTTGGGGCCAAAATCATCACGAGTGATCCGCACTTCGAAGGGAAAAATGGGGAGATGCTCATGACCAAGTGACATAACACGGAGAACTTTGAATTCTTTGTTCTCACAGGACTTGTTTTCAAGGAGTCCCCGTCCTTTATGATGCTATTCACAATTTGGACAATAGGATTCGTCTTGATCGGCCCAATACCGGAACAGATAGAGTCTGCAAACGACTTGTGGCATTATTTTTGCTTCATCAGGCTTCGTAGAGTTTTTTGAGTTTACACTATAAACTTTTGCCTTTTTTTATGAATGGTGCCCAATCATGACTGAAGAAGGTCGAGAATCCTTTTTGGACAGGACGCTTCTTAAGTCGGTGTAAAAAGCAATGGTAAAGCCTACTTCGGTATGATTTTCTATATAGCTATTAGGATTTTTAAGTTTTGAAAGAATCTATGGACTTCAATAGATCATTAGTTGTTATAATGTTCCTTCTGTCCGCAAACATGAGATGTGAAGGCACAAATGATATGGAAGGAACGGCGATCAGCGATTTTTCGAAAGACCACACAACTTGGGAAGGGTCTGTCATTTTCATATTTTTCGATTATTTTTCTCCAGTATTGAGTACTGAAAGCTACGTTGATGATTAATTCAATGTGAAAGATTAATTAGTGAGTGGATGGGACTCAGAGTCCATGAGTGAAAGGAAAAAGACAAGAACTTCGAGTCACAAGAAAGCAGTAAGGCATGTTTGGGAGAACACTTTCTGAGCTTTATCCGACAGAAAATAGGCTAGAATACGGATAGATGGTCGATTCCCCTCATAACAAAGCCAGAATGGCACCGTAAATTGGGGAAACATCCCGAAACGTATCCGGATTACAGAGAAAAGAGTCGTCTATTCCTTTCGTATTCCGAATACGCATAGAACGGCAAAGAATTTTTAGGTTCATTCGGGAATCCTCTTCTAGGGAACGCAGCTCTCGCTATCAAGAAGAAAAATTTAGTCATTTTACCTACCATCGCAAAAGAAAGGTCTCAGCTAGGAGGCTCGAAAGTTTCAATAAAATAGGGGAGGGGAGATGGTTAAGATTGAACTTACCATATAATATTAGAAATGAAATTCGATTCAGACTTTTCTGACTTAGCAATAAAGGAATAAAAGGCAGAGATGCATCCCGCAATGCGGGAATTCCTAGGAATTCTGGGATGAACTATTTCCCCGGAGACCTCACGATTTCCATTTCTATTTTTCCTGATGTTCCTCTCTGTGTTTAACACACCTGATAAAGTAAAAGCAATGAATAGATTTTAACAGGGTCATATTATGAATCTTTATTATCGATAACTCATGTGTTTTACAAAGGGATGATCGATGTCAATAGTGAAAGTGTCAAGTAAATATCAAATTGTCATTCCTCAAGAGATCCGAAAGAAGATGAAGCTTACTCCTGGTCAAAAATTAGTGGTTGTTGAAAAAGATGGGATCATTCACCTTATCCCTCAAGAATCCGTTCAAACACGGAGAGGATTTGTAAAAGGGATTGCAATTGAGCCATTAAGGGAAGAAACCGATCGGGTGTAACTTAATGATTCTCATTGACTCCTTTGGCTGGATTGAATACTTCACCGATGGACCCTTGGCGGACAAATTTGCGAATTATGTGGAAGCGGTCTCCCCGGCAAATACCTTTGCCCCAACCATTGTAATCTACGAAGTGTACAAAGTGATCAAACGCGAAGCTGGAGAGGATAAAGCGCTTGAGGCTTACGCACAACTCAAAAATACAAAAATCATTCCGTTAGATGAGAATCTCTCGCTCTCTGTGGCGGATATTAGCCTTGAGTTCGGGATGCCATTGGCGGATTCGGTGATTTATGCCACAGCAAAGCGGTTTGGGGCCAAAATCATTACTAGTGATCCACACTTCGAGGGGAAAAATGGAGTGATGTTCATTACCAAGTGACATAACATGGAGAACCTTTAATTCATTGTTCTCACAGGACTTGCTTTCAAGGAGTCCCCGTCCTTTATTATGCTGTTCGCAATTTGAACAATCGGATTCGTCTGAATTGGACCAATATTGAAACTGACCAAGGATACAGACGACTCGTGGTACGTTGTTGCTCTCGCAGGGGGTCAAAAAGATCTTCGAGTATATATAAATATTCTTACCATATGAATATTTATTCCTACTCTGCTGATTTAGAAGCGAAGAAACAGGCAGCTGAAATTCCTTCTCTGCTTCTGACGAAGTTCTACTTGCCAGTGTTTCCATCAAAAGTGTGACAAAGATAAAGTAGGTAATACACTATCATACGCCTTAACATTCCCTCCAAGCCGCTTCTATGGAGCAGAGGATCTCTTTTTCACTATTAATTCCTCGAAAATACTTCATGGCACTCTTTTTTAACGATTTCATGGTTTTTAACTCCCTTTTCAATTCCATCTCACCTATCAGACCATTGCAGAGGAGGAACTCGTAGTACAGAGGTAGTGTTTCCACCAAGCTTGCGACATGATACGGTTGAATACCCTTGTAGCTCCGGTGGTGTTTGCGGAGGGGCACCAGCAGTGGTAGGAGTAATTGCCTCCCCTTTTTAACGCTCGGATAATGCTGATGTCCTAAGAAATATTCTGCCAAGGAATCCCTCGCTAGCAATGCTCTACTGAAACTCATGCCCCTATCAGTGGTAAGCCACCGCATATAGTCTATTAAGAGGCTAATGATCCTCTTTTCCATCTTCCGCTTCTTCAAAGAGCCTTTGAGGAACTCTTCCCGCCGCCAGCTTTCTGAAACCTCGCCCTGCAGCCTCACCACCAGATCTTCACGGTAAACTTTGTCCACATTCCAGTATTTGGAAACCTCACTTTGAAGCTCATTACGATCTGCACCCCTTTCCAGCCGGTCGAATATTATGAGCATACCTAAGAGATAGGCGAACTCGTCCTTCCCCGAGGGAATAATCTCCAGAGATCGCATGATCTTCGGATAGGCTTCCTGCATTAAATCGAGGAGCGGTCCCGTATGAGAGTGGTACATTAGCAATTCAATTATACTGATGAATTCGTCAATGTTCGTGGGGTTCTGAGCGAATGGCTTCAAGATAGCAGGGAGGTTTTGAACTCCCTTTGCCGGACCATGTTTTCGACCAAGTACATGTTGTAGAAAGGGGCATCATCCCTGTATACTTCAGGATGCATGGTTCGTACGCACTCAACCAAGTCGGCGAAGGTCTCATAGTCCTCTCTTTTCCTAGTTTCGGTTAACAGCTCCGAGATCATATCAAAGATCACATCTGACACAATTTCAGCGGAACCACTAAGATATTCATGAAAAATTGAAACCTTCTCCTCGTAGTTGGCTTCTTCAAATTGATTCCAGAATTCATCCCAGTCTATCCTATTCACTTTTTTCTCTCCAGTTTTTTTGCTTTATGAATGCTTGTCTCTCATCTCGAGTTTTCAATGGCTCTATTTCATCTTTGTGTTTTGCTCTAATTAGCTCTACGGGTGAAAGCCTTACAGCCGTGCTAGACCTTGGATCAATATCCTAGGTAGATCCTGCTTCAGTTCTCTTTGCGATCTCCGGATTCCAGGCAAGTGAACTTCATGCAATTGATAACTTTCAATTCTCCTTCTTGAGTTCTCTCTTTTTCGATTAGCTAGGGCTCTGTGGACAAAGCGAGCGCAAGCAATGCTTTCAAGGTGAATTTGCCTCGTTTCATGAGGTGTTCCCCGAATGACTGGTGGATTTGACCTCATTTTTACAATGCAAGTCGCAACATTTATCGCAAGGTTGGATCGAGAGTATAGAGAGAAGTTAAGAAGGATTAATACGTAATTACAAGAAAATCCCTTCAGTTATCCTTCTAAAAAGGTCCGAGGGGAAACTAACCTCTACCGCATCCGACTAGGCAGATATTGAATTCCTTATGAGCTGGAACGACATGCTCGAAGGATTATTGTGTTGAAAATAGAAACGAGAAGGAAAATCTATTAATCACCAGGTTTCCTCCTTGAGATCTCTTCTTTTTTCGGGGATTTTATATGCTTGTGGGCAGCTCTCAGGATCCCTGCAAATAAATCGAATCACATCTGCTCACTCCTTTGGCAAGAAGCCCCAGAATCAGTCTCAATTTGGAGCTTGGCAGGGTCATTTGGATTTTAAACCACGCCAGCGCGAGGACTACCTTTTCCCTGTTCACTGATGCCGCCACACCTCTTAAGACTGAAGATTTAGGGACTTAAAATTAAAATGTGAGAGCACGAATGCTCTCCGGGCGGGGAGCCGTCCAAAGTCGATTATCTAGTTATAACTTCAATTCCGCGATCTGCA
>JBHIFL010000125.1:0-8340 GCA_046761065.1 Candidatus Heimdallarchaeota archaeon
CGTAAGGGGAGCACTGGGAGGGGCAGGAGGGGCACTGGGAGGAGCGGGAGGGGCTGTGGGTTCAGGGGTGGGTTCAGTAATAGGTTTAGGGATAGGAGTGGGAGCAGGAACGGATGGTTCAGTAGGTCTAAGGGATGCATCATAGAGCTGTCTCAATCTATCACGTTCTGCGACGTCCAATTCCTCTGTGAACTTCTCCTCAATCTTAGTTAATTGCTCTTTATAGCCCTTAGAGAGTTGGGTAAATGTTTCTGCTCCAATTTCGTTTCTTTTTTGCAACGTTTCGAGAGTATGCAGAGCGGCTTCTGTGGAAATAAGCAAGGCTTTCAGGCCAGCTAACTTCTCTCCTGAAATATGGATGCCTCTTTTTTCCAGAATTGGAGCGGTAAGTTTGAATTTAATCATCCCTCTCTCCAAGATAAATTGAATGAGCTTGAATATTAGAAAAAGACCAACAGTTCCAAAAACCCATGTTAAGAGAATCCAATCTATCCACATTATCCCTTGAGATTTAAAGAACTCCGTAATAGGCTTGAAAAGATTTTCAAAGAACCCTACTGCGATTTTTTTTACCGGCATTTTCAGCCCTTCTTAGTTATCATTACCTTCTCTTCTTATCGATATAAGATGATGATATTTAATTTAATTCTTTCTTAAAGGGGTGGTATCGGTTTGTTTTAGTTCGCTTTTGTACTATTATCGCAATAATATAATCCTCAAATCGGAATTAATTCCCTAATTGGTTGAGTTATGGCTTTTACAATTCAGGTGATGTATTCAGATTAAACTACCATTCAGAATACTTTATTCGAGGGATCCTTAATAATATTTTTCTTACAGTATGGTATCAACCACGGTTCCTTATGTATTTTAGTTAAATTTTAAAGCAGCAAAGGATTTCTCAAGATATTGGTTTTTTACATCCCTGCCGCGGTCAAAAGATTTCTTCGAGCCTTTTATGTCATGAAAGCGATTTTCTGGCACAAATGGATTAAAAAGATGTGGAGCCACCGGCGGGCTTCGAACCCGCGAGTCGGAGCATCTGACGGAGTTTTCCATCGAGATACGCTTCCTGCTTAGTTCTCCGCCCCGTGGCAGGCACGGTTCGTCCAAGCAGACACTCTAACCAAGCTGAGTTACGGTGGCTAAGTTACAGGAGGCATTGGGATGTAGTTTGTCTAGGGTCTTGTGTGTCATGGGGGTATTTACCTTAAATCCGAAGATACATGCCCTGGAAGAAATGGTGCGGGGGGCGGGATTTTCTAGACGGGAACGAAGTTCCTGTCTACTCGAACCCGCGAAGGCCTACGCCATCGGATGTCTTCCCTAGGTGTTCGGGTGGGGCTACCCCGCCCGAGTCCCCAGATCTTAAGTCCGGACACCGTTCCGTGTGTTGTCCGACGCCTATGACCGAATCCAGCCCTTGGTTGGACTTCCTCCAAAGTTATATGTTCCTTAGTCATCATCAACAGGCACTACCCGACGGATGCGCCTATGACTGTTGACCTGGCTTGGCTACCCCCGCTGTGGGGTACCAAGTAAGGTGGAACAAAGTAAATATAATAAGTGCTTTCATGAATGCCAAAGGTGTTCCTCAGTGTAATTGGAGAGGTTGAACAATGTCCTCTATAGAGGGTGTTAATGCAACGAGAATGGCTCTGCTCGGATTCAAAACACGTTTGAACCTTGCTCAGAAAGGCCATGATCTTTTGAGAGAAAAGATGGATGCTCTAGTCATGGAGTTTTTTGGGCTCCTAGAAGATGTGAAAAAGGCACGGGAAGAGGTCTTTGTGGAATTTAAGAAGGCCTTTTCCGCCCTTATTGAAGCCAAAATGCTAATGGGACCAGTGAAGCTCCGAGAAGTTGCTTTAGGTGTCCCTTACAGTCTGAAAATTCGAACAGAGACGAAAAATATCATGGGAGTCCGGGTCCCTCTCTTACAGCTTGAAACGCCTCCTGAAAAAGCGTCCTCACTTTTCTATGGCTTTTCCGATACCTCTGCAAAATTAGATGAATGTATTAAAGCATTTCAGGACGTGCTTCGACACGTGCTCCACTTGGCTGAGCTCCAAGCCACCTTATCCCGCCTTGCCCAAGAGATATCGGATACCAAACGGCGAGTCAATGCCCTGAACTATATTCTAATCCCACGGTTGCAAGCGTTTATTGCATGGATCAATTTAATGTTAGCAGAGCGTGAGCGGGAAGAATTTGTTCGGTTGAAGAAAATCAAAAAGCGCTTGGAAGCGGCGTCTGCCCTCTAGCATCTCCCAGCTCAAGCCTATTCTTTAGCTTAAGTTAATAAATTTCGGCCTTAGCAGGCTTTCAGGTCTGATCAATAGGTTTTTCTGTTAGAGTTTTCTATTTTCAGTTCATGACCACTTTTTATTCTCAAATGAGTTCGATCTTACAGAGGAAAATCCCTGATAACTATCTTCAGCTGCTTCCTCGTGGGTGGAAACGGCTTGGCCACATAGCAATCCTTACCTTACATGAAGCCTTGACCCCCTATCGAACTCTAATTGGGGAAGCCTGCTTGTCTATTTTAAAAAATGTCCAAACGATTGCTAGGAAGGTGGGACCCACATTTGGGACATTTCGGACACCTCAACTCGAAGTCATTGCAGGGGAGAACCGGACGGAGACGATCCATAAGGAACATGGGTGTTCATTTGAGTTGGATGCAGCCCAAATCACGTTTTCTAGTGGGAATCACTTTGAACGAAAGCGAATGATTGAGATTATAAACGAAGGGGCAGCGGTGATTGACATGTTTGCATGTGTGGGGAATCTGTCGATTCCCCTGGCAGTTCATAAAAAGGCCCAAGTCATAGGGATTGAGCTGAATCCTGTAGCTTTCGAATTTCTTACCCGAAATATCAAGCGGAACAAGATCGAAACCCGGTATCAACCTCTTTTTGGAGACAACCGGGCCCTCACCCCGAAGGATTGGGCCGATCATGTCCTCTTGGGCTGTTGGGGTTGGGATGATCTCCAAATTACTCGAGGTATCAGGGGATTAAAGGCAGATTGTGGGGGGTGGCTTCACATTCACGAACTGGTGCCTCCCCGGCAAGTGGCTTCCGCTATTCAGAGAGTCAAAGAGAACCTTTTGGCCACCCCCTGGGAATTTGATGTGGGGCAATATCACACTCGATTGGTGAAAGAGATAAGGCCTCGTTTTTTCCATGTCGTAACCGATCTCCACTTGTCTCCTAACTAGTCTCAGGGTCCTTTGAGGTCTTAATGAGAATATATTTTGGATTATTGTTTGGAGGCTAATAACAAGTCCATTGTGCTTAATGGAAATTAACAAAGAAAAAAATGTAAAGAATGACAAAGTAAAACTTGAAAAAACCTAAGCATAAAGAGGCCCCTACCGATGCAGTTCCAGGATGTCCTTCGTGTTGCCTTTAGTGCATTAAGGCAAAGAAGAACAAGATCAGTTTTGACGATTTTAGGCGTGGCAATCGGCTCCTCCGTGATCCTTGGATTGATAGCTTCCTCCGAAGGCTTAAATAACTCGATTGTGGGGGAATTAGACAAGTTTCGAGCGACAACTATTATGGTGTTTCCTGCGGATCCCTCACAACGGCTGACAGCTATGGATCAACGCCGGATTGAAAGCTATCCCGGTGTCAAGAAAGTGGTTCCCCTTTTCTTAAGAGGGGCAACCCTCAAGTCTGGGAACAAGGAAAAGGCTATTACAGTACTAGGTGTGGACATCTTTAGCTTCCGCGAAGCAGTTGGCGGCTTCAACCTGAAGGAAGGGTATTTCTTTTCGGCCTACGACCCTAATAGTGTGGTCTTAGGACAATATCTTGCGAACCCTTCAGGGGAAGAGGCGGCATTTGCTCGACTTAACCAGGTCGTGTCCTTAGAATGGATCCAATTTGAGGAGGGCGGGATGAAAAAAATCACGCGAAGCTATGCGGTTCAGGGAATCCTAGAAGAATTTGGACCATCCTTGTTTGTTGATATAGACCGAACAGCCTTTATTTCGCCAGCGGCCGCCCGTGCCCTCTTCGGCCTTTCTGATTTCAGCTCCTTGTTTGTAATTGTAAATACCCCTGGCAATGTAGATCCAGTGGTCTCACGGTTAGAAAACCAATATGGAGACGATATAGACATCGTAACGGCAAAAGAGATCCTCAAAATAGTTGAGAGTATCACTGGGGTCTTAACAGTATTCTTGGGGGGCATAGCGGCGGTTTCCCTCGTTGTAGCAAGTATTGGGGTTACGAATATTATGTTTGTCTCGGTAATGGAACGCACCCAGGAAATTGGGATCTTAAAGGCGGTAGGGTTCCAGAACACAGACGTGTTGCGAATATTTCTTGCGGAAGCTCTTCTGACCGGGGTGCTTGGAGGTGTTCTGGGCTCTGGACTGGGTATTCTCTTTGCGGTAGGCATTACTAGGATCTTTGGAGGACGTTTTGGGGGAGGTACCGAATTCGAGGGAGGGTTCTCCCCCGGGGCAGAGAGAATAGTAATACAACCTACTTTTGCCCCGGAGCTATTTCTACTTACTATCGGATTTGCAATTCTTGCTGCAATGTTGGCAGGCATATATCCCTCTTGGAGAGCTGCTAGAATGGATCCGGTGGAATCCCTCCGAAGTGCCAAATAACTTGCAGTGAAGAGGGTTTATTGTGTATCCGGTTTGGCCTTGGTTTCCCGGTCCCGGTTCAGCTGGTAGCGGTGGAAAAGGGGGCTCTTAGCGGTTCGAGTAAAACTTGGGTTAGGGGTTTCCTTTGCCCCTTCCCGTAGGTCTGCAGTTGGTTCCTTCTTAATCCATCTCACTGGTCGACCCATCGCTCTTTAAACTTCAGTCAAACGTGTCTATTCCTTTGCGGCGTGTCCCTGGCAAGCGTTCATGGACACACACGGTGGGTACGCGCAATTTCCCCCATTGCCAATTCCCCCTTGGCTCTGTGAAGTTTTTGTTGCTCAGATCTACCGACGAAAAAAACCTCTTGTTTGGAAAGAACCAAGCATCCTTTTTCCACGATAAGATGTCTGCAATGCTCTTCCAACAGTATCATCGCTTGGATAGTATACGTACAAAGGTAAGCTCCAACAATTTAAAGTGCACCCGATGTGACAAAGTTTATACCCCAGTGATTAACGAGATCTCCCTCAGTATCGCCATTCCTTGCACATCCTCAGCTTAACCACGAATTGTTATCTCCTCTACAGCTTTTCATTCCGTAAAGTCGTGGAACTCCTCTATGATCTCTATAACTTGCGAGTTTCGCATACATCCCTCGCCAATTGGTTACGGTTGTTTGGGAGAACAAGCCAAAAATTTTCAACGCGGCTTATCGCTGCCCATATCCGACATTTGGTACCTCGACGAGACGTTCAGCAAGCTGTAAGGCCGTTAGCACTATGCTTTCGCTCTGTTAAGCGAATGGCGGCGAGTTCTCTTAACATTACGAATCATGCCGCGTCGTAACGCAGAGCGGCGATTAACGTGTTGAAAGCCATACAAAAACGAATTACGGCGGAACGGAGAGCGATTTTTACTGATGGCTTGGCTTCTTCTCATCCAGCTATTCATCTTGTGTTTCTTCATGCCCAACATCAACGCTATGTGCGATTTCAGGACCATCTGTCAAATGATGTGATCGAGTAATTTTTCTTCACGTTTAAGCCTTAATATCATTTGATGAGAGGGTTTAAGTCGCCGAAATGAACCCAAGACTTTCTGGACACCTATGCATTTTATTACAAGTATTTCCAGCCTTACAAGAGTGTGCGAGATACCCCTCCTGCGGGAGACTGTTGGGGCAACCACCTCAAAGATGGGAGTATATTTTACAATATCGGCCTTAATACATAGGTTCAAATGAAAAGGAGGCTGGATAAGAGGCTCAACAATAACGTTACAGAACCCGCAAATTAAGGATCTTCCGTTTTTATTTCCACACCTGCCTCCTAAATCCTGTAACTATGTGATCAACTTATCTTTGCCCTTCATATTAAGTAATATTTTCTTATCCGCTTCTTCTAGTCCTTAACAGCCATAAATTTAAATTACGATGAATATTTTTTTCAGAAAAAAAAAGGAGAGTGGGGGCGACGTCTCACAACCGTAAGGATACCCCTATTGTACAGTTAACTCAGCCTTTGAGGGCTGTAAGAACGCCCAACCCCGTTGTCAAGCCCCAATTCCGCAGGATTATCGCGGAGGGTTACCTTGATGAGGACCTACCATCTCTGCCCACCTATCGTCTCTAACCATATCCCTTCTTGTGCCACCACGGGATGCATCTCCATGTCACGGGTTAGTGATTATATAGCCCCATGGGCAAAGACGATGGCTGGAGTCCAGTGGGGTTTATATAATATCTTGATGACGGGGTTTACTTAGTATTATATGTATCTCCTTACCTTATAATAATCTGGTCTCAGATATGACCCTTCAATGGAGTTTGAATATCATTACAAGTAACGAGCAATTCTAAGACTCATAGTTGTATGAAAGGGCTCTTTAAAAGTAGATTTAGATGGATATATCGATATAGCCATACTGAATAGATCTTGGAGGACTAAAAGTCAAAATCCCAGCAGTTATCGGCTTTTCTGATGGTTAAGTGCATAATATCCTGATTAAAGGCTGTTAGAGCATCCATTCCCACCATTCGGTGAATCTAAAGGGGTCAAGCCATTCCTGTTTTTCGTAATCATACTCCTCTTCGAGATCCGCGAGATTGAAGAGGTGACTATACAATGGTCCACGGTTGAAGCCAGAAAGAATCACCCTGTCCGATCGCTCCGTCACATAGTCTTTGATCTCCTGGGATTGCTCTTCGGGAACCATCAGAAGGACAAGAAGCTCGCGTTCGTTCACATCAAAGTAAAAATAATGCTCTGGGAACCCCTTGAAATACTGTAAGTCAGTGAAGTTGGGGTTCCTCATTATCAGTCGAAACTCATCAACAGGCAAGAAGTGCTTTACCTCTATGGAAATATCATTCCCCGCAATAATTTCGGGAAACAATCGCTTTTCCGCAGAATACGAACGGCTTATTTTAATGCCAGTGTCCTGTTCGATCTTACGCAAAGATGGTGTTGGTCGAACCGATTGTCGATGCCCGATTATTGAAAGATCTCCCGGCAGGAGGATCACTCTTTTTGCAACGATTCCACCTCTATAATCAAAGGATCGATGTTTTTGAATGTTAATTCCGAATCTCCGGAGGTCATACCCATGTTCAAATCTATCATATCTGAACCAATGGAAGGCATGAAATCCGTAGTCTTTGACAAACCTATTCACTTGAGTTTGGAGTTTATATGTGAAGCGACCCGGAAAATACAATTTAATAAAAACCGTCATATTGTCTCTTCTAGTCCGTTCATATTCCGGAGTGATCAAGCGTCCTGAATTGGAACAATAGGGGGTGGCCCGAAAGTGCTGTTCGATGATGATTGCGTCTTCCTCCCCAATTCCAAGGAAGAAGAGAAGGATCGGTTCTAGTTCGAGACAATAATATTTCAAATACAACTTTTCTATCAGATCTAGCTTTCTCAAACAACGCTGTATGATGTTGTACGCAGTCGATCGGGGAAGGTGTAGCTTTGCCTTAAGGATCTGGGCATCTGCACTCCCGAAGTCAATTGCTCCGGTAATAATTTTCTTCTCAGTTTCATTTAGTCCTCTTAAAGAAAAAATCTGGGCGAAGAATTCTTTTAAGAACATTTCAAGAGGGATTGTTTTGAGCCGCTGACTCTCGCTTTTTTCCATTAGACTTTTCACACAGTTTAAAAAATTCAGAAGCAACAAATCCTCATCGTAGTCATAGGTTCCGAGCAGGTATTCGCGAGAGAATTCATACCTCCCATGATAAATAGGGGTGGGAAAGACCTCCGCCCAGAGTTGGTCCCAAGGGACCTGCCATTTTCCAGACTTAAGAACGAAAACTGGTATCAAGAATGAAAACTGGTATGCTAGGTCTGGAAGTTTCTGCATATAAGGGAGGATAACCCAGTCCCAAGCGATTTTTGCCAGAAGGGGCTCCAAGAGGTCTTCTGAAACGCGTGGGATAACAATTTTATCCTTTTCAATCAGAACCCCGAGGTGGGGTCTCAAGGTGTCAAGTTCCTTTTCTAGATTGATTTCAATTTTTGGAAGGTTTGTGCGACGTTCGATAATCCGGGGATCCTTTTTTTTCAGTAGGTGTACAATCTTCTTGACAGACGTCTCAAAGCGCCTCTGAATTAACATCCATGATCCCACATAAGTTCCTTACAAACCATTGGTCTTTCCTTTATCGAGCTAAGATACTTTTGAAATTTTTATTCCTAAAGGCATACGCCAGTTACAATCCTAGA
>JBHIFL010000126.1:0-8301 GCA_046761065.1 Candidatus Heimdallarchaeota archaeon
GCTGGGCGATGAAAAAAATGAGAGATGGCTCCCCTGACCCTTCACAATTCGAGCATCCTAAATAATTAGATAAGATATCCTGTGTTCTATGAAAAATGATGTATTTAATCATGGGTAATGTGAAAGATTGGAGCTATTAAGGACGAAAAAGATGAGGAGTCTAAATTGCAATATATGATGGCTTTCTCATAAGCCGAATGTGCAATAGGAAATCTTAAATCCAGCCTTAAAATGCGTATTTTGCTCCCTAGTTGATCGCTACTATGACGAGGTGAGATGATGTTAAAATCTCTGATGATTCTGACAGGAACGCCGGGAACAGGAAAGTCTTCTGTGGCAAAACAGTTGCAATCCACTTACAACATCCCTATTTTAGAGATAAACAAAATAGTCAAAGAAAAAGAGTTTTTTCTCGGGTATAACCATCACAGAGACACATTGATTATTGATAAAATTGCAGTAAATGATTATCTCATTAAAAGTTTGGCGGAGCTTGAAGTTGTATTAGTTGTAGGGCACTATGTGGAATTTCCCGCTTTACGAACGGCAAGTTTAGTTTTCGTCTTACGATGTAATCCCACCATATTACGAAAGAGATTACAGGAAAGGGGATATTTTCAGGTCAAAATTAATGAAAATATTGATGCAGAGATCATGCAAGTCTGTTTGGAGGAAGTAAGGGCTTTCTTCAGAGATGCAACCGTTTTGGAATTTGATACCACAACGAAAAGTATGCAAGAGATTGCAAGAGAAATATATACTCAGATTATTTCCAAATTCGAGATCTTAAAATGATAATACGAATAGGAAAGTCAGATCAATATTATGGGAACCACACCTTACAAAAATTACATGATTGGATGATAATTTTGAAAATGTTAAATCGGTGTTATCAGGTATAAATAGCAAAAAAATAGTTGACCCATTTTATATTCGAAATTTAATTGAGGCATCTATGATTAAATTGGTAAGAAAAACCCTTATGAGAATTAAAATAACTTATTTTGGATTAAAATAGAATAAAAACAAAAAGTGCAAGAATCTTCATCAAAATGTTTTGGCTTACTTCCACAAGTCGTCTTAGAAAAAATAAACAATGTATGTAATACGAGATCAACTGTAGTCTTCATAGGCAACAGAATCAATTTAAAAAGAATAGATAGGACATATAAGGACCTCTATTAAATTAGGAATTTGAAGAGATTGATTTTTATAGGAAAAGTAAGATGGTCTGTACGTGGATTAGGGTGGTCTTGAAAAATAGGTGGTACACTTGAGTACACCATCCCGCTATTTTGATACTGCAATTCCGCTGGCAGTAATTTCTACGTTTTTAATTGGATTTATAGGGATAACATTGTATACTCATGCTACATCTTACAGTGGACAGGTTGCAGCCGCTTTGAGACAAGGAGGTCTAATTGCCTTTAGTCTCACCTTCATTTCCGCTATAACACTACGAATTATTCGGAAAAAAACCGCCTTGCGAACTCTCTTTGCAACCATTATTGAAGGAGCGAAGGGAACCATATTATATGTTGGGGGGGAACAATTTTTCGCAATGACAAGCTCTACCACCTTGGAATGGACTAAAATTACTACCATTATACCCATCCTAACAATTGTTAGCCTATACCTCCCCTCAAAAAAGTTGGAAACTTTAGCAAGTAGGAGGTGGGGGCGACGTCTTATCACAGCTACACCTGCATTGTTGTTCGTCTTGCTGATGCTATCAGGTTATTTAGTGGAACTGGGGCAAACTAGACATCGAGAATTCGAACCGGCCAAAGAAGATATAGAAACCCGATACTTTGAGGCTGGTTTTAAAGTTTCCTTTTGGAAGGGCATCCAATTGGAAGCCCCAGATGATATCGTCTTCATTGTGAATCCCGCCCCACAAACGGACCTCCAACGGCTCTGGCGACTTCAGGTTTGGGACCGGTACACAACCCGAGAGTGGCTCAAATCGCTTCATGAAACGGAAAATCTGAATGCTTGGCGCGATCCGATCCCGATAGAACAAGATGAATTTGTGGAATTGAGTGACCCAACATCTTATCAGGTAACGATTCCGATCCTCCATGAAGAAGAAAGTTCTGCCCTGATGTACCAGGATTATCTGCCGACCGGTTGGTGGGATGCCAAAACATACGGAACATATATCAGACCTGATTCAGTTAAGGTGGAAACAGAAGTTCCGTATGAAGTGATCTCTTACGCGGTTGAATCCGATTATTCAACCTATCGAGGAGGAATTCGTTTTCTTGAAGAAGGGAGTAGTAACTTGACCTATCAGATTGATTATTATCCATTCAATTATATATGGCCAACAAAAGCTGATGTCCCCGATCTAGAGGAGATGAATGAACAGGAATGGGAGAATATACTCCCACGAGTTAAGACGTATTTACAACTCCCTAATGTGGACGGGAAACAGTACCCGGATCCAATACAACACCCTTATACTGAGGGAAATGCTTCAGCACTGAAAAGAACCGCTGACGAGCATCAACCAACCCCGTTCAATATATTTGAGCGAGCGGTTTTCATTAATGATTTCTTGGCTCATAACTATGGGTTCGATAATGAATCATTCTTTGGAACGGAGTTAGCTGAGACACAGCCGGAAAATAAAGATATGGTTGAATGGTTCCTCGAGCGAGGAAAAGGAACCCATGTGCATTTTGCTTCAGCAATGGCGGTATTCCTCCGCTATCAGGGGATTCCCTGCCGAGTAGTCCGGGGATACGCAGAAGGCGACGATGTGAAGGGTCAAACCTTAGTCAGACAAAAACATATCATAGTCTGGGTTGAGGTGCTCATCCCTTATAAGTTGAGCACAGGAACTCTGGTAGGTAGATGGCATCCCTTCTTCCCAATCCTTCCCCTTGGAGCCGCTCCAACGGACTATCAGATGGTTGTCTGGCCGGGCACTGGACCTTCGCCTATTCGCGGAATAGAGAGACTTGGATTTTTAGCATATACTAACCAACCATTTCAGCTCAATGCCTTGCTTTTGAATAACGCAACAAAACCCCCAATCCCGGTTCCAAAAACCCAGGTAACGTTTTTTAATCTCGACACGTTTGAAACCTTGGGAGAAGCCATCACAAATGATGAGGGAATTGCAACGATCGAATATACATTTACACCAGAAGATCCACACGGCTATCAACCGTTAGGTGCGAGAATCGGTACAGGTCCCCCCACTCCTTCTACCCCACCAGTTATTCACCAGAAATATGACTTCATTTGGTTAATTGAACCACCACCAATTTTAGTTCAAGGAAAAACGTATCCTTTGAGTGTTCGACCTATTCGGACCCTAGATAATTCTGGGATTGGTCCGGGAGTGAATGTAACCTTTAATGATAATCTCTTCTTGCCAGGGGTAGTTTTACATGAAACCCCAATCAAATATTGGGCGATAACAAATGAGGAAGGTATCGCTTCGATTGATTTCAGCATCCCAACTGATGTTGATTTTCCCCTCGGAAATCACACTGTAGAAGCAACTTTCACCATTGGTGAAGATTATGTAACAGGCTATTCCCGTCCTTTCTTCATTGCAGGGGGAGTTGTCATAAACCCAACATTGGCAGCAAGCTTACAAAGATCCTCCGTCTTTAACATAATACCATTCCAACAAGAACCCGTTGATCGACAAGTTGAACCGCTATTTCCTCAAAAAATACTAGAGTTGGAGTTTTTCAGAAAACAGACTCATTCTATGCTTTTTTCACACGTTTTACCTAATTAGTCAAACTTCCATAAAAGAAAAATGAAAAGATCCTCCGATTCATAGTTTTGTAAAGCAAGCGAAGGATCAATAAACCATATTCAATTAAATTGAGACGTTTTGAATCAGAGTGTATAGACATAAGCTAAGAAACCGGGTCTCATATAGTAACTAATTGAGATGGGACAGTTGATAATGCCCGCACACCACCATCAGCAATGTGAATATCAACCTCGAGTCGGAGTCCCCACTTACCGGGAAAATATAACCCGGGTTCAAGAGTATAAAGAGAATTTAAAGGGAGAAGATTTTCAGATGTTTTAAGATTACGAAAAGATAATCTGGGGCCGATATCGTGTACTACTAGGCCGATTGGATGTCCTAAGGAATGAATAAAGTATTTGGGGTCTTGACCTAACTCTTTCAGTTTTTTTCGAGCTTCTAGATCAACATCACTGCACTGTATCCTTGGTCTAATTATTTGAAGTATATATTTAAGCACTGTAAACACGGAGTCATAGACAGATAAAATCTGTTCAGGTGGATTACGACCCACAAAGAATGTATATGTAAGATCCGAACACATTAGTTCAAGACGTAGACCTGCATCAACTAAAAGGACCTCATTGGGGTGCAATTTCTTATCATTGGTGTTATGGTGAGGGTTGGCAGAATTTTGTCCAGATGCTACGATGGTAGGAAACGCCAGTTCACCATGATTTAACAGTTCCCCACCGATTAATGCTGCGACTTGCCGCTCTGTCATCCCCGGCTTCACTCGATTTGGAAGATCCTCCATGACTTCTTGGGTAATTTTTATTGCCTTATAAGCTAAATTCCGTTCATAGCTGGTTTTTGTCTTACGCAATTTTTCTATAAATGGGACTGCGCTTTTAAATTCTATTTCTGGCACTAAATGTACCAAGGAAAGGAATTCCCCATATGTCACAAAATCTAAGCTGGTAGCGGTGGTTTCAAATGATTGAGGCGCATGATCTAGAGCTACAGGACCATTTCTAGTTTGGGTCTTAAGAAGGATTGCGAGTTTTTTGGTGAATTCCCTGCTTGTACTATATGATTCTATTGTAAACACTCTAGAAAGTTCCATAAACAGACCTGCATCCATGTCGCTAACCAAAAGAGTTGCATCAGATGGAGTGATCAAAAGAGCGGTTCGTCCTGGACTTTGTCTCCCTGTTAAAAATAAGATATGAGGATCACGAGCTGCAGTAGTACAAATAAGCCACGCAACATACCCAGATTGCTCAAGCACTTCCTGACTCCGTGTTAGCTGCTCTTGTTGCCACATATCCTGCCTATTTTCCATTTTAGGTCGCCTTATCTAGGAGTTTTCTCAATTGATGAACAAGATTGGCCAGATCATCATCAGCTTGCATCGCAACTTCTGAGAGGTCAGCTATCGTATCAATATCAAAGGAGAATTCCTCAGTTTCAATCATAATAGAAGGGATATTATGTGTGGTTGCGTAATTGAGATGTTCCTCTGCACTATTAACATAATTCAAGAATAAAGGTGTGTTTCCAAGGGGTTTTTGAACAAGGCCCGTTGTCCCACCATCGTAAGATCTGACTACCACTAAACAGGTTGAATGATCTGTTAGGATCTCCAGTTCTAAAAGCTGGTCAATGAATCTTTGAGAGATGTAAGGTAAATCCGCCATAAGAATCAAGATTATGTCACACCCATAGCTGCGAAGAATAGAGACCCCATCTCTCACGATCAAATTAAGATCAGTCCAGTGATCTAAATACGATTTAATGTTTAGATGTGAGAGTATTTTTCTAATCTTTGGATCAGAGGTAGCAATAACGATTTCATTCACCTTCTGGGAGAAGAACACTGCGGATAGGACGATGTAGAACAGCTTCTCAGAAAGCATATCGATTTGTTTATTAAACTCAAGCATTGAAAATTCCTTCCGTAACCTTGATTTGGATTTAGAAAGAATCTTAAGTGGAACAACAGCTCCAATAAGCATATCTATCGCCTAACGGGCGAAATTTTCCTTAAAAAGCGGAGAACATCCCTTGCCAAATCTATTTCTTCTTGACGTGATCTCATTATAGGATTTCGGCCAAATATGTGTATTTCCTTTTGATTACAGTTCACTGTGGCTATATCCCTAGGATCGACTAGTAAGGCATCCAAAAAACCCTTATATAACCTAATGAGAACATTAGAGTGGACCGGGAGGTTTTGAGCACTTAAAAGTGTACCCGCAGGTCCACTGATGGGTTTTGTGCCAATAAAAGGTGAAATCGCTAAAACAGGTGTTTTAAGCTCCTCAAGTGCCGAACGAATCCCTGGAACCGATAAGATCGGGCCTATGGAGGTAACAGGATTGCTAGGTCCTATAATAACCGCATCAGCATTTTTTATGCTTCCGATTACCCTTTCTGAAGGAGTGGCCTTGTTAATCCCATTAAACTCGATTTCAAGAACGGTTGGCTGCCCTTTATACTTTACCCACCATTCTTGAAAATGGAGTCTGCCTTTAGGTGTTGAAATGAATGTTTGCACCAAATCATTAGTCATTGGCAGAACAAGTTGTGTGATATCCAGCCGTTTTCTGATAATTTCAGTTATCTCAGAGAGGGTTTTTCCGTGGGCTAGGAGGTGAGTCCGGAGAAGAGATAGCGCCAAATCTTTATCCCCTAAGTTAAACCAAACATCTTCTCCCAAAGCATGTAACGCATCTCGTACCCGAAAGGTATCGCCGTCCAGTCCCCACCATTTGGTCTTATCTAATAAACCAGCCAGCACATAAAGAACCGAGTCAAGGTCAGGGCATACCCGGAGCCCATAAAAGTAGAAATCGTCTGCAGTATTCACAATAACACAAATTTCATGTGCAGGGAGAACCTCAGATAACCCATCCAGAAATTTAGGAGTTCCTGAACCTCCTGAAAGAATCACGAGCATTTTTAATACGCCACCTAAGCTCGATTCTCTGTGAGTTAAAAGAAATACTACCCATAGAGGTTTTTAGTTTTTATTCATATCTAGATGAGATCATCAAACACCTTATTCTATCCATTAAATCATTATATCTCCATAAAAAGCATTTCTTAAGGTGAACCGCTTGAATTGTTCAGATACACTTCAGTACAGAAATGATGGCCTTTGGAAGAAGAGGAAAAAGGTCGAAGAAGTTGATTTGCGTTAATCCAGAAAAAATGGCTTTTGCTTGTAAGTCCATGTCGGCGTTATCGGTAATGGTTGAAATAATAGGGTTAGGAGCTAGCTGTTTAAACAATCTATCTATATCAGGGTCATCTAAGGTATTGAAAAACAATCTTACCCATTTCATGGCAAGAAAGTCTTTTCTGAAAAGCGATTTCCATCGTTGTTGGTACTCACTAAGCATTTTAGCATCATACCGCTCCAATTGAATAGCTTTTGCTGCGATTTTCCCGGCTATTTGGGCACACAGTCCTCCAACAACAACCCCACCGCCGGTTGTTGGTTTGATTTGACCTGCAGCGTCTCCTATAACTAAAAAATTATCTGTATATGTTTTTTTGATTGGACCAGTAATTGGAATACGTCCTCCCAATCGACCGATGATACAAGCGTCATGTAACCGGGCTTTTAAAATTGGAGAGTCACAAATAATGTTTTCAAGAAGTCGGTGTGGAGAGAATCGTGAGTTACAAGCCAGTCCCACACGAGCCGAGTTTTTACCAGTTGGTATCATCCATGCAAAAAACCCGGGAGCGATCTTAAGCCCCGTAAATACCTCAACAAGTGTCGGGTTCAGATCTTGGATATCCTGATATTCATATTGGATAGCAGGAAGAATATTCTGCTTCAAGAAAGAAGTGAGCCCCGTTTGGCGGAGGAGGCGCGTCATACATCCTTCTGCGTCAATACAAATTTTTGCGTGGCTTTTGATTTGAGATTCTGACTCAGAATCGTAGGATAGGACTTCTACACAACCTGTTTGCGCCCGATTTGGAAGCATTATCTTTATCGCACGAGTTCCAACACGAATTTGGGCTCCTACATTCTTTGCTTGTTTGGCAAGATGCTGGTCGAATTCTGCCCTATTGACCACATAAGCTTGCGGTGTACTTCGTTCGATTTTGATAGTTTTACCTGAGGGTGAGTAGAACCTCGCTCCTTTCACACGGTTTAAAATTAAAGAAGTGGGAAGTCTGATCCCAAGGCGAGTTAACCCCGAAATACTAATTAACCCGGCACAGCTAGTAGGTACGCCTACTTTAGGATGTTCTTCAAAGAGTACCGTATCAATAGATTGCTTGCCCAGCTCGTAAGCTGCAATCAGCCCTGCAGGACCAGCACCTATGATGATGACTTCCATTGTTTCAGATGGATCTCGCATAATGTTGGTTATCTCCGTTTCAATGTTCGTTATCTTTCTGGACACTATAAAATGGTCAAAATTACATAAGTTTTGCCTCAAAAGTAGTGGTTGGATTTAATTTTTCGTGATAATTAATAAAAGTTAGATGTACATAACAATCGTGGAAACGAAGTTGCATTTGCATTGCAAATTTGAGGATGTTTTAAAAAGAGA
>JBHIFL010000127.1:0-8187 GCA_046761065.1 Candidatus Heimdallarchaeota archaeon
CTCACATGAAGGCTTCTAAGAGTTCACTCAAAAAATTCAGGAAACAATACCCTAAGTACTCTAACTAATAAAAGGAGAGATATAAGGTTTTTAAAATGAAGGGCGATATTTAAAATCCCAATAAGTTTCTTTTCGGATCTATTTGTCCATAATGAGAAGGGTTCCATTCTATCATTGAAATAAGGGGATCTGTGATCTTTTTGTAATCTGTAGGTCGAAACTAGGGAGATATTTTACCCTATAATGAGATAGTGATCAACTTAACTGTGAGTTTAGATATATATAAAAACCCTTAAAATATACATAAAACATAAAAACATATATTTTATCATATATTGTATATGTACAACTTAAATCATATATCAATGATGCATGCTCCTCTGAGGGAAATAGAATGTTGGAAGGGCTTCTTGCACAAAAAGTGTTAATTTATGACTCCCAGAAATGTTCAGGTTGTAAATATTGTATGATTGTTTGTTCCTTTCATCATTATGGAGTAATTGATCTAGAGAAAGCTTACATACGAATATATCAGGATAAAATGAAGCCCATAACCTTTGTAAATGTTCATTGTACACACTGTGAGTATCCTATATGCGAAGCCGCGTGTCCTTTAGACCCCAAAGCTATTGTTAAGGATCCTGAACTTGGTTATGTCACAATTGATAGAATGCGATGTATTGGATGCAGTTCCTGCAACTACGCTTGTCCTATCTCAATTCCATTTTTAGACAAAGATTCTGGAGTTAGCGTCAAATGCGACTTCTGTGACGGAGATCCCCTCTGCGCCAAATATTGCAGCACAAATGCCATAAAGGTCGTCTCCAGAGGAGAAGCGAAGAAGATTATGGAGGCTATATCCTATGAGTGAAGAAGAAATCAAACTTTATCCCTGGAGAAAGATCGTTAAAACTCTTCCTCCTTCCTTCAAGACCTCTGTCATCAATTTGATTGAAATGGGTCACATTCCTGAGCTTTCAGCCTATCGGAAAAAGGTTCGTGAAGCACTCGGATTTTTTTTTACCGCGACTCTAAATACAGATACTCTTTCAGAGTTTCACGAACTCATAAAAAAAACAAAGCTCGACCAAAAAGTTGCATGGAACTGGAAGAAAGGTAAGTCTGATTATTAGAGTGTGATTATAAATGCCTAAGAGTTACTCGCTTTACCTAGGGTGTTACATTCCTACTGTCCAACCTTTCGCAGAGCTTGCACTCCGGAAGATCGCTCCTATTTTGGGGATTGAATTATTAGATATTAAAGGGACGACTTGCTGTCCGGTTCCGGAAATTGTAAGACTTTCAGATGAAGATACATGGCTCAATGTTGCAGTTAGAAACCTTTCACTTGCCGAATCTATGGGAAAAGACATTATGGTTTTATGTAATGGGTGTTGGGATACCCTCACGGAAGCCGGTGAAGTTTTACATGAGGAACCAGATTTAAAGGTTAAGATTAATTCCCATTTGTCTTCTTTTGGGAAGGAGTTTACTGGGAAAGTGGAAGTTAAACATTTTGTTGAAGTATTAGTTGAGGATGTTGGCCTAGATAACCTCAAGAAAGCGATTAGGCGTTCTTTAACTGAGTTGAATGTTGCAATTCAGTATGGGTGTAAGTTTTACAAAAGTGAGAATGAGAAGTTTATCGCCTATTTCGATGATATCGTAAGAGCGCTTGGTGTGAAAATAGTAGACTATGGGGTAGAAAGGGTTTGTTGTGGATATCCTTTAACCCTTCACTCATTTGATATGGCTGTAGAGGAGAAGTCGAAATGGAAGCTTGACAAACTCAAAGAAGCTAAAGTTGATTGTGTAGTCTTGGTTTGTCCAGCTTGCTATGATCAGCTTGAAAAGGCACAGTTCATGCTGAGGAGAAAAGGGGTAAGATACGATATCCCGTTGCTCCACTTGACCGAGCTTATAGCGTTGGCACTTGGCTTTACACCTATTGAAGAGATTGCGTTGGATCGGCATCGTATACGTTGTGACCCTGTAATGAAGAAGTTGGGGTGAGTAAAGAATGGCTTTGATCGATGTAGTCAGGGAGAAAATGAAAAACTCATTAAATGAAGACTACCTTGAGGAAACATCTGATAAATATTATCGCTATTATGTACGAATAAAGTCGAATCGGATTAGGGACGCTACACAAATATTGGTAAATGATCTCGATGGAAGACTTGTAGCACTATCAGCTGACGATGTTGGCGTTCTTGGATTTGATATCATTTATCATTTTGATTTTACACATCTGGAGAAGCATTTTTATTTGTCCGTGAAAGCAAGAGTACCTCGCGAAAATCCGGTGATAGACTCTGTTGCTAATATTGCTTGGTCAGTAAATTGGGCTGAGAGGGAGCTTATGGACCTAATGGGTATCAAGTTTGATGGCCACCCTGATCCACGAAAACTATTCTTGCCTTATGAATGGCCATCTGAGGAGGTTGCATAATGGAAAAGAAAGAGAACAAAGACGCGAAAACAAAGACGATCCCGTTAAAGGTGGAGAAGGTTTCCTCCCCTGAGTACATCATACCTTTTGGCCCCTTTCACCCTGCACTACTTGAAGGAGAATATTTCAAATTAAAAGTTGAGGGGGAGAGGGTACTGGAAGCCGACCTCAAACTTGGGTATAATTATCGCGGCATCATGAAGCTAGCTGAAAGTCGAAGCTACTGGCGGAATATTTACCTTATCGAACGGGTTTGTGGTATCTGTAGTGCTGCTCACACCACGGCTTACACGCGTACAGTGGAGATGCTTGGAGATATAGAGCTACCTGACAGGGCTCGGTACATACGAACACTCGTTGCTGAACTCGAACGAATACACAGTCACCTGCTTTGGGCCGGGGTTGGGATGGAGCTAATAGGCTTTAAAACCCTTTTCATGCTTATTTGGCGGGATCGAGAGCATGTTTTAGACATGCTCGAAATGATCTCGGGAAACCGACAACATTACGCGATGAACACTATCGGAGGAGTCAGGAAAGATATCCCCAATAAGATGGTTCGCAAAATTGAGGAGAAACTGCAAATCCTACATAATGCAGTTGAAATAGGTACCAAAGCGATCTTAGAGGACCCTGTCATACGCGCCCGCACAAAAGGGGTTGGGACACTAGATAAAGATATCGCTAGGAGGCTCTGTGTTGTTGGACCAGTAGCAAGAGCTGCGGGTTTTGACATAGATGTAAGAAAAGAT
Organism: Candidatus Heimdallarchaeota archaeon; assembly: GCA_046761065.1. Lineage (GTDB taxonomy): Archaea > Asgardarchaeota > Wukongarchaeia > Wukongarchaeales > JBHIFL01 > JBHIFL01. The sequence goes on from JBHIFL010000127.1 coordinate 3,205, forward strand.
GATCCATACGCAGCTTATGATGAAACCCCATTTGAGGTTATAACTGCGGAAGATGGTGATGTCTTATCCATGGTGCTTGTCCGTTTAGGTGAATTAGTGGAGTCAGTGAAAATATGCGAGTTCTGTATTGATCGGTTAAAAACGGTTGGAGGGTCATTTAAAGCGGATATTACGGAATTTCCGATCGGAGAGGCCGTAGGGCGAGTTGAGGCTCCTCGAGGAGAACTCATGTACTATATTGTGTCGAATGGAACCAATAAACCAGCTAGGGTAAGGATGAGAACGCCCTCTTATTTAAATGACTATGCGACGCTTTTTATGCTTCGAGGGCAGCCATTAACTGACGCTCCTCTCACTGTGGCTTCGGTTGATCCCTGTATGGCATGTACCGACCGAATGATCCATGTAACAAACTTGAATGATGGGACAAATCAACGATTAACTCTATTTGAAATTGAAAGAAAATAAAGGAAGTTGAGAAATGATTGATCCAACCATCATTGTCCTTACTACGTTTGTTGCCGCAGTTGTCTCAATAATCGGTGAGAAAGATAAGAGGATTGGAGATGTAGTAGCCTTTCTATCTGCTGGCTTTGCCTTGTTTGGTGTTGGCTTAAACATCTACAGCCCTTTTACAGGAAAAAGCATGTTAGACAGATATGGTTTCTTCCTCACAGTCAACGGATTTACGTCACTGTTGGCGCTGGTGGCCGCACTTATCGGATTCTTGGTAGTTGTATATTCTATAGATTATATTGAGGAGAGAGTAGGTTCTTATAACTTTTTCACATTGATGGTCATTGGCAGCCTTTTAGGAATGGCTTACTGCTGGAACCTTCTTTGGCTCATCCTATTTGCTGAAATAACAACTATCTGCTCAGCTCCTTTAATTGCTCACCACTCTGATGCTGTAGCTTACGAAGGGGCTATAAAGTACTTAATTATTCAATTATTTGCTGCGATTTTTGCCCTTGTAGGACTAGGAATCCTTTACGATCAAGCCGTAGAAGGAGGTCTATCACCCGGAATCACATCTCTTCACATTGAAACGCTCACAACATCGGGAGTATTATCCGGAACAATGAGTGAAGTCGCGGTCTTGCTGCTGTTCATCGGGTTTGCCGCGAAGCTCCCTACCTTTCCAATACATACATGGTTAGGTGATGCCTCAACAGTGGCTCCTGCACCTATAAGCACTCTGCTCCATGCCATGATGATTAAAGTTGCTGGAATGCCAGCGTTTGTAATCTTATTCAAGTTCACCTACTTATTCCCTAACGCCATTGGGCTCTGGTTGATTGTCTGCGTACTTGGTGCACTTACAATGTTCATTTGTGTGATAATGGCATTCGCCCAAGATGATTTGAAACGTCTGCTTGCTTTCGACAGCGTCAATCAGATGGGATATGTGATCTTGGGGTTAGGAATAGGGGGATTAGGAGTAAGCCAATATAATGTATCCGGCGATGCTACTTGGCTTGGTGTAGCGGCAGGAGGCCTTGCTGCGGGTTTATTCCACCTCTTGAACCATAGTTTGTTTAAGTCTCTCCTCTTCTTCAGCGCAGGTGCAATTGAACATGAAACAGGAACCCGAGATCTTAACAAATTGGGAGGGTTGCTCCAATCGATGCCGTATACCGGTTATCTAATGCTCATTGGTTCTCTATCCATTGCAGGCATACCCCTCCTTAATGGATTTAACAGTAAATGGATGATCTTTAATGCGAGCCTTGCTGCTGAAAGGCCATTATTAGCATTTATTGCAATATTTACTAGTGCCTTGACGTTTGCTGTCTTCCTAAGAGTGTTAACTTCAGTTTTCCTAGGCAATGTTCCAGAAACCTATGCCAAGGTGAGACGCCCTCCCAAAAGCATGCTCGCACCATCAATAGTACTTGCGATATGCTGCATAATTTTTGGTTTATCACCTCAAATAGCATTAGTAAACTTCCTTTATCCTGCAACCCTCTCTTTAATCCCCTCAGGAACCATACCATCCGCCAATCCACTTGTCTCACTACTCCAAGTCTTCGGAGGAGTTTGGGATCCATATTGGCTATTCACACTGGTATTAATCGGAATCATTGTAGGATTCCTGCTTTATAAACTAAGGATTGGAATCGAACCAATTGTGTCCGAAGATAAATTGATGCCTTTCACGGGGGGCGTCCTTCATGAACCATACTTAATGATTGATATTGCTTCGCCCACATCCACAGTCTTTGAGTACCCATTTCGTTCAGTATTGAAGAGTGTTAGAAAGGTCCACACGGGTCTTGTAAACTTTTACGTGTTATGGATTGTTCTTTTCGCATTGATCTTATTCACAGGTTTGGCTATGGGGTTGATATGATGAATGGTCAGTTAATCGTCATCAAGAGTTATTTTGCTTCAATAGGACTCGCCTTTGCCTTCAGTTGGGCAGGTTATTGGCTGTTCAGAAAACTAGGTGCCCGTCTCCAGGCAAGGAGAGGGCCACCATGGTATCAACCGCTCGCTGATTTAATCAAACTTTTTGGGAAAGAGCTGTTTATCCCAAAGCTAGCAAACAGAACCTTGTATATATTAGCTCCGTTGATAGCGTTAAGCTCGATTTTTGCCCTCACGTTTATACTCCCACCTGGGGTCTCCAACTGGCCGGGTTCTATCTCATGGGACATAATAGTGCTCCTATACCTTTCAGTGATGTTTACTTTAGCATTTGTTTTAGCTGGAGGGGCTTCTGGTTCTCCTTGGGGAAAAATCGGGGCTAGCAGAGAAGTAGCCATAATTTTAAGTGTCGAACTTCCTTTGGCGATATCATTGTTGATCCCGCCCATCGCATTACGTCGATTAGGATTAGATTTCTCTCTCTCCTTAAATGCGGTCATGATGAGTCAATTTGAAGGAAAGATCTTAGGCGTCTTACCGAACTGGTTTCTCTTTCGATATCCCCTGGCAGCAATTTCCTTATTCGTATGTTTACTAACAAAAGCTTGGATGAGACCTTTTGGTGATATACCCGAAGCCGAACAGGAGATTTTTATGGGCCCTATCACCGAATATGGTGGGCCATTACTTGGGATTTTCGAATTAGCAAGAATGTTAAGATTCTATGTTTTTCCCGCTCTTTTTGTGGATTTATACATGGGTGGTGGTGATGGGTTATTGTTTCCATATAATCTCATTGTTTTTCTGATCAAATGTTTGGTAGTAGTTGCTATCATGACTATTATGCACGTAGCAAATGCAAGATATCGAATAAGTCAAACTTTCAGATGGTTCCTTACTTTTGGCTTGGGTCTTGCATTGATTGATTTGATCAGGGTGTTAGTATTGTGAGGTAGTCAAATGGTCAAAATTACAGCAATTAAAGAGGTTGTAAAGGCTTTATATCAAAATGTTACAACAAAATATCCCTATGGTCCCCCAACACACGTTCCCGAACGGCTACGAGGACTTCCACAGTTTGATGAAGATAAATGCATTGGCTGTGGTGCTTGTTATGCCTCTTGCTCTGCTGGGGCAATCTCCCTAGTCAATAAGGCGGATTCACGGAAAATAGACATCCCACACACAAGATGTATCTACTGTGGAAGATGTGAAGATATATGCCCTGAGGAGGCAATTAAACTCTCCAATACATTTGAGCTAGCAACAGATAATAAAGATCTCGCTGTAGTTTCAATAGAATTTAACATGCATAAATGTAAAAATTGTGGTGGACCGATTACAACACCTCAACAAATTGATAGAATAAAGGAAAGAATCTTAGAAGAGATCGATCCTCGCATCAAAGAGATTGCAGCCCAAGATCTGTCTAAATATATGGATCTCTGCGTTGAGTGTCGGGGAAAAATGAGTTACGAGATAAATACTCATACAAGAAAGTATTACTTGAGAGAGTGGGCAAAATGAATGATATTATAGGATGGCTGATCCTCCTCTGTGCGATAGCTATAATCGAGTTTCACGACTTTCGGTTAGTCCCAGCTTTGCTTGGGCTCCAAGGGGTATTCTTCATCTTTCAATATGCCTATGAAGGGATAAATATTGAGTTGTTACCCTTAACTATTTTTTCTATTTTGTTTGTACCTGCTACTCTATATTACCTTACAGTAAAGACCAAGACAAGTGAGGAACAACCACTCCTTCCAAACATACAATCAATCGGATTACTAATCATCTTAATGGCCATTGTTTATGGTATAACATACCTATTAAACATAGAAAGTATCCAATTACTATTGATCCTTATCGGTGTTTACGGCTTGTTAATGAAAACCGATTTAAGAAAAAGTGCTGCAAGCATATCAATTCTTCTAAATACAGCCCACTTATTCATGGAAAATTTCAATGTTATAGTTGATTTTGCATTAATAACATTATCAGCTATTCTAATTCTTCTGTTACTATTTTTTGCAAAACAAACCTATATCATAAAAGGATCCTTAAGCACTAAGGACCTTAAAGAATTACGATTTTGAGGAATTGAAGATGGGTATATTAAGCTGGGCTCGGAAAAAGTCTCCATGGGTGGCAGTTCTCCACGCCGGTGGCTGCAACAACTGTGATATTGAAGTAGTGGACGTTTTAACGCCTAGATTCGATGTAGAACGACTAGGTATTCTTTGGAAGCAGAACCCACGGCATGCAGACGTTTTAGTTGTCAATGGTTGTGTATCAAAGCACGCGAAGGTTTTTATGAAACGTATCTATGATCAAATGTTAGAACCAAAGGCGGTTATCGCTATTGGAAGTTGTGCCAGCACAGGGGGAATATTTGTTGAAGGTCATGGATTGAACACACAAGAGACCCATACTATAATTGGTGGTGTAGATAAAGTGATACCTGTCGATGTTTATGTTCCAGGATGTCCCCCAAAGCCCGAAGCCATCATTCAAGGAGTAGCTGTAGCATTAGGAAAATTTGATAAAAAATAAAATATTAACTACTATTTTTCCGTTTGATAACACTTTATCCTTTCAAATTTGTTGCAGATT
>JBHIFL010000128.1:0-7987 GCA_046761065.1 Candidatus Heimdallarchaeota archaeon
CATCCGAGGCTAGAGGCACGGGTTAGCCGCCCGGAATTTTGGAAAAAGCTATTAATGCCCCAAATGCGGGGGAAATCGTGTAGGAGGCTGCACCCCGCACCGCTGTAAGAATGATAAAAAGGAGTGGAGAGGTGGTAAAGACATAAGAGAGTACTGCTAGACCCATAATCGTCTCCCCCAAAAGAATTAGCGTTTTCCTCCCAATTTTACTAGATATCTTCCCCCCAGGAATCTGAAATGTTACGCTTCCGATATAATAGAATGCCCATACAATCCCCATCACTTGCATTGAAGCCTTAGTCTTGATCATGAGATAGATAGAAAAATAAGGCGCAATAGCGCTGGCAGCAAGAATTGATAGAAACGCCGTTAAGGTAAGTATAAGAGTATTTCTATCCTTGAGTATCCAAGAAATATCGCGTGGGCTTACCTCAATTGCTTTGCAACTTCCTTTCGGCTTCCTTTCGAATGGTTGTATCATTAGTACAAACATTAGAGCAAAGAACCCATTAAAAATAGCTAACAAAAAAGCTTCTGGATAACTAAAAGAGTTGGCGACATAACCACTTACCAGTAATCCTAGAATAATGCCAACATTCGCTATGGTGTTTGTAACACCCCAGATGCTGTCTCTTTTCTCATTTGGAGCCCAGCTTGTAATAAGAGAAAAAGAGAGAGGAATCAGTAGATCGTATGATGCAGATGATAAATTTAGGCCTAGGAGAATAAGCAAGCTTTGGGAGTGTTGCTTGGTCATTTCTGATAAATAAAAGATAAGAAACGAGAATGAAAGTAAAACTATAGAAAAGATGAGAGGGAGCTTCTCACCGAATTTGTCAACGAACCTCCCAACAGGAATTCGTAGAACAATGTTTACACCGCCGACGATTGCATAGGCAATCCCTAAAAATTGCACAGAATAACCTAGATAATAAATATATAGGGGATATAATAGAATTAGAGTGCCAATATTAAAATGCATCATGGCATATATTGTTAAGAAAATCAGATGAAACTTTTCCAGTCCTATCGTTTGTTTGATGAAAGTTATATGTCTTGATATTGCACTCACTCTCTTGACTGCTCTAGTATTGTTTTAAAGACATCTCGTTGGGAATCAGATATGCACAGGGGATCAGGTTTCAAAGGATCACCGTAATGTGCGAAAGATGCTGTAGGACACCCGCCTAAACAAGAGGGCGCAAATTTGTACGAGATACATTTGCTTTTTAATCCTCTAGGAACGTTTTTTTGGAACGAATTCTAACATTTTCGATATTTTCCATCTGATCTTCAGGTCTTTTTCTATTATGTTTTCATCCGTTATTTCGAGATGTTCCGTCTCCACCTAATAAACCGTTATTACATTATTTATCAGTATGGTAAAAAAAATTTTAAAGTCATTGATGCATTTTCAGCTAATTCGTCCCCAAACAGTTCCCGAATTAACTGAAACGCTTCTTTACTCGCATCGGTACCTTTATTCCCGTATCGACGAGCTTGTTGCTGAGGGGAAGGTGAAGATCATTGGGCGAGAGGGGAGAAGATGAAGCTGCAAAATCAGCTAGGAAACAGTTGACTTTGTTCACTTTTCCCTACTTTCTTGATATGTGGACATGTAACCACAAAGAGGGTTGTTTTCCTCCTTTTATTTATTCTCCAATAGCTTCAAGCATTTCTGGGAATTTCCTCGCAAAGATATAAGGGATCATAGAAGGCGGCCAAATTCCCATCTCGGTCACGACTCCATCAAGGTACTCGCGAGAAACGACCTCAAAGGCGGGATTGCGAACAGTGAGGGTAGGAGGCGCATCTGGCCAGATCTCGGTAGGAGCTCGCTCTTCGATTTCAGAGAGGGCTCCTTCCGTGGTAAGGGGGTCAAACTTCAGAATTGATGAGGCAGAATAGAAGGGCACATCGAGTTCTTTGGCAGCTAGGGCAAGTAATTTTGTTCCAATTTTGTTGACGATGGCTCCGGTACTGGTGATCACATCCGCACCCACTAAAACAATATCCGGTTGAAAACGGCGGAGTGCCCATCGCATAGCACTATCCACGACGAGTGTTACCGGGATCCCATGCTCCAAGAGGATAGTAGTGGTGCGCCGCCCTTGAAAGAGGGGGCGAGTCTCTGTCGCAATGACTTGAAAGGTCCGTCCTTGTTTCTTGGTATGAATTAATATCGCATCCACAGCAGAGCTGTGGCAATGGGTCATAACCGTTGTGCTCTCGAGGATGCGCTTGGCACCAATCCTCCCAATCTTGGCTCGACTCGTTTGAAGCAGCTCAATATACTGTTTTGCGCGGGTATCCATTAACTCACAGAGCTTTGGCAGTGAGAGTTCTTTATTATGAGTGAGGGCAAACAAATAATTGATGCCATTTCGCATAGCCGGTTCTGTGGGGCGTGTGTTCAGGATGCGGTTCCTTACTTTTTGTAACTGCTCAAGGAATTCTGGATAGGACTTAGAACGTATGTGGTGAGCGTACTCAGCAAATGCTGTAACTGCCGAGATCGCCACATTAGTTGCACCCTGAATTTTGAGCCGTGTAATGGCGTCAATAACTTGGTTTATTTGTCGCATCCTCAACTCACCCTCATACCATGAGCCAAATGAGAAACTGACAACATAGGATTAAATCCTCTTTTTACCGTATCTTCCCTTGATATCTAACATAGCTTTTCCAAAGGCAATAGTTAAGTCGATGTCGTAGGCAATAGCGAGTTTCAGTATATGATACAAGATGTCGCCTAAGTCATTTTCAATTCTAGACAGTTCATCTTTCCTCGGCATGGCCTCTCTACTAGTTCGATCTAGACTTAGCTTCAACTCCACATTTATAATATGCCTTGCTAGTTCACCGATTTCCTCTATCATATGTGTAAACACATAAAAACGGTTGTCCACTTGGGTCCAGTCTTTACCCCGCTCTTCAAGAAATTGCTCAACCTCTTCTTGAGCTTGTTTAATACTAATGTCTCCTGATAGTCCCATGTAAATTCCAACGTCCATGTTCTCTTTATTAAATAAAATACCATATGAACCTGAGAAAGGACTATCGGGCAAAAATGGCTGTCGATCTAGTCATACCACGATCTCAAAAGAACCCATTCTTTAATAGTGGAGTGATAATGTTCGTTCTGCAGTGCCTCCGTGAGCTTTAAGCACCATTCAAACCATAAATTCAAAATAATCTTCTGAGGAGTTCATGGTTCACTGGACGCGGATCATACGCCATTCGTGATAGTCCACGATCACTTTGATGTACCCCTGGAGCGCCGCATCGACAGCCGCATCGCCGGTATCAACTCTCAACACCTTCTCAGGAATGCCTTGGAGCTTAGTGCGAGTTGCTACCACAATGATTTTACCTTTCCCAACCCTTTTGATTATTTCGGGGCTAATTTGTTGATTTCCCCGCCCAAACAATATTCCCTGATGCCCAATGGGCGATACAATAATCCACGTGTCCTTAAACTCCGGGATTTCTTCGAAAATTCGCCGCTCATTAACATCTTTGATGAGAGTTCCATTACGATAAATATCAACTCCTAGTAATGTTTTTTCTACGCCTAACATATTAGCAATACGCTTCAGGGTTGTCCCTGGTCCGAGGATGTAGGTGCTTTTAGGATTTATACTCTCGATAATAGATCGAGCTACGGCTTCTTGGTTTTCTTGCTCATCCAAGGTCGCAGCACTGAGTTGTTTACTGCCTTGAAAGCGAAGGGGAACAAAGGGCCCTTTGAGATACCCGTACAAGCGGATTGTAAACTGATCGGCTCGAAAAGCGGTTTCGTCCGTATCCATGATCTCAAAGTCGGTGGTTTGCGATAGTCCTTCCACAAATGCAAGCACAACCTCCGCTGCTTCCATCGGGGTAATGGCAAAGATCCCGCTATACATTTTGACACCCGAAGGAACCCCAAGCACTTGGATCCGTTTTTTGTCCTGCAAAACATCTAAAATGTCTCGGGCTGTTCCATCTCCGCCTATAAATACCATCAACTCAATGTCTAACTCCACCATTTTCCGGACAGCAGCTTTTGTATCTTCAGCTGAGGTTTCCATGCCTAAGGGAAGTGTAAGAATCTCTGTCTCAAGACCAACGGTTTTGACTTCCTCCTCCCCCATTGGACAAGGACATGTCACAATCTTAATTGGAGGGGAGGGGTGCAATCGTTTCAGTGCCTTTAGAAATTCAATAGCCCTGGAAGGAGCAATTGGACTGGCTCCCAATTCTCGCGCCTGGTGTAATACATTATCTGTTCCTTTTAACCCAACACGCCCTCCCATGCCCGCAATTGGATTAATGAGGAATCCTATAGCTCTTTTTTGCATAAAAACCCTCGGAAATGTTGAAAAGTTATACCGAATGGGCTAATAGGCATTATAATGAGGTTGTTTTATGAAATGAATGGGTTCTTGTGTTTATGCGACTTTCCAGCTTGAAAAGTTATGATATATTTAAAGTTCTAAATATTGTATATGTCCTCCATTTTACAGACTTCTTTTCAAGCATTCGATAAACTTTGTTGCTTGGATTCGGTAGTTTCTTAAAGTTTCGTTTGGATAAGGTTCGTTTTAGCTGACATGGCTGATTAACAGAAGGGAAAGGTATGTTTGATGGCAAGATCCGCACCAAATAAGATTGTTATGGCAGGGAAGAATCGTGTAAGGTTCTAGGGGTCATGTAAGCAAGACTGTAGATGAGAATGAAGAGTTTGACACGATCAATGCAATACGCAATCAGTCCAAGCAGGAGACGAATCATATCTTTCCCTTAACCCTTCCAGGATTTGCACATTCACTCAAACCCAACAATAGTTATAAAAATGAAGCACTGAAATGGCACCTTTAATCTACAGATTACGGAGAAGTTAATGTCATGTATGCTATTGTGAAGCAACGAAGAGAACCAAAAGCGGAACTTACCACCGTCGATGAACCGAAGATTGGTGCAAACGAAGTCCTTGTTGAAGTCAAGATGGCATCCATCTGTGGAACGGATGTGCACATCTGGGAATATAATAAATGGGCCCAGAATCGCTTGCAGAAAATCCCCTTTATTTTTGGTCATGAAGTAGCAGGGAAGGTGATCGAGATCGGGAGTGATGTGACAAGTATTCAGGTTGGAGACATGGTCTCGGCAGAGACCCACATTGCAGATAACACCTGCTACCAATGTAAGACGGATCGGAAGCACATTTGCCAGAACATGGAGATTCTCGGCGTCGACCGTGATGGCGTGTTTGCTGAATATGTTGCCCTCCCCGCAGAGAACGCGTGGGTCAATGATCCTGCCCTGCCTCTCGCGGTTGCAAGTGTTCAAGAGCCCTTGGGGAATGCCGTCCAAACGGCGCTCCCACGAAATAATGTGGAGGATATTGCCGGCAAGACCGTTGCCGTCTTGGGCTGCGGCCCAATTGGGTTATTCTCGATTGCGGTAGCCAAAAAATTGGGTGCTGCACACGTGTTTGCCATCGCCGGTGGCACAAACAAGGTACGTATGAATTTAGCGCAAACAATGGGTGCCGATATGACCCTTAGTGCACGTGAAGAAGGGGAGAACGTAGTCAAAACCATCATTGACGCGACCGATGGGATTGGCGTGGATGTCGTGTTTGAAATGTCTGGGGCCGCCACAGCATTGCCACAAGTGTTCGATATGCTGACCCCTGGCGGACGGGTCGGGCTCCTCGGGATCTTCTCCCACCCCTTCACGTTTGATGCCAACAAAATGGTCTTCACGGCTGCCACGATCTTTGGGATCTCCGGGCGCCGGATGTGGCAGACATGGTACCAAGTGAAAGCGTTTCTGGCGGATTCGACCTTCCGGGAAAAAATTGAGGCGGTGATTACCCATCAAATCCCTATCCGAGATATTGCCAAAGGGTTTGAGTTGATTGAAGCCAAACAGGCGGCCAAAGTGGCACTCGAACCGAAATGGGAATAGATTGGGACAAAGATCTAAGAGATCGCAAAAAAGTTAAGAGGGAATTCAACAACGTGATAAGAGGGTATCGAAAAATGCGAGATCCAATTGGTTTTATGAAAGCAGAATACCAAGAACTTGTTGATAAAGAAATGGATTGGAAACTTCGGGTTTTGGAGGGCCCTAGTCAGCCTCACTGTATAGTCGATGGCAAAGAAGTATTAATGCTATGCTCAAACAATTATCTAAATTTGAGTAACCACCCACGTTTACGCGAAGCTGCGATCGAAGCAATTAAGACTCACGGGGCGGGTTCAGGATCTGTACGGGCGATCGCAGGTAATTTAGATCTACATATGGAACTTGAAAAACGATTGGCCCAGTTTAAACGTGCTGAAGCCAGTCTAGTGTACCAAACGGGGTTCACAGTCAATTCGGGTTTGATCCCCCAGCTGGTTGGGAAAGAAGATTTGATCGTTTCAGATGAACTCAACCACGGCAGTATTATCGATGGGGTTCGCCTAGCACCCGCCAAACGAGCGATCTACGACCATTGTGATATGGCTAGCTTGGAACGTGTACTGAATGAAGCCGAAAAAGAGACTCCAGTCCCACGGCGAATTTTGCTCCTAACAGATGGGGTGTTCTCAATGGATGGGGATGTTGCTCCACTTGACCAAATTGCCAAACTCGGTGAGGAACACGGGGCGATGATCTATGTAGACGATGCTCATGGCGAAGCGGTGCTTGGAGAGGGAGGACGAGGAATTGTATCCCACTTTAACCTCACCCATAAGCAAGTTCACTTTGAAATGGGCACTTTTTCGAAGGCGTTTGGAGTGATCGGTGGACACGTTTCTGGGAGCCAAGATATGATCAATTTCGCCTATAACAAGTCTCGAACTTGGTTATTAACCGGTTCTCACCCTCCTGCGGTTGCGGCAGCCTGTATTGCGGCAATTGATATCCTTGAAACGGAACCAGAGCATGTCAAACAGCTTTGGGATAACACAAACTATTTCAAGAAAGAATTGAGATCTCTGGGATTTGATACCGGCATTAGTGAGACCCCAATCACTCCTGTCATCGTTGGAGAAAGTGGGCTAGCAAAAAAGTTGAATGATCGCCTTTTTGAAGAAGGGATCTTTACTGGCAGCGCCATCGTGTTTCCCATGGTGGCCCGCGGCAAGGCCCGCATCCGGACCATGATGAATTCAGGCTTGACCCGTGAAGACTTAGATTTTGCGTTGAGCACCTTTGAAAAGATAGGAAACGAGCTCAAAATCATTTGAACTCCTCCATACTTTTTGGTTTGTTAGGGGCTCTTAGGTGAAAGTGCAGCTCGAAAGACGTGTTCAATATATTGTCTTTAAACAAAACGCCTTGGATGACCCTCCTTGATAGTTTGTCGCCTTTATCGCTATCAAAAACTCCAGATATGCATCTATTTGAGATTTAAAACCGGAAATCATATTGTTAACCGAGATGTTTGAAAATTCTAAGAGGGTCAGTCTATTCGCATGAATTTGGCACCTACTGGGGCGGTCGATCGCGCCTTCACCCCCTCCCCTAGGGAGGAATTCTCCTAAGGACTCGGGAGTTCCTTTCCACCCCGTCAAGAACGCCCCTCTCTCCCTGATGCGCATCATTGGTTAGAGGCCTCCGTTGAGAATTAGGGGACTGACCGCTTAATTGGGGAATCTGTTCTTTTGGGTGTGATTAAAATGCGGTTTAACCCCAGTCCTCCTCAGGGACGAACATCGCACCAACCTCGAAAAGTGAAGGTCTTAAATGAAGCATACACTAACCGTAACTGCCTTTTCTTGGTTGTGGGATCTTTTTTATGGATAGTCGTTGTTATATAGTGATGGCGCTTGTTTCTTCTAGACCGATGACACCTGGTATACTCGCAACCGCATCAGATAGATAATAGGTAGGTTCGAGTTGAGGGTGAAAATATACTTCTAGACGGGACATTGTTTTGTGTTTGATTCGAAAAAAGAGACGCGAAACAGGCGTCCGCCTAATTTTCGTAAGGAAATTTTTTTAC
>JBHIFL010000129.1:0-7980 GCA_046761065.1 Candidatus Heimdallarchaeota archaeon
CGGTGGGGAAATCCTCGGTGAAGGGCTTTTTCTACGGCTACAAGATCCATCTGGCAGTAGACGGCCAAACCGACCTGCCTGTGGCCTTTGAAGTCACGGCAGGGAACGTGTACGATGGGCACCGCCTCCTCCCGTTAGTCCGAAAGGCCGTGCAAATCACCCGGAAGCGCCCAAAAGCCGTCATAGCGGATAAAGGCTACGATGCGGGGTACAACTATGTGGGAGTCGTGGAAGAGATGATGGCCGCGCCCGTGATCGCGATCCGAGGGCGGAGGCGGAGGGTAGTGGGCCGCCAAACGACCCTGGAGGATTTCTTCCTGCAACGGCAAGGAAACCGCCGAAAGAAGAGGAGACGTCGCACCAAAACGCAAGAACAGCGGCTGAGGCAGAATCCTCCGATCGCGAGAGGGAGTGAGGAGTGGAAATTCCTAGCCCGATTCCGAGCGAGTGCGGAGAGGGCGATCAGCCGGTTGAAGGCGATCTTTGGGTTGGAACGGCTAAGAGTGAGGGGATTAGCGCGGGTGAGAAAACATGTCGGATTGTGCATAATAGGACTCCTAGAGAGCGCCCTGTATCTGGCGAAGCGAGGGAGACCACGATTGGTGAGATCGTTTCCCTATATGGTGTAAGGGGCTTGATGGTCGAATTGAAATTGATTAGCTAGGATATGGCTTGGGCAACAAGCTAATAATATTGATTACATGATTGCATGCAGTTGGTGGATTATACATCAAAATCTTTTTAAGACTAAGAAACTTAGAAATCATAGATATATCATATCATATGATAATATACTTTTATCACCAAACGACCAACTGCTACACGAACCAAGAGGAAAAACCAATGTCACATCACCATCAGAGCTCAACAGCCCTTGAACTGAAGGGGTTGCGAAAGATTGCGCTTGTGGGGTCCCCTAATGTCGGGAAAAGTGTAATTTTCAACAATTTGACGGGTTTATATGCCACGATAAGCAATTATCCGGGAACGACGGTAGAAGTCTCTAGAGGTAAAACGAAGATCGGAGAGGAAGAATTCGAAGTCATAGATACCCCAGGGATGTATTCCTTTCTTCCAATAACAGATGATGAACGGGTTGCTCGCTTATTACTGCTCAAAGAGAAGCCCGCCGTCGTTCTTCACATTGTTGATGCAAAAAATTTAGAACGAATGCTTCCACAGACCCTTCAACTCATCGAAACAGGCTTGAAAATTATTCTTATACTCAATATAATGGATGAAGCGGTGAATATGGGAATCAAAATCGACGTTAAACGACTCGAAAACCAGCTAGGTATTCCAGTGGTGGTAACAGTTGCCACAGAAGGGCAAGGGGTGGCTGATTTAAAGTATAGGGTCGAAAATTATGTCTGAGCAGAATTTGAAAGTCGTTGATTATGGAGATATCATCGAATCCGCACTGGAACAGATCAGTTCCCTCCTTAAAGGGAATTATACAATTTCAAAGCGTGCGATGGGACTGTTGCTTCTACAACAAGATAGTGAAATCCATGTACGGATCCAAGAGCAGGAGAAAGACCACTATGAAGCCATTAAAACAATTGTCGAGAAGACACAAACTCGGTTTCCTCAACCACTCTATTATGTAATTACTATGCAACGCAACAAGGCAGCCACGGAAATTGTTAATCGGACGCTGACCCTTCCTGAGACTATGGAGTTGGATCGGCGTGAAAGATTAAGTCGACTGATGATGCGACCAATTACAGGGATTCCTATTCTTCTAGTCATTCTCTACTTCGGGCTGTATCAATTCGTTGGGGTTTTTGGAGCACAAATTCTTGTTGATTTTCTTGAAACTTCCATTTTTGAAGAGCAAATCAATCCTGCTATCACCACTATTGTGGTACGACTTATTCCTTCCGAAACGTGGCAATTGCTTTTTGTGGGAGAATATGGAATCCTCACCTTGGGAGTTCGATATGCGGTCGCTTTGATTTTGCCCATCGTGGGCACGTTCTTCATTGCATTCTCTATACTCGAAGATTCGGGGTACTTCCCAAGACTGGCTATGTTAATTGATAGGGTCTTCAAAAGGATAGGCTTGACAGGAAGAGCAATTATTCCCATGATCCTTGGCTTGGGCTGTGACACCATGGCAACCATCGTGACCCGAACCCTAGAAGAGAAGCGGGAAAAAGTTATTGCCACACTCTTACTGGCTCTTGCTATTCCTTGTTCGGCCCAACTTGGGGTCATTCTCGGCATGCTCTCGGTACGTCCGAAAGCGTTATTGAT
The DNA here is from genome assembly GCA_046761065.1 of Candidatus Heimdallarchaeota archaeon. Classification (GTDB taxonomy): domain Archaea; phylum Asgardarchaeota; class Wukongarchaeia; order Wukongarchaeales; family JBHIFL01; genus JBHIFL01. Next base: position 2,260 of record JBHIFL010000129.1, read on the forward strand.
CTGGACAGGGATTGTCATCTTGGAGTTCCTACTCATTGGTTATTTTGCTACAAAGATCTTACCGGGAGAACAATCTTTCTTCTACATAGAAATCCCTCCACTAAGGACTCCCAAGATGTCTAATGTGATAAAAAAGACCTATTCCCGCATGGAGTGGTATTTCCTAGAAGTATTTCCCCTATTTATTCTGGCAAGTGTCCTCATCTGGTTGGGCCAACTCACGGGCATCTTTCAGCTGACTGTTCGTGGACTAAATCCCCTGATGAAAGTTATGGGCCTCCCTGAGGAAGCTAGTGTGGCTTTTCTTTTCGGCTTCTTCAGAAGAGACTATGGTGCCGCAGGCTTGTACGACCTTGAAAAAGTAGGCCTCCTGTCGACTGAACAACTTGTCGTAGCTGCAGTAACCATCACCCTTTTTATTCCTTGCATAGCCCAATTCGCCATCATGCTTAAAGAACGAGGGGTACGAACCACCGCTGCCATAACCCTGTTCATTCTGCCTTATGCATTCTTTACGGGATTTCTTGTCCATATTATTCTTACTTCACTTGGAGGATTGTAATTCAGGATGAAATGTTCGTTGTGTGGCCTAGAATTCAGTGCAGATCAGGGACGGGCCGCCTGCGCGAGCTGCGTCCTCGTTCGAACTTGTAATCTAATCCGATGCCCGAATTGTGGTTTTGAGATGCCCATTAAGTCCAAACTTGAGAAATTTATCAAGAAATGGAGAAGGAAGAAGGATGAGACTAACTGAATCGGCTGAAGAACTCTTAGAAGAATTATGGATCCTAACTCAAGAGGAAAAACGGACAAAAGTCACTACGGGAGACCTAGATCAAGATAAAGAAAGAAGAGACCGACGAAAAAGAAGACATGGACTGATGCATAAGTCATGGGATCCCGTTGTCAAAGAGTTGTTTGAAAGTAGATTTATTGAATTGACGGAGGATGCACTTCACCTCACCAAGAAAGGCTTGTTACATGCTCGTGGAATTATTAGGAGGCACCGCCTTGCGGAACGCCTGCTTGTTGACGTGCTAGACACTAAAATTGCTACAGCAGAAGACTTTGCCTGCAGTTTCGAACATACCATCTATGAAGGGATCGAAGAGAATGTGTGCACACTCCTCGGGCATCCTACCACCTGCCCACACGGAAAACCCATCCCACCAGGAAAGTGCTGTCAGAGAGCTCTAGAGGTGGCTCCCACCCTCATTGCGCCTCTTTCACGCCTCAAACCCGGCCAAAAGGGAACCATTGCGTACATTCGAGCTCAAGATGACCGACACCTTAAAAAGCTCATTGCCACTGGAACCGTTCCTGGATCTCCAATCCAGCTCATTCAAAAGTTTCCCTCCTATGTGTTTCAAGTTGGCCAGACTCAGTTTGCGGTAGATGAAGAAATGGCAACAGAAATTTATATTCGCTTAGAGAGTCATTGACTATTATTCTTGCTCAAACCAGTTCTTCCGTGATTGCTGCTTCTCAATCTATAAAACCTCTTAATCTAAAAATCAACAAAATCAATTCAGATCGGTGATACTAGTGACCGAAGAGCTGATTCGTCTCGAACATGGGGGTGGGGGGAAACTCATGAGGCAACTTATTGAAGAGGTTGTCATACCTAGCTTTGCCCTTCAAAAAGTTGAAGGTGGCGTAGGCTTATTAGAAGAGGATGATGGTGCAGTAATCCCTCTAGGAGATGGTTTTCTTGTGGTGACTACTGATTCGTATACGATAAAGCCCATATTCTTTCCGGGTGGCGATATAGGTCGATTGGCAATATCTGGAACAATAAACGATTTGGCCGTTATGGGCGCAAAACCAATTGCTCTCACTTCTGCAGTCGTCCTAGAGGAAGGGTTTCCAATTTCTCAACTTAAACGTATTCTTAATTCAATGAATAAGACGTTAATAGAGGTGGGAATTCCTTCCATCGCAGGGGATACCAAGGTTGTTGAAAAAGGTGAGTTGGATAACCTAATAATTACAACCACGGGGATCGGATATACTTCCATCCCTGTTTATGATTGTGGATTAAATCCGGGAGATCGGATAATAGTTACAGGACCAATTGGAACCCATGAGATGGCCCTCCTTTCCAAAAGGGAAGGATTAAAGTTTGAAACCACCCTGAAATCTGACGTAGCCCCTCTTTGGCAGATTGTAGAACCCGCTTTAAAAGCTGGAAATATTACTGCGATGAAAGATCCCACTCGTGGTGGGGTTGCTGCAACACTAAATGAGATGGCTCGTAAGTCACAAGTGGACATCACTGTGTGGGAAGAGATGGTACCAATAGAAGAGGAGGTAAGGGGTGTAGCTGAAATGTTAGGCTTAGACCCCTTTGAAGCCGCAAACGAAGGGATAATCGTGATGGGCGTTGCGAACGAGGATGTTGAAACCGTATTCAAAGCTGTAAAGTCGACGAAGTACGGACGGAACGTGGCCGTTGTAGGTAAGGCAGAGAAGGGGGACGGGTTGGTGCTCATTGAAACCAGCGCAGGTGGGAAGCGAATAATGGAAGAACCGATTGGGAGTCCTTTACCCCGAATATGCTAACCCTTATGCTTAGGTTTATTTAACACCATGTGGATAATCATTTTATGTGTCTAGGCATACCCGGTAAGCTTGAAAAGCTAATAGGAACAAAAGGCATTGTAAGTTATGGAGGAGCGAAGAGGGAGGTAGATTTGTCGCTAATTGAGGATCCACGTATTGGGGAGTATGTTATAGTTCATGCGGGATTTGCCATAGCGAAGCTTGATGAATCTGCTGCTAAGGAAACCCTTAGGTTATTTGAAGAGATTTTCTCTTCTTCGCCTTAACATCTTTGACTTAAGATAAGAGCTTAGCAGCACCCATGACGGCTTGTCCCAAGGCTAAGCCACCATCCCCACAAGGTAAAATTCGATGCCTTAAGAAAGTTAAACCTTCCTTCTCAACGTGTTTTCGGATGATTCGGGTCATGGCTTCGTTATAGGCAACACCCCCGGAAAACCCGATGAAGTCTATACCGTGTTCATTTGCTACTCTTATCGCTATCTCTGCGAAACCTTCAGCCAGTCCTCTCTGAAAAGAAGCGGCTAGGTTTTTCCTTGATGTGCCTTTATGTAAAAGTGTCTTGACTTCAGCGAAAGCCTCGGAGGTTCCCAATATAGTTCTATCTTCGAGCTTTTCAACATTAAAAGACAAAGGGAGAGAGTCGTTTCCATCAAGAGCAATGGATTCTAACTTCATAGCACCCTCTCCCTCATAGGATCTCTTAAAACACACCCTTAGAAGACAAGACAAGGCATCTAGAACGCGTCCCGTACTTGTGGTTAGAGGTGTGTTGATTCTTTTTTCAAGTTGTTGAAAAACTACATCGATCTCTTTCGTACCATGTTTAAAACCGCTTGTATAACTTATCTTAAGAAATTGGGCTAATTGGTCTTTCTCAACAACGTTGTAAAGGATTGCTTGAAGCATACGCCCATACCAAATTGCGCTAAGGTCGCCCCCTGGCATGAACTGTGGTTCCAAGCTAGCGACTCGTTCGTAGTGCCTATACCCACCTAATAGAACCTCTCCTCCCCAAAGCGACTCATCAGCACCATAGCCAACCCCATCACACGTTATTGCTATAATCTCCTCTTCTTGATCAACTTTATGCTCAGTCAAAAGGGAAACCAGATGCGCATGATGATGTTGAACTTCAACAATTGGTGCACTAAGCCTTTTAGCGATTTTTTCAGCGATCTTACGTGTATGGAATAGGGGATGAAGGTCTATGACGATTGCATCTAAACTTTCGATCTTCAAGATCTTTAGGAGATGCTTTATGGCTTCTTCCAAAAACCTAATACTATCTAAACTATCGACTTCTCCTATGTGTTGACTTAGAAATGCTTTATCTTTCTTGATTAGGCAGGCAGTAACCATAAATTCCCCCCCTACTGCTAAAATGTTACTATTGAATGGTATTGGGATCTCTAAAGGTGTCGGGGTATACCCTCTTGATCGTCTGATGGGTAAAGGCACTCCGTCAACTACTTTAATAACGGAATCGTCACATCGCGCGTGAATGCGTCGATTATGGATGAGGAAGTAGTCAGCTACATGCTTCATTCTTCGAAAGGCCTCTTGATTTCCAGTGATCATCGGTTCATCTGGATTATTAGCGGACGTCATCACTAATGTTTGGCTCTTGGCGTAATGGAAGAGAAGGTGATGAATTCCAGCGTACGGAAGCATCACACCCACGTTATGAAGTTGAGGTGACACAGCCTCAGCTAACGAGAATGGGATTTTCTTTCTTAATAGAATGATTGGTGCCATTAAAGACGTGAGCAACTGCTTTTCGAGTTCTGAGAAATGAACAATAGTTTCAATTTCTTTTAGATTTGATGCCATAACCGCAAAGGGCTTTTGCGGTTTTCTCCGTCTCACCCGTAAATCATTTACTGCCGCTTCATTATATGCGTCTACTGCAAGATGGAATCCTCCAATGCCTTTAATCGCTAGAATAGCCCCTTCATCGAGAAGTGTTGCTGCCGCTTTTATGGGATCCTCATCTACTAAGCTCCTATTGCTCCTTCTCAATTCATATTGTGGTCCACATTGTGGACAGCAGGTTGATTGCGCATTGAATCGCCTATCATGCGGATCGTTATACTCCCTCAAACAATTAGGACAGAAAGGAAAATTATCCATGGTTGTCCGTTCTCGGTCGTATGGCAGCCCCTTAATTGCCGTAAATCTTGGGCCACAGTTGGTGCAACTAGTGAACGGATAAAGGTAAAAACGGGTCTTTGGGTCGAATATTTCTGCCACACAATCCGTACAAGTAGCTAAGTCGGGCGTAGGGTAAGATAGTCCCCCCCCAGCTTCTTTCGAGCTCCGTTCAATTGTAAAATCATCAAATTCTCCTTTGAACAGCTTAAAATCTGTCCGCAAATCAGTGTAATCTGCTAAAGCCGGCTTTTCTTTGATAAGAGCCCGAAGAAAATTTTTGATATTTTTTCCCCCACCCTCTGCTACGATCTTTACTCCAGCATCACCAAGGTTTAAGACATAACCCGTTAAATTCAATCTTGTAGCGAGTCGATATACAAAGGGTCGGTACCCTATCCCTTGAACGAGTCCTGACACATGAATAATTACTCTTGCTTTTTTAGACATTTTCTCATAAGTCCAAATCATTATAAATTTGATTTTCTTTAAGAATACTCGATGATAAGTTTGTCGCTCGATACTTTCTCAAAAAGGTACAGGAATAAGGAGCTGATCGCAAAGCTAGCAAATCATATCAAACAAGAGGTTTTGAATGGTAGTTATAAATTCATGCACGTCTGTGGAACTCATGAGGATACGATCACAAAACACGGATTGAGAGCTATTCTTCCTAACAATATGGATATCGTAGCTGGACCGGGATGCCCGGTCTGTGTGACGCATCCTGAGAAGATAGAACTCGCATTGAAAATTCTTGAAGAGGAAAGAACTGTAACTCTGACTACGTTTGGAGACATGTTTCGCGTGCCATCACAGTATGGAAGGAGTTTCAGCTATGCCAAAGCCAAGGGATTCGATATTAAAGTGGTTTACAGTATCTCAGATGCGGTTAAGATGGCAAAAGACAATAAGCATAAAGAAGTGGTCCATTTTGCTGTAGGTTTTGAAACTACAGCTCCTTCGACAGCTTCATCCATTTTGCACGATCCTCCACAGAATATTTCA
>JBHIFL010000130.1:0-7977 GCA_046761065.1 Candidatus Heimdallarchaeota archaeon
GCATGCCGTGATCGCTCGTGATGATGAAAAGCGTTTCCTCTAAAATCCCTGAGTTATCATACGCTTGAATGATTTTCCCAAGTTCTGCATCCGCTCCTTCGATTTGCTGTTGGTATTCATCGCTTGCTGCACCATATTCGTGTCCAGCCGTGTCAGTATCGTCGAGGTGCACCATGAGAAGTTTCGGGTTGTTCTGTTCAATCAGATCAACAGCATAATCCCCAACGACGCTGTCCATCTCACGGGTTCCTTCCCCTATGACTTTGTAATTGTTGAACCAGTCTCCATACAGGTTAAGCCATGATTTGCTTCCGGTAAAGGAGGTTGTTTCACCAGTTTCCTTGACTATTTTGAAGATGTTATCGATTCCAATATCACCGTTCAGTTCTTGATTGTTAAATGCAACCCCTGCCACACTGGGTTTTGCCCCCGTGCCGATCGAGGTATCACCTGGATCACTGAAGGAAGGCGTAAAGCATCGAGCGTTGGTAAACCAGGTCCCGTTTTCTTTGATCCAGTCGATGTTGGGGGTTTCGGCTTTTTCAACAATATCGGGTCGAGCACCATCTATGACCACTACCACCACGTAATTCCCTAAGGGCGTAACCTCATTATTCAGCGGAATCGGAGAAAGATCCGGCGTGTAAGGTTGTGTGTAATCTTTCCAGCTCGCATAAGCAGCCAGCATCACACTCAGTGACATGCCAAAAACAGAAACTAGAATTAAAATCAACAAGCCTATTCCAACTGCGTATTTCGATCGGGACAAAAGCACTTCACCACGAATAAGTGAAAATTCACTAATCAATCTTTTAAGGTTTCTGCGATATCGGTCGACTGAAATGCTTGAAGATTTTCTGAAACAATTTAAGATGCGCGTGTTTTAGAAAGCTTACTAGCTATCGTTGATGTGACTACTGCCACTCCAATAGGGATGAAAAACAAGATGGATAGAAAGATATTAAGTTGTAACATGAAAAGATAGGTAAAAAAGTCCCCCCACGCCCGTCCTTCAGGGAAATACCAGTCTAACAGATAGTTCCATTGTACATAGTAGGATGAAATGTATATTGTATTAACGATGATCACGAGAACTAGTCCTAATAAGGTGGCCAAGATGACTTTAAACCATTGATATTTCTCCTTTAAAATCCATTTAGCTGTGAGACCTGATGTTATACCTCCTATGCTAAAACCTACACTCACAAAAAGTAGCATACTGTTAATAATTTCCTCTCGGGTGGAGAAGAGGCTAATGCTGAAGTACCATCCGCTTGCAAAGAAGGACACCCAAATACCCAGTAAATAACCAATCAAACAAGGGATAGCAGCCAAAAGGATTCGCCAGTTCATCCTTTTTCTCAGGAAGAATATGATGAATATTGACGGCACCAACACTAGAACGTAGATAAGGAAGACTATCTGCAGCCTTGAGGAAAGTTCCATTGAATATTTTTCCTCCCAAACTGTTTTTATTAGATTCTCAGAATCGTCCTCGATTCCTTCGGCTACATCCAAAGCTTCACCATATTGTCTTTGCAAAAAGAGCTGCTGTGAGCCCGATAGGCCCTCTTCCAACCTTGAAATGTCGTTTTCATATTTTCTACTCAAATTGAACTGTTCAACAAACCACGTAAATTGTCTATATTTGATCTCTACGAGCGAAATTTGGTATATCGCTTTCCTCCCTTCGTCTACATCGAATATGTCAAACAGTATACCGCCAGTTAGCCCAGAGGGCAGTCGGTAACCAAGGAAAAAGCTCACGGTTGCCGCGATTTGATTTTGGAGGGTCTCTTCATTTATTTCTAAATGCTTAATGTATGGGCCCCGCATGGTCAGCAGAATATGCAAAGCTTCCTCTTCCCAGCCCCCATGACCTCCCTCATCTCGCATGCCGTGATCGCTCGTGATGATGAAAAGCGTTTCCTTTAAATTCCCTAAGTTATCAATGGCTTCAATAATTTTCCCAATTTCTGCATCAGTACCTTCGATTTGCTGTTGGTATTCATCGCTAGCAGCGCCATATTCGTGTCCAGCCATGTCAGTATCGTCGAGGTGCACCATGAGAAGTTTCGGGTTGTACTGTTCTATCAGTTCGACAGCATAATCCCCGACGACGCTGTCCATCTCACGGGTTCCTTCCCCTATGACTTTGTAATTGTTGAACCAGTCTCCATACAGGTTAAGCCATGATTTGCTTCCGGTAAAGGAGGTTGTTTCACCAGTTTCCTTGACTATTTTGAAGATGTTATCGATTCCAATATCACCGTTCAGTTCTTGATTGTTAAATGCAACCCCTGCCACACTGGGTTTTGCCCCCGTGCCGATCGAGGTATCACCTGGATCACTGAAGGAAGGCGTAAAGCATCGAGCGTTGGTAAACCAGGTCCCGTTTTCTTTGATCCAGTCGATGTTGGGGGTTTCGGCTTCTCCAACAATGTCGGGTCTGGCCCCATCTATGACCACTATCACTACGTAATTCCCTAAAGGCGTAACTCCGTTCCTCAGTGGAACCGGAGAAAGATTCGGCGTGTAAGGTTGTGTGTAATCCGTCCAACTCTCCTCAGCAGCCATCATCACTCTATATGAAACCCCATAAACTGAAATTAGAATTAAAACCAATGAACCTATTCCAATTGCATATTTAACACGGGACAAAAACATCTCACCTTGAATAAATGAAAATTTACTTCTCCGGTTTGAATAAATCAAGCACAATGAGACATTTCGAGATTGTGTGTTTTTCAATCTATCTTATACAAATACCAAAGTTATCTAAAGAGCCGATTTGTATTCTGAGTGAAGCTCTATAGCAAGTTAGAATGCTATATCGCTCTCTTTTTTCATTGTGGTAAACCAACTACCCAAAACGTGGTTGTGATGTTCAATGATTTGTTGAGCTGTGAAATGCGGAGAGTTCCAAGTACTATGTGCATCTTCAACTAAGATGACATCATAGCCAAGGCTCACAGCGCGCCGGCAGGTGGTGTCTATGCAATACTCCGTCTGTAAGCCTCCAATAATTAGTTTCTTAATTCCCTTTGATCCCAATTGACGGTGTAAGGTTGTTGCATGAAAGGAGTCGGGAGTCTGTTTTTGAACCACTATATCTCCCTCGATTGGAGCAAGTGAGGGATGGATCGCCCATCCAGGGGTTCCATATTCGTCAGGGTCACCCGTCCCACCCATATTTTGGACAAAAACGATTGGAATGTGAGCCGAACGTGCCTTATTGATTAGATTTTTGATTTTTAAGAGGAGTTCCGTTCCCTTCCATATTGGATCAGATTCGGAAAAATTTCCCACTTGCATGTCGATAATGACCAAGGCAGTAGCACTCATGTTCAATCACCGTTGGACGCATATCTGCTGAAATTCTTCTTAAAATAACTCATTTAAATAATCTTATGATTCTAAAAATCGAAAGCCACGATAAAATCATCCTAAAATGGTAGTAGATAAGGGTAAATGCTCTGTTGTAAGAGTCAGCCCAGTCATTAAGCGACCTTGATATGTGTTTTTTTCCTATGCTAAAATATTTTACGCCAACAAAAAAGCACCTATGCGATGTAGGTGTCTCCAGTGATACCATCGAACATTACTGGGGTGTATGAGAATTGAAAGGAGGAATAGTGTTCTACGAGTTGCTGCATCCATATTGTATAGGAGGTTTCAATTGAACGATCATTACACAGCTCTAAAAATGTAGCCAACGTAGGAGTGATAGGATCGAGATAGCTATCAGGGGTCTTCCACGCACGGATATAACCCTCCGTATCATTCACAGCAGAGATAATAATGCGACCTGGATCAGCATAGGCGAGCCAGTTGCCTCCAAAACATGCACTTGTAAGTAAAACCATCTGGGAGGCGGTAATTCGATCTAAAATGACTTTGAGAGGTATCTGCTCGCCACTTCGTATTTGTATTATCGCATATTCTGCGATTCCGTGACCTGCGTAGAACACTACGACTTGATTTGCGATGATTCGAGGGATTTGGGGAGTGGAATCAATCACCTTGATAATAAACCCGTAACTACGAAGGAGGTTGATACCTCTTTGAGTGATAATTGTAAATATTGGATACGGGGGATCTTCATATGGATAGAAGACTAGAGCGATTTTGTTTGTAAACTCGTATAGAATGAAAAATCCACTGAAGCAACAAATCAAACAGAAAGACGTCATCACCAAGTGTCGCTTTCGTATTCTCTTTAATCCATGAATAGTTGTTTTTCGAGATCCAAGATGAGGGAGATGGCTCAATTTTTGCTGATTGTAATCTTTTTCGATATAAATCCAAGAGAAGCGATCACTAGCATTGTTGGGCTCATTGTGGATAATTTTTTGCATCCCCAAAAGAATGTTTGTAATGTGAATATAATCACTTTTAATCTATAAAAATTTATAACATAGGATTTCTTCCTCTAAGGAAACTGGCTATTGGAACCTAAAGGTAATGGAGGATAAAAAGGATGGCAGATCTTATTGTTGCTGGAAAATATGTAGTGACAATGGATAAGAGGAGGCGAGTAATAGAGGATGGAGCTGTGGTTATTGAAGAGGGGAGGATTATTGCCCTCGGAAAATCTCAGGAAATGAAAAAACAATATGATGCGGATCGTGTGATCGAAGGGAAGAAGTATCTAGTACTCCCAGGACTAGTAGATGCCCATACTCATGTGTTTCAATGCCTTGGGAGAGGTTTAGGCGATGATTTGCCAGTCGAAGAATGGGCAGAAAAAAGCATGTATCCTCTGGCGAAAGTTATGACAAGAGACGAGTTTTATTGGGCGGCGAAGTTAAACGCTCTTGAAATGATCAAATCTGGCACGACAACTTTTGCAGACAGCCACTTTATTCATATCGACAAATATTCGATTGATGGCATTGCGGATGGGACTCTGGAATCTGGTTTAAGGGCGTTAATTGTCCGAGCCACTCAAAGTAGAAGCCCAGAAGAATTTATCGAAGACATTGATACAGCGAAGAGAGAGACAAAACGGGTCTTCAATAAATATAATGGGCGGGAAGGCCGCATAACGGTTGTGCCAGAAGTGATTTCTTTTTTGAGATCTGATGAAGAATTCATTCTGGAAATGAAACAGTTGGCCGATGAACTAGGAAATGGGCTGCACGCCCATGTTTCGGAGACCCTTGACCGATATAAGGCTATCAAAAGCCGAACGGGTTTGGGGGAAATTGAATACCTCGAAAAGCTAGGGGTTCTCGATCAGAACTTACTGATGGCACATGTGATTTGGGTTTCTAGTAAAGAAATTGTAGCTATTAAGAAAGCAGACGCCAAAGTGGCTCATAATCCCGTTAGTAATCAATATTTAGCCGATGGATACGCCGACATTCCATTAATGCGTGCCCTCGGGATAACCGTAGGAATTGGATGTGATGGAGCCTCTAGCAATAATAATCAAGATATGATTGAAGCCATGAAACTGTGTGCCCTGCTACATAAGACGCACACGCTTAACGCGTCGGTCTTAACAGGCGAAGATGTCTTAGGAATGGCCACCATTGAGGGCGCGAAAGCGCTTCGGAGGGAAGAATCTATTGGGTCCCTAGAAATAGGAAAACGCGCCGATCTTGCAGTGCTCGATCTTGAAAAACCCCACCTCACGCCATGTCCAAGACCCATCTCTAACCTTGTGTATTCAGCTAATGGGAGTGATGTCATCTATTCGATCGTGGATGGAAACATCTTGATGGATGAGAGAAGGGTGAACACCTTAGATGAGCAACGAATCCTTGCAAAGACCGAAGAGATTGCTGCCGAATTGATTGCTAAAAGCGAGCTTCATGAATTAGTGCAGAAAGGCGAGTTCAAAATTGATTGAACAGAAAATTTAGCACCCATTAATCCTTAAACCCAGATTTTGAGGGGGGCTCCTGATTCGTTATTCTAAATCACAAGCCATATACCGCAGATCGTCATGATTGTTCCTAGTAGGATCTTCCAGGAAAATGACTCCCCAAGGAATTTGATGGAAAAAGGCAGTGCAAATAAAGGAGAGGTGGCAGTAAGGGTGGCGGATTTAGTGGCGCCTGCGAACTTGACCGAATCAGCCCAAAAGAGAGATCCCAGCATAACATTAAAGATTGTAGCGATCGCGACCACTTTAAGGGTTTGCCGCTTGTATTTTCCCATCTTCTGAACCGAACCATTTCGACTACTCATTAACCCTAAAAAAAGGATAGCGAACGCATAACGAACCGAATTCGCCGAGATCGCATCAATTTCACTCAAGCTGAGTCGAAGTGTTAATGTTCCAAAAGTCCAACAAAGGGCAGCCAAGAAGGCTAACCCAAATCCGATGCGTCTGCTGCTCATCTCAAGACCTATCAGCTTGCCCTTAGGAAGTTGAGTGACGAAATAGACTCCGCCAATAACAAGAAGAACTCCAACGAAATATCTTTCTGTCAATGGCTCCCCCAACAGGAAATGAGCAAAGAATAAGGTGAGTAAGGGTAATAAATTGGTAATAGGAAAGGCTCGAGAAACCCCTACGGTATGTTGGGCCTTGAAATACGCCGTATCTCCCATGGCCACATTAAAGAAAACCGAAAGAGCAAGCATCAAGACAACATATCGACTCAAAGAGAGAAGTTCAGTGGGATTTTGAGTTATAACAGTAAGAGTCACAAAAAAGAGAAATCCTAGGATAGTTCGAAAGAAATTCATGGGAATTATATCCATTTCTTCACTCGTTTTACGATACACAACATTGCCAGTTCCAAAAAACAGGGCTCCTAGTAGACCGCTAATCTCGCCTCTATAAAGCTCAAAAACAGCCATTTGGAACCCTCGGTACGGGATGATGAGTTTTCGTCAAGCTCTAATTCAGTCTTGTGGTAGTGCTTTGGTGAGGGTTAGAACAGATTAAAGAAAAAACAGATCAAACATCATCAAAACGCATCAATTAGTCTCAGTTTTTATCATTTGATGCGAAGGTCTTCGGATGAGAGTTCCTCAATCATGATTTAATTGAGACGCTTCAGGTGTAAAAAGGTAAAAGGTCCCTTCTTCTCCCATCAACAGCCAGTTTCCCTGAGAAAGAAGACCAAGACCTGCTAGTGGAAGAGTATATTCGATAATGTGTAGGAACTTGCGAGACCTGCTTTCAAGATCGATAGTTCCTTCCCTGAGCTCTAAGTGATTATCACCGGGTTTTCAGGTGAGTTGAAAGACTGGTTTGATTTCGGGTGTGACTACCCATGCTTCACAAAGGTAAAAGGATATTTCGACTTCAAAATACTGAGCAAGAAAGCCTTTTCCAAGGTATTCAAGCCCCAATTCTTCAATTGCTGTTCTTTGGAGACTTAAATACCCCGAAAATGCAGTATCAACTAAAAAATTAAAGGAACGTTGCCCCTGCGATGGCCGCAAAACAAGGTGGATAGTTGATTGTGGCGGCAAAAGACTGCCCCAGCAACACGCCAATTTCATGGCTCTGGCTCCAGCAGTCGTTTTGCTTTAGCCACCAATTGAGATTCAAGTCTTGTGTCTCCCGATTTTAAACGTTCAAGTAGTTCTTCTGTGGTTAATTTAAATGGACCAACAATGCCGAGGCGCAGCTTGCTTTTCCTTGAAAAATCCAATAGTAAGCGACGAACTGCCTCTCGGGTTGCCTCGTTACGGCTTGTAAAATATCCACTTTTTACTAATTCATTTAATGCCTTAATTTGTTCATCTGTCAGTCGGATCTGAATTGACTTCATTTAATCTCCATAGTGATTTAATTAAACCCAACATTTTAACTTCTTTTTTATTTGGCAAAAGTTTAGGGGGAAGTTCTAATGAATCCGCACTGAACCAGTCTTTAGCTAGGTTAAACCATGGCTTCAATGAGATAATCACAACTTCACGATTACTCCAATGCTTATGAAAATGTCAACTCAACCATTAAACGTAACTTAAGCGAAACAGAAAATGTGATAAGGCGTTCTCATGAGATGA
>JBHIFL010000131.1:0-7932 GCA_046761065.1 Candidatus Heimdallarchaeota archaeon
GCTTTATTTAGTACAATGCTATGGAGGTGGGTCTTTATTATTTTCATGACTAAGTCGCTCGTAAGTCTCCTGCACCTCCGATATTTTTGAACAAGAGACATAGGGTCCATCCTTCTATTGCGTTATTTAGCGGCTTGTGCGTATATATAGCTCGATAAGTCAATTTGACTGGGCATTATAAGTCGAAGTCATTAATCTACTGTTCTCAGCCACAAAGGGCAAACGTGAGATGAAACTTAGTGTCGCACTCGTTTTAACTGAAGATGGACAGATGCTTCTCTCAAGAACGTATAATTATTACTATCCTCGCCAAAGGTCGTTTTTCTCATAATAACTTATCAAATCCTCCAAGTAGCTTCTGAAGCCGCAAGGATAGGAAGTAGGGGGCGGGTGAATCGCCCGGGGCGAATACGACTGCCAAACTATCGTTGAATCGCACCCTTCGCCCGAAGCTCCGACCGGTAGGGCGGGGGAGTTCACATTTTTACACAGAATATAAGACCAATCAAATTAAAACATTTCATCAAAACGTACCGCTCTAAGCGCGAGTAACTCTTTATAGACCCGCTCAGTTTTGGTCTTCTTTTCACTTTTTTACAGTAATTACCCAATTTATGGTATATAATTTTAAAAAATATTAATAACCCTATTCTAGACTTTTATCTTAAAATGGCGAGACGACGCCCGGCGACAGCGGGGAGAGGAATCGCCCCCACGGAGTTTAAATGGTTCGGAAGATACCATATTTCGGGACAAGATCATGTATCGGGTGCAAAAGAATCAGTTGCGAAGGTTAACAAAACTCGAGTACCGGCTCTATTTCTTTGGTTTAGATAAGGAAAAACAAGATGACCTAAGAGGGGAACTCATCCAAGAGAGTCAAACCTATTTGGATGAAATGGTTAAGGTCGGAAAAGAACTGAAACGTGTCTTAAAACCTGGTTCTTTAATTGTTTATGTTCATGGAGATGTTCATCAGACCAAATTTTCAATAAATACCACAAAAGAAGTTTCTCAGATATACCAAGATAAGTTGGGTTTTGAAGAAACCTCCATCGTTAACGATGAGATTCCCTTAAATAAGGTCGCAAGTCGAACAAAGAAAAAGAAATTCGACCGAATTTTAGTTATACGAAATAAAGAGGCGTAAGTTATAAAGATCTTTCTAAATTTGGTTGTGGATGCCTTAGTCAAGCACCTTAGCGACCAGTACAAGTGAATTGCATCATCAAAGCTTTTTCCGCCTCGCTCTCTGCTTTGGCAGCCCTCGTGGGACAGCCGGGGGGACCTCCAGACCCTGTCGCAGTTGACGATCCTCGGACTCTCGAGGCGCCATCCCTCCGTTGTGAAGCTCGTGTGACAAGACAAACCCTCGGTGGTGTGGCTGCGCTCTCCAGAGTCGAGGGCTTCATGCACCAAGGAGCGGTCTAAAAGGAGCGATTCATGAGCTCGAGCGGGTTGTTGGTACTTGGCTACCCCTGCCACAATTTATAGGCATTAACAATAACCAGACCTTCTGGTTCGCCTTTTAAATTCCTTTCAACATAAACTGGGCCTTGTTGGTCGATCATGTCACTTTCAGCAATTTCAGGATTAATTTTAAAATAAATGTAAAGCACATCCGCCTCTTCGTCGTAATCTAGACTCACAATTCGCGGGAGGCTCAAAGCATTTTTTTCGAGCACTCGGTGGACAGTTTGCAATGGATCAATTTTCATTAGAGTTCTGGCCAATTTGTGTACGTCCTCTTGACTTTTTGAAGATTCATAAGGATTGCTGTGATAAAAAATCCAGCGATTTCAAACGCTCTATAGAGAACGACAAGGCAATCGGTGAATCCGCCTAAGTTTTTCCACTCGGTATTGATGGCATAAAATTGCATTCTATACACAATCCCAGCGAATAACTATTTGACGTGGTTCCACAATTACTACTTTGCTCACAACCTGCTCAAGTTGAAATTGGTTCAAAAATTCACGAAATAGTGTTAAAAACGCGGTTTTGCCTTGAGTGTGAGGTCTTACTAGAATAATGCCATAAAAGGTGCCTCGAGGATGTAAAAAAGCATTATTAAAGTTCGTATCCAGGGTGATTAGGATTCTTTTTTCTTTTAAACATAAATCAAGGAGGTCCTGATCAGTAATACCCACTTTTCCTTGATGATACACACTATCGGCTTGATGCGATCCTCGCGATTCTAATAAGTGTTTCACAGAAAACGGAGCATTTTCATCAATTTTAAATCGCACACCGGGCCCCTCAACTTTCCACCGGTAATGGGATCATCGCCCCCCGTGCGAGTGAGGCCGCATATTGAATCGCGATCTGGACATCGCCTTTCTTCAGGGAGGGGTATTCCTGACGTATTTCTTCCTCAGTCATTCCCTCAGCTAAACTGTCAAGGATCACCGAAACCATCACACGAGTTCCTTTGATGCACACTTTCCCGTGACAAATATTAATCCGAGAAGAGATCTTCTCTTTCCAGTCTTCACCCATTTAATCACTCCCATTGGTAAATGGGCATCATCCTACAAGAATGTTTTTAGAGCGCCCTAATTTCCCCTAACGATGGTAAGTCCCCTTGTGCAAGTTGTAGTGGAGGAGAACCGAAGATCGTATGAACAACATTGGTCAACAAATATTACAGGATTCGGCCAAACCTTTAGGAGGATCCAAGAAAAGTTATTCTAAACGAGTAGGAAACCTAGGTGGAACTCCCGGCCCTGTCGCGGTGGAAGATTCTCAGGCTCTCGATGAGCCATTTTTCCATGGTGAAACTCGTGCAACATGACACCCACTTGGTGGTGGGGCCGTGCACTCCGAGATCTGAGACTTCGCTTAGTCATGAGCTAAATTGAGTAGCTCGAATTTGGAAGCATTCATTCATCAATACTGTTTGGTAGATTAACCGATATTTTTTAATATGCAGAGGAAGAATTCAACATTGAAACTCCACACGTTGCAGGAGAAAAACCTCCTGTTGACGTGCGCGGGTTGACTGCGCTTTCAATTCGGAGGTATTCCAATTGAAAGGGGGAAAATAATATGCAAATAGGAAAATTTATACCAAAAAGCGGGGAGGAAGGCGCTAGTTTATATTTACTTTCTGTGGCTAGACCAATGTTTTTCTTCGCAGGAGAAAGGGATTGGTTAACCGCGAACGAGGTGGAACACACCTTTGTCCGCGGCGGCTCACGTTCGTTCGACTGGAAATCTCCTAATACAAAGAGGTTTCCTGTTGAAGAATTTCCAGTTGAAGGAGGAGCCAACGGTGAGAAGTGGGAGCGAGAGTAGCAGTTCTATCGGAATGATAGCCCAAGCACAAATTAATAATCGAGCCATTCTGTTGATTGATGGTTCCTACCTCTCGAGGGTGATATGGGCGACCATGGGCTATTCCTACCGGATAGACTTTTCTTTACTCTTGGATTTTGCTTCTCAGGGCCGGCAACTTGTCCACAAAGAATATTTCAATGTCTGTAGTCCGAGCAAGGACAATCTTTACTATCAAATAGAATCAATCGGGATTCGGCTCAACTTACGAGGGTGGATTAACAATGGACGTCAAAAAGGAGTCGATCAAGAACTCGGACACCGCATCCTCGAACTTCATGAGGAATGTCAGCCAAGCGTGATCATTCTACTTGCAGGAGATGGCGATTTCGTCCCAAGTATTTCCAGAGTTAAGCAAAAAGGAGCCCGAGTGGAGGTTATCGCTGGGAAAAGCTCCATATCAACCAAATTAAGCCAAGAAGCAGATATAACGCGATTTCTTGGACGAAAAGACCTCGAGCTATTAAGGTATGATAATCGAGTATCTTACCTTTCTTATTAACTTATCAGGAGGTGGAAAGGATTGGGAAAATCAAAAGGAAACAAAATGGATGCCAAAGCGGCCGCAAGGATACAGTCACATGCGGATAGGACGGGCCGTAACGAGGATTTCAAGGCGCGGGCGCAACGCGCGGCAGCTAGAAACGAGAAGTAACTTCCAAATTACTTCTCCTTTTTTTGGGAGTAGGATATCCCAAAGTGAAAAAAAACACAATAGGGGCGTCATTTCTCAAAAATTCGTCATGTGTGGGATTATAGACATTAGACTAACTAAATAGGGTGTTCTTGAATTTACAAATATCTAATCTCGTTAAATTTATCAAATTCCTTGGATCGGGTGTGTATGACTCGGAGAGTTCTCATCTTCGAACATTGTGAGACTTTACCTCATATTCTTGTTTCTGGTTCATACTGGTTTCGACTTGAAATGGCCCACGCTTTTTGGCGATTAGGTTGGCAGCCTTCGCTTATTCAGCATCCAAACTATGTAAACTTTCCGTGGGTGGTTCCCTATTACCTCGATCTCCAAGAATCCGCGCCGGAAATTCGTGACCGACTGAATGAATTTGATATGATTCTTCTACTGGGCGATCACCCCGTACCCGAGCAAATCCAGCCTCGTGATCCATTGATTGTATATTGGGATATTGAAGGACTTCCTCCAGATCCTGCGTTCTTTGACCAAATGAAGGATAAACTTTCTCAGGATGAAGGTAACTATTACGGGGCTAAATTTGAATCTCTCACGAATGAGTTGGAACGTTTTCATTGTCACTTCATCCACCAGAGATTGAGATATTGGCAACCTCATCAATACTTTTCAGTGGCGCAACGACCCCTGATTCACTCATCAACATATCTACCTATGGGGGCAGAGCCAGAACTCTACGATCTTGCCGATTACATCCATCGCGATATCCCGATCGCTATTGTTGCATCGACCAGTCGTTGGTTTCACGCCGAGGAGCGGATCGCTTTTGCAGCCCCATTACTCCGGTCTCTAGGCTATCCACAAATTTATTGGTATGGGTCATACCCTGAACGCGACACGGGCCGCCTTCCCCCAAATTGTTATCCCATGGGCCATGTAGATTTTCTTTCACTTCGCTTTCTCTTGAATCGGATTCAGTATCTCATTCATATCCCACGTCCATATCATTGTCAGTCGCGAACGGTTAGTGCGACGCTTTACCAGGCTCTTGCGGCGAAAGCCATCCCTATTCATTGTTTCCCCTCAGAATCTCCTGAAATTCCAGGTTATTCCATAAAGTCAATCCATGCCCTCGAAGACTTGGAACCACTGTCGTTTCCTGAAGAGTGGACCTATCAGAGTCGTTTTCGCCGCCTTCTGCATTCACTTTCGGAGGAAGGATTGATATGAGCATTAAGCCGCGAAAGTTATTGCTAGAACTCAATCGGAGTTGCAATCTACGCTGTGGTTATTGTTATCATGCCTATAAGCAGCAGCCTGGGCATGCACCCGTGAACCGATTTCGACTCCCTGCAACGTTCTTACGCAGACTTCGAATCGAGGAGATCGTCCTCTCTGGTGGAGAACCCTTGTTAGACCCGTCTCTCGTGCTCGAATTGATCGACTATTACCGCAAGTATAGTTCAGACATTGAACTGGTAACGAATGGGACCTTGCTATCATCCGCCCTTCTTCAAGAGTTATGGGAAACTGGGCTCACCCGTCTGGCGGTTTCATTAGATACATTAGATCCAGAGCTTCATAAGAAGATTCGAGGCGGATCCAATACTCCAGTCCTGAGAAATTTACATGAAATTTGTCGATTCGCTGATCATTCCTTAGAACTGACGTTGATCGTTGTTCTTAGTGCTCACAATTGTACATTAAGTAATATAAACTCCATTTTAACGTTTGCCGAGGACTTGGACATTTCTCGTGTTCGATTCCAACCCGTGACGACGGCACACCTACCACAAGCTAAAGCAATGGAATTTGCACTTCCTGATAAATTAGCCCTCTTTGAAACCCTCAACAAGATGGATCATCCAAAAATCGTTTTTTCACCCCAATTTATGACATTTCTTGAGCTTTTAGATGATCAAGACTTTTTTGACCCTTTTTTTTGTCCAATTGCTCAGCAACTTGTCTATCTAGATTTTAAGGGAAGGATGAGTTCATGTCCTATTCGAACCGACCTGACATTTAATTGTTGGGATGATTACAGCAATTTCAAGGAAGAACTAGCGAACAGAAGGTGTGATATCACTTCTCTGATCTCTTGTAGACTTCAGACACATTGTTTATGCTTGTTCTAAGGTGCAAAAGATGTCAGAAGGTATGAAGGCCGCGAAAATTTCGGTAATTATTCCTATATCCCGTCAAAATTCTAACTTGACAACTCTATTATCACTTCAGGCCAAACACGCATCTGCAGTCGAATTCATTCTGGTTATTGACAACCCTACCGAAACGTTTGTCGCGTGGGTTAACAATCAAATCCGGCAAAGTTCGTGTGAGGCAAAAGTCGTTGTCAATGAGCGCAATCTCGGAGCAGCCGCCTCTCGCAACACAGGATTAGATCATGCAGTTGGTGATCTAATTATCTTCTTGGATGATGATATCATACCTCAGCACGATCTTTTAGATCAACATCTTAAGGCTCTCGATTCTGATCAATATTTGGGGGCCTTAGGCTTCACTAAAATACCCTTTGATCTCAACAAGATATTTGAAAGAGCTATTGATAAGACGGGTTTTTCATACGCCTATACAATGAGTCAGATCTGCCCCACGCATAGTTGGGGGCCAACATGTAATCTCAGCATAGTTCGGAAGTATCTCACTAACGAGTCTATGCGATTTGATTCGATTTTCCCCAAGGAAGGCGGAGGAGAAGATGTTGATCTCTGTTGGCGTCTTAAACAAACATATCAAAAGGCGTTTAAAGGATTGCCGGCAGCCAAGGCACTCCACCCCCCCTGGGAAGGAATTAAAGGCAATTACAAGCGATTTAATCGGTGGGGAAAAGCGGATGTTCCTTTGTTCTTGCGGCATACTACCCGCCGATATCGAGACTTTCCAAATTTCATGGAATTTCAGTTAATCCTTATGTTTCTGCTAGTTCCTCTGCTATTCTGGTTTCAGTGGGGGCAGATTCTCCTATTCTTCGGTACCCAATTGTTACTTGCCTTTGGCTTGTGCTCCCTTCATGAGGCCTTTGTATTAAAAACCAATCCTGTCACGGCGGCTGTAGCACTCTCTACCGTTCTTAGCCACGAGTTGGGGCGGATCGAGGCCCTCTTTCGGATGGGGCGACCATGGTTTCTGTTCACCCGAACCCTCTACTTCGATAAGGACTATCCGTGGCGAACCCGTAAACGAAGCTTAGGAAATTTTTTGATGAGTCTACTCGCTTGTTTCATTAGTGGAATGTGCTGGCTTGGAGGAGGGATATTCGGCTGAGTGAGATCAACCCACAAGAACAATACATTAACACTGTACGAACCATGCTGTCCCAACAACGCTATGAAGAACTTCACGCCCTCTGGGCAAGTCAAGACACAAGAAAACCCAAGACAGCCATTCATTATCAACAGGAGGCCGCTCTTTATGAATTAGAACGAAATTTAATACTGGCTTTAGATTTCTACCGCAAGGCACACCTTCTCGCCCCAAAGGATGCATATATCGCTTTAGATCTAGCTCGGGCTCATGGGCTTATAAGTCACGTTCGAGAAACTAAATTTTGGTATCAGAGAGCTTTGGAACTAGATCCCAATATCCTTGAGAAAGTTGTTCTAGCACGCTCTATTGGGTTCCTTGGGCGAGAACACGAATTAAATTTTTTTAATAAATTTTTAAAAAGCAAAGAAACCCACCAACTAGCCTGCCTCATCAAAGCAGAACACCTTCTTGCACTCAGAAGAGAAGCTGAAGCAATTTTAGAATTAAAAGAACTCACAAACGACCAATGGGTAAAAAAGGCATCATTGATACGAGGTTTGGCTCACTTCTTTTTGGAGCAATTCGATGTGGCTAAAAAACTATTTGCAGAGTGTCCTTCGCTTACCGAGAATCCGTTTATCGACAAACTCCTTAATCGGGAGAGTTTTCTAGAATTTGGG
>JBHIFL010000132.1:0-7924 GCA_046761065.1 Candidatus Heimdallarchaeota archaeon
TGGCCCATAGAGTATGCCAGCCTTCTCACAAAGCTCGATGTAAATATCTATATCGCCCTTGGTGCTGTATAATGGTTCAATCGGCGGAAGGCGGAGCGCAGTCGCATCCTCGTACTGGTCCGTGGCGCTCAGGGGGCCCTCATATTTTTCGATGGTGGCCGCTGGCAGAACTATGTCTGCGAAATAATCGGCGGTCTCGCTCAGCCACGGGTCTATCACCACCACGTAGTTGAACTTCTTGTATGCGTTATAGAAGAGGTCGACCGGAGGGAAGGATAACAAGGGGTTTGCCATGTGGATTATCAGAACTTCGGGCGTGTAATCCACACCGTATTTCTGCGGGTCGAGTATCACTTGCGCAGCGATTGAGGAATTGTTGCTGTTTATCGGGAAATACTTGCTGTTTTTGAGGTAGATATTGTAGGGTGGGTCCCCGATTGTTATCTCGTCCAGCTTCTGGAAGTTACTGTGAACTTTCCTGCTGAAATCGACCCTCACCCCACCAACGGCCTCAATTGCTCCAAGAAGTATAGATACTAATAATGCGGCGCGCGTAGCTTGAAATCCAAGTTCTTGCTGGACAACATGATATCCCATTATCCCAACAGGGCGATATGGGAGCTCTACGCCGTCAAGCACGATTTTACTCCCTATCTTTGCGTTCTCACCAAGTTCTTCCGCAACCCCCCTTATTTGCTCCGCCGAGAGTCCCGTGATACTTGCAACCTGTTCAGGCGAGTACTGGGAAACATGCTCCTTAAACAACTGAAATGCGGGCTTCGCACTCTCACCGTTAACAGTGTACTCGCCCTCTAGCGCGGGGTCCACTCCTGATGCATCGTAAGGCTGTGCGGAATTCGTCGTCGTGTCCCAAACTTGCTCTTTGTCACTTATCTTCAAGAAATATCCATCCCCCTTAACCAAAAACGGTGCATTGGTGTAGTTTTTCAGGTAAGTTTCGTCTACATAATTGTTTTCAATGAGAACATTTGCAACTGCCAGAAAGAACGCCAAATCTGTGCCGGGTTTGATAGGGAGCCATTCATCGGTATGGTGTGCAGCTTGGCGCAAAGATGGGTCTAGGGTAACGACTTTCATCCCTCTTTCTCGTGCATCCACAAACTGCTGGTTCCACGTGAGCCAACAGAACTTGTTTCCGCCCGCACCCGTGATGTTCCAGCCCCAATTCAGCAGATAGTTACAGTGCTTGAAATCGGGGTGTAACCCACCGTGTAGTCCAACCGTGTATTCACAAGCCCGGTATGCTGCATCGGAACAGAATGCACCATGATGGAGCTTTGTTGCACCAGATGCATTAACAAACGCCTTGTCGTAAAACTTCTTCGCCTTGCTCCTGCCCTTCTGCCAGACCAGTAGACGCGGGTCCCTACTCCTCACATCATTGATCTTAGTGGCAACCTCTGTCAGCGCTTCCTCCCACGATATTTCGATCCACTCGCCGGGCTCACCCTTTGCGTTCGTGCGCTTCAGGGGGGCCTTAACTCTATATGGGTCATAGATTGCTATCAACTGCGCTTGTCCTTTTGGACATAGCTTGCCCCTGTTCCTTGGATGGTCTGGGTGGCCTTCTAACTTCACGAGTCTACCGTTGATTTTTCGAGCCAGAATCCCGCAATCCTGCTTACCTATCCAGCAAGTAGTGGGCACCCATTCTTCAGTGTACGTACTCTTAACTCCGCTTCCCACTGCATTTTTCACGAATGTACTAGCAGGACCACCAAGAGCAAAATCGCTCAGAGCAGCGAACCCAGCGACCACGGCAGATGTTTTAAGGAATTCCCGACGAGTGAGTTTCAATTTTTCAATCCCCCGTTATTGACCGACGGGGTTTCTTCCCTCCTCTAGTTTGTTGTTCGCCGTGACAATAAAAATGACACGGTCATTCTCAATTTTTAGGAATAGGTATTTGGGCGCAAAGGAAACAAACAGCGAATAACAGTGGCGACTTAGGACATTTTTATGGTTGAAGAGCGAGCAAAAATGGAGGTATGCGTGCTTAACGAACTGATCACAGCTAGCCAGCTTTCAGAACTAGCAGATGCGCGAAGCAAGATTTATGGTTGGCTTAGCTCGATTTACCTAAAAATTCCAGATCGCAATTTTGTAAAAATACTAATGGGCAAAAACTTCAACGTGCACTTGGCCTCTTTATCGCATAGTGCTGACCTTCCAGAAGAGATGAGGGATGGGATAAAAATAGTTGAGGACTTCATCGAGAGATCTAAAGACAAATCATTGGAAGAGCTTCGCGATGGCCTTGCTGTGGAGCACACCCGTCTCTTCCGCGGAGTGAAGCGCCTTTATGGCCCCCCACCGCCATATGAATCGGTATATGTTGAGAAGGGGCTCGTCATGGGTGAATCGACCGCCAAAGTAAAGAAAAAATATGCGGAGGCCGGCATTAGCCTAGCGGATGATCTGAAAGGGGAGCCCCCCGATTACATCGGCTTTGAACTTGATTTCATCCGTTATTTATGCAGCGAGGAGGCGGAGGCTTGGAGGGAGAGCCGCCGAGATGTTGCGCTAAAATATCTTAACATGGAAAGCAGGTTCCTTTATGAGCACTTGATGAGGTGGGTTCCAAAGTTTTGTGATATAGTTGTTGATGAAACTAAACTCGATTTTTATCGAGGCATGGCGAAAATAACCAAAGGTTTCATCGATTTTGATTACAGTAGGGCTGACGCTTTTATCAGCACGTTAAAACACACAAAGCGGTGAACTACGGGCTGTGCGGCCTCTCTAAAAAAGTCCATTTTAACCCGCTAGGAGCGCTTTCGTTCTGCACTCGTAACATGTTTTCATGAAGTTGAGCTGTTCTTCGGTTGCTGTACTTTTCTCCTGGATGGCTTTAGATATCAGCTTGAGCGCCATATTGGGTATAAATGGCTTGCCACATTTTATGCAAGAAACGAATTTTTGCTCTACCAGCGTTTGCTCAGACCGCTCAACTAACTGGCGAAGATCAATGACCCGATTCATCTCTATAGCTTCTTCGGGACACGTGTTTTCACAAATGCCACAATCGATGCACCAAGCGTGAGTGAAGTTTATTTGTGTGGCGTTTTCTTTTTTAAGAAGTTTCATAGCTTTAGTGAGACATCTATTGACACAAATACCACACATAGTGCACTTTTCAGCATCGATTTTAACTTCAGCAAAGGGGGGATGAAGTGTGCCATACTCATGCAAGGTGGGCACAACTCTTAGTTTCTCGGAAAAACTCTTGATCAGATTCAACAGGCTCTCGCGTCTTGTTAGACCTGGGAGTGTATCCCCTCTTATTTGCGACAGATGATGTGCAATCAGGGAAACCCTCTTCAAAAATCCCTCGACTGAATCGACGAAGTCTTGAGCCCCCCATCTTGAGTTCTCCACGACATCGATACATTCAGGTGGAAGTCTAAAAGCTGAAAGTAACTTTCTAGTGAAGTCACATGTTCTATTGGCAAGGTCATTTCCCTTGATGTAAGGACAACTGCCTGACGAACAACCGGACAGCAGGATCCCAGTGGCTCCAAGCTCAAAAGCTTTCAGAATGTGAACTTCGGAAATCGAGCCTATGCAGGGGACGCGAACGATCAGTACGTTTGGGGGATACGACAGACCATTGGTGCCCGCTGCATCAGCTGCCAAATAACTGTGCTCATCGCAGGAAAAGACCACTATCCTTGGGCTGAGTTTTACCCCACCGTTGGCTAGGATGCCTCTGAGTTGGGCCACGAGTTGCTCGTCCGTAAACGTCGGCAGCTGGATTGCCCCGAGAGGACAAACAGCCGAGCATATCCCGCAGGCACGGCAAAGGTCTTCCCTAACGGCGAGGGCCTCTCCCTGGTAAACTGCCTGAAACGGGCAACTTTCCACGCAATACTCACATCCCCCGCGAGCACCGGCGCACATCTGAGCATTTATCGTTGCGGTGGAGCGATACTCTTTGAAAAGTCTGAACAGAGATCGCAGGAGATCCCTTCGGGCTATGGGTTGTTTGAATCGCATGTCCTTTGGTGGAAGGGATTTGGCTCCCCAGAAAAATCTCGCCTTTTCAAGGGAACCGGCGACAAGGAGCTTTGCTTTTTCAGTTGCCAGCGATGGGTAGTTGGCGTGAACCCATGCGCACTGTTCCCTCAAATTCACCACCTCAAGCAGAAGCGGGTTGATGCCGGCTCTCTCCACCTCTTCCCTGAAAAGTTGTTCGTTTAACTTGGGGGAACAGCCGCCGACGATCACGCATTCAAGCTCGTCGCGCTTGATTGCCCTCCGAATGGCTGATAATCCGCTGTCCTCGCACAGACAATCGTGTATTTCAAACGATTCACACAGCTTGCCTTCCCTGATGAACTCCGCGACTTTATCTAAGTCGACAACTTTGGTGATGCTTCCTTTACACGTGCAGAGGAATACCCCGATATGTCCCTCAAAAAGTGCCGACGAGTTCATCATGGGATATTTACCACCTTTTGGATTACCAACATTCTTTTAATACTCGTGGAATGATTTTAAGTTGTACCCGCGGAGGTACCCAAATGCTAGGATTTCAAGAAGTCATCTTGATTTTTGCGATACTCTTGCTGGTCCTAGGCCCATCGAAGTTGCCTGAAATGGCAAGAGCGATTGGGAAGGCTGTGAGAGAGTTTAACAAAGCAAGCAGGGGGCTTGCTGAGGCCATTGA
The DNA here is from genome assembly GCA_046761065.1 of Candidatus Heimdallarchaeota archaeon. Classification (GTDB taxonomy): domain Archaea; phylum Asgardarchaeota; class Wukongarchaeia; order Wukongarchaeales; family JBHIFL01; genus JBHIFL01. The sequence goes on from JBHIFL010000132.1 coordinate 4,691, forward strand.
ATCTCCAATCGAGGTGAGTAAGAGCAAGGCGGCCCCCAGCGCCGTCAAGAAACCAATTTCTGACACCAAAGAAACACCTATAAAGTATGGGAGGCGAAAAATATCTATGGAAAATAAGAAGGAGGAAACCCCTGCTGAAAACGTAAAAGGTGAATGAAATGGCATTCATAGGTTGGCCAGAATTGGTTCTTATACTTATAATCATCATCTTCATCTTCGGGGCGTCGAGAATAACGGGCTTAGGAAAAGCTCTGGGCAAAGCCGTGAGGGAATACAGGGAGGCGTCCTCCGGGGAAGAGAAAAAGGGAAAACGGGTAAGAAAGAAAAAACGAGAGTAATGGTAGCAAGTACTCGAGGACCCCCTTAAATCTTCCTTAACCTTAACATTTAGTGGTTCATAAGATGTCTAGCGACGAGGAGGTAAAGCTAACATTCTGGGGCCACTTGGTAGAGCTATTTCGTCGATTGCGTATTATTTTCTTCGCGATAGCCATTTGCACTATCGTTGTGATGGTCGTTCCCATCAGCTTCGAATCGTCGGGAATGTGGTACCCAACGATCACATCGACCGTAATCAAACAGATGCAGATAGACTTCCTCCCCAGTGGTGCCGAGCTCCTGCCATTTCACTGGATTGCGCCATTGGAAGTTTACCTTTTCATCTCTATTATCCTAGGAGTTATGATAAGCTCGCCGGTAATCGCGTACGAGCTCTACAAGTTCATCAATCCAGCACTGCGAAAGCGCGAAAAGAAAGCGGTCCTCAAATTCGTCGTGCCGTTCGTCGGCTTGTACTTTGTCGGGTCAACCTTCGGATATTTGCTGATCGCACCCATCATGATGCGGACCCTCATGGGCTTCGCCGGGCTCCTCGGCCTACCGCCGATATACGAATTCGCAGATTTTTACTCTTTAATCGGGATGACCTTGTTCATATCCGGTCTAATATTTACATTCCCGGTGTTCCTCATCGCGCTCGTCAAAGCCGGCTTCATAACCACGGGATTCATCAGGAGGAACAGGAGGTACGTGTATGGGGGCATTATCATTTTAATCGCCATTATAGACCCTGAGCCAGGTCTCGTGACCGAAGCTGTACTCTTCATCCCCATTTTGATTTTGATGGAATCGAGCCTCCTAATAGCGCGCAGGATTGAAAGACGAATGGCCGAAGAATATCAAAGAGGATCTAAAAACAGCTGAATTGCTAAAATCGAGTTGTGGTATCTAGGATTTTCATCTATTTTTTATGAAAGATGCCCTTAACCAGCCTGAGAATCTCTTCCCCTTTACTGTCAAGGTCGAGAATAGGTATTGTTATTCCGAGTGGAACAACCTTCTCTCGGGCAAATGGACCCGTAATCGCCAGCACTGGGTCAACGGTTCCATTGAGAGTCCTCTTCATGTCTGTCTCGTTTTTTGCTGCGACGATTTTAAAGATGTCTTCTCTTTTGGCAATTAGAGAGTGGAATCCTTCGAGAATTAGCAGATCTAGTTTCTCGCTTTTGACAAGGTCGATGATTTCTTCAAGCTTTTCATAAGAGACCTCTTTCTTCTTGAATATGGCGATTTCTTTAGGTGCAGCACATACAACTATCTTAGCACCCGCCTGTGAATGCCTCCAAGTGTCCTTCCCCTTCGCATTAATGGAGAAATCAGGATAGTGCACGTGTTTGATTGTTCCTATTTTTAATCCTTCTCTAGAAAGATGAGAAATTAAATACTCAATTAAAGTGGTTTTTCCGGTTCCAGAAGTTCCTATGACTGCTATGATAGGAATCATTCAAGCCACCACGCACAATTAATAGGGCGTTAAGCGAGGGAATTCATGCCGGCCATACAAAATTACATCTACAGCCTCCCCTTCATTGAGGCCCTCCCCTGCTGGAACTATCGTGTGCCCATTTGAGTTCACCAATGTGGACAAGTGGCTTGAACCACCGCGGACGGGTTCGGCTAAAAACTCACCGTTGATTCTCTTCAGACGAACCCGCAGGAAAGTTGCGACTGGCTTTGCCTTCACATCATGAGTTATCTTAGCTTTGATTGTCGGTAGGGATGATTTTACTGCCAATCCACTGAGCATGGCAATTATAGGGGCTAATAGCAAGTAAAATGCCGCATACGCCGAGGCGATGTACCCTGGCAACATGATGACCCGCTTGCCTTTAACGGTCCCAACCCCCATCGGGCTACCAGGGCTTAACTTGACCCCGTGGAACACTATCTTCCCACCGAGGGCTTCGATGGCGTCAGGCACTAGGTCCTTCACACCAACGGAGCAGCCAGCGATGGTGGCAACGATATCCATCTCCCTCACCGCCTTGGAAATAATCCCCTTGATTTGATTGATATCATCTGGAGCTACCCCTAACAACTTCGGGCTGCCGCCAAGTTCTGAAACAAGGGCGGAAGCTATTAGCGCGTAGTTATTAGCTATCTTGCGCTTTCTTCCTGACTCGACCAGCTCATCTCCGACCGAGATTATACCAACTCTCGGTTTTTTGAATACCTTAACAGAACTCATCCCTATGCCAGCCAACAATCCCACATCTTGGGGCCTTAGGGGGTATCCTTTCTTTAAAATCAAGCCTCCTTTTTTCACATCTTCCCCGATACGAGTTATGTTTTGGTTTAGTTTCACTGGCGAGAGTATTTGGATTCTGTCCTCCAACAGCCTAGTGTTCTCGACTTTGATGACAGCGTCTGCATTATCAGGTACAGTAGCCCCGCACGCGGTGTACACCGCTTCGCCAGAGGATGCCATTTCACATCGAAGTCCACCCGAGAACGTTTTGCCAACGATTTTTAATGTAACGGGGGTTTCCAACGAAGCATTTTGGATGTCTGCAGATCGAATCGCGTATCCATCAAAAACAGCGCGGCGCTGGTCAGGAATGTTTACCTTAGATACGATGTCTTCGGCCAATACTCTGCCCGTTGAGCGCTCTAAGGCAACCTCCTCATACCCAATGGGTTTAACGGGTACTACGCGCATGAGTCGACGCAGAGCTTCTTCATGCGGAATCAACTTGAAAGTCCTTCTGAGATCCCTTCTTTCCATAAAACCCCCCGAGCTCTAGCACCTCATACAACGCTCTTTCCGTTATATTTTAACCCTAAGGTAATTATCAAAGATTGAGAACGAGGTATTTCGATGGTGATCGAGGAGAGCATCTTGAAGAAGTTGGCAGATAAACATTCACGAAGGATCCTCCAACTTACCATGAAGAA
>JBHIFL010000133.1:0-7892 GCA_046761065.1 Candidatus Heimdallarchaeota archaeon
CTAACTCCGGCTTTAGCCCCACAGGAGGTGAATTGAGTTTTATGCAAAATTAAAGTTGTCTTATATGATTTTGATCATCACTTAGTTGTTCAGAAATTGGAGTGGGTCAACCCCACGCGGTTTTCATAGATGTTATCCAAAAGATGACCAATACAAATCGATAAATTTAGAATAAATGTCTACTGCATCATCAACATCGCCCTGAATCCCTTCTACCATCTCAGTGATTCCACATCTCCCACATGAAACGTGAGCTGTAATGTTGTCATTATTGATTTGGATCTTAATACTCCGGGTACCACATGCAGGACACTCAAAAACAGCCGGTAATGTTGGTCGGACCCTTCTCGGGATCTTTTTTCTGCGTTTTCGGCCCATGGATGATCTCTCATTATAATTTCTCAGAAAAGGCTTTTTGCCCTTTCGATTGGTATCAATTTTTAGCAATTAAAATAAATTCATTAAAAGAGCTGTAACTTCAGTTCAAGGCTATTATGGTTGTATCATTTATCATAATGGTATCAAAGACGAAATAATCTTCTTAGAACCACTATACCTGAAAGATTCCGTATTATCAGCAATTAAACACTATTAAGAAGTATAATTCTGACAGCGAAAACTAAAATCTATCTATTTATACCGGTATTCGCCAATCGAGACCTGGGGTGCGATAACCGATCTTTAAAAGGATGGGACCTCGCCGTTTATGTTCCGAGGTTTGAATCAATTTTTGAACATGGAGTACTGTCTCAAGGGGGATTTCTAGTTGTGCAGCTATCTTTTTTGGGTCCATCCAATGTTCTAGTCCCCAGAGAATTTTATCTAACAATTTATATCGAATCCCAAGTTCCTCTTCATCTGTCTGACCCGGCCATAAACCAGCCGATGGGGGCTTGTCAATTATCACTTGGGGAATTCTCAGATGGGTAGCAAGCTGTCGCATTTGTGTCTTATATAAATCTCCTAACGGAAGGATATCGGCCCCACCATCCCCATACTTTGTATAGTAACCAGTTAAGAGTTCACTTTTATTACTTGAACCTACTACGAGATAGTTCTTTAGATTGGCGATTGCATAAAGAACTAGCATTCGTATTCGGGCTTTAATGTTCCCAAAAACGCGTTTGTCCTTTTCATTCAACTTTGTCACCACACTGCGAACTTGGTCAATTATTTCAGTGATTTCAAGCTCTTCATATGGAATGTTAAATTGGTTTACAACCAATAAAGCATGTTCACGATCCTCTGGGTTGTTAGTCCGTTCAGGAAGCAATATCACTAACACTTTATCAGATCCTAAGGCCCGCATACAGATAACAGCCGCTGTTGAGCTATCAATCCCTCCACTAAGTCCTATGATTGCTCCTGCCGCTCCAGCACGTGAAACTCGTTCGCGAATAAATAGCTCGCATCTAGCAAGAATCCAGTCCATTTTAGCTGGTGGTAACTTCAGGGTTTCCTCAAAGATCTGCATTCATTTCACCCTTCATTCTTTTTTTCATAGGGTGTAAGATGGTGTTGCTTTCATGCAGTAGGATAGCCTTCAACCTATGGAATATATAGATATACTATATGACCAGGAACTAGATAGGGAATATCGGATGAGAACATTTTTAGTTAATTAAATGCTACACAATCAATCAAAATAATGTGTTTAAACCTTAGAACATAAGGGATAAATAAGGTAAGGCCTAATTTCGTATCTTAAGATTTAACAACGCATAAAGATTATATCAAAAGTATGGATATAAACAACCTTGGAAAACTAGAGACTCTTTTAGCATAGGAATCTATGATTTTGCCAAAAAAAGGTCAAAATAGGGGATTAATATAAGAGGATATTAAAAATAACAACCTTTGGGAGCCAAATAGCGAGGATAATAGGGTTGTAAGTATTTCCTCGCTTCAAAGCAAAGATGGCACTCATCAACAAATTTTTGTTGTTGGAAGCCATTAGTTCTCGCTGTTTTGAAAAGGGCTTTGGGTCCTTCTTGCGCAAGAGGCGCGAGAATCGGATGTTCACGGTAATCATAGCTTTGAATGATTTGTATCAAAGGCTGGGTGTTTGTGTTCCCAATACAAATCCCTGGACAAAGTGTGACGTTTCCTTCATAATCAATCTCGATTCCTTCCGGATTTTTTAAGTCTCCACCTATCCAAGAAGGGAGTTGGCAGCTACCTGTTGGGATCTCGGTTTTAAGTTCAATGTACTTTGTTAAAAACTCTGCTGCTCTTCCTTCAAACCTAGCTCGGTATCTTTTAATTTCAACCCCTTCTATGGTTTTTATTATTTCTAGAGCCTTTTTTGTTGCATTATTATACAAGTTGTCTGTGTTGAGATGCCCTATGAAATAGCTATCAACCACTACGCGTTCAAAACCAATACATTTGGCGGTCTCTATTCCGATTTTCACATTCTTTAATGGGATAAATTCTTGATGAAACCCGTCAACACTAAACACTATGTGTGTTAATCCCGCTTCTTTAAGATCACGAAGTTTCTTTGATGCAATGGTTTTAGTTTTTGCCCAAAATCCATTTGTTATCACCCATCTTTGAGGCACGTCCGCCTCCTTAGCCTTTTCCAGAATCTGCTTCATGTCCCCAAAATATATGAACGGCTCGCCTCCATGGATTGCAAAAGCTTCAAGGGGTTGTGTCTCCGTCAAATTTTTTAAGTATCCTTCAGCAATTTCAACTTTTACCTGCCCTGTTCTGTTGGGACTGGCTTTATAGCTGCAATGTTTACATTTTGCAGGGCATTTAAATGTCAGAAGGAAGTCCACACCCTTGACCTGCATTTTTCCTTCACTTCCTAGAAAAAATTGACCTCTCAGAAGAAGGAGTTTTCAACTATTACCTAACTAAGATTGTTTATCATTTACGAGTTGGGAGGAGCTTGGCCTGTTATAATTTGTTGTAATATTAGAAAGAGTTCCCTTAGAGGTTCACCATATTTTCTAAGTTTTTCGTTCTCAATTTTTTCAGTTTTTCCAAACTATATCTCTTACGGGTTCTTTGTTGAGGATTTTCTTTCCTAGAACTGAGTTCTGAATGAATATTAGGCCTTTTAATAGCTCACCATTTCTTAGGGCCTCTTCTTGGCCTATATTCCCATCTTTTAGGTGGGTTATCTGGTCAGTTTTTTGGTTATCTCATAGTTATGAGTTACTCTTAAGATGGTCTTATTTTTTTCATGAGTTATTTTTTTCAGTAAGTTAATAAAACCGAGTTCATAAGCATTTACGAAATGTTGGTGAGTAAAAAAGCCTTCTTACACTTTTTGTTAGAATAATGACTATCTTCTTTCTCGAAGGATGGGAATTAATCCAAAAAGAAGTGTCAGATTTAACAGGATGCTCAGTCTCGTCTGTAAGTCGACTTTTAGACCAGATGGGCCAGATGTGTCTTGTCCAAAGATATAAAGACCCTTCCCTTGGTCATTATGTTTATTGCATACCTATAGATTACCATAATCTAACTATAAATGGTTTAGAAGCGTGGATAAAACAAGCTGAGGAAAGTATAGAAGAAATCAAGAACTAAAAGCGGAAAGTAGGCGTTCTTAAGTCCAAAGGGAGAGAAGAAGCGGAAACTAATCAGTTACACATAATGTTGACATCTATCAAAGAAAAATCATTATCAGTACTAAATATCATCAAGAAAGCTATACAAATATTAAAAAGGTCACAGGCATAATCTCTTGGGATTAGACTCATCATAAGGAGGTTTGTAGAGCAAGAAACGTTAGAAAATGGTCGTAGCTTCTATCAAGGCATCAGCTAGGATATCGATCTCATCTACGGTGTTATAGAGATAAAAACTGGCACGGGCCGAACCTCCGACTCCACAATGCCTAGTTACAAAGGGTTGGACGCAATGGAACCCAGAGCGGATAGCAATCTGTTTAGTTTCATTAAGCAGGATAGCGACATCATGGGAATTGACTAGATCGCCCTCTGCGTTTTTAAGATTAAAGGCCATAACACCAATTCGTTTAGACGCATTCTTGGGGCCATAGAGCACAAGCTTTCCTTGGTCTTCCAGTTCACAGAGCCGGGTTAAAGCATGATTGGTGAGTATTCGTTCATGGGTGATAATGTTGTCCATCCCAATGTCGGTTAAGAAGACACAGGCGGTGCCAAGGCCAATAATTCCAGCATAATGTTGGATTCCTGCTTCGTATTTCTTTGGGGGAGCAGCCAGAGTTGTATGATCTAATTCAACCTCTTTAATGGTCTCCCCGCCAACAAGAAAAGGGTCCATCTCACTCAATAACTCCTCTCGCCCGAAAAGAACCCCAATCCCAGTGGGACCACACATTTTATGGCTGGAAAAAGCGAGAAAGTCAACCCCAAGATCTTTCACATCCACAGAAAAATGTTGCACAGCTTGGGCTCCATCAACAAGGAGTAAGGTCCCATGTTCATGAGCGATTTTGGCGATCTCTTTAATGGGAAAACTAGTCCCAAGGATGTTACTTGCATATTGAAGAGCAATCAACCTTGTACGCTCATTAATGCTGGAAATGAGTTGATCCAGATCAAGGTTACCGTCACAATCGACCTTAAGGGGAATAAACTCGGTTCCATATCGTTTTTGCGCAAATTGCCATGGCAATAGATTTGAATGATGTTCCAACTCGCTGGTGATGATTCGCTCGTCTTTTTTCAGATTGAGTGCAAAAGAAACGAGATTAATTCCTTCAGTCGTGTTCTTAGTAAAGAGTATTTCATTTGGCTGGGCTCGAATAAAGTGAGCAATGGTTTTTCGTGCATGTTCAACGGCTTCGGTGGTTTCAATTGCCAAATTGTGGATACTTCTTCCTGCGCAACCCGTAATCTCGGAATAATAGTGTAGAATACTATCAATGACTTGTTGTGGTTTCAAAGTCGTACAAGCAGAGTCCAAATAGATAATTTTTCGTTTTTGTAAGATCGGGAACTGTTTTCGAATCGCTTCTACATCTAACATCGGTTATCCCCTATAACTCAAAATGGTTTTTTTATCAGCAAATTCACCCTATTCTGTTTGTTCGGGAAGATGTTTATACTGGGTCTCCATCAATAATCTTTCTAACTCGTCTTGGGGATTGGGGAGCTGGACTTCGTAGACGATGAGATCTAACTCGTCCCGATCTCGGTGGGTTCGACACTTCCCTCGTACAAGCAATTCTTGCCCTTCTAGACGTTGTTTTTCGCGGAGAATAGGTGCCTCTGGTAAACCTAACTCTTTACCAAGCCGGCTTGCTTCTTCCGCACTCATTTGAAGTAATTGTTCAGCGACTTCTCCACCCATAGTTGCGCTGATATTCCTGGACCCATCATCTAAGATGATGGAGAAAAGCATGCGAGGAATGGGTTCGATGACTCCATGTTGAGGGCATTCCATGATAGCTTCTTTTTGTTGAACCTTCTTCAAACATTGTGGACACGCTAGATATGTGGGATCACGATCAAAGATCTTTAATAAGGTGGCTCTTAGTTCAACCAAATCGCCATCTTGTGTTTGGCTAATAGATTTTCGGTTGAATTGCAGATTCTCACTAGGGTGTAAAATTTCAACTTCAAGCTCATCAAATACTACCTCTTCAGGTTCTAGAACGGTTATCTGAGTCAATTCGGACAAATGGATCTCAATCCTGTCGCGTCCTTCTCGAACAGATCCCCCAATAACCTCAATACTAGTATTTTCTTCAAAATGCATGAGTTTCTCAACATCGTCTCCCCAGGCAACAAGTCGTATGGTCCCTGTGAGGTCTGCGACCTCTACACTAGCAACCCGCCCTGCAGAGCCGTCAGCTCTTGTGAAATCTCGGACCTGGGGGGCACTGAGTAATTTTCCCTTAAACCGGACAATTCCCCTCTCTGGTTGGATCTGGGTGATTTTAACAGAAGGAGGATCGAGGGATGTTTTATCAACGCCCTCCGGATTAAGGATGAGCTCACTCCTGTCTCCAAGGTGGATTTCTACTCCTGAAAGTCCATTTCGCGTATATGAATTTGAGATTTTTACTACATCACCGGGATTTAACCTTTCTCCGCTTTGGACTTGATCCCCCCAAAAAACGATACGAATCAGTCCAGTTTGATCAGTCAATAAGAGGTTCATGACTTGACTTGGGGACCCATCTTTGCGGGTAAAGTCTCGGCGTTGTCCCACCACAGCAATTTTCCCAACCACTTCTACACTTTGGGTACCTGGGACAATCTCAGAAATTGATAATGTTTTGGGAGCTGGGGGTTCCACCATTTCTAATCGTGTGACAAGCTGTTCATCGCTAATTTTGGAGATACGGGTTAAGCGTCCGACATGAGCTTCCAGGAAACCACTTAGTCCCTCTCTACAGTTAGCGCCTTCAACCTGGATGATATCGCCTGGTTGAAACTCTAAAGTTTCTTCGGCTCGTTCGTTCCAAAAAACCAACCGTGTATTCCCGGTCTCATCTTCGACCATAAGCCAAGAAAGGTGCCCCATCGCACCATCTTTTCTTGTAAAACTCCTAAGTGGACCGACGTCTCTTACTCGAGCATTAAAGTCGATATCATTTTCCCCGGGTGTGAGTTCACTAATAGTTACTAAGTATTTTTCAGGGTCAGGAAAGTCTTTGGGATCTATTCCCTTAGGGTCTATCTGAAGTTGTCCCCGTCGGCCTTTATGGACCTCGATTCGGCCATCTAACCCCTTCCGAACATAACCACCAATGATCCGGCAAAATGAACCCCGTTTAATGATCCCTTCAACGATTGGATGGACATCAGGTCCCCACAACACCAATTTTACCGTTCCATCCTTATCTCCGAGTAGAAGGGTTTGGACGATATTTTTTTCTCCTTCTCGTTCGAATTCGCGTGGCTGATATATCTTAAGCACTCTACCCGTGAGATTTACATTACGCATACCTGGCGCAACAGTGGCAGTTGTGAGTTCTGCTTCGCTAGGGGTACTTTGAGGTAAATCAACCCCTACTTCCTGGGCCACGATAAAGGCAGCTCCTTCGTCGGTAATTAATCCTCCCAGTTCAGCTTTCTTCTTTTCTATTAATTCTTGGATTTCTTCATGGGTCATTCCAGAACTCTCAGCAATCCAACGAAGGATTTCATCTAACCGCATTCCTACGCTCAATTTTTTCCACAGCCTTTTCCTAAAGAATGTGTCATTGTGATAACTTAAACGATTTTTGTTAAGATGTTTGGGAGGTAGTGACTTGAGGGGGGAGATTTTTAAATCCTATAGGAGCCATTTTTTAGTCGCTTTATATAAGTTAATACGGAAATTGCTAGAGGGCCATTATATAGACCCCTGAAGAACTTACCATAGGAGTTTGTCTACACAACTATGTTTGAACTTTCCAATAGGTTTTGAAGCTCCATTACGAAGGAAAATGTCGAATGAAATGCATACTTGATTGAATTTAATTGGAGACACTGCTTTAAGGGGTAGATGAGTAAGGTTTATGGATCGGGATGGCACAAAACGCATTCTTTAAGGATTGAGATGATTTCAGTCTTCTCTATTGTCATCTTACCTTTTTTAAGCAAATATCATTTATCATATACCATGTTTAAGGCTTATCGGTACAGATAGTATCCTACCAAAGCTCAAGTATCTAAGATGACCACAACACTAGAACTGTGCCGGACGGTCTATAAACGATACATTAGCATTACGCAAGCACGCTTGGGCGAATAAACAGTGGGCAATCTCACTGTTTGAGACCAATAAACTTTTAACATAATGGAAGAGGGCATGCCCTGAACTGAATCAAGTCTTCTCTCAAATGCTCCAGAACTGTTAACTTCAAGTGGATCTGGCGTTCAAAGCGTTTTTTTCGAAGAGTAAAAGCTGGAAAGAAGCTAGAAAGAAGCCCATAATATCTTGAGATTGGGATC
>JBHIFL010000134.1:0-7772 GCA_046761065.1 Candidatus Heimdallarchaeota archaeon
GAAGGGCGAGAAACGGCCAAGTTACGCCGTAGCTTCTTAGAGAAAGATTTTGAGATAGTAGTGGTTGATGGTCGCATTGCAGAGACATCTGCCGAACTTCGGAACAACTACAAGATCCCTTAGGGAGACAGTTTAATTGCTGCGACTTCAGTAATCAAAAAGGCCCGAATAATTACAGATAACCCCCATTTCAAACCTATTCAAGAAGTCCAAACGAAATGGATTGTCGAACAATAGAGTATAAGGGATACAATAGGTCGATTCACACTTTACTGAAATGCAGCGAAGGAGCAGGCAGCCGAAATGCACCCGGTAATACAAGAATTCCTAGGAATTCTGGGATAGACTCAATAAAACTAGTTCCATTCAATTTTTTCTATTCATTTTATGAATATCTCGTAATTCGCCGCGAAAATTTTTTTATCTCAGAAACCATAATATTAAATTCTTAGCTTAAACGGTTGAGTAAAGGCTAGAGGTTTTGAGAAATGACTCAAGATCCCATCTGTGGAATGCCAATAGATGAGAAGGAAACAGAAATCAAGGTACACGTGAGGGGAAGAACGTATTACTTTTGTAGCGAATATTGCAAACATACATTTTTAGAAAGGAAGCAAATCGCGTATTTCTCCATGGAAATTGGGTTAACTGACGATATTCCTACCTATAGTGGAGGTTTGGGAGTCCTAGCAGGTGACGTGATACGATCTAGTGCCGACTTGAGAATCCCATTAGTCGTAGTTTCGCTCATCAGCAAAAAGGGCTACTTTAAACAAGAGCTCACCCGAGAGGGAAAACAGATCGAACATCCTGTTGAGTGGCTCCCCGCTAATTTCATGAATGAACTGCCTACCCAGGTCAGGGTACAAATTCAAGGTCGGGATGTGCGCATAAAAGCGTGGCTCTACGAGCATATAAGTATGACAGGAGGTCTTATCTCTGTCCTCTTTCTTGATACAGATGTCGCTGGTAACACTCCAGAGGATAGAGAGATTACGTCGTTCTTGTATGGAGGCGACGAGAGATATCGATTGAAACAGGAAATCATCTTAGGGATTGGGGGAGTAAGAATGCTGGAAGCCGCCAGTTTCAAAGTTGGAAAATATCACATGAATGAAGGGCACTCCAGTTTACTCACACTGGAATTGCTCCGGAACAATCAGATGGAATTAGACAAGGTTAAAGACCTCTGCATCTTTACTACCCACACGCCAGTTGAAGCGGGAATGGATAAATTCCCATATGGACTTGTTCATGAGACCCTGGGGGAATTTATCCCTCTAGATGTTCTTAAGGAGTTGGGTGGCCAAGATCGGTTGAATATGACACTTCTCGCTTTAAACTTAAGTAAATACGTCAATGGCGTGGCTGAAAAACACCAGGAGTTCTCGAAGAAGTTATTTCCCGGGTACCATATTTCAGAAATAAATAACGGGGTCCATTCATTCACTTGGACCTGCGATAGCTTCAGAAAATTATACAATAGGTATTTGCCGAGATGGGCAAATGAACCCGAGTTACTAGTTAGGGTAAGGGATAGTATCCCGGATGAAGAGATCTGGCAGGCTCACAAAGCAGCTAAAGAGCAACTATTGGATTTTGTCAGGCAAAAAACGAATGTCAGTCTGGATCGGGATGTTCTGCTTTTAGGAGTTGCTCGGAGGGCAACAGCCTATAAACGACCGACTTTGTTGTTTTCGGACTTGGAACGGCTTAAAAAAGTCAATCGCAAAGGAAAAATACAGGTCATTTTTGCAGGCAAAGCCCATCCAAAGGACTGGCCAGGAAAAAAGCTGATTGAAGAAATTTATGGCTACATTGAAAGGTTAAGGAACGGGATCCCGATTGTGTACTTAGAGGATTATGATATGCAAATGACCGCCAAACTGACTTCGGGTGTAGATGTCTGGTTGAATACTCCTTTACCACCGTTTGAAGCTTCTGGAACAAGTGGGATGAAGGCAGCCCATAACGGTGTGATAAATTTCAGCGTCTTGGATGGGTGGTGGGTCGAAGGGGGCGTCGAAGGGGTCAACGGGTGGTCAATCGGTCCGTCACCGGATGAGACGCTTTCGATAGAGGAGAGAATAACACAGGAACTAGATGATTTGTACAACAAGTTAACATACATTATTGTGCCCATGTTCTATCAGAGCAGAAATCAGTGGATCGAAATGATGACCAATTCCATCGGAACGATCGCGTACTATTTCAACAGCCATAGGATGATGCGCCAATATACAACCGCAGCCTATTTGTAAGCGACCATTGGATTAAGCCCCCTTTTTCCCTTTCACATCGATTGGTAATGAGTGGGAGCATCGTAAATTAACTGTCTCCTTCAATGCTCTAAAGCATCACATTGGCGTTGTGCTGATAAGAGGAAGTGCAATAAAAGGTCTGTATTTCGTTATATATAATTAATATATTGAAAGGAGTTACTATTAATTATTACATGCGATATCGACATATCTTCCCAGAAATGGTGTATAAGGTTACCCGGAGTGGTTTCAAAATGATTGAGCTGTTTGTAGCCATCTTGGGAGTAATTCTCATGGCGGTTTTTGGGTACGGGACGTATTGGGGGAACCAAGCGACGCTATTATCGATCCAAAAGAAGTTCGGGTGGGAGACCCACGACCCGCATTTTGTCGCTACGCTCTATAATTGGGGGGCAGGGCTATTTTTAATCGGGTATACCGTGTTCTACTTTTTTAAAACGATATATCTCATCTTAGTATTGACAAGAGGTGTCCAAATCGCCTCCTTCTCCCCAGCAGGCACCACCCTCGCATTGATCGAACCACTGCTGGAGGTATGGCCAATTGGAGATATCCTTGCTCTGCTCAACACGGTATTCATTTCGCTATTTTGGAAAGCTTACGGCGCGGTTTCTTTCGCGCATGGATTTTGGAAGAAAGGGTTACGGGGGTATCTTCTGCAGTTAGAGTTTCCACCGCTTCCGACAGCCCGCGATCGGATGTTAGCGGTCCTCGTGTGCCTGTTTGCCTTGCTCGTTTTGATTGCCATCCCTGACTGGGTTGGGTTCGATCCGACAATTGGGCGTTTCCCGGAGTTGATTTTTGCGGGTGCCGTGTTAGCCGGCGTCTACATGAGAAGATACGTTGAATTTTATAACAAAGACCGTTGGGGGTATTATTAACTGAGTGGATTCTAAAATATCAATTTGTCCAATGTTCAATGCTTAGTTCTCACCAGACTCGTTTTCAAGGAATCTATTTCATTTATATGCTATTTACAATTTGGACAAGGGAATTCGTCTAAATTGAACCAATACAGGAACTGACAGAGTTTACAGATTATTTGTGGCACATTTTCCGCCCGCAGAAATCAAAAAGTTTCAAGATTGTATAATCTTACCATATGAATATTGATCCCTTCTCTTCAGAGTTCATCCCTCCTTTACGATTATTGCTTTTTGATCTCATCCTGCGTTATTGGATGACCATATTAGCCTTAGGAATTCTTCCACGGTCAAGCCGAAATCTTTGACAATCTGATTCAGGACTCCCTTACTAATCTGTTTGTGGGTAGGCATAACCAGGATGAAATCCTTATCTACATGTGTCATGATTAAGTGATTACCTCGTTGACGGGTCTCCTGCCACCCAAGCCGTTTCAGGGCGCGGATGCCCGTTCTAGGAGGGAGTGGACGTAGTCTTGACAACTTTCTTCTCTTTAACCAGTTTTCTAAGAGGAATGTGCATCTGATTCTCAGTGTAATAGTCTAATGCGATGTCAAGACCGCGTTCTGCATCTCGAAGGGCCTCTTCCATCGTTTGATCTTGCCCATAGATACCTTTAAGCTCGGCACAATCCGCAAAAAAGGTGTCCTCCTCATCTTGGTCAACAATGAGAGTGAAAAGCGTCTCCTCCTCAGCCAACGGGGACATACTCCAAGAAAAGAATTCGAAGAGATGAAATAGTATTCTCAGAAATAAAAGTCGATAAGGAGGCAAATCTTTAAAGGATGGTGCGTTTTAGATGGATAAGAGTTTATGAGGCTACCTAAAGGAACAGACGGCAATCATTCTGCGAAAGCCCTTTAGAAGCCTGGATGGACAGTTGTAGGGTGTGATGAACCCACAACCTTCAAGTTATGGTTATCAGCTTTGTTTCTTCAAGATTTTCTGCGAAGGAATTAGTGGCCGAGATGCCCCCGATAATCCAGGAGTTCCTAGGCATTCTAGGATGAAAGATTTCCCATAGAAGTCTCACAATTTTATTTCCTTTTTCTCTGCATGTTCCCAGGTGAATTTGGGTACACCTTGAATGTCATCAAATCGATGAAGTTACTTTCTTGCATAGTTTACACTTTGACTTAAGGAAACAAAAACTAACCAGCTTTTTTAATTTGTCAAAGATTTCTAAGTGATAAAGGATTCCTAAAGTATCGCATTAGCGAAAGAATAAACCAGGTATGAAACACATTCTTTCCTTCAAAAGTTAAAACGTGATAAGAACAATGCATTTTCGTGAGCAAATCCTAATACTTCTGAAGGAAGAACTCCCATACCTCTAGGAAACGTTCTGGGGGAAAAGACTCGACAGAGATGCACTTTCCATGCAGAGTTTCATAGCATGTTAAATTCTGCATGTCTAGGCTCTTACAATCCCTAGAGAGTCAAGCAGTTCGATAAAATCCAGTAAATCCATTTGAGCAATGGACGCGGCCCCTTCATAGAAGCGGTATCGTACAAAGACGCGAATGGCTTCAATTTGCTTGGGAGTGCACTTTTTTCGTACCAGATCCCAGTCAACTGACTGTTCACGTTCGCGTCTCGCTTCCTCCTCGTATTCTTCGAAATTCTCGAAATACTCCTCAGCAAACTCTTTAGCGCTCTTCATCCTATTTTTCCTCCTGTGATTTCTGTTCTAACCTTCGAATAACTTTTCGAGGGTACATTCCTTGGAGCTGCTTCACAACATCCGAGGTGATCAATTTCGCATCTAACAAACTCTCTACAAAATAGAACCCACGATAGATTCGGATTCTTTCAAATTCGGGATGTCTTTTCTGCACAACCCATGGTGCAAAATTATCACTAATCACAATAGGGCAGTCTCGAGTGTTTGCGAGCACCAGCGCTTCGATTTCCCCGCGATGAAATCCGGGATAGGACTCACAAAATTCAGAGTGCAACTTTTCTGCCATTTCGTTTTCCTCAGAAGATAGAACTACTTGGCTCATGCAATGTACATGCTCCAACTCTTCCCAAATCCTTTGGCATTCCTTCCAGACAGTTGGGGTAACGAGCACTTTGTCAAAAACCTCGCATAGCTTGGCGATCAGCGATAACTGGTACATATTAATTATGAAGGAAGCGTCCACGACTACCGAATCGAGGTTCAATGTGGGTCTATCCATGTTTGATCATATAAGTAGATCGGATCTATTCTCCAAGGTATTAGGTAAATCCGATTGGACATTAAAATCTTGAGTTTTTTATGCAGAGGTGTAGGGCTCAAAAGTGGATCAGAATGAATTGCACTATACGCAACCAATCGCCAAAGGATTCCTTTCCCAAAACATAGTGGGTAATTGCTACCTTCGGAATGCATTTCGTTAAGACAGCTTCTTCCCCTAAGCGTTTATCCACCGACTTTGAAAAGCCGTTGACAAACGATACTTGTATAACTATTGGAAAATTCCACGCCAAAAGAGCAAGACGAGATAATAGAGTACTTTATGAGTCTGGGAAAAATACGAAACTCTTGTAAAATCATTAGAACTAGTTGAAAAAGTGATAACGAAACGAGCGAAGAAGATCTTTTAAGGAAAAAATTAATGCGGCTCTTTCGCAATTAAAGCACCAATATAGTCGAATCAAACATCGGAGGGAGGGGAGTGGGCTGAATCAGAGATGGAGGCTTTTTGCATGGCATTTTGGAAGAGAATTGCAGCAAAAATTATTATTGGAGGGAGACTTCTTGAAGAAGTCAATACATGAGGTCTTGAATTTGTTTTTTCATAAATAAAAGTAATTTCATTTTAGCTTTAAATTGACTCTGCGTTACCCATTTGGGATAAATTTGCTCAACTCAACTCTTCCTCACCCTTTTGGATTCTCTTAATCTTCAGCATATTCTTCAATGGGATATCCAGAACTTCTCTTGAACTAATCCTGAAACCCATTACCATGCAGTTGCTGGAGGGCATGTGGGCAACACACTCACCGCTATAAATTCCCATTATGAACAAACTCTGGCAGCGATACTTGGCTGATCTGAGTTTGTATTAGGGGAGTTTGCCCGAGATTGCGTGGCTAAAGCTCCTTATAAAATTGTTCCTGAGGCAGGTATACTTTTTGGATCCCTCCTACTCCAAGTTCCCCGCGCCCCATTGATGCGCCTCTGTATATAACTCTCGAAGGTTTATTTTATCGATTATGATTATCTAGATAAAAAAAAATCATTTTGGTGTACTAGATCACATTGGTACACAAGGTCATAGATGTCTTTCCTTACAGTCCTCTATGATCGCTTGAGGACCGACATCACGAAGCTTCTCGCTGCCCCCTTTATTTATCTCATGAGAACGTGTAATCCCCACAATATAAAGCTTCTATTATTATTTGGAGGCACCCATGAAACCTCTACTAACTACTGAATGCCCTTCTTGTTTTCGTGACTATGCTAACCGTTAATTAACATATAGGATCGCTAATCCGCGCGATATCCCTCCGAACCCCTATCCTCCTCCATATAACCTACTCACAAACCCATCATACCAACCTATGTCTTTTGTTTGGTGTATGCCATGCCCCTTAGATTCTCCTTCCAAAATCCTCTTGTAATTCAAACTCTCTCATTAACTATAGTTCCCCTCCTTCATGTCTCTAGAGCCTTAACCGGAGGGAATGACGGCCTTCTCTCATAATATCATTATGAAATGGTTTCATTGTTGAAACATGCACGTTAAAAATGGCGAATCTGTCTCCTAGAGTTGAAAATAACAGTCAGATCCCCAGGTTATAACTGATCCCTCTTCTGGGCCTAGCCCGTATCTATTCCATCTCAGGATCTCTACAAACCTGTTGATTCGCTATTTTCTGTTTTTAAATATTCTTGAGCGGAGAAAAGAGCCGCTTGAGTGATTATACAGCCGCTCAAGCTTATTCTGTTAAAGTTAGTCTTTATCAAGATTGGGCTCAAGCTTAGCTTTCCTGAGCCCTTGTTTTGACGATAGAATGTCAACTGCCCAAATTTTCTCGTCTATAGACAAATATAGCCTAATTGAGAAAGAGCTCTTGAATAACCTTAAAGATCTTTCCTATTACAAACGCAGTCCGTGGAGGAGGTCGTAACGCGACCATCCATGAGCTCACATAGGAGCTCACTACAGGAGGATTGACTACGATTTGGTGTATCTTGAGACGCAATATATCCTTGAACCGAGGGACTGGTAAACCGTCTTATATGAAGATTTATTTAACTTTCTCCTTATATAATTCTAAACGCGAGCTAAGTGGTTTGAATGAGTGGCGACTCCCTTGAGGAACTGATCCGACGCCTCCCCGAACTCCTCAAAGAACGCCCCGATTTGGCCGCGAAGCTATATACAGCTCTGAAGGGTCGGTTTGTGACTAATGAGGATCTGAAAGCGTATATGGCTCAATCAGACCATCGGTTCGAGGCGCTCCTTGCCCAAATTGAGCGTCGCTTTGAGGCCATGGACCAACGCTTCGAGGCCCTCCGAGCAGACATGAACCAACGCTTCGAGGCCATGGACCAACGCTTCGAGGCCCTCC
>JBHIFL010000135.1:0-7663 GCA_046761065.1 Candidatus Heimdallarchaeota archaeon
GTTAGGTTTATATATGTACGCCAAACCGGATGTAGTTCAAAGGTTTGACAGCAAAATCAATTTTAAACACTTGTGTAGAGAAGTAGGAGTTCCTGTTGTAGAATATGCGATATTTAAAACCCGACAAGGAGTTCATGAATTAGTTCAATTGATTAAGATGATGTCAAACAAAACGGGAAAAGTTATTGTGAGAGGGGAATACGGAGCTTCTGCTTCAACAACTTATGTGCTTGATCGTTTAGACTATTCCTTGATTAACGAAATAGTTGCTAGCAGTAAACCAGAAGACAGGTATCTTGTAGAACCTTTTTACAAGACCTTGTCATCTCCTTCATCTGTTTGGTTTATTACAAAAATTAGAACAATTGTACTTCTAAGAACTTCAAACCAACTACTTGAAGAGGGAATATCACATGCTGGCAATGAATTTCCAGTACAGTTTGCTGAAGAACAAGTTAACAGGTACTCTTTTAGAATCGCAAAACGGCTTGCTGAAGAAGGTTTCCTAGGTCCTTTTGGGATTGACTATATTGAAACCGAGAAGGGATTATATGCTACTGAATGCAATCCAAGAGTGACTGGAGCGATGTATCCGTGGGAGTTAGTCTCTATCCTTGAAAAAAAGGGATCGATAAAAGCTGCAAGGTCGGAGAATATTCATCTGCCTCGAAAAGGGCTTACATTTGAGGCGCTCAAAAAACTCTGGAAGAATGTGTTATATAACGGTCACAATGGAAAAGGTATCATCGTGCCTTATAATGTAGGACCAATTTCCGAAGGCAAGGTAACTGTCTTGGGTACCGGCTCATCCAAAAAAGAAGTTGATTCTTTGTTTAAGAATATAAAATCTCGTCTTATAAATCTTATTTGATCTCATGATTTATTGGGGTCTGACCTGACCCTGTGAAAAAGAGATAAATCATGCTTCGTTAGTTTCTCGGGTATCCCTTACATCTTAGGGTGAGTCATTAAGGTGCAACAACAATCGAGATTTTAAACATTTTTGTCATCTTTAACAAGTCTCCAAAAAGTAAAAACACACATCTAATTATAATGCGATGAAAATGATCAAAAACAAACAAAAACTACCTTACAAGCAATGGAAGCCATCAGTTACACCCGAAAATGTGTTCTCAGATATTGTCACCCTTGGGGAAATCAAGATCGTTGGTAGGACTATTTATTGGTTAGAACAACGGCCAGCAGAGCAAGGAAGAGTGGTCTTGGTTAAATGCGATGAGTTGGGGCAGATTTCTGATGTCACACCTAAAGGATATTGGATCCGAACCCGGGTGCATGAATATGGGGGAGGAGCATATACACTAAATGACCAGTATGTCTATTTTGTCAATTTTACAGACCAACGCATCTACCGCCAAAGTCTTACAGAGAAGCAGTTCCCTCAACCTTTAACACCGGAGAAAAATTCAGACGGATCCCTTGGGAAATATGGGGCCCTTGAGCTGTCTTCAGATGGAACACAATTAGTCTTTGTCTATGAAAAGGAGTATACGGACACAGAAAATGAGAATTTCATAGCAGCTCTTGACCTTCTTTCCGAAGAACTTAGGGAACCCGCTATTTTGGCAAGCGGCAATGACTTTTATGCGGACCCTAAAATCTCTTCGGATGGCAAGACCATAGTTTGGTTAACATGGAATCACCCCAAGATGCCATGGGATTATACCGAGTTAATTGTTGCCGAGTTTGATGGAAACCACCTTGTACCAGGATCAGAACAGGAAATTGCTGGGAGAAAGAATGCTTCCGTTTGCCTACCCAAATTTGACCAACATGGGAACTTATACTATGTGATGGATGAAGCAGGACACGAGGAAAAGAGCTTTAAGAATTGGTGGAACCTTTATTGCTATAAAAAGGGCAACACTGAGGTAATTACCAAAGAATTAGCTGAATTTGGGATGCCATTATGGGGATTGGGGCAATCAGGGTATTCTTTTCTTTCTAATGGAAACCTGATTTGTAGGACCATCACCCGAGGAAAAGCCAATTTAGTAGTCGTTGACCCAAAAAAGAAGGAGTGTATGTTATTAGACCTTCCATTTACAGAGTACGATTCGCTACAAATTGACGAGAATGATGACCTTGTGTTTGTGGGGGCAAATCCCCTTACCCCACCAGCAGTAACAAAACTAAATTGCGAGTCAATGGAAATAACGATAATAAAACCGAGTACAACGCGTAAAATTTCAGAAGAAGACCTTTCCATTCCCAAATTCATTTCGTATCCTACATCTGATGGAAAGATGGCCTACGGGTACCTTTATTTACCTAAAAATTGTAAATATGAAGCTCCTGTAGATGATAAACCACCCCTAATAGTTATAGTTCATGGAGGGCCGACCAGTCGCACCTCATCCGCTTTAAATTTGCGAAAAGGCATCCAATTTTGGACTTCACAGGGTTATGCGGTTTTGGATGTGGAGTATCGGGGAAGTACGGGCTACGGTAGAAATTATCGAGACGCTTTGTTCGGCGAGTGGGGAGTTATTGATGCGTCGGATATTAAAGACGGCGTGAATTATTTACTCAAAGAAGAACTCGTTTCAAAGAAAATTATCATTCGTGGTGGTAGTGCAGGCGGGTATGCTGTGCAGCGAGCATTAACACTATTTCCTGAGCTCTTTAGTGCCGGGGCAAGTTATTATGGGATCGGGAATCTCCTTACTTTGGTTGAGGAAATCCACAAATTTGAGTCGCGTTATTTGGATTTCTTACTAGGGACATCCTTAGCCGAAGGATTGGCAATATATCAAGAGCGATCACCGATTAATCACTTAGATAAATTAAGAGCTCCTATGATCTTATTTCAAGGATCAGAAGATAAAATAGTCACCCCAGAAGTTTCCCAGGAGATGGCACGCGCTTTAGAAAAGCGTGGAATCGAATACGAATACCATGAATATGAAGGAGAAACCCATGGGTTTCGTAGGAAGGAAACGAATGTTGATGCCCTAATTCGCGAAGCCCAATTTTACAGAAAAATACTCTACAGAACCCCTAAGCTTTAATGAAGGGTGACTGGGCAGAATTAAATAAGCCCAGGCATGCCCATTTCTAAAAGAAGATTTAAATCCTGTAGCTATCCAGTGAGGGAATCATATGACGATAGATCCCACGATTCGAGAAGCGGTTCTGAAAACGATCTCATCCAATAAAGCAGAATTAATTGAGTTTTTGAAAGGTCTTGTGAGAATTCCTAGCGTAGTTGGAGAGGAAGGAACGGCTCAAAAATTCATCGGTACGAAATTTACAGAGATGACGTTGCAAGTGGATACTTGGGAACCAGATATCACCGAATTAAGAGACCATCCAGCCTTCTTTGAAACAACATCATATATAACACATGGATACAAAGGGAGGCCTAACGTTTCAGGAAGGCTTGAAGGCGCTGGGAAGGGAAACTCCCTTCTTTTAAGCGGTCATATCGATGTTGTCAGCCCGGAACCTGTCGCTCGGTGGAAGCACGACCCTTGGGGAGCGGAGATTGAACAGGGACGGCTTTATGGACGAGGTGCAGCAGATATGAAGGGAGGCATTGCTGCAATGATTTACGCAGTCCACGCGATTCAACAAGTCGGAGTTCAATTGCAGGGAGATGTGACCCTCCAAACGACTATCGAAGAGGAGGATGGGGGCATCGGAGGGGTACTTCACTCGATAATACGGGGGTATACTGCCAACGCGGCAATCGTTCCGGAGCCGCGATCGGGAACCGAAATCGGGATTGGGGCTGCAGGTGTCTTGTATTTTCGCATCAAAATCCCTGGAAAAACAATGCATGCAGTTTATGCGCATAAAGGCGTTAACGCAATAGGAAAAGCAATGAGAATATATGATGCCCTTATGGCACTCAATAAAACCCGACAACATACAATCCGCGCACCCCTCTTTGAGAGGGAAGAAGGAATGGAAGGGCATGCGACGACCATCAATGTGGGAACAATCCGTGGGGGCGATTGGCCCTCGACTGTAGCCGGATTCGTGGAGTTGGGGTGCCGAATTGCTTGGCCACCAGGGGAGGAAATCACAGAAATCAAGGCACAAGTAGAAGAAACAATCGAACAGGTCAATCAATCTGATCTGTGGCTTAAGGAGAACCCAGCGACGGTCGAGTGGTTTGGCTGGCAAACAATCCCTCACCTCCAAGATCCACACCATCCTATCGTACAACTCGTAAAAAACCACTTTGAGGAGATCAGTGGAAGTCAGGCTACGATTTGCGGAGTTCCTTGGGGGCTCGACACCCGTTTTTATGTGTTGTATGCGAATATTCCTGCTCTAACATGTGGACCACGTGGAGGAAACCTTCATGGTATTGATGAATACGTAGAACTAGATACAGTGGTAGAAACAACAAAGATCTTAGCCTTGACGATCTTAGATTGGTGCTCACAAGACAAGTACTACAGATAAAGCTCAGTTTATGCCTCTTCTTTAGTACCAAGTTCAGAAGGACGCTTGACACCCGGAAGATACTCATCCAAAGCTTCTTGTCATATCTCGCAGATCTCAACACATTCCTTCTCAAAGCCCCTACGCCGCCCTGAAGGAGGCGATGCTGGGGGCGGGGTGTTGTGAGTCACCCCGTGCTTACCCTTCAGTTGTTGAAGGGCTTTCACACCACCCGCAGCAATCACGATCGCTGCATTGAGGTGGGAATCCATCATCAGCCCACACTTCTCACAAGAGAATTGGTGCTGATTCTCACGATCTGAATGGACGTGAGCACAATGAGAACAGGTACAGGATGTATTAACAGGGTTAATTTCGTCCACGGGCCACACATTTTGAAGTTTTTTGGCTAATTCCCCCCCATAAATAAAACTCCTCTTGGCCCAGTGCGGAAACTCTGGCACCATTCTCATACGTATATGATCCAAGCGCTCAATCCGTATTTGGATGCACTGGCCATTGACTTGCTTTTGGATTAAATGAATCGCCTGATCCAGTACCTGTCGTTTTTTCGTTTTTTGAGCCCGTAACAGACGTTTCATTTGTCGAGAAGTATGATGTCCGTTAACCCGTTTCAAACGGTTCCAATGTTTATACCAATCCATGAAAAATTGCCGGAAACCAGTAGATAGTTTCTCTAAAATAAGCACCGTCCCCTCCCGATCGATAAAAGCAAAATCAATGGAATCAACATTCATGTCGATGCCTACAATCAGGTCTGGGTCTGTTTGATTCTCCTCCTCTTTGGATTCTATCGTAAGAATTAATATATCGACTTTTCGACGTGCTGTCCGCTTGATGATGGGATTTCGCGGGAGCTTTCCCATCTAAAGCAAGTTGGTAAGCAATTCCCCGAGTTTTTTAGAAGATGCGACAATAAAGTGGACATCCCGACCCTGCGCTATCGATAAAAGCCGTAAAGTTATTAAAAATTTGGTCGGGGTGATCTGTCGTATGTTGCGAATCGCCCTGCGATGCAAGAACACAGGGAAGTTTAGGCGGTTCTGTTGATAGACCTTATTTTGTAAGAAAGGGCTCGTCCCACGAGTCGCATGAAAGGTTAGCATTCCATCCAAGACTTCCCACGGTACCTGATTCCCAAATTCCTCTCTCAACATCTTCCGTAAATAATCCGAACATCTGCTGCGCATGGTATCCCTGATCGCTTCCCGCTGCACTTTCAAGATCCGTTTAGTCAAAGGACGAAGAGACTTGTAGAAATCATTTATTCAAGATCGTGAGGGACACAAAATGCGGGTCGTAATCGTTCTCATGACTTACACTTCTTTTTACGGAGATTCAGTGTTTGATTTTTTAGACGAATCTGGATTATGTCTCCTTTTTGCCAACCTAAGATTCGGACAACCTGAGCGGGCAAGGAGAGCAAGTATTCACCGCGTGTACCTTGTTGAAGGATTCGTTTTTCTGACATCGTGCGATTTCTCATAAGAATATTCATATGATTTTTATAAAAATATTATGATTGAAACAATACAATAAATTAATGAAAAACCCGGTTCCTAAGCTGGTCTAATGACTAAAACCACAGACCACTTCCTCGGTTCCGTCTAGCACTCTAACATAATACCCAAAATCAAACCTCTCTCAACTCACTCCACTCCCTCTTTTCGACACGCATTTCCTCTCATAAACAGATGAGGGTCTATTTAAAAATAACGAGTAGTTTCCACCATCGACAGTAGTTATATAGGTTGAAAAATACCGTCCTCCCTGTTATACTGATTTATAATGGCATTCGTTTGGAGCGAAAAATACTATAGGGGTGTGGTGCTGAAATTTAGGCCACTAGTAGTTCAGAATCTGAGAAAACCAGAAGGCGGGGATTCATTTTGAATTTTTTTTGGGTAATACCAAAACGACTAGCGGGGAGCGAAGTTCCCACAAATAACGCGGATTTTCAATGGATTAAAGCCCAAGGCATCAAAGCCATTGTGTCTTTGACTGAATTACCATCGGATCCTTTACTCACCCAACCTTTCGATTTCGAAGTTCATCATCTCCCTATACGAGATCGAACAGCCCCTAAACAACACCAGATAGATGCATTTGTCGAAATTGTAAACATGTTATTAGCCAAAGATAAACCCGTC
This sequence comes from Candidatus Heimdallarchaeota archaeon, assembly GCA_046761065.1. Lineage (GTDB taxonomy): Archaea > Asgardarchaeota > Wukongarchaeia > Wukongarchaeales > JBHIFL01 > JBHIFL01. The sequence goes on from JBHIFL010000135.1 coordinate 6,588, forward strand.
TTAGTACACTGTCTTGGAGGTGTGGGGCGAACTGGAACAATGCTCGCTTGTTATCTTGTCAGTCGATGCAAAAATCCAAGAGATGCCATAGATGAGGTTCGTCGAAAACAACCGGGTTCGATCCACTTAAGGAGCCAGGTTTTAAGCATTATTGAATATGCACGAAGACTTGAGAAGGAGTAAAAAGCGAACACAGAGCATTTGGAAATTATTATAATCTTAAGTGAAGTTCGTATCTCTAATTAAATTCAGAAATCTTGTATATATGATATATGCGCTAGAGCATTGGAAAGCTAGTTCGCCGGAAATGGATCCCGTTATGCATCCATTCATGAAAGATCATGACAGAGGTACCTCAAACGCAAAGAACTAGATAACTTTGTGAATTTTTGAAATCAAATTCATATGAGCAAATAGAGGTTAAATTGAAATGCGTGAAAATAAGCTGGCTAATCCTGCCCCCCTTGGATTGATGGGATTCGGAATGACTACTGTGTTACTGAATCTCCATAATGCAGGATTCCTAGGCATGCAAGCCCTTGGTATGGTTTTTGGAATGGGTATCTTCTATGGTGGACTTGCTCAGATCATTGCAGGTATTGCAGAGTTAAAAAAGGAAATACATTTGGCATGACCGCTTTCAGCTCTTATGGTCTCTTTTGGCTTTCTTTAGTTGCTTTAAAGGTTTTTCCAGATCTTGGATGGGCTGAATCCGTCGATTTACGGTCTATGGGCGCGTATCTCACCATGTGGGGTATTTTTACTACTTGGATGTTTCTCAGCACCCTGAAAACGAATCGCGCGTTACAGTTCGTCTTTATGAGTCTTGCAATCTTATTCTTTCTGCTAGCACTCGGAGATTTCCTAGCCGCCCCTCCGATCACCCGGTTTGCCGGGCTTGAAGGGATCGTTTGTGGGTTCAGTGCCATCTACTTGGCCATGGCAGAAGTCATGAATGAGAGCTATGGGAAAACAATTTTGCCCATCTTCCCGGTAAAGAAATAAGTTGAATCAGACTTACTAGCTTGTTGCCCTAAAAGTGGTCCATTAAAAAGGCATCTTTACCTCTCTTTTTC
>JBHIFL010000136.1:0-7211 GCA_046761065.1 Candidatus Heimdallarchaeota archaeon
TGAGGTAATCGAACTGGAATCGGTTAACTAGAAGATAGCTTGGGCAACAAGCTAATCATAGTCGTATGTGTAGGGGTGTCACTCAAAACTTTTCGCTGGGAGTAATCTAATAAATAGGAAGGTGATCTAGTTAGCATCGAGACATAAGGGGAAAGCCCTTCCTCCCCCCTGCTAAAGATTCGTAATCAGCGACCTTCCGGTCCAATGGTATTAACCCGAAAATTCTTCCGGACCTAATGAATGGACATCTGCATCTGGGTTATTGGTCTTAATTCGTTTTTTCATTATTTCTCTGAGTTTTGGTGGGATACTTTCAGGGTTGGTCTTCATCCGTTCGTACATTTTCTTTAACATCTCTGGTGGTATATGCTTTACCATCTTTTCGAGCATTTCTGGACTCGGTGATCCATGCCCTTGTCCAGGGAATCCCATCCCCATTCCCATTTCCCTCCCCTTCATCATAGCCATTTGACTCGAGCCAGTGGATATCGCAGCTTCCCCCCCAATTTTTGCCACTTCTGCCTCTGCCACTTGTACAATTTCTTCTGTGAGTTCTTCAAGGCCTTGGTGGGCATAATATGTGTCATAAATGGCTTTAAATATTCCACCTAATGCGAGTAGCTCTTCATGAGTCCCTTCTTCAATAATTTCTCCATGATCAAAGACAATGATACGTGAAGCGTTCGCAATGGTAGTAAGACGATGGGCTATAACTACTGTGGTCCTACCTGCAAAGAGTTTTTCTTGGGCAGCCTGTACTAAGGATTCTGAGTATGCATCGAGCCGTGCTGTTGCTTCATCGAGAATTAGGATCTTTGGATCCGCTAACATGGTTCGTGCAATGGTGATCATTTGCTTCTGGCCTGCGCTGAGATTCTTACCATTCTCTACAATCTGTGTATGATAACCATCTGCAAGGACCTCAATGAAATCATTCGCGCCTAGAATCTGGCAGAGGTTTATTATCTCTTCGTTAGTAGCTTTCGGACGGCCATACCGGATATTTTCAAGAATTGTACCATCGAATAGATATGGTTCTTGAGGGATGAGCGAGATTGTGTTATGAAGGGAACCCAAAGTCACTTCCCGTATGTCTTGCTCGCCAATTAGAATGCGTCCCTGTTGGTGGTCATAGAATCGGTTGATTAAGGCTGCAAGAGTTGTTTTCCCCGCTCCTGTATGACCAACAACCGCCACCATCTCCCCCGGGTTTATGGCAAAATTCACATTTTTTAGGACAGGTGTATTTTCATCATATGAAAATGTTAGATTTTCGAATCGAATCCCGTCGCTTTCTGTTCGTAAGGGGAGAGCGTTTGGTTGATCCGTTATAGCCGGGGTTGCCTCAAGTACATCGGATATCCGATCCATTGCGGCAAGAGAGGCTTGAACCTGTGTAGCATTCATAACCAGTGCAAGTAACGGAAATAGGAATCGATTGACAAGTATGATCCCGAGAAACACCTCTCCTATGGTTAGTTGTGCAGATACGCCAGTAGCCAGACTACCCCCTACAAAGAGTAAGGTTGCTACTGCTATCTGCCCAATCCCTCTTACCAGGGGTTGCATCGCACTCATCAATAGCATAAATCGGAAACCGTAGCGATAGGCTTGCTGGTTTAGCTCACTAATCTTTTCTGCTAGCTCTTGTTCTCGATTGAAAGCCTTAGCTACATGGATACCGCTTAAATTCTCAGCAATTTGACCAGATACCTCCCCATATGCTCTCTGGGATGCCAACATGACCCTCTGCCCCCAGGTTCCAAAGATCACCATCAATAAGATCACTCCGGGGACAACCACAAGGGATGTCAAAGCGATAGTTGGCGAGACATTCCATAATAGAATAAAAGTAGAGACAATCAAAAGAGCTTGGCTGGCAAAATTAATGATTACTTGAATACCTGTACCTAAAGCTACGGTATCCGTTGTAACACGAGATGTGACATTCCCGCTCTGCTCCGCTTTGTGATAGGACAAATCTGCTTTAACTAAATTGTCATACACGTCCGCTTGAATGTTTTGAACAAAGCCAGCCTGTGCATCCGCTAAGATCCAAATGTTTACACTGCTTAAAGCCCATGAGATCAGTTTAAGAGTTATATAAAGCCCAACAAGAAATAACAGCGAGTTTAATGTGGTATCAGAGTCAAATACTGCATCAATACCTCTTTGCAATACTAAGGGATCAAAAATTGACACCACCGAGGCAATAAGGGAAAATACGGCGCCAATTGCCACGATTCGCTTAAATCGCCCCAAATAACTTATCATACGGCCTAATAAAACTCTGAAAGGGCGACTGCGTTTGTAATGTTTACCCATCAGCGCATGGGGGCCCCGAGGACCATGCATTCCCATTACAGCACACCTCTTTGCACTGTGGTATGTTCTACTATTTTCGAACCACCCGGTAAGCGCTTAAATATGCGTCTGTAGTGTTTTGAAGTTCGGAGTAATTCTTCATGACTACCTGCAGCGATTAACTGCCCTTTATCTACAATAATAACTAAATCTGATTCTAAAAGCGTTCGAAGTCGCTGAGTTACGGTGATCGAGGATCGCCCGATCATTATCTCCTCAAGGGCTTTTCTCATGAGAAATTCGGTTTGTGCGTCAACTGCACTCACTGAATCATCTAGAAGCAATATCTTTGGATCTTGGATTATAGCTCGAGCAATCGCCAAACGTTGGCGTTGTCCGCCACTCAAGGTCATGCCCCGCTCTCCAATCATGGAATCGTATCCGTTAGGTAGATCAACAATGAACTCATGAGCTTGGGCTCTCTTTGCAGCCTCAATAATTTCTTCATCCGTGGCATCAGTCCGTCCAAAAGCAATATTCTCTTTGACTGTCATACGAAAGAGAAATATGTCCTGTTCTACGAGGCCAACGGCATTTCTAACGGTTTTAGTTTGAATTTTACGTAAATCGACTCCTCCGACCCGAATTGTTCCTTCTGTTGGATCATACAATCGAAGGAGCAGCTTAAGGATGGTGCTCTTCCCGCCACCTGGTCCCCCTATCAACGCTACTCTGGAACCTCCCGGGATTGTGATACTGAAGTTCTTGAGGGCATAGTGTTTGAGGTTGCCATTTGTGGCATTGTATTTGAAACTTACATTGTCAAACACAATGTCACCAGACCACTTAACATTCACTAGCTCCTCCTCTGGTTCAATCATCGGATCTTCCCAGTTGAGGATATCTACGATCCGTTGAGCATTTACGTAACCCCCACGAAGCATTAAAAGCATAAATGGAAGGTGAAAGTTAAACCCTTCAAGAGCTACTAGCAGACCCAGGACTTCAATCAAACTTCCAACGGTCATGGCGCCATTTAATACCGCATAACTCCCGTAGAAGAACGCTATGGTTGTCATAGCGATCAGGATAAGCGCTGGAATGTAGAATGCTGCCAAACGCCCTTCTTGTGCGACCCGTTTCTTGTAATCCTTGCTAGCATCATAGAACTTTTTTGATTCCCGATCCTCTGCTCCGAAAGCTCTAACCACTTCAATCCCTTGGAAAACACCCTGAGAAATCGATGTTAAGTTTTCCATGGATTCTGATCGCCTTCGTCTAACAGGTTCGATGGCGTTGGCATACCTGAACGCAAAGTACAGATAGAGCGGTGTCCCAATCAACATGATAAGAGAGAACCCATAGATAGGAATTCCAAAAACTGTTATGATATCGAATGCTAATGTTTGATCTGTTAGAGCAAGAAAAATGCCTGTGAGTAAGAAGGAGGATAAGCTAAATGTTAAATTTCGCATTGCAGGGTTTAAAGAAAGGCGTACCCAGTTGATATCTTGCATAGCTACAGAAAGCATCCGTTTACTTTCAACTTCATCATGGAACGCCATGCTGTAGTCTTGAAGGGCTTCAAAGAACTCCTGTCGTGCATCCTTCTCCCATTTTAGGGTTACAATGGCCCATGCATAACCCACTACAAAATATAAAACGAAATAAATCAGGGCAATCCCAACAATCAACAAACAAAGGCGAATGAACTCGGGACTTTTGCCGAATTTTGTTAGTACATCAATGGCTCGACCGACAATAACCATTGGTAATGTCACAAGGAGAGCTGAAATAACCGTTAAGATCAATGCGCCGAAAATCACCCACGGGTGCCGTTTTAACCCTCCTAGCATATAACTAGCAGCACTTTTGTAACTATTCGTCACTGCTTTTGCCATCAAGAGAACATCCTTAGGTCAATATATTCGTTAATTCAGACAACTTCTCAACAATTTCCTCGATATGGATTCGAAGATTTTCTCGCTCTGTCGAGGACAAAGATTTGGCCAATTTGTTAAGAATATTTACACTAGTATTAAAAGCTATAATGTGGAAGTGAATTTGATCGATAGGATCTAATAATTGAAGCCATAACATCCGACCCAACCGTGCTTTATGCTCTAAATCTCCCTTTCGATTGTGGATCTCCTTAAGATGGGCAAGACCGTCCTCTGAGAGGCAATAGATTTTGCTTCGTCCTTCTTTCCGAACCGTTTCGATAAGACCTTCCTCCTCAAGCGCTGCTAACATTGGATAAATGGATCCCGGGCTTGGCTTCCATACGCCATTACTCCGGTCTGATAAGGTTTGCATGATCTTAGTTCCAGTCATCTCGTGTGATTGGAGTAATCTCAAAATAAGGAAGCGTAATAGTCCTCGAGGAATTGAATGAGGCATTCTGATCTCTTTACACGGCTCATGATGTATATTATCCATAAGAGGTCATCCTAATTATCGGATCCGATAATCGAATATGATATCGAATCCGATATTTATAAATATAATGATATTGGATCGAGTATCAAGAGCATACAATGGTTTTAAAGGTTGTAGAACCCATTTTAGTGTATTATGTGTATCAAGGGCCCTCCTAATTTGCCCTCCAGAAATTGAACCAGTTCACCAAGGTTTTACAAGCGCCCAAGACAGTATGGCAGGCGATAATAGATGTCTTGCAAAAGAAGCGATTAGAAGCCAAGCGAAGCCCAGTGGAAGCGTTGGTCACAGAAATGTTTCTTACCTCCGAAGAGGCGCACTGACATACGAAGAATAATGCCACGGAGGTGTCTTGATAAATCATGTCTTATGAATCAACTTGTTGAAACTCTCTTTATTCAGAGAAAAACCTGTTGTAAAGCATAAGATAATGTAGTTTTAATTTATGCCTCTTGCATAGAATAATTAGTGTGAAACAGAATTAGAAATGAAATTTTGAGGACTCTTAGGGATGGATGTTTACTCCTCTCTTCTTTAACCGTTCCACAATTTCCTTATGTGTCTCTCTATCCCTGAGGTCTCGTAATTGTTTTACGGTGTCTCCTTGTTTTGGTAGGATCAATGCTAAGAAACGAGCATACTCAACCGGGTCTAGTTCATTTTTTGCTATTCCAACTATCTTTTCTAAGATCTTAACATCTTCAGCTTGGCTCGACATTACAAAACCTCTTTAACAAACTCTACTAGATTAATGACTTTAATCTTAAATAGTTCCCCAATCTCCTTTTTCTTATTTACATTTTCGTCATCACAGGTTATAAAATAAACTGCGTTATCAATAGCAAAGGCCAGATGCACCACATCTTTTTACTTCAATCTCAGTATCTTAAGTTCTTTTAGAAGAGATATCGAGAAATCTCTTATTTTTTCGCGACAAAAGATCTACAAGTGCTTCAACCGTTTTTTGTCGTATATAGGCATTTTCATTCTTTATAGCTCTTCTTAGTAGAGTTAAAAGTGGGGCTGGATCCTCCAGTTGGCCCCAAAGTGTTTCCGAGTTTTCAAGCCATTCTTCGGCTCTCCATCGAACCTCATCATTGGGGTCATTCAACGCTTTTAGGAGCCCCAAGACCACCAACGATAGATATCTGGGTTTCCACTTTATCGTTGACAGTATCCAGACTGCAATTCCTCGTTTTTCCCATGATTCATGTTTCAACATTTCCCGAAGTTTCTGAATCACAGATGAAGGATCTTCTAACGCATTTATATACCTACAATTGGTTCCACTACGGTCCATTGGTCATCCTTATAAACAAACTCCTTAGTACTCTCTAAAATTGGAAGAATCAGGTAAGAAGGATTTTCAAGTTTTGATCCAATTGAACAAAGTGTTTTTAAGATGTAAATTCAAAGCACTTAACGGATTGATGGTATTAGTGCTCTTTCATATTGATCTCAAGTCAAGTTTCAGCTCGAAGGTATTGAAAAGTTCTGTTATTCGAGGATAACATTCATTCGTATTTGATTTTTGATGTTGGAGGTATTTTATGTCTGATAATGCGGTATTAAATACTAAAAGAATTTTAAATGGAAAAATTGCTTTGATTACAGGAGGTGCTTCGGGCATTGGACAAGCAACGGCGTTGTTCTTTGCTCGTGAAGGCGCTGCGGTAGCCATTGTGGATTTGAATCAAACTAGCGCGCAGACTGTAGTTCAAGCGATCATTAATAATGGAGGACGTGCTATTTTTATCCATGGTGATGTAAGCCAAGCAAAGGACTGTCAACACGCTGTACGCCAAACAGTCAGTGAATTAGGCGGTCTCCATATACTTGTAAATTGCGCGGGTATTATTCGACGAACTTCTGTACTGGACACTAGCGAAGAGGAGTGGGATCACGTGATGGCTGTTAACGTCAAGTCAGTATTTCTATTCTCCAAACATTCCATTCCCATTATGATTAAAGCTGGTGGAGGAGTGATTATCAACATTGCTTCGGGGTGGGGAATGGTTGGAGGCCGTAAAGCAGCTGCTTATTGCGCCTCGAAAGCCGCCGTAGTGAATTTAACCCGAGCGATGGCACTGGATCATGGTGAACAGAATATTCGAGTCAATTGTATCTGCCCCGGTGACACTGATACCTTAATGCTGCAAAGTGAAGCACAGCAACTAGGGATTAATTATGATCATATGGTAACTGAATCAGCGGCACACCGTCCACTCAAACGCATTGGGCGACCTGAAGATATTGCTCAGGCGGCACTTTACCTTGCGAGTGATGCCTCATCTTTTGTAACTGGAGTATCTCTGGTTGTAGATGGTGGTGGGTTGGCGGGAGAATAGGAAAAAGTATCGTCTTTTTCTCCTTTCTAACACAGAAAAAGCTTTTACCTGACAGCTTCTACACCCTCCTATTTACTTGAAAGGAGAATTAAGATGCGTCTTAAGGACAAAGTTGCTCTA
>JBHIFL010000137.1:0-6977 GCA_046761065.1 Candidatus Heimdallarchaeota archaeon
CTCTTCATCAGAACGAATTGTGGGGGAATCGTCCTCCAATTTGGATTAATGGCATGATAGTATAAATCGATTAATTCACCAGTATTAACGCAAGTGCTTTCTACGATCAGATATTTTACGCCTTTATTTTTCGCCTCTTCCAGGATGTGTTCGAACCCTCCCTTTTCAGGCAGTTGATAGATTGGCCCTTGATAATATCTCGCTAGCAATTTGGGCTGCATGGTGAAAACGCCTTCAGTACTTCCAATGGAATTCAGGTACTCCGCTGATTCCTTGAACGGTAACGCAGACTCTGCGTCATGGCTGTATTGTAAATTGAGAGTATATGGAGGAATATAGGTTATGGCTCCGAATATGATAAGGCATAAAATTGTCAATCCTTTAACAAGAGAGGGTGAGGGGTTGAATGACGTGACCTCCGCCCCCTTCCAATTTGAGAGGAAAGGAATGAATCTTCGAATCCCGTAGGCCACGATTATGTTGGCTGGCATCAATGCCGAGAAAATTATTCGACTCACATCATTCCAATAGTAGGTCGCTGCTGGCTTTCCAAGGTGTCTTAGAGGAAAGAATTCAGGTGAAAGAATTAATAGGTCAGAAACTATTGTTAAATAGATCATCCAAGTACCTTGCTTTTTTATTGCGAACACTACACCTATAGGGAAGAATAAGAGACCGAGTAACGAGAGGTTCGCTGGGAACTCCGTCAGTTCTTTCCAAAGTCCGAAGATAATTGTTGATAAGGCTCCAGAGAGGTTAGTATAGCTCCAAGTCGACGGAGCCGCGCCGGGAGTACTCCCATCTCCTTGGGGTGGGAGGTAGGAGGATAGGTAATAAGTGTAACTGTAAAAGGGGTCACCGAAGTAGGTGTTAGAGTAAAGGAGCCATGGAGTGATAGTTAGCATAGTGGTAATTGAAAAAACGACCGTTCTCATTACAAAGTCTAGGCGTTTTCTTTCACAAAGAAAGATGTATGCAATATAAGCGGGAGGGATAACAAAGATCATCTCCTCTCGAGTGAGAATTAGCAATCCTGACAGAAAACCCGGCAATACGCTAGCTATCAAACTCCTCTTTTTCGATCGTATCCTGAGAGAGAAATGAGCTGCGAAGATCATCAATAAAATCAAAGCCGATGAAGTGGTTTCCCTCAGCACCCAACAGGATAGATCGATAAGCTGGGGATTCAAGGCTCCCAATAGAGCCGCAAACAATCCGGTCTTTGCATCAAAGAAGTGTTTTCCCAAGAAAAATAAGAGGATCGGGACAATGCTTCCGAAAAAAAGTGGAACAAGAGTAGAAGATTCGAAGCTTGCCCCAAATATTGTAAAACTTATCATGAGCAACAACTGAAAAAGGGGTCCTCTCCTATGAAAAATACCTACACCGTTGAGAACCCGGATAGCACCTTCGATGAAGGCAACACCATCAGGTGAGACATTTATAAGATGACGATGAGCCTCTACTCTTAATAGAACTCCGAATGCAACGATTGCTAATAGCGTGATCAGCTCGAAGTTTGTATTAAATAATCTAATCCTTCGCATACTACTCACCGGACCTCTTATCACGGTTTTGTTCAGCTCTCAAGGTGGCTATCATATCAGCGATGAAACCGAAAAGAAATGACTGAATCCCAGAAATTATGAGCAGGGCAGCGAGAAGCAATCTCGCGAAGTGCATGGCGAATGGATGACCATAAACAAGATTTAACACAATTACTTCGATGGCAAAGATGAAACCCAGAATGAAAAGGGCAATCCCCGAAAGGCCAAACAGAACCATCGGGCGCTCCATAAAGGTCAATTGAAGCCTTATGGAAATCAGATCTAGAAGGCCTAAGATTATTCTGGAAGACCCATACTTCGTTTTTCCAAATTTTCTAGGAAAATGCTGAACTTCTACCTCGCCCACCTTGTAACCTTTATGGTGGGCGAGGTTGAGAATAAATCTGTGTTGCTCCATTCTGGGATTGATGTTCCGCAATACTTCGCGCTTGATCGCCTTAAAGCCGCTGTTGTGGTCATGCAAAGCCAGTCCGAAGGAGATTCGCGAGAAGATATTGTAGAGTGAGGAGGGGATTTTCTTAAAGACCGAGTCTTTCCTGTGTTTTCTCCAACCATTTACTACATCGTACCCTTGTTCTATTAGATCTAAGAGCTTAGGTAAATCTTCAGGAGCGTATTGCAAATCTGCGTCCATCATAACTAAAATATCTCCTGAAGCTTTTTCAAACCCAGTGAGTAAAGTCGCTGTCTTTCCCATTCTTCTCTTATGGTGGAACACCCTAACATGGTTGTATTTTCGGTTTAATTCCTCCGCGATTTCCCCAGTTTCATCCGTGCTGCCATCATCAACTATTATGATTTCGCTCTCAAGGCAATTTTCCTTAAGCGTTTTGATGAATCGCTCCACCAGAATAGGCAAGGACTTCTCTTCGTTATAGACCGGGATCACTACCGAAACTCGTCTCTTCCTTTCATAAGGAGAATCGCTCTTCATCACATTCACTCCAAATCCTTCATAAAAATGAAATAGTGGACTTCTTGGAAACGAATGCTAATCACATAAAATATGCAGACTCTTCTTCTCTGCCTGGTTTTAACCCCTGCTTGCTTTGCGTCTCCATAGAACTAGTACCGCGAAAGCTATCACAGCCGCCATAACGCCTCCAATCCACCATAGGGAAGAAACTGGGAGAACGGTTACGACGACCGAGTCCGTGTCGCTGTTGCCCGCCGCATCCTCAACTGTCAGCGTCACGGCGTAGGTTCCGGGTTCTGTGTAAGTGTGAGTTGTTGTTATGCCGGTTCCTGTGGTTCCGTCTCCAAAGTCCCACTCGTATCTGACGACGGCTACGTTGTCGCTGGAGCCCCCGGCGTTGAATGCCACCGTTGTTCCTATCTCCACCGTCTGATCAGGACCTGCGTTTGCTACCGGTTTCGTTACGTCTAAAACCTTGATCGTAACAGTGTCCGTGGCGTGGTTTCCTGCCGCATCGGTTACCTTTAAGGCGACTGTGTAGGTTCCAGGGGTTGAAAAGGTATACGTCGGGTTTACCCCCGTCAAGGTTTTGGAGGTCACATCCATGAAGGTCCAGGTGTAGTTTGTTATGCCGACGTTGTCCGACGATCCTGAACCATCCAACGTCACCAATGTATCCTCAGCCACGGTCTGGTCGCTGCCTGCGTCAGCCACAGGCGGTGTCACATCTTTTAATATTTCACATGTCTTTATCGGGTTGTTGAAATCCCTAAAGTCTAACGTGCATTTTCTTTCATCTTTACTGATCACAACATATCCGCTTTCCCATTCGGAGTTAATGTAAGGGCTTTTAAACAAAGGATACGTCTCCCAATCTACGGTTTTCCCATTCACCTGTGGCAGGCCAGAACCGGTGTAAAAAGTTAAGGCATCTCCTTTACAACTAGTGTATTTCAATACTCCATCTGAATAACTCAGCGGATTATCCTTTATATCGGCCCTAAATTTGGCAAAGTCATTATTATAATCGGAAGCTAAGCCCACTTCCAAAATTGCAGGAGATTCTTCGCTCCTACTAATGGCCGTCTTACCTACGTACTTTTTTTCAGTATAAAGTTCCCCCCATCTGTAACCTCCTATTGGTTTATAGGCCGCATATACGTCTCCCTCCCTTACAAAGATCCAACCTGAGTCCTCTACGATTTCGTCCAAAACGTTATCAGGGAAAACAGCCCTCGCTTCGTGATGAGGTTCCCACCCCTGAGGATCATCCCAGTCGAAGAAGAAGTCTGATATGACGAGCACATTCTTGTGCAGAAAGGTTTCTGAGGGGCTATATAACTCTTCAAAGAAGATGCGCGCGTCTGGGGTTGTGTCAAAAATTACCCCTTCCCAGAGCTTTTGTCCCGACCAATACATCTCGGCGCCCCAAGGTTCGTAGAGCTTGTCGGCATCCGATTGAAATCCGCCTAGAATATACTTCGGAGTCACGTAAACATATCTTCTGCTATTTGATTTTTTGGGATACGCGTATGCATTCATTCTTCTTTGCTTGATTTCATAGGTACCTCTACCGTATCTGTCGACAGCCAGGTCTATTATGACGTCAGGCGGGTAATAGTTGGTTGTTGCTATAAATATCGTATGCATGCCAATGTGACCCGTTAATTTGCCAGTGCCAAACAACACATAGGCAGACTCATACAAACCATCTTGGTCCCCCCAGCTGGCATGATTAGTATACTCCCTGATTTTCCCGCCACCACGAACCCCCTTAATGTTTTCCTGCGCCCACTCAGCCCACATCCAATCAAGTATCATCTCGGCCTTTTTTCTCACAACGGAATCGGGAAGGAAGTCGTAAACGTTTAAAATGGGGCCCATGGTTCTAATTACATAATCACCTGAACCGGTCTCTATGAACCCCCTCTTTCCCCAGTGATCTAGCAAACGATTCCAGTAATCCTTCCATTGAGCATATTTCTCCGTTCTTCCAAGGATATGAGACCCGAATAAATAGGTCTGAGTCTGGTGGGCCATGTGGTTCTCTGAGACCCATCCCTTTATGAAGTCAACGCCTTGCGGATTGCTATAGTGTATTCCTATCTCAGGATCATCCAAAAACCTTCTCATATAATCCATTATCGCCCTTTCGGTGCTGGAGTACAAACGGCCGGCATATTTACCATTTGCAAAAGTGCTCCCCTCTTTGAAGGTATAGTACGCCCGAACAATGGACGGAGCAGCCCAATAACTTCCACGATCGCTCAAGTCCCTGTTAGCATAATTAGTTAAGATAGCATTTGCTCCAGCAACGTCCCTATTTAACCAAAGTTTAGCTATCGCAGATTGCACATCCCCTCGCTCAACGGCTCTTTCTAGTAATTCATTTTTTCTATCCTGGTAACCCGCTTTTGATTCGCTAAGGGTTAGAGTAGTTTCTTCCTTAGGCGTTGGGATAGTCTCGATTCTAAACATAAGCTTAGGAAAGGGTTCTGGAGCCGCGATTATAGCTGGCACTGCTATTGCCAACAAAACAATGAAGAAAAAATTAGTATTTTTCTCAGCTTGCTTCCACATCTCTGACAATCCTCACAAGAACAAAGAATAACATGAGAAGGCGCGTGCAATAAATGGAAATTCGTTAATGTCTGGATGCGGAGCCTTGCAGTCAACTCCAAAATTGTTGGAAATGCAGGACATTTAATCGGTCATCTCATCATTCAGACTTCTTTTTCTGGTTTACTGCTCGCCTACCCTTGTTACACCGGTTAATTTTAGTTATAATTCCTTCAACATAATGTACCACATTTTTTTAATTCCCGGTAATTTGACATTTCTTCTTCGTGAAGGACATTGTTCGATTTTGTACGATGGATTTTGGAGGTAACCCTGGATTAATGCGATTGTTCGAGCATAGTTGCGTGCTCTATCGTGGTCGTTAAAAATTGGTTCCAAATATTTAAAGCCGAATTTTTTAAAGAATCTTCTACCCAGTATATTGTTTCTCTCAACAGAGAGTATGGCACTTTTGGCCCTCTTCTTCCTAAGACGTTTCATTACAAGATTCATCATGCGGGTCGCTATGCCTAGGTGTCTAAAGTTTGCGTGACAGACGACGGGGCCTATAACCCAACTTTTACCCAGAGGAAATCTTCTTGCGATAATTGCACCAACGATGTTTCCGTCGTTCGTTTGAGCCACTAAGCCCACAAACGTATCTAAGCCCAACAAACTTAATGGGACATTAAGGATGTAATGAAAGTAGAGTTGTTTCGTGAGCCTTTGTGGTGACGATCGATCAACCGATCGGTCTTGTTTCTTATAGAAAAGATGTTTCTTGAACAGAGCTGGAAGCATGTCTAGGTCATCTGTATGAAGACTACGAATTTTTACCGTATCCGCCCCGTCGACTACACGGGCCCCATCTATTATATTGCCTCTACCTGACCCTTCCACATCTGAGAGGCATACCTTTGGATCCATGCTGATTTAGAGCACCTTTTTGTATGCTTCCATTAACCTCTTGTAGTGGATATCCTTATTGTACTCCCCTTCAACCTTTTTCCTTGCATTCTTACCCATTTCTACGGCTAGACCCTTATTGTTCAATAAATAGTTGATTTTTTCAGCTAAATCATCGACATTTCCACTATCGAATAACATCCCGGTGGACCCGTCTTCTACTAACTCTGGGATTCCACCGATATTAGCTCCAATCACCGGTTTACCTAATGCAAAGGACTCTAAGATGGCTATCGGACAATTCTCATACCATTCGGAGGGAAGTATGGTAAATAAACTATGTTTTATAAGTCTAATCAACTGTTTTCTTTCTAAGAATCCAGAAAACGCCACGTTTCCTATATTATTTTTTCTAACATATTCCTCCATCTCGTTTCGATAGTTGCCTGAACCAATTAAGTAAAGCATTGAATTTTTAACGTGTTTCATGGCCAGGATAAGTGTTTTAATCCCCTTATGCTTTTCGAGTCTACCAAAATAGAGAATGTAGTTAGAATTGCTGTAGTTTGGGGTATAATCACCACAGTTCACAAAATTGGGGATGCAGATGACTTTATTTTTATCGATTCCAAATTCGATGATTTTTTCCTTCAAGAAATTACTCGGAGAGATAAAGAGATCAATAGTACTTTCATATGTGTTTAAAAAATGGTACAAATATGACTCCAACGCTATATTTAGGCCTATGAGGTAGGATGACTTTTGGCACCTTCTCCTCACCGCATTGAAATATTTGTGCCCCTTGCAATCCTCACAGAGTTCAAACCTGTTGAAATCATACATGTTGTAATTTGGGCACACCGTACGGTAGTCGTGCAAAGTTTGAACTACAGGGATATTCTTCTTTTTCAAAGCATATAAAATTGAAGGCGTTAGAGTATTGCTAAATTTGTGGACATGAGCAATATCAGGATTCTCTCTCGTGATCAGCTTCAGAAGTTTGTTTCTGGCTTCGAGAGAGTAAATGA
>JBHIFL010000138.1:0-6901 GCA_046761065.1 Candidatus Heimdallarchaeota archaeon
AGGGTCAAGGAGTGGGCTACCCCTCTGCCCTCCACAAGAAACTTTATACTCCCAATTTTTACACTTTAATTCCTATTGAGACCATGGAGAATAATACCAGCTGCTGAGTCAAATGCCTTAATCTATTAATCGCTTCTTGATCAGCTTTCTCCTTCAATCCATTGCACCTTTAGTTCTTGTGGAAAACTTTATCTGATAAAGAGAAAAGATGCAGGAAAGCTATAAAGTCAATCATCCTCAATATATCTTAAAAACAACAATCTAGTGACAATTTATTGAATTCATTAATAGTATAAATTTGAATAAGATTCTTCCATCGGATAAAAAGAATAAACAGAGGTTAGATTATGAATGATAATTCTCAGAAGAAAACGCGGAGAGAAGCAGTTGAACTCATTATTTTTATAGTAATGGCAATAGTTTTCGCATATGGAATAAACACAGGAATAAGTGGCTATTCTGGTTCAAGGACCGCTTTTGTTGTCGTGGAAACTGGATCGATGCAACCCACACTTGTAGGTATCTATGTCTTTGATGAAGAAACTTATACTACCCACTGGTCCCCAATTACTGCCGATATGCTTTTTATCAAAAAAATTTCCCCTAGAGATCTAATATTGGGCGATATTATTGTTTTTGAAGATCCCCGTGGAGGTGATATCCCGATTGTCCACCGGATTGTTGAAAAATACGAACATGATGGCATCTACTATTTTCGAACAACAGGAGACAATCCATGGACAAATGATCAAGTGGATTGGTGGGAGATTTCTCAAGATCAAGTTATTGGTAAAGTCTTAACACGAATCCCACGCATTGGTTATCTTCAATTAAGTCTTCAAACTAGTCTTGGTCGCCTTCTCTTGCTTCTTGCAATCATCATTCTTATTGTTTCTATGTTTTTTTCTAAAGTTGAACTCGAAGAATCTCAACCCTCCGAAAAGAAAATGGAACTACCATCATCACCCGTCGCAGTGACACCTAGCCAGCCCATGAGAGTAGGTGGTGATAAAAATCTGGTTTATGCTTTTCTAATTGTTCTTATTATTGTAACCCCTGTCATTGATAATTCTCTAGAGGTCATGTCCAATCAATCAGGCGGTAAAATTTTATCCGTGAATATAAAAACAACTTCCCAGGATGCAACTCAACTTTCTGTTATAATTTCCCTTTGGTCTGGTGGTTATTTTTGGAGGGTGCTTGATAAAGCGTCCATCCATATAATGAACACCAATAAACCGGAATATATATGGAATAGTCTCTATCGTTGGAGTGGGACAAAAATCATATCAGCCAATTTTTTTATCGAACTAGATGTACCTCATGGATCTCTTCTTGTGATAACACTTAAGATGTATTTCCATAATTGCTTTGGTGCTCGATGGATCGAAGAGGTCTCTACATCCATTCCTGCACGTTAAGGAATAAATAAATCGCTTAGAAAAAGTTAAGAAGTTTATCGATATAATAAAGCAGCAAACCGTGTTACCAACCCAAGGCTCCCACTTCATCTAGAATGGTTCGAGCTTTTTCCGCCGCCTCATGAATCACTTCTTCTCTTTTACCACCTGTACAAACAAATTTTCCTGATTGGAAAAACAGGATCACAACTTTAGGGTCTTGCATTCGATAAATTAATCCTGGAAATACTTCGGGTTCGTACATAGAGGTCTCTAGGGTTAAGGCGGCAAGTTCCAAATTAATAGTATCATGTAAATTTCCCGAAGCTACTACATTTTGAATGGTTATTAGAGGACTTTCATCAATTTGCATCCCAATGTCGATCAAAAGGTTATTAAGAGCATTTACCGCCTCGTAAATTTGTTTAATGTTCTTTGCTCCAGTGATAACGCACTTTCCTGAGCTAAAAACAAGGATACTCACTTTTGGACGGCGAAGCTTAAGAACTAGTCCAGGAAATTGATCTGGGATATAACTTACTCGAACCGTTGGAGGGAAGCCTATAGCGGCTTGTTCCAGATTAATCGCTGTATGAAGATTTATGGAGGAGACAACGTTCTGGATCTCAATGGTAACTTTGGGTCGATCCTTACTTGCTGTTGAGTCGGAAATCTTCTAGACCTCCTAGCGAATTAGAGCTATCCTCTCCTTTAAAACATATTTGCCTTTACGGGAGGGACTCACAAAAATCTTTTAATTTTATAAAGTGAAAAGTTGTCGCATGAGCTCAAGAGAAGTAATGGCTAGAAATAGTTCATACGCAATTTACACAAATTCTGAAGAGAAAAGGCGAAAAAAGAACGTCAAGTGATATTTGGATTTTTATTTATTTTTTAGATATTTGCGTATAATTGGAAGATTTCATAAGAGATGTCAGTGCTTTAAGATCTATCAAGTTCCTTTTGTAAACATGATTTTCATAAATTATAAATTATTTGAGTGAACCAATACGGTTACCATCGAATACGGTCTTTATCTTTGGTTACCCTCCATTCATGGGCTTGTTGGGATTTTACATATAGATTGGGCGAAAAATCATAATAGATTTAAAAATATAGTTTTGTAAGTGATATTTTGACAAAAACGAACGGCCATTAGTGGAGCGCAAAAGCAGATGAAAGAACAAACTATAATAATCCGCCAATTCAAACGAGAAGACTTAGACACTGTTGTTCAAATAAATCGGAAAACGCTTCCTGAAAACTATCCTTCTGACTTCTTTTTATATTGTTTCCAAGCCTGTCCAGAAGGGTTCCTCGTAGCAGAAACAGAGCAAGGTAGAATTATCGGATATATTATGTTACGATTGGAGACTGGAATGAGCAATTTTGGGTTCCGTCTCATAAAGAAGGGACATATAGTTTCCATAGCAGTTCTTCCTGAATACCATCGTCGGGGAACAGGAACCCGCCTATTAAAGTCTGCAATGAGTATTCTTTCTAGTCAAGGCATCAATGAGTTCCATCTTGAAGTTCGTGTTAGCAATTCTGCAGCCCTCAGCATGTATAAGAAGTTAAACTTCCAAAAAATCAAAGTTCTCAAGCGTTATTACCACGATGGCGAGTCTGCATACCGTATGGCAGTGAAATTACCAAAGGCTTAAACTTTATTGTGGGACATTTTCGTAACATCAAATAATTTGGAGTAACAGAAATTTTATTCCGATTAATCCCGAAATTTATTCCAATAAATCAAGAATTGGTTAATGCCAACTACAAATTCAAGAAATTAAAGGTTAAAAGGTGATTAAAAAAAGTATTAACTTCTGAAATTTAAAGGAAATATGAAGACATACGCGTATTTTTAAATAAGATATTAATGAACATCAAAAATGAGGAAAAATGCGTTTCGAAATGATGGATTTAGCTAAGATCAAAAGATCTTTTCTAAACCCTCGTTCGGAGCTAAATATTCAAAGGCTGGAAGAGCTGAAGGCTTCAATCATAGCTCATGGGATTCTTGAACCGTTGATTGTTAGACCCAAGAATGGAAAATACGAGATTGTATGCGGAGAAAGACGCTTTCGAGTAGCCCAAGAGCTCCACATCAAGAAAATCCCTGTTCTAAAGCACGATTATACGGATGATCAAGTACGTATTGTAATGTTGGTTGAAAATCTCCAGCGAGAAGATCTTTCGGCTCCAGAAATTGGTCGGACTGCAAGAGACCTCTTAGGTGAAGATTATCCCAAGAAAAAACGCAAGTATATGGATCCTGTGATCGGCACTGAAGTTGAAATCACTACAAAATGGATTGGGGATATGATTGGCAAAAGTCGACAGCGTGTAGAAGAATACATTAGCGCTTCAAAATTTGCAGGAGACAAGGCTGCTCAGCTTATAGCTCCCATTTCTCATAAACCCGTGAAGGGAACCGGTAGGATCACTACTGATACTGCTGCAAAGATTGCTCGAAAAATTCCTACGCTACATCATGAAAAAGTGGCAAAAAAGGTCATTGAGAAAAAACTCGATCAAACTGCTGCCCGAAAATTCGTGGAAAAAGTTGCCGATAAAATTGGGGATAAAAAAGAAGAAGTAGCTAAAAAACAAGCCACTTTAGCTAACTACACCCAAAGAGGACGTGTTCCTCAAATCATCCAAGCAGCAGAAGCTGAGCCTAAGGATTCTAGAACAGTCGAAGAAATCCCCGTCGAAGAACTGGTCTCCGATAAATTCTGGGCAGATCGTCCAACGACACCGTCACCGGCTGATGTACTTAATGCTGAGATAGATATTGATGAAGTATTAGCAGAAGTAGATCAGGAATTTGCTATTGATCAATTTGAGCAAAAGACTTATCTGATCCAGAAGAATATTGCACGAACCGTTAAACAAGATGCTCAAGCTCAAAATACCACTGAATCAGCAATAATCAATCGAATTTTAGGCACCTACTATAAAATTCCAGTTATTGAACTGGAATAGAATTCTAAGGGTATTAATTTAGTGTCAATGTGAAGGTTCTTCTAAGACATGCTAGATAATGCTAGACAGTTATCAGTGCGTCAACTCAATTACGGAACCTAAATTAAGGCATTCAGATATGTTTATGTCAACTTTTTGAGTTCTCTTCCTTTGTTTGATTAAATATGAACGTATCTTCTGTTTATTCATCCGATATATCTGTAATTCCGTCCTGAGTAATATAAAATACAGCTTCTCGCTCAGGGAGTTCTGGGGAATCAAAGAGGCGGGCGATCCTCGCATTCCCTCGGGACTTCCGCAAGAAAATTCGGTGGGTGGGGCGATGTCCCCAAGCTAACCCAAGCGCCGGTACTATGGAGGAGCCCGAAACAAGTGCCTCTAGACTTGCCAAAACTTGGTTGGTGACTACAACTGCCATGTTAAACGAGTCTGCAAATTTAAGGAGATTCTCTGCATAACGCATCAGCGCTTGTTGTCGGGCTGGAAGTTGCTGTTGCCCGACAAATTCCGCTCGAAAATGACTCGCAATGGAATCAATGATCATGAGCTTGATATTCTCTTCTGGCACTAGACTCCTCGCTTCATTAACGAGGAGAAGCATGTGATCGACATTATATGCTTTACTTACTAGTATGTTCTTAAGGGCTGCATACCTATCTATTCCAAGAGATAGAGCCATTTCAATTAATCTTCTCGGAGAGAATGTTCCTTCCGTATCGATAAAATATGCTTTTCCCCCCAAACCACCTTGTTCGGGAGGAAATTGTACAGTAATACAGAGTTGAAAACAGATCTGAGTCTTTCCAGATCCATATGCTCCTGATAACTCAGTGATCGCTCCAACTGGTACTCCGCCTCCTAGTATCTGATCAATATTACTTGATCCTGTCGTGAGACGAGACTTTTCTTTTTCGAGTTCAAAAAACTCCGCCGCTGTGATTGGAGCAAACCCGAGAGTTTTCCGCGCTTCTTTAATCACCTGCTTTGCAAACCGTTCGCTTATTGCAGCTACAGAGGCAAGTTCGACAGGGGACGTTGTTGCGAGGATCTCAATTGTTGTATAACCTTCTTCTCTAAGTTTCTTGCTTAGTGTTGAACTTATCCCGGGCAATTCCTCTATTCTTTTCCGTTCTTCAGCCATAAAGGTATCCTCTTAATTGCGTGATACAACCATAACCTCACTGCACGACCTCCCACAGGATAGGAACATCGTTATTTTTTGTTGTTCAAGCGTTAAACAAGTCTTCTCGAATTCCAATGTTCCTTGCAGGAGAGCCATTCCGGAGGGAACTACTCTGATATTACTGTCATAACCTTTGGGGAATCGATCGGGCTTAAATATTTTCGGCTCCCTTAAAAGATGAGATGAAGGAGTTCCCAGTTAAAACAAACTCAAATTCGCCCGGTTAAAGGCAATCTTTTTTCATTTTCCTATGATGCAGGTATTTATCCAAGATAAGGAAAGAAAGGTTTTTCTTAGGAAGTTGTAATTAATCCCTCTTGGTGCCAACTAATGGTTCAAAGCCGTCAAAAACCAAATGCTCAAAGTATAAAACTTCTCCGAGTTCTTAATCTCTCAATTATCTTGTTCAGTCTCATATTTGTTGTTGATGTCATCCTCTATTTTGTTTGGGATGGGTCAATCCGAGATTTTATTGTTCTGATGTTTTCGTTGTATCTGGCAATGGTAACACTTACAGCACGCCTCCGATTTCAACCTGAACTCGGACAGCAGTTAATAATGGAATGGATAATCGTATCTAGTGTAGGAATTATAATAAGTTTGTATTTGACATTTGTATTTACACTGTAAACTAGGTGGATATTGATCCGATTGCGTATTTATAGGATGAAGAACAGACTCGAAGTTCAGGAGCTTCAAGAAATTATTGACTTTTTAACAAATCAAAAATTAATTATTTATCCAACAGAGACTTGCTATGGCCTTGGGGGGGATGCAACGCAGAAGGAGGCAATCGAGAAGGTTTTCTGCGTAAAACATCGGTCACGATCAAATCCACTTCACATTGTGGTTTCATCATTAGAAATGGTGAGCAATTACGCAAAGGTGAATAAAATGGTTCGAATCCTCTTTGAAGAATTTCTTCCTGGTCCTCTAACCCTCATCTTAGAAAGCCGAGGGGTGTTGCCTTCTGCACTAAGTGCGGGGCAAAAAACCTTAGGAGTTCGGTTTCCAGATCATCCCATACCGCAACAGATCGTTGAAGCCCTAGGACGGCCAATTACGACAACAAGTGCGAATCTTTCTGGACAACCTCCGACTTATACGGCTAAGAATGCAGTGGCCCAACTTGGGGAATCAATTGCAGCCATTATTGATGCAGGTCAACTCCCCTATTGTTCCCCAAGCACCGTGTTCGATCTCACATCTGTCCCCCCTCGCCTGCTGCGAAAGGGTCCAATCTGCGAAACCGACCTCATGGACGCACTCAAGGAAACCTTGGGTGCATAACAAGAAGCTAACGTCCTTTACTTTACATCGAGGAATTATT
>JBHIFL010000139.1:0-6733 GCA_046761065.1 Candidatus Heimdallarchaeota archaeon
AACCCCGAGCCAACAGACAAGCCGGTAATTAAGATACCGATCGCAAAACCACGACCTTTCTTAAACCAAGTGGCTAGTAATTTCATTGCCGTCGGGTAAACACCCGCGAGGTAGCAGCCCGTTAAAAAAACGTAAAAATAAAACTGTAACAAATGAGAGAACAAAATACGTGATGACAAAATTTGTGGCGCCCCCTAAGAGTGCAGACCTAATAAATACATTTCTTGTTTTGAAGATGTCAGGCAGATTAAAGAGCGAAGAGATAAATGCTCCAACTACAAAGCCAATTTGTACAACTATATTCAGTAGGCTAATTTCAAATCCGGTTAGCACCCAGATAGCTGTCAATTGGGGAACAATGGCATTTACACTAAACCATAACGTAAAAGCGAAGAGTTCTGCCACAGATAATATGAAAAGAACTGCCCAGCGCGAGTTAAGCCGATGCATGCCATCATCTTGAATTCCCTCTTAATAATGACAATGAAAGAGGACGAGGTGCCAGAGAAATGAGTTCCAGATTGAAGTACAACTAATCTGATAAAAATCAAAAGGGAAATCCTTCAAAAATTCCAGTTATAGCGATTTGGGGTCAAATTTTAAGATACAGTTTAGGAAAGGGAAATGAAATGTTATAAAGCTCCTTATTAGGCGATTATCTTGACAAAAAAATATATTACCAGACTTGGAAAGGGCGGGAAAGTTTATGTCACCAGAATGAAACCAGGCAGCGACCTCCTGCAATCGATCTGCAGTCTAGTTGAAGATAATAGAACAAAAGCGAGTGTGATCCTCTCCGGGTTAGGCCTACTGAGGAGGGCCCGTCTCAGAAATTGTAAGACCCTCCCGGAGAAATATCCGATAACTGATGCGAACCGATCTTTCCTAATCTTTGAAAGGCCTTTGGAGATTCTGGCACTCTCGGGAAATGTAAGCGAGGTTGAGGGTAAAGCCTGGGTTCATGCCCACATAACCCTCTCCTATGTCGAGGGTGAGGAGATAAGGGTTGTTGGTGGACACTTACTCGAGGGCTGCATAATCTTTGGGTTCGCAGAGGTTTTCGTCATGGAGTTAAAAGACATAGATATGAAGAAGACGCTCGATGCAGAGACGAAAACGCTTCAACTCTTTGTTAAGTGAATTCCAGTAAATTCAATATCCTTCCATTCCTCATATTGTTAAGAATAGACAAGGTTTCACCTTTGAAATAAGGCGATCGTATGTGTGATACATTCGTTGCTTTAGGATCTGCTACTACAGATGGTCGAGTTGTTTATGGCAAAAATAGCGACCGTCCATTTGACGAACGTCAACCGATCGTCTATATTCCTAGGCAACAGTTTCCGGCTGATACAACGGTTCAGTGTACTTATCTACCAATCCCGCAAGTTGAAGAAACTAAGGCGGTCTTGCTTTCGAAACCGAGTTGGATGTGGGGGGGCAGAAATGGGAGCTAACGAATGCAATGTTGTCATCGGGAACGAAGCGGTATGGACAAAAGAACCGACTGGTCCACCCGCTTTACTCGGCATGGATTTACTGCGGCTCGCTCTTGAACGTGGCTCAACCGCGATCGAAGCGGTCCACATTATCTGTGAGTTATTAGAAGAATACGGACAAGGCGGACGCTGTGCAGAGAATGTTCCTAACTTTACTTACCACAATTCGTTCTTAATTGCGGATCCTACGGAAGCATGGGTCCTGGAAACCGCGGGCCAATGGTGGATTGCTCAACAGATAACGGATGGTTTTCGCAATATCTCCAATGGATTATCCATCCGCTCGGAGTATACCATTGCGAGAGATGGGCTTATAGATCATGCCATTGACCAAGGTTATTGTGAAGATACTCATGACTTTGATTTTGCAATGTGTTTTTCCACTGGGCTCTATCAAGAACCAACACGATACTCACGAGAGGGTTGGGGTAGATATCTACTCCAAACTTATGCTGGTAAAATTAGTCCTCTTATTATGATGACAATTCTTCGGGATCATAATGGGGGCATTTGTATGCATGGGGATTTTCGGACAACTGCATCCCAAGTCTCTTATGTTTTGAAGGAACAGTCCATTCACTGGTTTACGGGATCTCCGCACCCCTGTGTTAGCTTCTTTAAACCTTTCGTTGTTCTTTCCCAAGAAAACCATAAAACCATAGATATTTGGGACCAACGAGATAAATTCAATCCCGATACCAATATAATTAGAGTTCAAAAATTAAAAGTGCTAGAGATTGAGTTGATCCAGAAGATCCAAGAGTGGGTGAAAACGGGGAAATGGTCCACAACCGAAATCCAATCCCTTACACGAGAAGCTTTAAATCATGAATGCTCTATGATCTCATTGAAGCACAAATAACAGGTATTGCTTATATCAAGGAATAAAAAAATAAAATGAGTACAGGATCAGCAGAACTGATTTAACATTTGTGTTAAGGAGACTTCAAGCCATGAGAAAGCAATTCTCAGCGGTTATTACACAAGTAGGGAACATTTTTGTTGCATTATCTCCCGAATTGGATATTGCTAGTCATTGACCGAGTATTGATGAGACCTTGACTAACTTAAAGGAAGCGATTGAGCTCTACCTAGAAGGTAAGGACGTGGATATACCGATGGAAGGTTTAAGACCACTTATCACCCTTGTCGAGGTAGAAAGCTCTTGAAACTTCCAATTATTTCTGGTCGGGAAGTCGTGAAAATCCTGACAAGACTTGGCTTCAAAACAGTTGGAAGGAAGGGAAGTCACATCTGTTTAAAAAAGAAAAATGAACAAACTTTCATTGTAATTGTACCACATCATCGGGAATTAGCTCGAGACACCCTAAGAGCAATTCTATGGCAAGCTAATCTGAAGCCAGAAGAATTCTTAAATTATTATAAGACTTATTAATGGAAATATATTAGTTATACCAAGCAAGAAGATTTATCATCTGGTTCTTTCTTTGCTTGATTTTGCTTTGGTTTTTTCTAGTTCTTCTTTTGCAACTGCATGTAGAAATTCTTACTAGTCTCGATCATCCTCAAGAGAGATTTTACTTTTCTATATGCGGCAAACTTGAAGAAATGCGTGTATCCTACCCTTTACATTCTCTTTGGGCTCTAACTGGGGAATGAGGAGCCAGAAATAAAAATCAAATTATTTGAGTGAAATGTCTTCTTCAAATAACTTTCGCCGAAAAATTCAAGAGGCATCTTGAGTACCCGACCCAATTAAAACTCAATGGAGCAGTCATAATGAAGAGTACCAAGGTCCTGCTAATTGAGCCACCAAAGATCTTTTGGTTTTTGATGGGCGAATACCTGCCTCCCCCTCTCCAACTCATGCAATTGGCCGCTGTTCTCGAACAAGCAGACATCGAAGTAGAAATCTTGGATTGCCAAGCCGAACGCCTCGGTTGGCGCGATGTTGAGCGCTATATTGAAACATACGCGCCCGATATTGTCGGTGCAAGTGGGTTTGCGACGTGTAACACATATACGATCGCTCGGACAGTGGAAATTGCTAAAATGGTAAGTTCTCGCTTGGACAAAGCAATTGTTACCGCAGTTGGAGGAACCCACTTCTCTGCTACAGTTGAAGAGAGTCTCACAGCATATCCGGAAATTGATTTCATTGTCTGGGGTGAAGGTGATCAAACCTTCACAGAGCTATGTAAGGCTATTCAGGGGAAACGGGGTATCGTGGATGTCAAAGGCATTTCCTTCGTTCATGATGGTAAGATTATATCCACACCTCCTCGCCCTTTGATAAAAAATTTGGATGAATTACCTTCTCCTGCCTTCCATTTACTTGATCTTAGCCGTTATCACTTCAAAATGATGTCCGATAAAGGTTATATGAATATTGAGGACTCCCGCGGGTGTCCCTATAATTGTACGTTTTGTACATGTTGGAAGCATTGGGCGGATCCATCTGCTCCAGAACGAGGGTGTTGGAGACCTCGGAGTATCAAAAGAATTGTGGATGAGATGGAGTTCTGTCATGAAACGTATGGGATTGAGTTCTTCTGGTTTACTGGGGATAACGTTATTGTTGGGAAACGGATAAAACAGATCGCCCAAGAAATCCTTGATCGACATCTTGATATCGATTGGTTTATTCAAGCGCGTGTTGATGCGGTGATCCAACAGCAAGAAACGTTACCTCTGATGCGGGAATCTGGAAACCGGTGGATGCTGTTGGGCGTGGAATCCCGATCAAATGAGACCCTGGCGGCTCTCAACAAACAAATACAGGTTGAACAATCCATTAAAGCCGTAAAATTGTTGAAAACCCATGATATTTTTGCGCAAGCGATGCTGATAATCGGGCACCGAAATGATACGTCAGAGTCCATCCAGCAAACTAGAGATTTTGTGGAAGAGGAACTGCAGGCAGATATTGCGATGTTTATGGTGTTGACACCGTTCCCAGGCACTGCCCTATATGAAGCGGCCGATAAGAATGGGTGGATCGAAGATAAGAATTACACAAACTATGACATGATTCATGCCATCATGCCCACTGAGACGCTCAGCCGAGAGGAAGTCCAAACCGAGCTTTATCGATGCTATCACTCTCAATATGGAACCTGGGGCAAACGCTTACGAGGAATACTTTCTAGTAACAAGTGGAAAAGACGAGCATGGCGACATTTAGCTACTCAAGGAGTCTTGAGCAAGCTTCGGAAATTCTTCTAACAATAAAACCCAAGATCTTATTACCTGAGAACTCATTATTCGTGTAATATGTTTGCTGTCATTCAAAAAAATTAAGATCCGACCTATAGCTTATGTAAACAAGCATCGCCTATCGGAAGATGGAAAAGACCGAAGCCTGATTTCAACGATAATATTACAAAAAGATCTAACTAAAGTTTTGAATGGCTTCGAAGACTTTTCACACAATTATATTATCATAGAGAGGGGAAAAATATCAAACACAAAAATACCTGCATTCCATGCTAAAGAATACCAGTTTCTGTAATAAGATAAGAAGCCATCAGTCGGAGTATTTACAATAAGGGCTTCAATACGTCTGATTCCTATAGGATTAACATTAGTGGAGTTTGTAAAACGTGAAAAGAATGTTTTAAGGGTGAAAAGCCTTGACTCGTATGGTGACACTCTATTTTAGACATAAAACCGTATCCCCGATTGGGAACGCGGATGTTGGATAATTATAGAGTATTTCAAAGCTCAAAATGGGCAATGAAAATTATAAATAGCGAATAAACTGCCAAATCTTTGTACTTTAAACTGTTGAGCTAGAAATCTCGAATTGGTGATTTAATGAGTAAAACACATCCATTAATTGCAACCATACTAAAAAGAACATCAATAAGGAAATTTAAAGTTAAAAAAATCCCTGAAACGGATGTTAACAGAATTGTGGATTGTGGCCAACGCGCTCCAACTGGTGGGAATTCTCAGCTTTATACATTAATTGAAGTAAAGGACAAAACACTTAGGAAAAAGATAACTGAGATTTGTCACAATCAAGAATTTATATATGAAGCCTCTCACTTTTTCGTTATATGTACAGATATCCGTCGATTAGAGAAAGTTATTCAATACGTGGAAGAGGATCCAAAGTGCTCCCTTGATGGTACTCTAAGTAGATTTATGTTTGGAATCATGGATGCGAGCTTTGTTGCTCAGAACATGGTTATTGCTGCAGAAGCCCTTGGTTATAGCTCCATTTACATTGGTAGCGTTACAACGAAAATCAAGGAGGTATGTGAACTCTTGAAGCTGCCGAAAGGGGTGTTACCGGTCGTTGGGCTTGCTTTGGGAGTTCCTGCAGAACAACCTCCACTTCGTCCAAGACTTCCCAAGGAAATAATCTGGCAAATAGATCGATATCAAGATCCTTCCTCTGAAAAATTAGCTCAAGCTATAGAACACATGGATGAAATTTTACGGCTTGAGGGTTACTATGAAAAATACGGAGGGGATCCAAAGGATGAGTATTTTTGGTCAACTCACATGTGCAAGAAGCTTATGGTGGAAACTCTAGAAAACGCCGAACAAATACAAAAGCAAGGCGTTCAACATCAGAGCTTCCTTGAAAATTTTTGAAAAACTCCGATTCATAACTTGAAGAGGTAAAAATGCAATCCCTTGAGGATTTGTAGGATCATGGACAGAAAATAAGCCCAAGAAGCTGCGAAGCCAAAGACAACACATCATAGAGCTGAATAAACTTCATAGAAACAATGGCAAGATCTGTGGCGGATGGTTAGATGTGTAAAAATGCCCAAATCGCCACGATCTGATTGGAAGTTGAAAATAAAATATATCACAATGTGAAGAAGTCAATAGGCGGCAACACACGGGTGATCACAAGCTGCACAGACCTTCTTATGCTCCCATTTTGTAAGAAGCATCTTTGTTCTTAGCCAGAATAACACCAACATGATCGTTCCATAGTCTAAGAAGAGATTTTGCCCCAAGATGTCGATCCCTATAAGGACAAATGATGCACCTACAACCATTGCTGCATGAAGAAAGACGCGGGCAGGACCTCCACTCCTTGGTAGAATAAAATACCTCCCCAACATAGCCATATTACTTATCGTTCCAATAATAATGAAAAATGGAGCTAGAGATGCGGAGGGCGAAAGAAGATCTCCGAAATAAAGCAATGAACCACATATGGAGATTATAGCTCCAATACCTAGTCCTAAACAACCGGCGCAGAAACTTTTGTGCCCTAAGATCAATTCGTGGGGATCAAAGGTTTCACA
>JBHIFL010000140.1:0-6654 GCA_046761065.1 Candidatus Heimdallarchaeota archaeon
GGAGTGCGTGGATTGGCTACGTCCCCACCACCCTGCTCGTTGCCGTCTATCTCGTAGTGGTTTATTATACGTTGGGCCGCGAAACGTTGGAACGCCAAGAACCCCAGGATCCTGTCAAAAAGGTATTAGAAGAACATGGGCTCCCCCCGGATCTGGCCGATGTCCTGATTTACGACCAAGGTCAGCGAAAAGAAGATAACGCTTGAGTTCCATCGAAGAGATGAAAGGATATTTCTTATGGGGATTTTATCATCGAACGACGGACAACTGCTAAATTAGATGTCCTCAATGCCAGCGGGAGTGATCTTGAAGGCCGCTTCCGCCTCTCCGCCAAGTGGGGGCTATCGACGACACGGGCGATGCGGTTCTGGCCCATGCTTTTGCGCAGGTACACCCGCGTTTGGACGGCAATTCGCTGGAGCGCTTGGCGTATCAAATCTCATTTTCGATCCGCAAATCGGTTTTCTAGCACGCCCTCCAAAATCGGGGGTTTTTTGAATGGTATAGATCTCGCTTTCCTTGAAGCCCGTTTGTTGAAGAATATTTGCATACATCCCTAGCAAAACAATACATTCCAACACTGCCAAGAGAATTTTCATCCACGTGTTTTCCCACAGGTGGTACTTCGTACCAGACTTCCGTTGGATGACATCTTGGCGATCGGGAGTTTTGCCAAGATTTGCTTCACAGATCTTTCGCCAAATTCGGTCTTTATTGTCCCCAGCAACTTTTCAAATGAGTTAATCTTTTTTTGAGAGGCTGGTAGTTTATGATTCAGTGCGTTTTTCCTCCACCAACCATTCTATTTGAAACGGATTGATGACATGTTTTTAGATCTATGAAGTCAGGGTGCCACGTCAGTTACCCCATATAACTCCGGGGGCATTACAACTCAGTGTAGTCTGATGCAATCTTTTTTACACTGTTATCTTTGATATTTTATTCACAGCAACTAGTACTATAAGCCCACACGCCGCTGGCTTCCACGAACGCTAACATGACTGCTGATCTGATCGATCATATTTGGACAATTAAAGAGCTTTTTACAACCGTCCCACCCCATCAATTAACAACAGTTAAGGGGGGACTACCTATGTTTTACCTCCCAAACCTCCCCGACCTTTATCCCTTTTATTGCATTGTTGATTGGAGGTATTAAAGTATCGATTCAACGCCTTCCTATCGTCCAGCTTCCTTGCCGCTTTCGACCATGGGTGAACAGCTATTTTGCCTAGGTTATCTGCTTCATCAATCCCCAGGCACCATCTAAGCAAAGGCAAGCCGGACCAATTTTACAGTTTCCAGCGGTCTTCTGGCACGTGGGCTCATCAGACATTTCTAGGGATTCTGCCATTTTGGCAAGACGTTCAATTTGGCTTATGATGTCTTCCTTCTCCTCCTCAGAAACCTCCGATGCCTCCAGGTCGATTTTGAGCTTTTTCAGCCCCTTGAGTACCTTGGTCCGAGCCCCTGGTAGGCCGATGCAATCTTTGCAGATATCGTTGGATAAGGCTTCAAGGGCAGCCAAAACCTTATCGTGACCCCTGAGATGGTTCCTAAAATAATCTGTCATCTCGTTCCTCCTTTAAGATTTGGCGGTACGGGCTCTGTGACCAGCTTTATAAAATCTGCCGCCCCCTTGACAAAACAGCCAGGTCCTATGGTGCAGTTCCCCGCCGTCTTCTGGCATGGCTTGCTTGTGTCTTGGGGCATGGTCTCTAACCGTTCTAGGAATCCGTCTATTTTCGCCTCCAGCAGATGCTTCCTGTCCAGGGGAAACTGAGAGTTTTCAAGATCCGTCTTCAATTTTTTCAGCCTTTTGCCAGTAGTGATTACCACAGAGGGGAAGGTGCAGCCATTGTTACACATGTCCTTGACACAAGCATCAAAGACAGCAAACATAGTATTGTATGCCCTTAGGTGATTGGAAAAGTAAAGGGCTACCTTGTCTTCTTCTACCTCTATTTCGGGAGCGATAGGACTTATCACCTTAGCAGGGGCAGCTGGTCTTGCCTCCGTTGCTGGTATCTCCACCGGTTGACCCAGAAACTCGGCGATATCGAGAAGCTCTTGGGCAATCCCGGCCAGACGCTTGCCGACAAACGCATTAATCTTAGATTTCTCCTCGGACATGGGTTCTTCCCCGGGTTCCCCCTCTATTGTTACAACAGCCTTACCTTCTTCAATATTTCTAACGATCTCCTCGACCTCCCACTCCTCCACCTCTTCTGGATGCGGGACCATCCCGGTGAGCCTGCATGAGATGGCGGGTTCAGGATATGCTCCAGGGTCGAATAGGGTATAATCTTTGAATTGGACGGGGTTCTCCGGCTCCTGATAGCAGGACCAGACCGCCTTGCTTAGCACCTCTGGATTCATCTCTCCCAGGAGGTCGATTAGGGTGACTTGGCTCCTGAACCTTTCAATGGCCTCTAAGGGAATGTTAAACAGGTAGGGCGTAGGGGCTTTTGTCCCGATGATGGTTCGCTTATCGTCGATTCCGTTTTCTAAAAGTGCCCTTAGGGCATCGCCAGTGGTATGACCTTCCACCTCATTACCGCAGAGGACTAGGTAGCGGAGGTTGGGGTTTCCCACAACGTTGCTTATGAGCTTCTCGATCCCTATATTCTCAGTTTGAAGGGTGCCCCCCAAGGCTGCGCCGGTCTCAACAGCCACCTTCACCAGGTTCTCGATGTCCGGGGGTATCTCGATGTCCTTTGTGTCGGGTTGATTTGGGAGGGGCCTTGGCGCATTCAAAAGTACCGCCACCGCCACGGGGGAGAAATCATTGCCCCTAAGGTAGGAACCTCCCTCGGTGGGATACTCTTTGGAAGGATTGACCTTCAACATTTTCTTTTTCTTTTGCAACCTAGCCCTGACCCCTTTATCCTCTTTCGTAGTCTCTAGGATCTCGCAGTCCTTTTCTCCTGCTAATTCTTTTAGGGCATTGTACATCTTTTCATCCAAGACTACTTCTAAAATTTCGCCTTCTGAAAGATCTTCTAATCGATCCTTAACGCCAGCGGTTGACAGACAACACGCCCCACAGACGTCCATCACTTCACCATTGGACATCTTCACCATTTTCTCACTTCTTTTTCTCGTGCTGTTCTTTCGGAGCACCGCAGCTTGGGCACTTTGGCAGCCTGCATCTCGGGTTCTCGTACTCTTTGCTGCACTTCTTACATATCCAGACAGTCATGCTTACAACCTCTGGTCTATTCTACGTATTCCATGGTTATTCCACAATGCTTAGGAATGTCGGTACTCTCTGTATGACCTTAACCTACGCACGGGCAATAAAGTTTGCCTTCTTCCCCTTTATCCCAGGGTATGCCCGGTCCACAATGCACGGTAGGAATATCTTCTTCAGCCCCACACTTCGCGCATACTAACTTAGCTAAATTGCTACCCCCTTATTTCTCATTTTGCATATTTCATGGGTTTCTCGCAGTATTTCGGTATTTCTATCTTTCCCATGTGACCTTCACTTCGCATGGGTAATAATGTTTGCCGTCTTCTGGTTCTGGTATACCCAGTCCGCAGTTTACAGTAAGAACAGCGGTCTCAGCCCCGCATGACACGCAGACTAGCCTAGCCCCAACCTTTTGCCTCATCAGCCAGATAAGGTCGAGGGATGCAAACATGATAGTTATCAAAGCCATTGCCGGAGGGGGAAAGTGAGTGGAAGCAACTCCGATTCCTAGGATCCCTAGGATTATACCGATCATAGGGGCTCCACGACATGAGGCGAATCAGACCAAAAAAACGTTGATCACGCTCCTTGCAACCACGTCCTTTGATCTGCTTCGCATCCTGATAAAGGCGAATACGTCATATGCAAATGCCAAGCCTAGAGAAAAACTGATGAAGTATTGTTTTATAAGCTTGTAGAAAGTCCACCAAGCAGGATTGGATTGTATCACGAATATCTTGAAGTACAAGAGATGGGCAAAGAAAACTAAAACGAAAACTACAAGCGGAACGGTCTTTTTGTAGTTCATTCTCTCTGTTTCTTTGATGCCGGTATCATCACAGGTATTCTAGACACTAAATTTAAGGGCAGATTCTCCGTGAAAGAATCGAAGTGCTCGGGGCGCCGGCTACACGTTTTGCTAATTTGAGATCAAGGCCCTGACATGAACAAAGAGGAGTGCAAGTTCTAGCGCTTCCTCATTCTACGTGTATTATGCATTCTATGGCGACGAAGACTAGCCTAAACGCAGAAAATGGTTTCTCATAAACTTCATGTAGCAAAAAGCTCGCTTTCGCCGAATTACGGTGTTGCCCGAAATTTCGCTCGACTCATACTCGACATGAACCATCTCCGTGGGCGGTACTATAAAATCAAGCATATCGGGTCTTGGTGTTGTGCCGAGAACGGGCAGGGAAAACTCGCCAGGGAGGGATCGACCCCTAAAAATCTCATCCACCATTTCTGTCAAGTGAACAACTATTCACAGGAAGACTTTGAAACCAATGAGGCCGAAGCATTCCGAATCTGGTGGACACGAAGCCAACATGAATGGAAACAGAATTTCGGAAGGTAGCCCCTAAGCCCCATTGATTTATTCCAAATTGGTTGTGAAATGAGTTAAACATATTCAATAATGGCACGGTGTGGAGCAGAGTGTATCTGGCCTCGTGCTTCGGCACGTAGGAGGGGATCCATCCAATGGCGACTTTGGGTTCGATGAACTATTAATGCGACCGGTTGCTAAACAATGTCTAATTCCACATAATAGGCATAGTGTAGCATCAACTTGGCGTGATCTAACAGGAAGCGTACCGAGACAAAGTTCTCGACTATATTCTGGACACGTCCCTTTCAGTTATACAGCGTTCCATCCGAAGAAAGCTTTTAAGTGATGAGGGGATGGAAATAACTAGGGACGATGCACTAATAGAATGCCAAATATGTGGAGCGGCAGTAAGCGTGCCGCGACAATCTCAATTTATACGTTGACCGAGGTAACCTTATTTGTCTAAAAAATTGAGAACTATTGTCAAGGAAAAACGCACTTTAAAGCAAGAGTCTAAGGTCGTCCATCAATTGTTTCGTAAAGTTACAGACCAGAGGGAGTTCTCCGACCTACTACCGAATGATAGTATCGTTCTTAATACGTTAAGACGCGTTAGCAGGGCAACCAGAAGCGATCTAGTTAAGCTTTGCGACCTGCCCCGCACAACCATTTACGATGCCCTTATCCGACTCAAACGGCTAGGTGCAGTGGAGCGATATCCTGAAGAACGAACGAAGCGAGGCCGACCAAAGATATTCTACCGTATCTCCTAGGTGCTTCGTGGCTTGACTGTGAAAATGGTTGACACAGAATGAGACTCCCTGCCCCGATACGAGCCCTCATCGGCTGGGTGGGGGACGACCAGTATGTTTTGGTGTAATATGACCAACAGCGCCCCACCGCAATCACCTTCCGTTCCTATTCTCCGGCGCCCCCAAAAGCCCCCAATGGATGGATGTGACAATAAAAGACGTGCATGAAGCCATCAAAACCAAACAAATGGAGCTCGCACGGCGTTATGCCGAGGCGAACCCCTCGGAAGTGATGGAGGTCTACTGGCTTTACGCGCAAAGGAAGAAGGGTACCTATCACAGACTCACATCCCGTTGTGGTAAATGGCTGATTTTCGTGGATAACAAAGACTTCGATGCAGTCTGAGCTATCATCAAGCAGACCACCGAAGCAGGAAAGTTGGGCGGCAGTGCGAAGGTGGTAACCGCCAAACCGTACCCAAACGCGACGGATCTGCAGATGAAAGTGATCTGCGTATAACATCTACGATTGGACGGACGAAGACTTTTTATAGGCTCCCCTACAGTTGTAGAATGCCTTCCTCAACGGGCATGCTCAAGGCTGGACTGTACCGGTAAAACAGCCCGAAAAGGCTGCGACATGAACCGTCAAAGTGGATTCGCACCAAACGCGTGGAAGCGCTGGCGGGGTTGAAGAAACGGAGACGGAAGGACCAAAAAAGATCGCTCCATAATAACTTATGCAGAACAAATATTAACATATTGGCGCACATCCTCCCACTTTTCGTAAGGGGATTTCTCGCGGATTTCGGTTAAAGACAAAAAAGCAAGCGATTTTCTGGAATTTCTGTAATCTAGACGTCTCACAAACTAGATATCCTCAATGCCATCGGGAGTGATCTTGAAGGCAGCTTCTGCCTCAGCTAAGTGGGGACTATCGACGATTCTTGCAATCCTTCGGTCACCTTTGCTTTTGCGCAGGTACACCCGCGTTTGGACGGCATGCGCCACCACGTGCCCGCCAACGGGAGCCGTCGGATCCCCAAACATCATATCCGGTCGGGCCATGACCTGATTCGTCACTACAACGGCGAGGTTCAAGGCTTTGGCATGCTTGAGCAGCGTATGGACGTGCTTATTCAGTTTCTGTTGCCGGGTGGCGAGGGTACCCCGCCCCACATACTCCGCACGAAAGTAACTGGTCAAGGAATCCACGACGATAAGGCGTAGTTCTTTATTCAACCCAGCTTCGCGGGCCAGTTTGCGGAAGTCGGCCGGGCCCTGCTCGGCCAGAAGCATCTGGTGATCCGAATTATACGCATCGACCGTTAAGATGGTCTCAAGGACTTCCTTCGGATCCAAGCTGGCTTTCTTGGCCA
>JBHIFL010000141.1:0-6644 GCA_046761065.1 Candidatus Heimdallarchaeota archaeon
GAGATGATGTCGAGGGCATAGGTCCCGCTTCCGATCCCACCTTTCGCATGGCGCGCTTTTAAGGACCTGGATTCGCCCGCCAAAGATCTCGATTGAGCCACGTCTGTCTGCAACAGAACCTACCACTCTGTATTACTAACAGAGTTTTTAATCTTTGAATCTCCATCGAGTGCGAATGGATGAAGGTATTTTGAATTCGTTATCCAAGTCCCAAATTGCGAGGGGATGGATAGGGTACACTTAACGAAGAAGAATATTGCTCAGGGGATTTTTATGGGAAGTGTTTCCGATTGCGTGGAGAAAGGGAGATAGGGATAAAAATTTCATTTTAACTCCTATTTAAGATATTAAGCGAATAAAGTATTCGTTAAATAGCTGTTAGTAGAAATTCCGCCGCCTGAAAAATTTAATAAATTCATGCAAATAACCTATAACTATGAAAAAGAACACGAAATTTGTTTTTATTCTTGCTCTACTAGTTTTGTTGTTATTATCTTGGGCTCCTTGGATGGACAACCAAGCTATCCATGACAGAGTATTCCAAGAAAAAGCCCATAAAGATGGAACGATGGGCTGGGTAATACAACCAGATGGGACAAGAGAATACACCTTAATCTGTGATTATAAGGTGATGTGGGTTCCTTTTGGGAGATGGGTCGCAAGCTGTGAAGGAGGTTACTTAGTTACATTTTGGGGGAGAATACTATAATTCATTATAAAAATCAAAAATATGTCATTTAAATCGTCTTTCTTCGGATGGAGGAAGCCATGAACTCCAGGGGGGAAGAGCTCATCAAGAAGTTAGAGCAATTCTTTGGCAAGCTCGCGGCGCGGGACTGGCCGCCGGACACTGATCCGGCAACATTTACAAAGATCACACAAATCTTCGAACAAGAGATTGCATTCTAACGGGGCGACGTCAGGAGGCTTGTTCTCAGGTCTTTACAGGATCTATGGAACGTTCAGCAGTTCCTAGCCCCCTTCCGCGCATTGCAGATGAGGGTTACAACTTTTAAGATTAACTAGAGACTCTACAGGTATTTTATAGGACAGTCCTCAAAGGTTACAAACCGTTGTAATTATTTCTTTTGTTGTTTTAAACCCCTTTCCAATAAAGGAGTATGCTTACGAAGTTACGAGATAGCCAAGCAATTCAACATTCCTGTTTGTGAATTGGAGCGGGTTCTTAAAGATCAGGGATATGAATTCCATTAAAGGGAACAAGAAAAGGCTAACCTAGCCGTATGATTTGAGGTTGGTTTGTCGTGGGTCCCAATTCTAACCTTTGCAAAACATGCGAGTATTTTTCAATCAACTTTACTTGGTGCTTGGTACTATCAATATGATCGGACTATTTCAAAATATATTGTTATGTTCCAAAAATTTTAAGACTATTGGTTTCTCTGGAGTGATAGGCCCAACGAGGTGAAAGAGAATGTGTCATGATTGTGAGTTGGAGGACGATTTAAAGAAGTGTGCCCTTAAACACATAGGAACGGCTCGCAAGTTGCTTGCTACTGGTGAATTAGAGAGTGCAGACCGTCACCTGCGATCTATAGAAACACATCTGAGAGAGAAGTAGATGTGTGAGGAAGAATGTGGCTGTAGCGACCTAGAAGAGCTTAAACGATTTCAAAAATATTTTAGAGCCTTGCACTGTCCGACCCGCTGGATAATCCTCCGCCTTCTGGGAGACACGACCAAGAGCAGTGGCGAGCTCTTCGAGGGATTAACAAAGGTAGGAGAAGGACTTTCGAAGTCGGGGTTTTACTATCACCTCTCTGAACTAGAGGCCGCTGACATCATCGAACTGGTCGAATACCGGGAAAGTGGGGGAGGGGCACCCACGAAAGTGTGGCGACTGAAAACTAAGGAGATTAAGATCAATCTTCTAGAAGTAGCAGGGAAGGCACTAAGTTTCGCTACGAAGGAGGATGAAACGGCGGATTGAACGCTGCAATTAAGGTGGTCGGTCTGACCAAACGATTTAGGACGCTTGTAGCGGTGGATCATGTAACATTTGAAGTGAAGCAGGGTGAGATTTTCGGCCTTCTCGGTCCGAACGGGGCAGGAAAAACCACTACTATCCGAATGTTGGTCGGCTTGACACCGCCTAGTGCTGGGACAGCCGTCATCCACGGGTATAACTTGCAGGAAGATCTTCTCGCGGTGAAGCGTTGTGTGGGGGTAGTGCCCGAAACGTCTAACCTGTATGAGGAGTTAACCGTATGGCAAAACCTCCTCTTCATGACGCGGCTTTACCACGTACCGAAACCAGAACGAGAGCAACGGATTTGTTCGTTACTCCAGACCTTCGATCTGTGGGAGAAGCGGAGGGTTAAATTTGGCAAACTGTCCAGAGGTCTGAAACGGAGGAGTGTGGTGGCCGCTGCCCTCGTCCACAATCCAGAGCTCGTCTTTCTTGATGAACCTACTACCGGGCTGGACGTGCAGAGTGCTAGGTCCTTGCGTAGGCTCTTAATCGAACTCCAGAGAACGGGGCTCACCGTCTTCCTGACGACCCACTATATTGAGGAGGCCGATCTGCTCTGTGATCGAATTGCCCTCATCGTGAGTGGAAAACTCCGTCAGATCGAGTCCCCTGCGGGTCTGAAAGCGCTGATACAAAATGTTCCGAGGATCGAGGCATCTTTCACGGCTCCACTCCCGGTTCCGATGATCGAGCGGTTAAAGGCGGTGGGGGAAGTGCATGTGACAGGAAAGACGGTCCAGATTTCGACGCCGGATGTTACGAACGCGCTAGAGGCCCTAACGACCCTTTCCAAGGAATCCGGGCGCAAGCTAGAATCGGTGAGTACAGCATGGCCCAGCCTCGAAGATGCCTTTGTCAAGCTGACTGGGGTCCCTGTTGAAATGCTAAAGGTGGAGAAGGAACGTGGAGGTAGATAACTATTATTCGTGAAGAATTAGAAGGCATTTGGGCAATTATTCACAAGGATCTGCAAGCTTATTACTTCAAACCGCCCAACATCAGCTGGGGGATCCTCTTCCCCCTGACGTTGGCGCTGGCCTTTACGCTACGAAACCCCTTGGGGTTAGCGGATTTGGCGCCGGGGCTGATCGCCATGGCGGCTCTGTTCGGAACCACCAGTATGGAGGCCATTGTCATCACCTTTGAGAAACGAGTGGGCGCGCTCGAACGATTACTCCTCGCGCCTCTCTCGGTACGAGCTGTTCTGCTAGGAAAGATCTTGGGCGGCGCTATTTTTGGCTTGATGATTGCAGGAATTATGACCCTGCTCTCCCTTGGCGTGATGGGAAGTCAACTTGTAGCTCCTGGCCTGTTCCTCTTGGTGTTGGGACTCACGGTGCTCGTTCTTTCCGCGTTAGGCGCCCTCGTCGCGGTATCGGTCAAGGAGGTGTTCGAAGCCCAGACCCTCTCGAATTATTTCCGATTTCCTATGATTTTCCTGTGCGGCGTCTTTCTTCCCGTAAAGGCGCTCCCCCTACCTCTGCAAGTCCTTGCCTACCTCCTCCCACTGACTTATGCGGTGGGCGCCCTGCAGCAAACCACTTTGGGCCTTATTAACTTCCGGTTGCTTGTGAACTTCACGGCGCTCAGTCTCTTTCTTTTCACCTTCCTAGCCCTAACAACCCGATTGTTCAAGAAAAGCTTTGAATGAACATGGAATGATGTAATACTGACTGAATAAGATCCAAGAACTGACAAGTAAAGTAAATACAGGAGATTGGATGCTGAGATCAGAAGGGATGGATGGGTCATGAAATTTCGGGGATTTGATTTTTCTCTGCGGGAATTTTCTGGCGCGTTAGGCGATTTTGGAACCCTAATGCCATTTTCCATCGGGTATATCGTGGTGTGCGGATTTAACCCAACCGGCCTCCTGTTGGGAATTGGGTTGACCAATATTTGTTTGGCTTTCTTCTATCGGCTACCTCTGCCAGTTCAACCGAAAAAAGCCATTGGAACCATCGCCATTGCCAACCATTGGCCGGCCAGTAGAGTGTGGGGGGCGGGCTTTGGGGTAGGGGTGATCTGGCTAGGTTTAGCCGCAGTAAAAGGGGGGCATATGCTCAGCAAGGTGCCCAAGTGTGTGATCCGGGGCATTCAATTGGGGTTAGCGGTTCTGTTGGGATTAACTGGAGCAGAGATGCTCAAAACGGACCTCTACCTAGCTATCCCCCTCCTCACCCTTGCCTTACTCTTGTTGCGAAATCGAATTCTCCCTGCCGCGCTTTTTCTCCTGGGACTCGGAGGGCTTATCGCGTGGCTTACAGGAACCCTTCAACTGTCCACCCTTAAAGTTACCTTGGCCCTCCCCTCGCTCTACACCTTCTCTTTAGGTGATCTTCTCTACGGATTGGCCTATGCTGGCATCGCCCAGCTGTTCTTGACCCTGACCAATGCCGTGGTGGCGACCGTGGCGTTAGTCCATGATCTGTTTCCCGATCGGCGGGATGTAACCCCCCAAAACCTTATTCTCAATATGGGCCTCATGAATGTGACTACCCCCCTCATAGGAGGGATGCCCCTGTGCCATGGAGCCGGAGGTTTGGCCGCCCAATATCTGTTTGGAGCCCGAACGGGTGGAGCTTTATTTATGGAGGGCGCTGTAGAGATTTTCTTGGGCCTCTTTTGCGCCCAGTCCATTCTAGCGATCTTCACCGCCTTTCCTCCCGTTGTAATCGGGGTCATGCTCTTTTTAGCGGCAACCGAACTGGGCCGTGTGGCCCTCGATCTGGAAAGGAAGGAAGAAGTGTTTATTATGGCATTGACGGCCTTACTCTCCGCAACATTTAACATTGCTGTTGGCTTTGTCGCCGGCTTACTGGTCTACTTTGGCGTCAAACGAAACCTAATCCGACTTTGATTGTCTCATTCCCATGTATCAATCACTATAAACGTTTAAAAAGGGGAAAGCCCAATGACTTTTGCAATAGAGGCAGAAAATTTACCAAGCAGTTTGGGGATTTGCTGGCGGTTGAGCACATTAACTTCACAGTCGAGCAAATACTATACGTCCCACATACTTTACGTCGGATCAATGGTACTTATTATAAAGCCGCTGGGTGCCACATTGCCTTGAAGGGATCCAAAGGTACCAGCTAGGATACCAGTCAGTCCACAAAGAACGCCGAATGCTGAGGCGACTATTCTGGTTGCATTGATATTTTGCCATTTCAGTTGACTAGTTTGTGGTTTTATCTGAGGCATTAATGAGTCTCCTTTAAAGTCCTCGTTTCCAGCGAGGAGCACTTTAGTTAAGTTACCCTTTTTGAAGTTAACTTCATACAGTATTATGGGATATTGGTTCTAAGAATTGGGATTCGGTCAAGCCCCCAATTGCTGGGGTGCGTGGAAATAGCACAACTAAATGAAGAAGAAGGTTGTTCGGGGTTTTTTATTGGAAGCGTCTTGATTACTCTGGAGCAATTACGAGCAAAATAAAAAGCAATTCGTGCTGATCAGTATTTCTATTATTTAAAAGGGACTCAACAGATTAACCCAAGTAATTTTTGGAGTCATATACCAAATTGCTAGGAAGGACTTTGATTTTTTATAAAATTCGATCGATCTAATAAAAGTCAGAAGGTCATAGCAAAGATTCTGAGGAAGAACTCCGAGTAAAGCTGTCACTTCTGTAAAAAACGGCCGTCACCTGAACTTTCTGGGTTCTATGAGCTTCAAGCATGTAAAAACTGTATATCACATCAAAGAAGGGAGGTAATAAATTGTTCCATTCGTTTGATGATTTTTTCAGCTTGTTCTATGGTATTTGTGGCATCATCTGCATTGAGAAATGTAAATACCGAATAGTCTGC
Organism: Candidatus Heimdallarchaeota archaeon; assembly: GCA_046761065.1. GTDB lineage: Archaea > Asgardarchaeota > Wukongarchaeia > Wukongarchaeales > JBHIFL01 > JBHIFL01. The sequence goes on from JBHIFL010000141.1 coordinate 5,806, forward strand.
CGCCTCCCTTTGCTGGGACAAACTGTTGAAGGCTCTGCCCAGATCCGGAGTGAAGAGTCCTTCCTTAATCTTTAGTCCTAGCAGCGTCTTAACGCCGCGATGACTTCTTGAGGTATCACCGCTCACCAGCAGGGCCGCATTTACGGCGTAAAAAGCAGCATAATAAGCTCTACTAATACTATCATTCCATCGTTTTTCCTTATGAAGAATTTTTGCGGATTCTAAAGCTTCGTGACTCCTTTCGAGATATGCCTTAGCTTCTTCAATTATTTGTTTCTTTCCCATAAGAGGATTCCTCCATTGATGATAGCTTTATGGAACGATACACTTTCAGTTCCACTCTGGACATAATGAAAGGAGATTGGAACACAATATTTCAAATAGAGGGTGTTTGCTATCTCATGGAATTTTTTCTGGGTATTCTGCACGGCCTTTGTGACAAGTAAAACGTCAACATCACTGAAAGGGAGATGAGTTTGCTGGGCCACTGATCCGAAAAGGATAGCTTTCTCTATGGCCTCGTCCTGTTCCACTAGATTGACGATCTCATTTAAAATCCTTCGTTCATGAATGTACAGCATTGGTTCTTCCTCTTTTTGTGTTCTGGTAGGTGAGTTGAGATCTTAAAAACTGAGAAGCTCCTAAATTTTTTTGATGTAGTTAATTTCCTATTATGTGTAGTTTGGAAATATTTTCTATATTTACCTCTTTGTATAATTAATTGGCATTTATTTCTTGATAAATGGGAACAAGAGCTTACTATAGAAAAAGAAATCGATGGAAAGGGTTCTGTAAAGTTTTTGTTGGTAAGGTCTGCCGACGAAAAAAACTACTTGTTT
>JBHIFL010000142.1:0-6641 GCA_046761065.1 Candidatus Heimdallarchaeota archaeon
TATTGGATGGAATCGAACAGTTTTGCAACAAGGCGAAAACCAAATTGAAGACAAAGGAAAATATTTCTGTGTATGGAAAAAAATTAATGACGAATGGAAAATTGTAGTAATAAGTTATAGTAGTGATAAACAGGCACAATAAAGGTCCACGCTTTTTCAAGAAACAAAAGAGAAACACCTCATTTTCAATATAAAAAACATTTTTAAAAAGATTAATTTTTAATTCTTTTACTTTTTTTAATATCAAAATTTTTAAGGAGGAAACCATGAAGCCTACTAGCTTGATACCGTTTGTGTTGTTTATTGTCTGTTTGTTCGTTTTTGCATCTTCACTAGCACGCTCGGACGAATGGTCGCCAAGCCAACTCCAAGCACTGAGTGTCTTGCAGGCTGCCGTCGACGCCGAGAAACGAGGTAAGGTTGAGGAGCTTGCGCCTCTTTATCACGAGCGCTTCGTGGCCTGGGATCTCTCACAGGCTTCCCCGTTGAACAGGGCAGCTTTCCTGGATGCCGAAGCTGAGTTCCTGAAGGAGTTTAAAGTCATTGACTTCCAGATGACGCCAGTCGCCATCGAAATTGCGGATGCCACCGCTGTGGTAAATGTGACATACACGCATACTCTTGTCAATGGCAACGGGGAACAGGTCACTACTAATGGTCGTTGGAGCGCAACGCTCGTGAAGAAGGGCTCCAAATGGCTCTTCCTAAACTGCATCTGGATCGACATAAAGTAGTCACGCTGCAGCTCCCTGACAATGCACACTGGGCGAAGTTTGGTGGTAATTTTAATGTTTCTAATAGATAATATATCATCTAAATAAAACAACTCATTAAGGAAAACTATGAAACTAATTTTACATAAATTTTTGAAATTATTTATTGTAGTTATTGTTTTGTTTTCTTGCCAACCAATTAAAAAGTGGCAAACAGTTGAAAACCAAAAAGAACTACATTCGTGGGCTCCAAGAACCCTCTACCGTGATTTTTATACCTGGCCGGAATTATCTCCGGATGGATCCCAAATAGCCTATATTCGTGAAGGACAATTAAAGGTGTTGGATTTTCCTTTTGACCAAGAGAAAGATATTTCAAGTTCCTTCGGATTTGATCGTGTAAAAGGATTCTCTTGGCAAGGGAATGGAGCACAAATTGAAATTATAGGTACGAAAAAAAGACAGAGTCATAAAGAATATTTTATTTTCAAGCAAGACGTTGAGATTAATGTACCAGTATCTTCAAAAGGAGTGGTATGGTCGAAAGACGGAAAAAATATTGCATATTATTTGGAGAGAGATCAACAAAAAGGAATATGGATAGCCGAAGAAGATAACTCGAATGCGATTTTAGCCATTCCTAATATTTATCCCCGCTATATGACTTTTTCTAATAATGGATATCTATTAGCGGTTATTTCAGAAGATAAAGGGCTTTCTAATAAATTGACAATATATTATTTGCATGAAAAAAAATATGCTGTATTAATAGACAGTCTTGATGCAATTGAACCCGTCTATTTCACCCCAGATGATGAATCATTACTAATCAGCATGGTCAGTGACAAACCTTTTGAGGCGAAAAACATACATAAAGCAGTAGCTGATCGTGATCTGGATATATTCTCTTTGAATATAAAGAATAAATCAATGACAAAGATAATTGGAGGTGAAGGAGAAGATGTTATTATCGGTATAAAAGATAACAGAATCTATTGGGCAACGATAAAAGCATCTCTCGGCATTGGTTTAGTATCTTTATATGATGGTCATATAAAACAAATCATAAACGAAAATGCTTTTTTGCCCTGCTGGCATCCCAAAGGGAATAAAATTTCAACTTCTTACGGACAATTTCGACTGATGGATTTTCCGATGAATTGGGATATCGCTTCCGTTGAAATTGATAGTCTGAGGCAGGTAGTAAAAGAACTATATCCTGAAGTGGCGGTTATCATGAGGATATGTTTCAAATGTGGTCACCTGATGGAAAAGTATTAGCATATCATTCTCATAGAAGTCCATCTCCTGTCACTTCTTACAGAGCTCCCGGAAGCACAGATGGCATTTGGATTCTGGATAGTGAAAGTGGATTAGAACAGATGCTTGTCAATCCAGGAATTGAAACTTGCATGTGCGACTGGTCGCCTCATGGCCGCAAAATGGTTTTTACAACTATAGCGGAAGGTGATGATAAACATGCGCCCTGGATATTTGAATATTCAAATCAAAAAGACCAGAAAGGAACTATATCGAGAGTTCCCACCGGAGAGTTAGATGGTGATGTGCTTGTGGCTATTTGGTCCCCTTTAGGTAATGAAATTGCATTCGAGGAAGATTTGGGTGGCTTTAAGCGAGTCATCTGGGTAGTTAATCTTGATAACAAAACAAAAAGAAGAATTGTTGAATATACCTGTTTTGCCCGTTGGGGTGGGCTTGATTTTAGTAATGATGGAAAACATATTTATTATTCGGCGTTAACAGAGGGACATCACCAGATATTTAAGATTTCTCTCAACAGCAAACATAAAGTACAGATTACAAATCATGACCGGGAGGTAATTTATCCTCAGGTTTCACCCGATGGAAATTATATTGCCTGTTCTGTTTATGAGCATAGAAAGGAAATTTGGTCAGCAATATTGAAATAGTGTAAGATTCACGATTATAATATTCATAATATGTGGAAGTAATTAAACTACAACCAACAGTGTAAATAGAGGTTTGGTATGAAAATTTTCAGTTTCTTCTTATTAGCCATAATTTTATTTTCAATAATATCCTGTTCTGATGAAATAGATACAACAAGTGAAAGATTAGGGGTACAACAAATTCTTTATAAATATGCTGAAGCTTGGCGTGTTAAGAATATGGATTTATTTAGTGAACTTTTTTCAAATGATGTTGACATGATCATATTTGATGGCAATTCCTCTAAACGTTTTGTTGGATGGATTGCATGGGAACAAAGGCTCGAGCAGCATTCTGTTTATTTTCAAAATGTCGATATTTCGTATGAAAATGAAGTTATAAAAGTTGATAAATCAGGTAACATTGCATGGCTTTCTTGCATCGCGAATACAAAGTTCACGTATCAAGGCAAGCCTGGAATAATGAGTGGCTTAAGGATGACATGGGTACTAGAAAAACGAAAAAATAATTGGATCATTGTCCATGCTCATTTTTCTTTTCCAAAAGAATAATCGTGCGAAATAAATCGAAAGTAACACATAACCAGCGGTTGGAGTCGGAATTTAAACGCGTCCAGTTTCTTTCAATTTTGAAATTTCTTCGAGCGCTTAAATACGCTCAACCGTAATCCGTTATACCACTTAAATAAAACTTGTCAGAATTTATGGAGAATTAAAATGAAGAAGTTGATATTTATATTATTACTTAATCCACTTTTTATTTTATGTTCTTCTGAAATTCATCAAGAAAATTCTATTGCGTTCACAAACGTTACAATAATAAATCCAGATGATTCTGCTCTAAAGTCAGGCATGATTGTAATAGTGCAAGGAAATAGAATATCTCTAATCGGCAAAACCGAAGATGTAAAAATTCCTCATAAAACTAAAATTATAAATGCTTCAGGCAAGTATATAATCCCTGGGCTTTGGGATATGCATGTTCATATTGTTCGAGATGAGTTGGATATACAATGTAGGGATATTTATTTCTCGTTATTTATTACTAATGGGATAACTGGTGTACGAGACGTAGGTAGCGATTGGGGTGTATTAAAGCAGTGGCGTAATGATATTGAACTAGGTAAACTATTAGGACCACAAATCGTATCATCTGGGCCAATATTGTGGGGCTATCCCGAAAGATCACGTGTTAAGATACCAATCAACAATCCAACTGAAGGTCGACAGACGATTGATTCGCTGAAAAATGAAGGTGTGGATTTTATTAAGGTATTAGAGGGCATTTCAAAGGAAACTTTTTATGCAATTGCCGATGAAGCCAACAAGCTGGGTCTTTCGTTTGTTGGGCATGTTCCATTTACTCTTAGTGCTGCTGAAGTTTCCGATGCAGGAATGCGTTCAATTGAACACCTTACAGGTGTTTTGTTGGGTTGTTCAACTCGAGAAGAAGAATTGGGATGGACAGGAAAAGATATTAAATACATTTTGGAGACTTACAGCGAACAAAAAGCAGATTTGCTGTTTAGGCGATTTGCAGAAAATAACACGTGGCAATGTCCGACGCTCGTTCTGTTTAATATGAAGCGACTTATAGGTGGTGGATACAAGTACTCCAATGAACCACCCCCATCCAGCAGTGCTCTTCTCAGATATTTCCCGGATAGATGGGAAGAAGCTTGGAAAGGTACTTTGGAGAGAATGATCCAGAGAGGATATATGCTTGATAATAGTACTTCTGAGGGAGCCTCTATAAATGCCATGTTTCATAAAAAGCAGCTCGAAGCTGTTGGAAAAATGCACCAAGTTGGTGTAGAATTTTTAGCAGGAACGGATTGCCCCGCTGGACCGTATCTTCTGCCTGGATTCAGTCTACATAATGAACTTGAGCTATTAGTGGAATCAGGATTGACCCCAATGGAAGCATTACAAACGGCAACTTTAAAACCCGCTGAATTTTTAGGTATGCTGGATTCTCTTGGCACTATTGAAAAAGGAAAAATCGCCAATTTAGTATTGCTTGATGCCAATCCACTTGAAGATATCAGCAACACACAAAAAATAAATTCCGTTGTTTTAAATGGTAATCTCTTTACTAGAAGCGATTTAGATAAAAAGTTAGCTGAGGTTGAGACTGCTGTAGTTAATATTAAATAAAATGAAAATTTCTAAATAATATAGTATGAGGTATAACAAAAAAAATCAAGCTGACTGGAACAGCAATGTACGAATTTTGTTTTCGGTACTCGCAAAACGTTTTTTTAAAATTTTGAAATACAGTGCGCCGTATGTTCCAGCAGCTTATTTTTGTCGTTAGGCAGATATTATGTGAGGATATTACAATGAAAAAACTAATACCAATATTCCTTTTGTCAATGGCCTTCTTAGTGACATGTAAGAAACCAACAAATATTGAAAGTGGCTTTGCTGAAGTGAATGGTACCCAGCTATATTTTGAAGTTGCTGGATCAGGTGATCCAATAGTCCTTATTCATGGGAACTATGGAGATTCCCGACACTGGGATGATCAATTCGAGGTTTTTGCTAAAGAGTATAAAGTTATTCGTTACGATGTAAGAGGTTATGGAAAATCCTCTGTCCCAGTCGAAGGGGGAGCTTATAGTCACCCTGACGATCTTAAAGCTTTATTAGAATATTTAGGCATATCTAAAGCCCATATCACTGGATTTTCTATGGGATGTGTGATAGCCGTGGATTTCGTTCTCACTTACCCTGATATGAGCAACTCTCTTATTGCTGTTGGGCCATGGGTGAGTGGATTTAGATCGCCGTTGGCTCAAGAAGTGTATGATGATTTTAGAGAGGTTTCTTCTATCCTAAAGGAAAGTGGGATTGAACCTGCGAGAGATTTCTTGGTTGACCTTCACTATCTTAGACCCTCCAAACCAATTCCTGATGTCAATAAACGTATGGAAGAAATAATTCATGATTTTTCATTTTGGACATTTACTCACAAGGATCTTCAGCGAAGACTCAGCCCCCCTGCAATTCAACAACTCGATAAACTTAATCTACCTACTCTAATTTTAACTTCTGACCATGATATAGAAGCCTGCAAAGAGGTTGCAGATCTACTTGAACGTACAATACCAAATTCAAGAAAAACAGTCATTGCAGATGCTAGTCATATTTCAATGTTGGAAAAACCAGTTGAATTCAATAAAGCCATTCTTGACTTCTTAGATTTTGTAAGAAATGGACAATAGATTGCCTAACATTTTTTGCAGCCGATTGCGGGGCGCTTGCGTGAATTCGGAATTTGGAGAAACCCTCGACGTTTTGTCTGAATAGCTGCTTTAGTGCAGCGAAATCCCGCAACGGCTGAAAAACTCGTTATGTGGAAAAACTATAGAGTATAAATCATAATAAAAAAGGAGGGAGATATGAAAAAACTACTTATGGTCATTCCCTTGGTCATTCTGCTTTGTTTTGCTTTCGGCTGCCAGCAGCAGAGTGAAGAGGTAGCTGAGGAACCCGTGGTTGATGTTGAGGCTGATATTGAGGCTATCAAAGCTTTGTTCGCTCATAACTCGTCAGTAATCAACTCAGGAGACTTGGAGGGTTGGATTGACCAGTTTACAGAAGCCGCAATCTTTATGCCACAGGACTATGTTATTTTGAAGGGCAAAGAGGCAGGGCGAGAGTTTGCACGACCCTGGTATGAGCAGTTTAGCATTGAGTTCGATATATCAGTTGATGAGATTGAAGTACACGGCAACTGGGCGTTTGCACGATGGTCTTTCACGTCTCAAGAAACTCCCAAAGCTGGGGGCGAAACAGTAAAACGGAATGGAAAAGAAATCTGGATTCTTAAACGTCAACCTGATGGGTCATGGAAATGCTCGCACATTATCTATAATTACGACAGCCCACTACCTACATCACAAGAGGAATAACCAGGAAAGACTGACTTATACACTACAATATTCACTTGAGGGAGGGATGATGAAAAAACTTTACATGATTTTACCTTTGG
>JBHIFL010000143.1:0-6553 GCA_046761065.1 Candidatus Heimdallarchaeota archaeon
CTAACGGTATTGGGCCAAAAGGGCTTCAGAAAAAATTTTACACATCTCTGTTAAATTATTTGAAAATTGGATGTAGCATGATATTCTCTCTTAAAATGAGTGATCTAAGAGTTACAATACTAAATAGACGGAAATTATGCAGAACGTCTTTTGTAAAGCCTTAGAATAAGTGAATTATTTTTTCTCGGGGCTTACTACAACCCTAATTATAATACACCCATTTGGCCCTTGTGGGATCCTGTCTTTGGAATAAGCCCCCAACTACCATAATATCAGTATATTTTATATTGGTGATAGTTCAATTCCTTTTCCAATAAATATTTTTGTCGGCTTTATATAGATGGAAACACCAGCTAAAGACTTCGACAAAATCGAAATTGTTTTTAGGTCGATCCCCCAACATATTTTTACCACGCGCAATCTCTGCGAAAAAAAAAGAAGAGAGGGTTTGAGTGCACTTCTTTCGTGGTGGAAGGAGGGAGACTCCTTTTTTTACTTTAGAACTAGTGAATAGTTGTAAAACTATTTCATTGTCTCTTTTGCAAGCTTGATATCGTCGCCTTGGACTGTTACTCGATTGGCGTGTTGCGCAATCTCCGCAGCTCGTTTTGCAACTCGTTTGCCCATATCTACTAGGATATCATTCAATTTATCAATAGCTGTTGCACTAATTCGTTTATCTTTTCCAATGGCGTCTCGAATCACTCTTTCCACTCTTGCTTTTGCAAAGTATGTTACCATTGTTGCTACCTCACATTGCAACGTGAATATATGCTGCTTCAACCCTTTTTAAGCTTTCTCCTATAAAAAGCATTAAGCCATCATAAAACATGATAAGTTCAATGATGAATTCATCTTATTGGGGGTATAACTGTAAAAATTTAATCGATTGTCCAATACACTTTGGAGGAGGTGATAGGATCCTGAAAGAAATCAACCTCCAATTAAGGTCTTTTCACGCCCAACTGTCCTTCTACACTGAGATCATAACTTGAAGTGTCGATTATAGAGCTTTATACCAATCTAAAAGAAATAATTTAAGGTTAATCGAAGATTGCAAACAATTCGGGTTGGTCTGATTGTTACATCATTGTATCAATATTGGGAGATGACTTAATGCTCAATCCAAAGATGTCCTCATTCGTATATTAAGAAATATGATATTATGTGCATTCATGATTTAGGATCTTGTATTTTGATAAAATGCTCTTATTCTTCAATTTACACCTTTATTTCAACCAATTCTCACAGATTAGTTGAAGAATAGGATAACATTATAAAGAGAACTGATCATCGTTTCAAATGATTGATAAGCGATATTTTTCAAGATTGAGCAACGAAAAATTTTTGCATAAAATATCTTGACCTCACATGGGAAAGCTAAAAAAGGCATTAATATTTGGAACATCTGTTGTAATATGGAGGAAATCACATGCAAGTAGGAGACTATGAGATTCCGGAGGATCTCCGATACGCGGAAGACCATGAATGGGGCCGCAAAATTAATGGAACTATTGAAATTGGGATCACAGATTATGCCCAAAAACAATTAAAAGATGTGGTTTTTATAGAATTACCAGAACCGGACACAACAATCGAAGCCAAAGAAACATTTGGTGCTATTGAAAGTGTCAAATCAGTGAATGATTTGTTTGCGCCAATCTCAGGTCGAGTTACAGAAAAAAATACTGAATTAGACGAGAAACCGGAATTGGTTAACCAAGATCCTTACGGAGCTGGATGGATAATTCGCATCGAACCGAGCAAGTTCGAAGAAGAGTGGGATGCGCTTCTGTCGCCAACCGATTACGCAGCTCTCTTAGAGGAGTTAGAAAAAGGCGAATAGGAATAAGAGTAGGATTATCCACTTTTAATATTAATGGTATAAGTGGATCATTCCCCGGATCAATGACTTTAGACCATGTTCAAACTCAATAAATCCAAAAAAAAATGAGATTGGTGCGGGGAGAGGGATTTTCACAAGAGAGGGGCCTCCCTTCTTGATTTGAACCCTCGAAGGTCTACACCACAGGATCCTAAGTCCTGCTCCTTTGACCTTTCGAGTGGATCAATTCTTTTTCTGATCACAAGGCTCGGATATCCCCGCTTAACTCCAACATTTTTATGTTTCATCTTATTATTATCAAAGAAATGATGCTCCGACCGGGATTTGAACCCGGGTTTCCGCCATTAAACAAACTCATAGTGTCCACGGCTCGAAAGGCCGTGATGCTTGGCCTGACTACACCATCGGAGCATATTCAATTTGATTTTCATTATTAGTAACTTCTCTTTTATGGTGTATCTCCATCAGAAAAATGCTTGGCTTTAAATATAACGATGTGAAAAACATAGTCTTGTTCTCAAAATCCCTACAGATATCAATCCATTGAGTCTTGAGAACATCAATTCCATTATAAACATATTAAAATCTTCTTTTTGATTTTAGTAGATGGATATTGTCAGCCTTTACCTTGAATGTTACCTTTTATACTTCAGTGGTATACATAAACTTTTTTTCACATCATTTCAACTTTAGTAAGGCATTTGGCATCTGGAAACCTCTTTAAAAGATGATCGGTTATATATCTACACTCAAGAGAAAAAAATACATTATCTCATGGATAAGTAGATTTACGCATTAAAAATAAAGATGGTGGGCCCGGAGGGACATTCAAAGAGAAAGGTCCTCTTTCATCTTTTTTGAACCCTCGACCAACGGGTCTCTCTTCTGCAGAGCTTAAGTTCTGTAGAATATGAGCCCGTCGCTCTAACCTGGCTGAGCTACGGGCCCCATTACTGAATTCAACTCAACTGGAGCCATAGGGCTCTTTATGACCCCTTTATTCCTTATTCTTATTGTCTCTTCACTTCTCTTTTGTGATTTTTGAGGTTTTTGTTTTATCTATTTTGGCAGAGATTACCTGTAGTTCATACGAGTTCGTTATTTCATTGGTTTTCTTTCATTGCACACCAACAATTAACTCTCCTCCGATCATTTTTTTAAGTAGTTCCCCAAAAGATCTGGGTAAGAAATCCAAACTTGATTAAAGACTGATTAATTTAGATAACAATAGATTTTCTTTTTTAATTAACTTATTAAGTCTATAATTTTTTATTAAATTGGCTCAAAGATGCTTTGAACAATTCATGCTCAAAAATTTTCAAAAAAACAAAATTTCTTCCGATTTAGCTGTAAAATGTGTGTGTTAATTAGAAATCATGAGTAAATCAGAACTTTTTTATAGTGTTTCATGACTATATAATAATGTCGTATTGGTTTCAATCCAGGTCCAATACAACCCGGATCCCAATCGAAATTATAGAATTTATGAGGAAAGATTGTTGAGCGATTCTAAAGTCATATTGGTATGTCCTGGTGGAAAAAAGAAGATTTTGACTGAAAAAACGGGTTCTATCCTCCCATGCAAAATCGGAGATGTCTTCTTCTGTCTGAATAACATTTGTAATGAATGTTATTTAGCTTCAAAGAAATAAGACAAGCTATTGAGCCCGCATGAAAAGAGGTAATTCTAGTTTATATTTATTTATAAATAATATTGATACCCTCAAGGGCTGCGTCATGGAGTGATTATCCGAAAAGCTATTTCTATTGATTGATACATATTCACACTCCTAAAATTCTAACTTAAGACTACTCTTGGTTACTTAACCATCTCATTGTTTTTCAACATGGTTCTGAGTTAGATGATTCAAGAGGCTTCGTTAGAGAGTGAATTGAGCTACTATTACAAATGAATAACAAGATATTCATAGCATAATATTAAGACGTGGTTTTTCCACCTTTTTTAGGCTCTTTTTGAATTACATATGATATTGAATGTTTTTTTGTTCTCTATCTTAATTCCGAATGTTGTTCAGATTATTCTCACGAAAGGCCTTCTAGGCAGAGATTTAATTCGATAAATGCTTTATGATTGTTTAAATTATTTAATAACTAGATTAAGTATTAAACACTATTTAATGCCACTAACAACATATTCCCGTGCGATAAATAGCGAATAAGAACCTAAATATTTATATTCTCTAAGTTCAAACTCTTTTTGCGAATCTGAGGTAATTTGAATTGAACCTTTGAAATCATTGAACGCCTCAGTAAACGGGATATCCTCTTTAAAGGATATTTGATGGTAATCAAAAATCCCAATAGAATAGTTTTTGCAAGAAGCTCCTTGCAAGATCTGGAGTCAGTTTGTCAACATACTTCATTGTGAGTCAACCGATAGAAGGGAAGATTAATGAAAGGTCCACAATGGCAGAAAAAACAACAAAAACAGCAACAAGCTTGGCGACAAAGGCAAATGGCAGGTCATTATTGGCAACAACAACAGAGGAAGCAACAAGAACAACGCCAAATACCACAAAGGGGGTTACAAAGAACATCCTTTGAAGATTCCTCGAACTGGGAGCTGGACCCATATTATGGGGACTGGGAGAACAATGATGGCGTGTTAGGATTCTTCAAAACTGTGCTCAAGTTTGTGATAGTTGGTCTGATTCTTTTCTTTGTACTTAGAGCTATTCTTTAGATCTTTAATGATTTTTGCCATCGAGTATGCCTGATGCCTGCAATCAACCGAAAACTTGGGCAAGAATAGCCCAATTGGTAAGTTTCCAGGCCGCAAGAAACAGAGAATTTTAGCAGCAGAAGAGCTTGGAGGTCATTTTCATCTCAAAATTAAAGATTAAATAATATTAGTTATTGATCAACTCGTGTTGGCATCACCTCCATTTCGCGCTGGAACCCGCTGGACTCATGCAAAGACCACTCCTTGCTCCCTATACAGGCACTGAATGACCTCATCTTGATATTGGGGGGCGGTCACCCGCTCTGGGGGGGCGAGCTCCCCGTTTTGCCGGGTAAGCAGGAACAACGCATACCAGCCATACACCAGGCCTACGAACCCCAGGACCACCGCATCGGCGCGATTGCGGCATTTTCCTAGTCCGAATTGCTGTTTGAGATCCCGGTGCGCTTCTTCGATGCGCCACCGCCAGGAATATTCCGCATACACCGTTTTGGGAGCGGGCTGGGCGTGATAGGTGGCGGGGGTGAAAATAAATTGCGGCTCCTTGCAGCCCTCCCGCCAAAAACGGAACACTCGGATCCGCCCGCCCTGTTTCAAGGTCACAATCGCCACTTTCCAGTGGACCCGCTTCCCGGAAGCAGCTTCGAGGAAGGAACCGTGAGCAGTGACCGTTTCGAAATGGACGTCCAGCCGCCGTGTCTTGACGTAGCGGGCGGGTCTCCGGCCCCGGCCGCCCTGCTTCCGCCGTGCTACCCGCTTCATGTCAGGTAATTCGGTGTGATAGTTCTTTTTCCCCGCTACTCGAAAAATCAGTTTCATTTCCCGCACAAAGGCCAAGAAGATCTGGTTCGAGTACCAGGCGTCGACCAGCACGCCGATTTTGGACCGGGTCACCCCTTCCTCCTCCAACCAGGTCACCACCTGGGTGATCAGGGCCATGGCGGCCGCGGTTTTGGCATCCTGCTCGCGAGTGGCCCGGGCGCGGGGTGTGGACGACGTAAGACGGGGGACGGAGCTGGCCAGCACCAGATAGGGGAGGACAAAAAGGGCCTCCCCCTTCACAACCAAGCCCACCTCGACGAGGCAGAGGGCGCGGCTGGAGGTTTTAGCGACGTGGTCATACCACCGGCGGGTGCCAAAGATCTTCTTGCCCCGTTTTTTGACCAGCTGGTCGTCCGCGGTAATGAAAAAGCGGAAGCGGCGGCCCGCTAGGTGGACTCCTTGGCGGCACAAGGCTTCGAGGATGTGGTCCTGGACGGGGGCATATTTGCGCAGCACGCGGGCCAACATTTTTCGACTGAACCGGCCTCGAGAGGCTCGAGCGACCCGAACCAAGCTGAATCGGGGGTCGACAGACAAGACGGTTGCAAGGAAGCAGAGAGCGTTGATCTCCTTCGCGGTGAAGATCCCAACCTTTTTAAGCTGTGCTTCAAACTCTTCTTGGAGCTTCTGGCTTATGGTCGTCATTTTTGTCGCCAGAACACCATGAGTCAGGCTCCATTTCTTATGTTATTTGAAACCCTCAAAAAACCAACTCGAGTGATCAAATAAAAACACTATATCACAAAGACAATAAAAAAAATGGAAGTAATCATGTTAAGGAATGGTTATATACTTTTTTGTTGGATTATGGTGGATTGTTTTTAAGACTGAGTCAAATTTTTTGTGCGTTTGATTTTCAAAGTGTTGGTTTCCTGGTAATATTGGTCAGGTATGAGATATTCGCCCTTTCCTGGTTAGAGGAATTATTAACTGCTCCAAAAGAAGAACTTAGATAATGGCATCAGTCTTCTCATAGTAATAGATAAAATGAGTACATATTAAAAATGTAGTACTAAATAACAGGAATTTGGGGTGCCTTTTCTTTACATAATTCGAGGAGTTTCAGATCTAAAAAATTAACTCAATGTTAAAACATTTCGTTTAATCAATAGTATATCAATGCAAGCTTAATAGCTTGTTGCCCAAGCTATCTTCTAGTTAACCGATTCCAGTTCGATTAC
>JBHIFL010000144.1:0-6427 GCA_046761065.1 Candidatus Heimdallarchaeota archaeon
CGGGGAGCCGTCCAAAGTCGATTATCTAGTTATAACTTCAATTCCGCGATCTGCACAAAGGCGCTTCACATATTCTTCGATTTCAAGTGTGATCACGACCTTCTGGGGGCGGATTCCCTTCTTCTGTTCGAAAAATTTTGTCTTTACTAGGAAGTTCTCCAGATCCTGCTCGGTTATGCGATATTTGATTTCAAAGAGGATATGTTCTTCATCGTGAACGTACAGGTCATATTCGATCTTCGCCCCCGGATGATAAAGGTCGCCACGATCATCTCGAATTCCCATCTTCTCTACTTTGTCTACATCAATTCCACGCAACTCTAAAGCCCGACGGAACACATTCAAAATGGTACGTTCTAGGGCGATCCCGGAGCGATGCCCAAGGGCTCCAAGCCCTGCATCGATGATATCCAATCGTCTTTCGATGCTCTCAAAGTATCTTTCCCAAGCTTCGAACCGGCGGTTCATCTGGCCAAGGAGCTCCTCGAACCGGCGGTTCATATCCACCCGGAGCTCCTCCAGCCGTTTGTCCGTGGCTTCGAACCGTTTATCAGTGGCTTCGAACCGGCGGTTCATATCCACTCGGAGCTCCTCCAGCCGTTTGTCCGTGGCTTCGAACCGGCGGTTCATCTGGCCAAGGAGCTCCTCGAAGTGACGGTCTGATTGTTTCATATACGCTTTTAGAGTTTCATTAGTCACAAACCGATCCTTTAGCACTTCATACAATTTCTCCGCAAGTTCAGGACGTTCTTTGAGGAGTTCGGGGAGGCGTCGGATCAGCTCTTCAAGGGTTTCTCCACTCATTCAAACCACTTAGCCCATATTTAGAAGTATACAATAGCTAGTTAAATAAATCTTCATATAAGGCTGCTGGCTAGTCCCTTTCCACTTTCAATTCTCCTCTCTGAGACCTCTTTTGCGATCCAAGAGGGGATGGGTTACGTCAAAAGGAACTTATCTCCTTATCCCCTTTCAGAAAAAATTTCAAGCCTTCTTGTCCCTGAAGCTCTTTTGCAACCTGACTTTACACCGAAGCAAGGCAAGACAGGAACAAATCAAAGGAAAATTGAATTCGATGGGATTCACACGATCAAGCCTAAATCTTGGGGAGGTAGAACTTCGAGATCTGGAGTTCGCCGCTCCTAAAGTATCCTTTCACCCTTATCTTTTTCTTGAAGAGCTCCTCTCCAAGCGGCTTCCCGAAGTAGACGGCTGGATAGATGCCACTGGAGTCCGCAACATAGAGGTGGAGGACCATTCTAGCTTGGACATCCACGAGGCCGTGGGTCGTGCAGAACCATCCCTCATCCCTTGGTTCTACCCTTCTCCCGCAGGTTGGGCATGAGTCGTACTCGGTTGTCTCCATGTCGACGACTACCCCTTCGACTATCCACGTCTTACTGGTTTTGGACATCTCCTCCAACGACCCTTTCTTAGCTGTCTCCAGTTCCCACACCGGGGGTAATGTGTCGTCGCTGAGGATCCTGATTTCGGAGTTCTCGGTCGCTCTTAACATTTTTTGACGTGTCGACCGGGCGATTGTGTATTGGATGATCTCTACCGCTCTGTCCTCCAGATCTTTGATCTCCTCAGCCCTATCTCCAAAGGCACATCCCAAGAGTCTCTCCTCATTGTTCACAAGGGTGAAGAGGCAGTAAGGTACCTCCACGCCACCCGTCTTAGAAATTTTAACTTGGCCGACATCTAGTATCCTCCCCCTCTTGGCTGGGGCTAGAAATCCGGAGATGTCTACCCCTTGCTCCTTCGCCACGATGTAGGCAGCTGCCTCCTGGCTTATCTTCATCTCTTCGGCCAATCGCTTTATGCGGAGGAGAAAGTCTGCCCGGGTATAGGCAGCCCGATCCTTCAGCAGACCCCAGACATCCTCTACCTTACCTGATTTTTTATTCGACAAATAAATCACCAAGGATTACTGCGATGAAGGTGAAATTAAGGTTTTCCCTGTAAATGAATGTATGGTCAAAAGATCCCGAAAGGTTTGAGGGAGGGACTTGCTTAGTATTCCAATATGAATACTAGAACACTGATTTACGCCAAACCTATCTCTCACAACTATGCTTGGCTCTTCTCACCCTAACAAACGTTTCCTTCTTCTCCTTCTCGAACGGCTTCTTAATTAAAAATTAGCTCCCTTTTTTTCGATGATCTCAAACAACTTCATTTTCAATTCTCCTATCTGAGATCTCTCGTTTGCGACCTCTACGAAAGATTCTGCTCATTGATTCTGGCCAGAATTCTTTACATAAAGAATACTACCTTTCCTTCATGTAAAGAGACAAGATTCTGCCGTTTTTAAATACACTTTTTGGTATCTTGATGGTTTCTGTGCCATAAACCGAGGAACCAGTTCCTCCCTCGAAGTAGTCGGGAACAGCGATCCGAACAGGATTAGACAGGGAAAAGAAATCCTAACAGATGGAGTGGAAAAAGAGCTCTTGGTTGAAACTTGGTAATTCTTCTTTATACAGCATGCTACATGACTATATGGACTCGATTTCATTTGTCTTGGAGAAGGACAATTACCAATTGGAAGAAATGTGATCTATTTACCAACCCCGGGATGGTTTCCTTAAGAAATAATCTTACCATATGTATAAATTTGAATTTGATTTCCACTCTTCTGATTTAGCAACGAAGAACGAAGGAACAAGCAGTCGGGATGCATCCGGCAATACGAGAATTCTAAGGAATTCTGGAATGAACCAATTTCCAAGAAGATATAACGATACTATCCCTTTTTTTGATGTTTCTCGGTGCAATAAGTCCTTCTTCCGCTTCGTCTGAAAATATAAAATAAAGCTAAATGAGGATAATTTTGAAAATTTATGGAGTAGAAATCCTTAGTATCTACTAAAAACATTTTTGGATCAAAATGTAAGTTATTCCAATTGTTTGGAAAAATTGAGACGCATTACGTATCTTTTTACTTTAAATAAAGATCTTGCCAAATTTTCATTCGATTCAATAGGTATTGAGAGTTCTCAAAGGAAAGATTAGATGCAGAACGGAAGCGCCGAATCGCAACGGTTTTATGTTATGTATTTATCAATTTATAAGATGATAAAATGACCACAATTCATGTGAGGGAATCGACCTGGAAGTTTCTCAATTCGATGAAACACCCAGGAGAGAGCATGGATGATGTAGTTAATCGACTTATTGAAGCATATCAGCAACTAACAACGCTTAAGGGGAACATCTCGACAGAAAACTCAGGAGAAGACCTAGATGCATTGCTTCAGGAGTTTTGTACAATTAACACGGACGAACTACAAAAGACTATCGAAGCTTCTCGAAAATCTTTTGCTCTTCTTGGTGAAAGTGATGAAAAGGATTCTGCTTGACACCAATGTATTCAATAACATGCCATTTCTCCAATGGATTGCACAACACGCTAAGGCAAAAAGAGTCGTTCCTTTTATTAATAGCATCATTTACCTCGAATTGGGATTCCTCTATTGGGTAAGGGGGAACTGGGACCTTTTCGAGAGGGTGATGACCCGACTGGGCATCCAATTTCTTTCTGTCTCCATTACGGACGCCAAAAATAGTATTGAGGCTGCGTACACGTTTAAAGACACACCCGAAGGAGCTGCAATCCATTTTCGGGATTGTCTCATTGGAGGTACCGCCATATCGAATAACCTTATGATCGTGACGAGAAACACAAAACACTATGCGTTTTTGCCTCTTGAGATGATTTCCACACCTGAGGATATCATGACTAATTGATTGACGTTGATAGACGCTTTTCTATAACACAAAGAAGAAAGCGGTCGAGATGCATCCGGCAATACGAGAGTTCCTAGGACTTCTGGGATAAGCGCAATGGAGCTAGCCATACCTTTTCTTATTCCTTTTAGAAATATTTTGCTATTTAAACTCAATTGCTTTTACTAAAACAAATATAGAGGGCTGTTTATGTTTTGATTCAAAAATTCAACCCCGTCTCCGGTTCTCCCACAATAGATAGCTACCGAGGGATGTCCACACAGCAGATACAATAATGATCTCGGCTACATTGTTACCGATTTCATAGGTCGGGCTAACTGTTGGGTGTGAAAAGATCTCTGGCCATTTAAAAAGTCCTATAACAAGCGACGTGGTTTCTACATTTACATCGGAACCATTAGGATCATAATTCGTATCATAGTTCGTATGAATCCCATAATTTGTGCGATTTTGCAGGTGCCAAAGAATATTCATGGCGTCCTCATGGAAACTTAACGATTGTCCTAGGATCATTTCAGTGTATAGGAGCAGTGCTAGTTTGTACGTTGCATAATACCGAGAACCTTCGTCTTCCGACTCGGGATTTTCTGCATCGCAAAGTCCTATGCCGTCCCACATCGCGGCGGCGGCATTGAAATAGTCCAAAGCCGCAGTGTGGTTTTGTTGCCAGTGTTCGGAAAGGGCGGCTAAACACAGGAGATTCGCGTGGCGCTTCCAGTCAGCCATGATGCTTCCGTTGTAAACGTCGAACATGATGGTGTATCCAGCACCTTCTGCAATGGTGTAATGTTTGGGTTCCCTGAACGGTAGCTCAATCGGTTGGCCGAATAACGCCTCATATGCGTAATTTTTCATGAATCCGTAGCTCTCTAGCGTCGCCAAAATCGCCTTGGCCATCGTTTCATTGTAGTGGATTAGGGCTGCGTAGGCGAGATAATTGTCATTCCACAGCCAATAAACGGCTGGTGCGGCATTTGGCGCCTCAGCACAGAGTTGTAAAGTTGAGTTGTATTGGTGTTGAAGAAATGTTGCCGCGTTCTCTAGGTCTTGCTCATGCTCGGCTAAAGTGGGTTCGGGGAGGATAAATAACCCCAAGAGTAGTAAAAACAGAAGGGGAGAAGAAAAAGTATAGTTCACTCCTGATGTCTCCTCTCTACCTTTACCCGGTCGATTTAAATGTCTTCTAGCATTCCGTTAGCGGAAAGCAGCGGCAATAAGATCTCGATACTGCGCTAATGGCTTCCGGGATTATTAGTCGTTCTAGAGGGCATCATCTTTTTCTTGGATCCCTTTTTTTTGAATTTTTCTTTGTTTTCAATGATAAGTCATAAAAGTGTCACTGTTCATTATAGAGCTGTATCGATTTGGGAACAAAATAAATAAGGAGAAAAAAAGATCGGAAACGTATTCTAATTTCTACTCCGATCGCCCATATTTTTTAACAAACCAGGTAATGCCAAAAATTGCTGCTGGAATACCGACAATGATTAAGCCCCATACGAATACAGTGATATACGCATCGACAAAATATCTTAAGTTTAGGCTTCCAAATTCGGTGGACCAATTTCCATCAACGTAAACATAGAGACACACCCCGACAAACATTAAAAATGAAAACACTCCGCCGCTATCCCTTTTTGTTCCGCGCGTTTTCCTGACTTCTTCATCTTTCTTCCATCGCAATTTTATTTCGTCTTTCAGGTCTGTAGGAAAGAGCGCAAACCAATTAAGAGCTACAATAAATCCACCTACTGCTACAGTGGGCACTCCAACAAGTAGCAAGATCCATAGAACTAGGTATATGACCCACAAAAGTGCGGTTTTCATTGAAAATTGGTTAAATGTCCATGAGCCGTTTCCGCCAATTGATTGATTGTCGATATACCAATTCACGGTTAGAATACATCCAATAATGGCCCCAATTATGATCAATCCGAATATCCCAACAAAATACCAGTTTTGAACAGCTAGATTTTTCCAAAATGCCTCGTTACTTATTTCATTAGAAGTTTCTTCACTTGCCATTTAAACACTTCATTAATAATTGTTTAATTGGAATCACGCAAAGAAAAAAAGATACGTTATTAAATGTTCCGATGGACCTGAGATCGGATGAATGTCACTGGTAAACAAGCAGGATTTGTAGAATGGCAATAGTCCTAGCACGCAGTTTTTTCCTATTTCGAATCGGAATATATTCCCTGAGTCGTTTCATTTTCTTTCCCTTTTCCATTTCAAATTGGGTTTGGATCTGCCATAACTTTTTCATTTTGGTGATTCGTTATGAAACAGAACAGGAAGAAAACGTCCTTCAAGCCCCAACCGAAGTATCCAAATCGGAAAAGTTATACATCATAAACTGATAAAATGATAAGATGATAAAATGACCACAATTCATATAAAAGAATCCACTTGGAAATTTCTCAATGCGATGAAACAGCCCGGGGAAAGCATGGATGATGTAGTTTCTCGACTCATTGAAGCATATCAGCAACTTGCAATGATGAAAAAGAGCATCCCAACAGGAAATTCCGAAGTAGAGCTAGATATATTGCTGGAAGAATTTTGTACAATTAACACTGATGAACTACAGGAAATTATCGAAGCGTCCCGGAAATCCTTTGCGCTTCATGGTGGTAGTCATGCAAAGGATTCTGCTTGACACTAACGTATT
>JBHIFL010000145.1:0-6389 GCA_046761065.1 Candidatus Heimdallarchaeota archaeon
TATTGGCTCAGAACCGCCTTTGACAAAAGAAGTATTGGTGATTATTCTTATAATATTTCGATGCAACCACAAGAAGCAAAAGAAGTGATAGAACACGCAAAAAGGTTTATAGCGAGCATTGAAGATTATCTTGGAGAAAAGCGGATTAAAAAGAAATAAAATAGCAATAAGACCATGGAATCTGTCTATCATGCGGAATCAAAAGAATACGGATATTTTTCCTGCTAAGAGAGAAGAAACATAGCTTTCCTTGTCCTCCTCACGTGGTTTAAAATTAAGATTAGAAGTTTCTATTTAATCTTCAAATATTCCTTTTTTAATATAATAAGTTAAATCTAATAATTTTTACTGATCTACTCACCTATTTCTTTAATTGGATAGTACTTGTTTCAAAAAGTCTAGTAGACTATTCCTCCTCCAGAGTCTTTATCTCATTCCTCAGAAACACATTGAAAGCTCCCTTGGTATCCATAATAATTTTATGCGAGTGAACTTCATCCTTTATTTTGTCAGGTCATCTCGCAGTGCTCGTTAGGGCTACAAATATATATATGTTAAAAAAGTAATAAGAAGCGAATTTTTGCAATTACCAACTGAAATTCAAGTACAAGGATTAATTTACGTGTCTTTTGATGTTTCGGGTCACTTCTGCCCTATAACCTCTCGTAGATTCTTTTTCGATTAAAAAGCGTTTAAAATGGTTGTTTTTTGATTGGCAAATACAAATATATCGTGTCTGTTTCTATCTTTTCGAAATTTTCTGGATAAAATTCAAATTCGGGTCCATCGGCGCGTTGATACCCTTCCTGTGGTAACCATTCTCGGTCAAAAAATTGATATGCCTCGCCAATAGTTGGGATGGTGCATGTCATGACAGCGTAGGTTTGTTTGGGGATGTTCCAAATCGTAAACGATTCAGGAGCTTCAGTTCCAGGTTCCACTTCAATTCCAGCAAGATAATCAAACTCTTTAGTACTCTTGTCGAAATTGTCCATAACTCCGTAACCAATATTTGATTTCCTCATGTTTTTAATTTCATCAAATCGTTTCATATATCTTTCCCATAATGGAGGAATGAATTTCGGGCCATTTTTACCCCGTTTTACCATCCCAAGCACAGTAAATGCTGGTTTTGTTACAATCTCCACTTCCATTTATTCACTTCCATTGATATAATATACTAGATTTTGATATTTAAAAGCCAAATATATGTGTTATATTTAAATTCACTGTTTAAATCGTTTTATTGGTTTAACTTTTTACAAGAAAAGCAAGAAAAGAATAGATAGAGCATTCAAACTAAAAAGATAATTCGAATTATTCATTTGGAGGGGTATCTAATTATTCCAAAGGTCAAACAAATTCGAATTGGGATTGTTCGAGTAATCACAACATCTAATAAGGAACTTTTAGAGAGTCATGGCAAGTTAATTAAAGAATATTTTACCGGTATCAAGCTTGAAGTGCGAAGTGACTGTATACTTGGCTTTCCTGAGGGACTTCATACTGAAGAAGATGAAATCAAATCCATTCCTAACATCGTACAAACCGGGAAATCCCTAATTGAGCAGTTTAAAATCGATACGCTGATTATTAGTTGTGTAGCGGATCCCGGTGTAAAAGAACTTCAAAAAGAACTTCAAATTCCTGTTATTGGAGCTGGATCGGCAGCGGCTTCCCTTGCATTGCTTATAGGAAAACCAATTGGAGTACTAGGGATAACAGATGAGCCCCCAAGAATTATTTCATCTATGCTACAGAATCAATTAGTTGCATATGCAAAACCAGAAGGAGTGAAAACCACGTTGGACATCAACAAGGCTATTGATACATATATAGATATTGCAAAGGAGTTAGTTGCTAGAAAAGGCGCAGAGACAATTTTGCTTGCCTGTACAGGATTTTCTACTGCACGATTAGCGCCGATTCTTGAAAGAACATTGAATGCGATAGTTATTGACCCGATCGTTGCTTCAGGAATTATTGCATATTATACAGCACGAGGAAATTCTCTTTAAATAAGGAAGTGGGACGAAATATGACATGCCTAAAACAGGTCCTTGAGATTTTTGATCTTTTAGATGATCCACAGATTAGTGGTGAGCATGTAAAAACGTATTTCAATACGAACAAGATCGATAAAATAGAAGTCAAGACAATTACAGGACTAAAAGGAAAAACTGACATACTTAAGATTGTTATCCCTGGGAAAAATGGTAAGGAAAAGGGGGGAACTGCCCCCACCCTTGGGGTTGTCGGTCAACTGGGTGGCATTGGAGCCCGTCCAGATATTATTGGCATGGTTTCAGATGCCGATGGTGCCATTGTTGCCTTAGCTAGCGCCTTAAAACTTGGAATCGCTCACAGTAGGGGTGATATTCTTAAGGGCGATGTTATTATAACAACTCACATCGCTCCTGATGCCCCAACACTCCCGCACAAGCCAGTTCCATTTATGGGCTCGCCAGTCGCTATTCTGGATGTGCTTAAGCATATCGTAGATCCCCGCATGGATGCATTATTATCTGTCGATGCGACAAAAGGTAACCGAGTAATTAAGGTTCCAGGATTTGCAATCACCCCCACTGTGAAAGACGGCTGGATTTTAAAAATAAGTGATGATATGATCAATATCTATGAGCGTGTGACTGGGGATATCGTGGCTGTGGTCCCCATTACTATGCAGGACATCTCTCCTTACGGGAACAACGTTTATCACATTAATAGTATTATGCAGCCTTGGTTAATGACCAAAGCACCTATTGTTGGGGTCGCAATTACGGCGCGAGTACCAGTTCCAGGCTGTGGAACGGGAGCAAATTATGTGATGGGGCTTGAATTAGCTACTAATTTTTGCGTTGAAGTAGCAAAAGACTTTACAAATGGGATTTGTCAGTTCTATAATAAAGAAGAATTTGAGGTCCTAAAAAGCCGTTATGGGGAGATAGGTTCGCTACTAAGAAAATTCTGATATGACAATTATAATTCCTATTGATATCTTCTCTTCAGAAGTTGACTATTTTAAAAATTACTACCCTGATTGATTTTTTTTCCAGTAAACGATGAATTAACTAGCGGTAATGGAATTGCGGGTTTATAATACCCATTTAATCTTCTTTTACAAGGTCTTCAATGGGATTGTACTCAATGTCATAACCAAAATATTTTGGTGAGAATAGTTCCAACCCTCGTTCGGTTCGCCACAATTCATGTGCAGGTACTCCAAAAACCACTACGGGTCTTCCTCGTTGGAAATCACCCCCCCAATTGGAAAGTCCCTTAGCAGTTATGGCGTCAACGATGCAAATTGTGTCTGGACAGGTTATAAAAGGTTGCTCGTTTTTGTATGAAATCAGAAATTCATTCTTGTACCACACGCGGAGAGTATCGCCTAGATAGTCGTTTTTCCCTATAGCTTCAATTTCCCCCCAAATAAAGGCTCCTTCTTCTTCTCTTGTGAACGACGTCAACTCACCTTCAAAGAACTTGAAGCCCCCTATCGATTTGATCAAAGCATTCACTGGGTTTTGTTCCTGCTCAATGGCTTCTCTAACCTCTCTTCCTATTCGGATTGCATTTGTGATTGAGTTGTGAACAATTGCCGTCCGGATGTCTTTACCCTTAGTAGGACATCTAGCCACCCCACACATGCCTCCCGAGACGATAGCCATATATCTGCAAATATCTTCTGCTCTGCTGTCATTCACGGCCTCTCTTAGAATCATCTTATCGCCAAATGGTGAAACAATAGCTAAAGGGGTCACAGGAATGCCCTTCACGTTTGTTGTGGAATTTACAATTTCGGGTTTTGCCCTACCACAACAA
Organism: Candidatus Heimdallarchaeota archaeon; assembly: GCA_046761065.1. Classification (GTDB taxonomy): domain Archaea; phylum Asgardarchaeota; class Wukongarchaeia; order Wukongarchaeales; family JBHIFL01; genus JBHIFL01. The sequence goes on from JBHIFL010000145.1 coordinate 3,826, forward strand.
TCAGCGTCAACAGCTGGTCGATCAGTCATTGCACCAACATAAAGGGGAACAATGCTGTTTCCGGCTCCAATTTCACTAGCTATAAAGGCATAGAGCTCTTTGTTGAGGTAGTTGCTCAACTCAGTTGTTGCGACTATCTCGGGTTTTTGAATGCGTGGGAGCCCTGCAACCTTCTTTTTCACCGCTTCGGACACCCCACCACCGACCAGCCCTACAATTGCTACATATTCATCATCTGGTAGATCTTTCGGATCGACAAGACTGAAGGTTTTCCCTTTCGAGTATACATCTTCAATCATGGGCCGTGCCCACTCGATTTCCCCCCCTCCCCCAGCTCCTAGGACTTTTGCCCCCTGCAATAGATCTTCAATTTCTTGCTTTGAAAGCTCTTTCATGCTCTCACATCATTTTGTGCCGATTAATGATAAAAATTTTCTGAGGTTGTGTTTCAAAAAAAGGTTAGGGTGGTCGAAGTTTGAAGGGCGAAGCAATTCCCTTTAGCTATATGCTTACCTAATATTCAATACTATGGACAAAACTATAACTTCTAAAATTCATAACCCATTGGTTTGATTCAGGAGAAAAGATGGCACCAGACGAAATGTCCTTTAGATTCCTCCACCATTTCTGGCTTGACGAGTGGGCACTTCTCAAATCTCTCTCTACATCGAGGATGAAAGGTACATCCGCTAGGAACATTTACCGGACTGGGGATTTCTCCTTCTAGAGGGAGTTTATGTGGTTTCAAGGCTTCTTCTTCCTCACTGATCACTGGGATGGCTGAAATGAGAGCTTTAGTATAAGGATGAAGAGGATTCTCATAAAGTTTTCTTGTAAGAGCGACTTCTACAATGTTGCCCAAGTACATTACCCCAACCCGGGTTGCAATATTCCTCATTAGGCTCAGATCGTGTGTAATGAATAAGTAGGTGAGATTTAATTCCTTCTGCAGCCGTGACATGAACGAGATTATTTTTGCTTGGACAGACACATCAAGTGCGGACGTAGGTTCGTCAAGGACAAGGAACTTTGGATTCAAAGCTAAAGCCCGAGCGATTCCAATACGTTGTTTTTCTCCTCCACTCAGCATAAACGGGTATCTGTAGAGGAAATCCGAAGACAATCGTACCAAATCTAATAGTTCTCTTACACGCATGTTTCGTTCAATTTTTGTTCCCACTTTATGGGATATGAGAGGTTCCTTAATAATATCTTTGACTCGCTTTCTTGGGTTAAGTGAAGATGTTGGATCTTGAAAAACCATTTGCATTTGTCTGCGAACTGTTTTTAGTTCCTTCTCTGTTAAGTGTGAAATGTCCACCCCATTGAACATGATTTTTCCAGAGGTTGGATTGTAGATCCTCACAATCGTCTTACCAATAGTAGTTTTTCCTGAACCTGATTCCCCGACAAGCCCATAGGTCTCGCCCTCAATTATTGAGAATGAAACATTATCGACTGCTTTTACATCACCAATCTTTCTCTTAAAGATTCCCGCTGTTATCGGAAAGTACTTTTTGAGTCCTTCTATCTGGACAAGAGCATTCTCCAGGGTTATACCTCCTTCGTAAATAGATGGCACGCGACATGGTGCCCAGGTTTAATCTGGATGTCTTTTGGTCGCACCTCACTGCAAATGGGCATTTTTTGGTCGCATCGCGGATGAAACCTACATCCGTCCGGTGGATTCACATAGTCTGGTATTCTTCCTCGTATCCCTTCAGCTATTCCTCCAGAAAGTTTAGGTATCGATCGCAATAGTCCTTCCGTATACGGGTGTTTCGGGTCATTGAAAAGAGTTTCAACCGGCGCTGATTCAACAATTCTCCCAGCGTACATTACATAGATGTGCTGGCTTACTTCCCTGGCTACTCCAAGATCGTGAGTAATGTATAAAACTGAGATGTTTTGTTCCTGAACCCGTTCCTTCAGGAGGAGGAGAATTTGTTCTTGAATTGTCACATCAAGAGCAGTCCCTGGCTCGTCCGCAATCAAGAATTCTGGCTCGCTGATTAGAGCCATGGCGATCAGGACTCTTTGTCGCATCCCTCCGCTTAGTTCCACGGGATAATTGTCCATAATCCGCTCGGGATCCGGCAACTTCACCTTATCCAACATGTCCACAGCTCGTTGCCTAGCCTCTGCATTACGCACTTTATCAAATCTGTTTTTATAGTATTCAATAAATCCTACCCGTTTCCTACCTTGCCATTTTACAATGTCCGTAAGTTGATCTCCAACCTTGAAAACGGGATTCAAGAAGGTCATTGGGTCTTGAAACACCATCGAAATTTTTTTACCTCTAATTTTATGTCGTTCAACTTCAGCCATCTCGAACAGATTGTACTCTTTAAAAAAGATCTTTCCGTCTATTATTCTCCCAGGGGGCACAGGGAGAACTCCTATGACCGTTTTTGCTGTGACCGATTTTCCACAGCCAGTTTCCCCTACGAGTGCTACAGTTTCCCCCGCCTTAACGGTGAGATTAACGCCATCAAGGACTTTTGCTACTCCCTCAAATACATTGAAATGGACATGCAGATTCTCTATAGAAAGCATGGGAG
>JBHIFL010000146.1:0-6254 GCA_046761065.1 Candidatus Heimdallarchaeota archaeon
GCTTCGACGGCGCGTGACAGAACTCCCCGAACTCCCATTTTAAGAGTCCGAATTGTTATTAATTGTTGGAGTGGAAAGTGGGCTCTATTTATTTTCTAAAATTTTCCGCCCTGACCGCCTGATAGAAGAAAATCTGATTATGGGATTTTTAACGGCGATAAACGCCTCTGATCATGATGCCGTTGCCGCAGGGTCGATTGAGCGGATTAAATATGAAAGATCAGCCGTAATCTTGCAGCTTGTCAATCCGTTTTTAGTATGCTATGTGTTTCAAATCCCTCCCTATTCCGCACTTCAAAAATAAGTCAGTTTATTGAGACCTTACAAACCTCTTCTTTGGTATGAGAGACGTTAACAGACGTTTTGTAAACAAGACGCGCCAGAGTAGCCTGAGTTCATTCGAGTACCGGGAACTAGCTTCTTACAATTCAAGGTTAAGACATTTAATCAGCTGTCTGATAAATGTTTCTAGATCGCTTAAATTCTCTTGTAAGATTCGATAAATAATTCGTCTATCAATTCGGAAATAATGATGAACTAGAATATTAAGGAACCCAATCACCTCTTGCAATGTTTTTCCTTGTTCTTTCGTAAATATGCGATGTTCTGTTAGTATCTGAAAGATTTCTCGATAGTTGCTAGGTTTTCCCCAAGAGCTCATTGCAACTAAATGATTCCCAATATCTATGAATGCCTCGATGGTGAGCTGTAAAAGCCGTTCAACAGTACTATAGTTTCGAAAATCCGCTAAAAATTCTTTTTCAGAAAGATCCTGCATCTCTTTCAAATGAGTCATGTATTCATTTAGTAATGCCAATCGATTACGGATGAGCTCCGAATCAAATTTTATCATCCAGTCAGGTCTCCCAGCAGCTTCTGTTTTTGGATCTTTAGATAATCCTCAAGAAAGGGTTTGAAGTCAAGATATTGCGTGATAATTTCTGTTTCATAATGAACGCGTTCTTCCTCACTTTTGGCATACAGTAGCTGTCCGCGGATAGCTGCAAAACAAAAATCTAGAGGCGCATCATTTAAAAGCTGAATATCTATATCCCATTGGGGCAGCTCTGTTTGAAAAAACCGTATCTGCTTATTTATCGGTGTTTGCTGCGAATCGGGCTGTTTCTGGATATCATATACAAATTCAACAAGGATAGTAACCGCGTGGTTAAATGGATTCAATTCCTCACGTTTACCAAGACGTATCTTTTAAATAGGAAATTTCCAGTTGGGTTTTTTTAGGAAATACGCATGTTTTTTTGTTATTCAAAAGAAATATTTAAAGTAAAACGTATTACGTATTATACATCAATTCCATTCATTTTCGCAAAAACCTTATAAAGCCCTTGGGTTCCCAGATTTTCGTACCCTAAAGCCATTGCTGATATGTAAAACTGATACGCAAGAGCTAATCCAGGGAGTGATAAATTCATTTGTTGAGCTTCTTGTAAGGCAATGCCCATATCTTTGACAAAATGTTTGATGAAAAATCCTGGCTCAAAATCCCCGTCTACGATTCGGGGTCCGTAATTATTGATGGACCAACAGCCAGCTGCGCCCTTCCCTATGACATTAATCACCTCAGATAAATCATTTCCGGCTTTATAGGCATATTGGAGTGACTCAACTACTCCAATCATTGTAGAAGCAATTAAGATCTGATTGCTCATCTTTGTATGTTGACCCGCTCCAGCTGGCCCCATATATGCAATATTCTTGCCCATCAGCTCAAAAAAGGGCAAAATCTTCTCATATGTTTCTTTGTCTCCCCCGGTCATGATTGCTAAAGTTCCTTCACGGGCTCCGATGTCCCCTCCCGATACAGGAGCATCAAGAGATGAAACTCCTTTCTTTTTCGCCTCCTCGTATATCTTTCGAGCCAACGTAGGTTCCGACGTTGTCATATCCACAAGAATCGCACCTTCTTTTACCCCGTTTAAAATGCCATTTTCTCCAAAATACACCTCTTCCACATCTTTAGGGAATCCAACGATAGTAAAAATGATGTCACTCTTCTCTGCAACCTCTTTGGAGTTCGAACACCACTCTGCTCCGTTTTTTATCAGCTCCTCCGCTTTATTTTTGGTGCGATTATAAACTGCTACTTTATAACCGGCTTTTAGAATGTGAGAACACATTGAATTCCCCATTACTCCTGTTCCAATCCAGCCAATCCGTTCATTCATTTTGTTCCACTCCATAACGAATTTGGTGTTTTTTATACCTATAAAATTTAAGACTATTGTCCTCCCCCCCGTCTATCAAATATTGGCAAATCTTGGAGAACCACAATCCTAAGAGGGCAGGTCGGGAGAGCAATTCAATTAAATTTGAAAATCGCTAAATTAACTCAGTTTCCGTTTATGATCCGTTTGGATCGAATTGATCAAATCAGATTTACTGAATTTCCTTAAAAGCGATTAAGTTATCCTATGAACAAATATACATGTTGATTTAAGAATTACTTCGAATGTTTTAATATCTAACAACTTTGTTTAAATGACTTTGGAATGCTTCAGGAATAGTTATTTTGATTCGCAAATCGCATTCAATGTTTTTAGGAAGACATCGATTTCCTCTAATGTATTATAGTGAACCAAACTAATGCGAACCACAGTTGGCAGGTTGTAAATGTCTTGAGCGCGCGAATAATAGTCGTCAGCCCTTGTTGCAATACTACCATCAGTCCAAAGGCGGCCAACTATTTCATCATCGGGTATATTTTCTACTTTAAATGCAAAAGTAGGATCCCGCTCTGTCAACCGACTCTGATCAGTTAGCCCGAAAACCTGGACCCGTGGTATGTCCTTTAAGCCTCGGATGTCATCATGCCCAACAAGTACAGCCTTCATTAATTTCCGCTCGTATTTTTCCACCGCGTCCATTGAAACCTTTAAGGAGCGTTTGTTCGCGGTGTATTCAGTAAAACTGTCTTCGTAATGAGCTTGAACATGATTAGCCAGCCAAAGAAGATGGTCAATCACATTTCGGATGGCGGCGAACATAGCTTGGTTTCGGGTTCCCCATTCCCACTTATCGGGGATATGCTCAGGAGCAGATGCAACCTTATAGGGATTAAGCGATTCAAGGAGGTCTTTTCTCCCATAGAGGAAACTCCCATGAGAGCTAAAGAGCTTGTATCCAGAGAACACAAGGAAATCACACCCTAAAGCCTCAACATCAATAGGACCGTGAGCTATATGGTGAACCGCGTCGACCACAAAGTATGCGTTCACTTCTTTGGCCATTTTCCCTATTTCTGTAAGCGGACTCTTTGTTCCAAGCACGTTTGAAGCTGCAGTAACCGTTACAACCTTTGTTTTAGCATCTATCAGTCCTTGTAAATGATCCATATCTAAGGTTCCCTCTTCTTTGTTTAACCACGTAAATCGAACTTGCTCGATTTTCCGTCGTTTCTCAAGTTCTACCCAAGGACTAATGTTCGCATAATGTTCATAATCGGTTGTAACCACATTTTCTTTGCCAGTGAGTTCTTTTCCAATCGCGTAACTTAAATTGAAAAATAAGGCAGTAGCTGATTCCCCAGAGACGATGGTATCAGGTGTGGGGGCATTTAACAGATCTGCTATCGCCTGTCTTCCTTCAAGGATAACAGTATTTGCTTTTTTAGACTCATCAAAATGGCCTCCGACATTAGCACTACAATTAACACGCGCCTCCATTTCAGCTCTGGCTGCTCTTCCAACAACTAGTGTTCCAGTACCATTATCGAAAAAGGCACGTTTTCGTCCGTTTAGGTCGGTCTCCGCACGAGGGAACGCTGCCCTGATCTTTTTCAACAAGTTTTGATCAAATATCATACTGAATCAGCAACCTTTGGACTAGGAATTTTATCTTAGTTATTGAAGGGTATTCTTTAAGGATTTGAGTAACAAATTATCATCTTCTCTAGTTCGCACTGTGATTCGTAAACAATTCTCAAGTAGGGGTAAATTACTTACATTACGGGTTACTAGACCCTTCCTTAAGAGGTTTTGATATATGTCACTTGCAGGAATCTTATGAGAACGCACTAATAAGAAGTTTGTATCAGAGGGAAAAGTTGAAATCTCTTCGAAACGGTCCAGTTCCGCTTGGAATCGTACGCGTTCTTGAAGAATGGATTTTACAATCTTTTTTATCATGGTTTGGTGGGTTAGAGCAGCTTCTGCCATCCTCACGGAGAAGGAGCAAACACTATTGGGGGGTCGAACCTTGTGGAGAGTTTGAACGGTATGCCGGTTTGCCACAAGGTAGGCCACACGCATAGCTGCCATGCAGAACGCTTTGGACAATGTTCGAAGGACGATCAAGTTTTCAAACTCATAAGTCAGATCGACTGCTGATTCCCCGGAAAATTCGAAATAAGCTTCGTCAATAAAGATCATGCACTGGGCCTGCTCGAGCAATCGCTCAATGTCTTTTCGGGGAGTGGTGTTTGCAGTGGGATTGTTTGGGTTACAAAGGAAAATCATTCGGGTTTTTTCATTTATTTTATTCAAAACAGCATCGATATCCACGGAGAAATCATCCTGACGTATGACACCTTGCACCGTAGCCCCCATAATTTCCGACACAATCCGGAACATGCTGTAAGTTGGGAAAGGAATGATCGCCTCCGTTTCCCGCCCAAGAAAGGTTTTTGCTGTGATATCTATGCACTCGTCTGCTCCTGCCCCAATAACGATCATTTCTTCATCTGTTTTAGTATATGAAGCGGCTAACTGGGTGAGGTTCGCATAAGAAGTATCTGGATACTCGTTAACTGGCATGGATGGGAATTCCTGAGCTAGATCCTCCATAATAGTTTTAAGGGTATACGGTGATGTATTGGTGTCAAACCGTTTAATTTGCCAAGGTTCCAATCCTACGGCTTCCGCTAATTGTTGGGTTGACAATTCCCATTCATATGCCTTTAACCTCGTAATCTCAGGGCGTACTAAGTGGTCTAGCATCATTTATACCTCCATTTTAAATTAACATAATATGGCTCTTCGGGAACATCATCTCACACGCAGAGGTTGGAAGTATTAAATGCTTGTGGAGATGTCTAGGTGGGGACATCTCGTCAATTTGTATTTCCCCTCGAGCAGCAACTTTCTAAAGGATCTAGTTGAATATCCCATTATCATATGAACGTGGGTTTGAAAATGGATACAATTCAACTCCTAAAGGATCTCTCAAACACCATTGGCGTTGCTGGGTTTGAAGATGAAATAAGAAATGTGCTAAAGGAAAAGATCGATCCCTTCGTGGATGAGATGCGCACAGACGTCTTGGGTAACTTAATTGCTACAACTGGAACAGGTGACTTTCGGGTAATGCTGGATTGTCACATGGATGAAATTGGTTTCCTCATTCAACACATAGATGAAGAGGGCTTCTTGCGATTCGCTCCGATTGGCGGCTGGGATGCACGAATCCTCCTTACGCATGGGGTGACAATCGTGACTCGCGAGGGAGCAAAAGTTCGTGGGGTCATAGGGGCAAAGCCTCCGCACCTTCTGAAAGAAGAGGAACGAAAAAAGCCAATTCCAATAGACGAAATGTTCATTGACATTGGAGCTTTTTCGCGGAAAGAAGTGGAGGAATTGGGTGTCCAAGTTGGTGATCCTGCAACAATCCATTATCCCCTTGAGAAACAACGTGACGTGGTGATCGGAAAGGCTTTGGACGACCGCGTAGGATGCGCGGTCCTCGTCAAAGTTCTAGAAAAAATTGCAGGTCACGATCTTGACCTAACAGTTGTTGCCAACTTTGCGATTGGGGAGGAGGTTGGGCTTCGAGGGGCACGAACAGCTGCCTATCAAATCCAACCACATATTGCAATAGCCCTAGAGGGTACTATTGGAGCTGATATGCCAGGTGTACCTGTTCATCAACGTCCCACGTCTTTGGGGAAAGGACCAGCCATTACGGTGGCTGATCGTTCCATTATTGTCAATCCTAAACTTATTCGAGCCATTGAGGACATTGCAAAAAAAGAAAATATCCCATGGCAGTACAAAAAGCCGATATTTGGGGCTACAGATGCAGGAGCAATTCATTTGATACGGGGAGGGATCCTTACGGGCGTGCTTTCGGTGCCCTGTAGATATATCCATTCGCCTCTATCCCTGATGCGGCTTGACGACTTTGAGAACACAGTTCGGCTTGTATCTGCATTTATCCAACGGGTCAAAAAGCTGAAATTAAAATAGAGAATTGAATTGAAAATCACACGTAAGCTTAAATATCGCAAATATTGAGACCCA
>JBHIFL010000147.1:0-6064 GCA_046761065.1 Candidatus Heimdallarchaeota archaeon
CCCCTCACCCCTCCACAATAAACTTTATACTCCCGCCTTTTTTAAAAATAACATGGAAGAAAAAAGATTTAATATTGTTGAGAAGGATTTGTATCTAGAGAGCGAATAAATTGGCTAGAAGACTCTTAGAATATGCGATTTTTCTCTTAATCCTTTCTACGATTAGCGTACTTATCGTGGTAGCAGTACATATAGGCCGTAGGTTCATAACGTACATTGAAGTACATGGAAAGACCTTCCTCCTCGATTTTTTATTGTGGCCGCTCAAACAGACTGATGTTTGGTATAGATACATCGTGTTTTTGAGCTGGTTAGCGTTCTTCTTCGGAATTTGCTTTATGTTGGGAACGGGGCTACGAATACTGGTTAGCAAATTATTCTTTAGAAAATCTTTGCTGATTGAAGTCCCTCCAGACCCGAAGCATAGGAAAAGTGGTCAGAAGATTATTGCAGTAATCCCTGCATACAATGAAGAAAACACGATAGCACAGGTAATCACAAAGACGCAGCAATATGTTGACGACATTGTCGTTGTTAATGATGGGTCAGAAGATAAAACAGAAAATATCGCTTTGGATCTGGGCGTCAACGTGATAACGCACTTGGTGCATAGTGGTCTCGGCCCAACTATGAGAGATGGGCTGGCAAAGGCTTTAGAATTGGATGCAGACATCATAGTAACGATCGACGCAGATGGGCAGTACGTGGAGGAAGAGATTCCCAGGGTCATATACCCAATCGCTCAGGGGAAGGCAGATCTTGTTTTAGGTTCAAGAACGGCTGGACAAATCGAGAATATGGCATTAGTAAAAAGATTTGGAAATCGTATTTTGACTTGGGCCGTTGGGGTACTAACAGGATGCAAATTCACCGATACTCAAACAGGATTTCGAGCAATGACCTCAATGGTGGCAGAATCCCTGAAACTCAAAGGCCAATATACATATACACAAGAAATGGTTCTTCAGATAGCCCAAACGCCTTTTACGATCTGTGAGGTCCCAATCACCTTTAATAAAAGGAAGTACGGTGAATCAAGACTTATTGCAACTGCTGGTGATTATGGGTTTAGAACATTAGGAATAATTCTAAAGACCGTCCGTGATTATAGCCCACTAACGTTTTTTGGGATTATTGGATTTCTCTTGATGGCGGTAGGAGGATATATTGCAGGAGATTCCGCAATTAAATGGTCCCAAAAACTCCCAATATCGACCTCAACGGTCATCTTAGCATTTTTATTCATCTCAGTGGGCTCGCAGATTTTATTATTTGGGTTCATGGCTGACATGTTGAAACACGAACGGGAGAAACTAGTGGAAATGACACCAAGTAAGAACGCAAGTAAAAAGAAAGAAACCAAAGACTAGAACATGTAGGGTTCAATTCATCCGGCTGATTAATTAATATTTCGAACGAGTTAATGGAACGAAAAGTATACCTTACAAGAAGTTTCTGATCTATATTTTTTTTCTCAACTGGATACTCACCAATACCAACAATTTAGAATAGTCGTTGTTTCCGTTTTGGAGATGCAGAATAGGAAATCCCGAATGAAGATTCGAGAGCCAGTTTCAGTTTATCCCTTAGTAATAGGCAAGATATTAAAAACGGTCAATGGTTTCTAGTAGAGTATCGTATATTGTTACAAATTTTAAGCTAATCCATATCTAATCCATATCGATAGTAGATGGTGGTTCGGTAACCAACTGTTCCAACATAGGACCAGAGTATAATGACGTACTTTGCAAATCTAGATTCCTCAAATATCTCAAACGGATGAAACTCTTCCCATTCAGAAACTACCACAAATTTTACATTGAACTTCACAATCACGTGCCATACCAATGACTCATCCCAATAGTCACGCATTCCGATGACCACAAATTTGCCCTTAGTATACCACTTGCCCCAATTTTCCTGATTAACCATAATCCGATCTCCTTCCTCTGCATATCCCTCTAAAAACTCATATGCATCACGCAAACTATCATGATACATTGGACCATAAACAGTTGATACTTGATTCAAATATCGCACATTATTCTTCATCATTATAAAGAAAGCAGAAACAATTAGAATTGTGAAGATAAAGGCCTTTCCCGCACTTCGTATATAGGTAAACATCTTTTTCTGCGGGCTAAATAGAAGTCTCAAGCGGTTCCCAAATCTAGCAAGGCTCGTTTGTATTCTGATAGTAGTCCGGTGTATCCAAATGGATAATCCTGTTGGGTCACGCTTTACTAAATTATGTAAGTTCTGTAAACTCGCAGCTGTGGCTATCTTCAAAGGCGTTTTTCTTTTTATTTTAGTATGTTTTTTCCCCATAATTAGATTTGCCACATCACATAGTAAGAACCAAGATCCAAGGATGAGTGTTCCCACAAGTATCAATTCTTCAAACATGAACCAGAAAAAGAGACCATTATGGTTTGAGAGATTAAAAGCTTCAAAGTAGTCGTAGGCAATAGGATCCCACCAAAAAGGCGCCTTATGAGTTATGACAGGAATAAGACTCAAAAAAAGGGATCCTAGGACTAACCAGCAGAAATACGCCGCTAGTTGGTTATTCTTGAGCTTTAAGGCGATTTTTTGGTTGGGGATGATTTTCGCTGGAATTTTGATCAGGATGATACTAATTAACCAGGCGAAGACCAGTAACTTATAAAAGGACCAATTTATGATTGATATACGCCCAAAAAATGACCGGGAGGTCTCAGGTGTTCTCCAATGTATGTGATTGGTATGATGAAATTCTAGTTCGAGTGGAAGACTTCGTCGGTTCATCCCTATATGCACGTAACTGGGGTCAGTTTGATTCCAATTGACGAGGACGTCCATTTCCAGATGTTTTCGTCCGCTGCCATACAATAAGAGGATTTCAACTTCTTTGAGCAATTCTGTAAAGGTACCCCACAATTGGTAGTTTCCATAAGAGTATGTCCCCTTCCAATCCTCTAAGGGTGTCAGGAAGTGATAATCGTTTGTCCAATTCACTTGTCGTCGGTATTCATAGAAGAAAAACCCCTTATAGCTGATATTGAAAACAATTGGTTGATCTACTAGACGATTCAATCCTCTCCATTTTAACTGAAGACTATATGCAGAGAATGAGATTCGATGGGGTGGGATCGGATAGTGGTCTGTTTTGAACTTAGCCAGCGGATTATTACCAAGGAACACGTGCTCTGGATCTCTAGGCCGGAACAGATCCCAGTCTATATAGTAATTGTTTTGAACAGGAGTGAAGTCAAGAATAAGATCGAATCCGTCAAGATCACTACCAAGGACTGTTCCACTAAACTTGAGATAGTTTTCTCTTTCTAAGTGCACGTCATCTCCTTCAATCTTCTCACAATCAACTAAACTCACAATGTTGAACTTGACATTAGTACCCTGAAAATAGCCGCTGAATGTCTGGGGAGTTGAAGAATCATCAGTGATCCAACGTACATACATTTCCACGCGGTCTCTCGCGCGATCATTTGAAAACCAGATGTATAGCCCTGAAAAGTTACCAGGGGGTGTGTAAGGGATCTTGTAGGAATATTCTTTCAGTGAATGAGGTATAAATTTGATGTGCGTAAGACATCTTAACCCAAATCCCCTCCTCGAACTGTCCGATTTCTTCGTGGGCAAGTAAATCACCAGGAATGGCATAGGATATCTCTTGGATCGGGGATGGATAGATAAAAGCATTTAGCAATCGTATTTGGAGCGAAAGGTTTGATATTATAAGGAATATAGTCACCATGGAAACGAGAATGAAGGTCAATCGTCCCTTTTCTCCCTTTTTTTTCCCAACCTTCAAAAAAACTACGGTCGAAATAGCCCCACAGATCAGGATCATGTTTAGGTTGACTACCTGCCATATTACAATTCCCAATAAAACCGCGGTTAGTGGTACAAATAGTTTCTTGTTCTTAAAAGCCCGGATAGCATAGTCGAAGGAGGAGACGCCTCCTTGCAGGGCACGGATCTTATCTAGAAAGAGAAATATCAAGCGCGAGAATTGGATGTAGACCGCGGGAATGAGGGGATATAGATATCGGTCGCTCACTTCGGGAACGTGAAGCCTCATGGAAGCTGGACTAAGAACAAGCCAAATGAAGCCATAAATGACTATCCAGGCTAACATATCGAATGATCGAGTTCGCCTGTAGAGCAATGAGAGTAAAAAGATTGTAAGCAGATTCCATCTTTCGATCTCATAATATTGAAGAATGGTTTGATATGGGCTTATAAAGGGCCCAGCGAGTATTATTTCATTTATAAGATAATTTATCGTTCCATAAAGTGACTTATCCCATAAATTATTGAACAACCACATTTTGATAAGATAAGATAACGTTTTGATATCCTTTCTAAGTCCAAGTAGACTGTATAGTCGCTCTCTTAAGAATGTCCCACTAAACACCTCCTTAATGTAGACTGTGAAACCCAGTCGCAAGGCGTCAAAGAAAAACTCCGGATACAGCAAAAGAGCGATTCCAACTGCACAAAGCGGGGCGACCAATGCGCTTGTGATCACTTTCCGGGTTTCGTGCAGGGTCAGTTCTTTTCTGGCTAATCTCTTCAGTCCTAGAATCCCCACAATAGGGAAGACCGCAAAATAAGACAACTTTGAGAAGACCCCTAGCACGCAAAATAGGCCCCCCCAAAAACTGGCCCATCGGCTTTTGTATTTGAACGCTTTCATGAAGCAGAAGATTGTAGCCGCAAAAAAGAAGACACTGGGGATATCTGTGAGCGCATAATAGGATAGGAACTGGAAAAACCCGGAGAACATTAGGATCAACATGGCTAGGACCCCAACGCGTTCGCTGTACACTTCTTTCCCGATGTAGTAGGTGGTAACCAGAAGACCGACGCCAAATAAATGAACTGCCCATCGACCAACTCCCAAACTCACCCCGAATAGCCGAAAAAAGAGCGAAACCAGGAAAAAGAAGAATATTCTATCCCCATATAAGGGGTAGATATAAAAGTCCCCCGCGGCCCATCTGGCGCCCCAAGACAGATACAAGGCTTCATCAATCGACAGGAAATTCTGCCCGGCGTCGAACCAAAAGAAGAGCATCACAAGGTAGAGCGAACCGGACAGAAGTGTCACTTTTAATAGGTGCAGAAAGTCTCCAAATAGTGAAGGCATTATCCCCTGTTGTCTCTTGATAAACTTTCTGATTGCTTCTAGTCGCATAGACATAAAGGCGCTTCCATGATCGATGCTTTTAACAGTTACTATACGCTTAAACCAAGTTTTTTCCAAGCGGGGTGTTGATTGCTGCAGATGAAAGGTGGAGCAGCTTGTTAAGGGAGTTGATTTGAATTATTCTCTTTAAAAATCAAGGCATTTTCCGAATCCTTGCAGATTTTCCCAATTCATCTGCAAGTTCGATAAATTTGAATATATTGACATGCTCAAAACGCTGTACCTCACTTATAATTGCTCGCAAAAGATTTTTCTTGAAGATACACTCGTATCCAGCATGGATATAAACGGTTACAAAATTTGTAGTTTGTAAGCTTTTGCAGAGGCAATCAACTATTTTAGAGTCAGATATTCTTGCTAACACTAATTCCTCAATCAATGGTTGAGAAACAGGTATCTGTAGAGTTTCAAGCGTTTTTAAACCAATTTGTGGATAAAAAACGACATTCCCATGCATATCACTTGAATAAATGAAGTTCCATTTACTTTGGACTATCAAGCTACTTGGTGACCATTTAAATGAAGGAGAAGCAAAGCCTGCGGGTTTCCTTCCTAGGATTCGTGTGAGGATATGAACTCCCTTCCTGAGACAGCTGTTTATATCTTCATTCGACATCTTGTGGAAATAATTTGTCCAATGGTAATGATCATACCCGTGAAGACTGACCTCATGCCCTTTTCTCGCAATTTCTTTAATAACATCTCGCTGGGTTTCCATTAAGGGAGTAGGTAATAATACTCCGTAGAGAATTTGTTTGAGTCCATATCTTCTAAGTGGATTTCTCTTAAGGAAAGATGTTTTTCGTTGGTGAATATGAAACAAATTCCTCCCCGTCCGATCGGGGCCTGTTG
>JBHIFL010000148.1:0-5454 GCA_046761065.1 Candidatus Heimdallarchaeota archaeon
GCTTCTATCTCGCAACTTCAAGATCTAAGAATTGAAATACAACTGATTCCAACAGCTAGATGAATTCGAACTAGAGGGTGGACAACTGTTTCACAGCGTCTTTAATCTAAGCTCCTACAGTATATATGAAAACATTGCTGAATATTGTCGTCGATTTCATTATCAACGCTATCAATCTAGAAAGCATACTCCTCAATTTCTGCCTAACCCTAGTTGATAATATACTTTTCGCAGCCTGCAGGAGCAGAACTCCTCTGTTCCAACCCTACACTCCAAAGGCAGTTGCACTTGCAAAGGTGGCTCGTCAAAGCACTAGAAGGAATTTCAAACCTCTCCTTGTATTATTCGACAGTAGAGTTAATGAGAAGGTGCGATTACAGGCGTTACGGGAAGAACTCCACACCTTATGGGAAATTTTGTTCATTCCGCCATACAACCGTGTCAAATCTAGTTAGAATATCTTTAGGATAGAATAACTCGATGTGGAATGGAGCATTGGGCAGATGACAGTTCATTTGGGCTGGAGAAGTCGCTGTATCAGGGGACTCGTGCTGTGTAAGGGTGAGTGTTCGGAAGTGTGTATTTACAGCAGTGATATTTTAAATAAGATCAAGATAAAGAAACGCTCAATGTATTATTCTTTTTAGTGGTATCATTTGCGCCTCTGAAATAAAAGGCGGCGCCAAATCAAAACGAGTGCAATTCCCAGCAATAAAGCTAGAACTAGGTAATTCATTTCAACTGTTGTAGGAGTAATTGTGGTGGATTCAGGGGTGTAAAAGGAGGGAGTTGTGGTGGGGGTGGGAAGTGGCCGAATTTCAATAGTGACTGAATCTTCAGCATGATTCCCGTAGGTATCGTAGAGGAGGAGGGTTACTTGAACTTCACCAATATTAGGCCACGAGAACTCATAAGTGATGTCAGAGCCGTCCCACGGTCCTGAGTCAGTTAGCTCTCCATTAATAAGAATGGAGTAGTTATGTGGAGTAGCATCGAAGGTTTGCCAAGTCAGTGTAGTCGAGGTTTGGTTCTCCCAGATCCAGAAATTCTCTAAGCCAGCAATCCGAGGGTTTTCGATATCGATCTCTCCCGTTATATAGTTAATCGCTACAATGGCATCAAGTTCTATGTCATCACCAGAACTCCATTGGATTTGCACGTACCGGGCATTGAACAAATTCACAGATGCAAGGTCAAAACTCTGATTTCCATTACCAACGCTAAACTTTTTGAACAATTCACCGGGACCATAGCTTACCCATGTGATATAGCGTCCACCCTGTGCCACCACGATGAAATCATTACCGTTCCCATCCACAATATCCTCTCCTTCTCCCATGTCCAGAGTTAAATATCCTTCCTCATAATTTATGCTGATTAAAGCAAACTGGCCGTCTGGTGGGCCAAGGGCGTACTCTCCGAGGGTATATGATTTTGATGCGTCTCTTATAACAGAATCCGCATATGCATCACTATTAATGGTGATGTTCTTAACTTCGGATACCACAGTGTTAGATGCAAGTAACAATATATTGATTGTCACAAAGAGAATCCATACCCCTAAATTTCGATTTGTCGGTCTGTTGAGTAGTTTCATTTTGTCACTCTCCTTTAACGGCTAAAGAGCCACCCTTTGAAGGCTCGATGGGGTCTGACGAGGGTCAGAGTAATTAGACCAAGCACCCCAACTAACGGGATCAGGAACCCTAACTCTTGTAATTGAAATTCTGCTATCGTTATGACTGGTAATCTGAAACTACCTGGACCTATCAGCTTGTGACTTGTTCCGAAGGCGTTCTGGGCTCTAAAGAAAACGATAACAGAATAATCACCTTCGGGTAAACTAGATATATTGACCTCCCGAGCTTGCCATTCCTGTTCACTCCAAGTCAGGTTTCCTACAATTCCCGTAGGGTTAGATTTGACATCATAGATCTCAAAATAAGCTGAGGCGACTTCCGATGCATCGAGTTCGCCTTGTTCAGGATGGCTGCTTAAGGCTATGACATCAGTTATGTCGATCGTGTTCGACACGCTTCCTGGGACAATCACAGGGTTACTTACCGTGATTAGTAGGGGAAATCCTGCTTTGTAGTAAATCTCTGACTTTTCCATCCCATCCCGTTCGTCGCACCACGTCATATGCAAGTTTCCATCAGAATCGGTAATAATAGTTGGATTTCGCATTTTTGTGGATCGTTCAGCCACTAGAGGGCGTTCTGAACTCCAACCAACTTTGCTTTTCATCAGGTAATAAATGGCGTGAGTCCCTTGCCGCGCATCATAATAGACTACATGAAGATTGTCTCGGGCATCTACAGTTGCGGCTAAGGAGCGCGCAAAATTTCCGGCTGTCAATCTTTGGTCCGGACCCCAACCCGCTTTCGTCCGAATCTTGTAGAATACCTCCCAATTCCCATTCCTTTGATCAATCCATAAAACATGCAAGTTGTCTTGAGAGTCAGCAACGATCACTGGCAGAATTGATGCCTTCTCTGCATTGGTCAATCGCTCATCTTCACTCCACATTCCCGAATTTGTCCTTGTCTTATAATAAAGTTCCTTGTTTCCTTCCCGATCATCTTCATACACTAGATGAAGATTGTTCTGATTGTCAACTGTAATCGATGGGTTTTTGGATTTCCCCCAAACGTTTGTAAGTCTCTGGTCATCACTCCAGCTTCCATCACTAAAAGTTTTATAAAAGATTTCATAATTGTTCATGCTGATCCTATTGTCACCCCAGGCGCAATGCAATTGGTTTTGGTGATCAACTGTTAAGGTGGGACGTTCCGCAAGTCCACTCCCAGGTAAAATTCCTTTCCCATGAGTAATTTGTTGATTGGCACTCCATCCTGCTTCATTATATGTTTTATAGAAGAGATCAACCGTGTCTCCTGCCCTAGAATCTTGCCATATCACATGGATTCGATTGTGAGAGTCTATATCAAGAACTGGGTAGGAGGCGGTAGGTTCTTCTGATAAATTCAGATCCTCACTCCAGTTAGTTCCATCAAATTTTTTGTAATAAATGCCATACGTTAGGGTATAGTCGGTTGGATTCACGGGAGACGCTTTTCCGTCTTGCCATACGATGTGAATATTACCTCGCGTATCAATTTTTATCCTTGGATTCTCAGAATAGTAAGCGCTATTTGTAAGCCGCATTTCAGTGCTTTCAAAAATGTTTTTTTGTAATTCAACTGATGTTTGAATTGAAGGAATAGTTGCTTGGTCGATCGCACCTCCTAGCAAATCGATACGCTCTTTGTATATCGTAAATGCGGGATTTAATTGAATTAGGATCAAGCAGAGAAGAGGAACGTATTTTCTAAGTTTTTGCATCAATATCTCTCCTACAGTGGTATAGAACACTGCCTTTTTGTTTAATGAAGCGCTATCTACCTGTTTAATAGAGTTACTAAGTATGGTAAAATACATTACAGGAAGTTTATCAGATTTTTTCCAATTCAAATTTTTGAACTTCTTTAATTGATCGCTTTTGCAATTCCATTCACAATAACCATTTGGGTATAAATGTTCTTATTTGTCAAACTGGCTATCCACCTATCAGGAGTTGAGCAAAAGTCCAGCTAAGATGGTTGATTGTACAGGATATCGGTTCCCAATAGGCTATAAATTTTACAATTTTTATGTTAAACATCTTTTTTCATAACATTCCACGATTTGGATTAGTCTTTCCTGTGGTTTTTGAGCACATAGATCCGCCAACTGGTGAAAAACAGGATAAAGATAATTTCTATAGTCACAATTTTTCTCATGAATTTTGTTACATATAATTCATGCACTGTTGGAGATTCTATGATTAGGATCATTACTGACGTCGAGTTGTCGGTGGTATTGACCTCCTCTTGAATGGTATCAGCTGTTGCAACCAGTTCATACATACCAATGGGTATTTCAATCGTGTTCCACTCAAATGTGATGATCTGAGAGGTTCCAGCTGCCACTATTACTATTTGCGAGCTAATGGAGCTATTGTTTAAGGTAGTTGTCACCATCACGGGATCTGGATCTCGCATATTGGCTGTAAAATTCACTTGAACCTTTTCCTCGACACACCCTTGATTTGTCACATTGATGAACACAGACACCTGTTGGCCTTGTTCTACCTGCACGGTAGTACCCCATTTATCCGCAATCTCAGTCATGCGAACTGTGACATCGTGCTCCACAACGGTGAAGGAGACAGAAGCTGTGGTAGTTAGAGAAAGATGAACATCATCGCCTTGCCACCAATCGGTGGTATCATTCGCATAGGCAAAGAAGGTATAACTGCCCGGAGGGAGCTCCCTCTGGACTATTCTGTCCCACGTGACGTTCGCAGGATCGACCCAGATATCATTCGTATCATCATGAATGCGGAACCAAAGTGTATTTAATTCCCAGTCGGGACTTGACAGGCCCACCTCAATGGGATGAGCTGTATTATAAGTCTGATTTCGTGGTGAGTCAATTGAGAGTATTGGGGGGACGGTGTTCAATCTGTCTGCTTCATAAACCTGCTTCAAGCCCGTTCGCTCCCATACAATCTCTCCCTCCGGTGTAATTTCGATTACTCGGTTATTATTTGAATCAGCAATCAATGTATTGCCATTAGGTAACCTGTCCGCATCCCGGGGCCAAAGAAGCATCCCCTCATACTGCCAAACGATTTCATTTGTTGTGGGGTTTACTTCGATGATCCGATTACGCCCCGAATCGCAAATCAACACGTTTCCATTCAGTAATTTATCCGGGTTATGTGGTTCCCCAAGGACTGTTAGGTTTCCCCAAGACCACACAATGTGGCCAGATTCATTCACTTCGATGATTTTGTGAAGATTTCTGAGGGAAATAAGGGTGTGACCGTTGGGGAGTCGATCCACATCATTTAAATGAGTCCAATCATTATTAATAGCATTATAAGGATCCCAATCACTTGGTGGGTCGAACCAATCGATAGCTCTCCACTCCCAAACAATCTTATGGTCCATGGTAACTTCAATAACCCGGTCTTGACTCGTATCTGCAATTAGAATATTGCCATTTTCGAGTTTATCCACGTCGTGAACCTCGTGATTCTTCACAAACCTCCAATACAGATCGTAGGTCCAAATAATTTCTCCTGTTCTTGTTATTTCTGTAATTTGGCTGTGTAAATTTTTCCCTAAGAATTGTGGGAGATCCTCTCCAAAGTTACCTGCATAGAGAATATGTCCATTGGGCAGTAGTTCGGCATCAAAGATCACACCCGTTAGTCCGTAAAGCGTACAAGTATAGTTCCAAATGATATTTCCTTCTGGATCTAATTCAACAAGTTTGCTTGGGAGAATTTGCGTTAAGGTATTGCCAGGATACGGAGCTGGGGTATTATTCTGGATTTATAATTCACTCTGGGTTCTGTAAAGTTTTTGTGGAACCTCATTTCCAGCCTCCGTTTCATTTGACCCC
>JBHIFL010000149.1:0-5419 GCA_046761065.1 Candidatus Heimdallarchaeota archaeon
TTAAGCACTTTTTATCGAGAGTGTCTTTTCAAGGAGTTACCCTTGAGTTTATTGCGTCGAGTATTCGATTGGAGGATGTGATGGGTAAGATCTGGCATACGCCGACTGCCGGGCATAGTGAGAAAAAGCTCAAGGAAGCCTTAGGATATATTCCGAAAACCTTCAACTACGAGTATCTGCTGATTGATAATATCCCATGTTATGGACTAACCTATGCCCTAACTACTATCCATGCGTCAGATGCCTATATTGTGCCACTTCGACTTACTATCAACGACCTTGGAAGAACACTCCAAATGATAAAAAAGTTGCAAGAGACCGCGGCAAAATATGAACTCAGTGAAGAAGAATTCGTAAATAAGCTCTATTTCCTGTATAACATAGTGGAAACGCAGTATAGACGAGAATCCAAAATCCCGACTTATGAAAAACAAATACGCAACATGTTTCCGGGAGCCAACTTCTTTGAAGCATTTATCCCTAGCCAAGTCGGATTTACTCGGATATGAACGGAAGAAGAGAGACCCGGAGATTCAAAAAAAGTGCGCGAGCTGTTCAAGCCCTTTTATACGGATTTTGAACGAAAGATTATGGGACAATATTGGTGAGAAGGTAGAATAAATGAGGGTGTGGAACGGAATTCAACTCATACACGCCATTTACTCTAATAACTCCACACCTCAAATTCCTTGAAGAACAGAGAACATACACCATCCGTTTGTGATATTCTTAAAATATTTCACTTTTTTATCATATTTAATCCTATTTTTGACCCGAAGATCGTCCACCGCGACAGGACCGGGTTTGCCATCCGGTTCCTTAAGTTATAGAAAAACATTTCACAAAATCGAAAAACAATCCCAATTTATTATTTGGGTAGTAAATAGTCATCTCCAATATTAAAGAATAATTGTAATCCTTGATAGATAGGAGTTCTCTATATTTCAGATTTTTTCTTGAGTTGGAGAAATCTTTATAGCGTTATTAACCTCAATATAAAAGTGGAGTTTGATTGGGGATGCGCCATCGTCTTAATATTAAAGATTTCGAACTTTCTCCAGAGGATCCTTTATTTGCTCAGCGTGTAGAAGCTGTTCTGCGCCTTGCAAGCTATCTAGAACCGGCAGGTTTCAAGCTAGGTCAGACAATCCCATCGTTGCTTAAAGACGTTCTTGAACTGATTTTGGACCAATCAGTATATGATCCACCATTTTCACTTCTCAAACGAGCATATCAGGATTTAGCAAAATTGACACCTGCTGATATTCGTGGTGATAGTAGTGGGCGTAATTATCACTCTCAATTTCTTACACTTCTCCGGAAGAGGGAAGGGAGATCCAGCGACAACTCTGTGGAATTGTTGATTGAACTCATGGCCCGATCCCCTGATCCCGAAGCTGAACCATTTCTATATGACCTTTATCAAGCTGATCCTCTAGCTCGGAGGATATTACGTCCTATTCTCGTTAGTAAACATCCCGAATTAGTTGCTCCCGATGTTGTAAGTGCTATTATTTTGAAGGAGTCGATGGATACTGAAGAGTTAGAGTATTGGGAAGGGCTCGCCAGGAAACTCCCATCTGAACTGATTGTTCCCCATTTGGTAGCGGAACTTACTGCAGCGGAGCACCAACTTGTCGCACAAGTGACCACTCCAAAGGGATTTCCAAAGATGATAGAATTCCTTGTGCTGCTTTCCCTTCCACCCGCAGCGAATCTTCCAGTGAATGATTTAGCCCGTTGGTTAGCAATGGGACTTGAACCTCCTACATTTCTGGATCGCCTTGTTCCCCACATTTCATCATCCCATTGCGAAGCCGTTGAGATTCTCCTCGACTGGCTAAAATCTCCTTCAATTCGAAATGAAAAAAAGATGGTTGAGCAGCTAGAACACTTCGGAGAGCATCTAGGACTCGTGTTTAAGGATAATCTGGAGTTTTGTGTGAACATAGCGCGTGATCGAGACCTACCAAATGTTTTACGTGCATCAAATATTAAAATTTTAGGACAATTTGGTTCAACGGATCTTCTAAGCGACTTAATAGATCTAATTCAAGATCCCTCTCAGATAGTAGTAAACGCGGCAAAAGAAGCGCTGACATTGCTTAAAGAGCGCGAAAGCGGAAAACCTTCATTCCCACCTCCAGAAATAACCAAACTTGTGGTCGTAGACGGTAACAATGTTGCTTGGCATGGAAAATCCCGTGACAAAGGCGAAAAAGCTTCTGTAGACATGCTTCAACGTATCCGAGTGAAAATTGAGAAGTTAGAAGCACAACAAATCGAGATCTTTGTCAGTAGTGCTCTTAAATATGATATTGATGATCCTGAATTCTTCAATAAACTCCTCCAAAAGAAGAAACTCGTAGAGACTCCCGCTGGGCGCAGTGATGACGTCTTTCTAATTAGCTATGCTCTCAAGAAAGGCGGCCTCATCGTAACTAATGATCGATTCAAGGATTGGAAAGCAAAAAATCCTGAGTTAGCCGACAACCTCGAAGAATTACGAGTTCCTTTCATGATGACATCTTCAGGAGACATAGTGCTTGATAATAAATTAGAACGAATATTGAACACCTAGGGAGTCCGTGGTCTTAATATAATTAAGATTAAAAAAGGGATATTAATATGGTTTAAGATCTCATATAAAGCATGTAAATCTTAGTGTTTGATTGGGAAATATGAAATTCTTGAAAAATGCTCAAAATCCAGGAATCACAAGCCAGAGTAATTTCGGGACGAGGACCTTCGCACCAGATTTTGCACCTAGCATAATGATTTTCAGAAGGCGCAGCAATTTCCCTTGCCTCGACTCATTATCCTTCATTGCCTGCCATTCTTTTTTTATCTGACTTATGGTACTTTTAGGTAGATTGGATTCTATTTGCTCTAGTTGTGAAACAATCGCATCGATTTGTGGGAAGTCCCCTCTTACCTGTAGCAGTTGTTCAATCTTCTCTTGATAAGCTACCTGATCGCGATGGATAGAAATAACCATGTTTTTTACACGGGTTGTTTCGGACAACGACCAATTGAGAGATTCCCCGATGGAATCAATCATCACAGAAAGCTGGGTTCTGAAATCGACAAGAAGTGTTTGAAGCTTTTCATGGGCAACTTCTGTCTTCCGATCGTGGGCATCTATTTTTTCGCTAATAGCTCTATCATGTTGTTTTATGTCCTGTTGAACCCCTTCAATGCGTTGAGAGAGTTCCTCCAGAATGGCTTCACTCTTCACCGCCGTCAGTCGGGTGATTATAATGTCGGAAACATTTCTGAGTGTATCATGGAGGTCTTGCCAAAGGTTTTGGGTATCTTCCCATCCCTTCAAACGAGAAACTAGCTGAGGAAATTTGCCAAATTTCCTAAGATCAAGTCCCTTGAGTTCGTCATGATACTTGATCAAATTTGTGCTCCATTCCCGTAACTCTTCAATATTTTTTGTTTCATCAATGATTTTAAATCCCAACCGCACCTGGGTTTCCAGCATTTCAAGCTGCGCTTTGATCTCGTCCAAGGCCGCTTGCTGGCCCTTAATCGAGACAAACGCATCATTTTGGGCACAGTGCAATAGACCTTTCACAACGAGGGCCATTGTTTGGTCGTCCTGCACTACGTCCCGGACCTCGAGCAGCAGTGCTTTGTCCAACGTTTTACATCCAATTGCAGCCAGGGCTTCAGCTGTCTTGCTAGGATGTTGGACGATGTTCATATTTTGGATCAAACGCTTAAGCCTCATGAGTCTTTCAGGTTGCGTTATTCGGTGTGCCAGCTGAGTTACAAGGACATGGTTGATTGACTCATAGGATTGAAATTCAATAATTGAAAACACTTTATTCAGGTAATTCTCGGCATCCGCTTCATTTTTAAGAGAAAAGAGGACATCTGCAAAGCGGATCGAACAGAAAGCTCTGTCTTTGTCATTCAATTTTGCGAGATTTGGCTCTACGGCTCGGACTAACTGGAACGCAAGTTCATCATAGTCATGGAGAGCTAACGCCTTCGCAATATCCAGTCGTACCTCGCAACTATATGGCCGCTTAGGCTCAACGCCTTCAACCGTCTTAATTGCTGCATCAAGTAATCTTCTTGCTTGTGCAATTTCTCTTAAGTCGAGAAAAGCCACAACTAAAAATCCGAGGGCTCGGGCTCGGCTCCATATATGTTGCATCTGGTGCGCCTGAGGAACGATGTTCTGGAGTAATTGTAATGCTTCCATTTTTTTTCCTAAGTTTGCAAGAAATATTGTGATCCTTCCCATTCGCTGAAATTCTTCCGGATTCTCCAGATGACTTAGTTGAGTAGAATACGCCCAATTAAGTAATTCAACTGTCAAAGTGTGTTGACCCATCTCAATTAGTATGTTAATGACATCAAGGATGGCTTCAATACACCTAAACTTGTCAGTGATCTTGTTAAGCGAATTGATACTATCTTCCAAAAGACTAAGATTCCCCAATCGCTGGGCAATTCTTGCAATGTAATGGGCATTAATCCCATTCTTATTCGACTGAAGAGCCTTCTTCGCAATTTCATGTGCCCATCGATCCTCCCCAAGATCCAGAAGGGCTTCAGAAACTAGCGCCCAAGGCCGAAGATCATACCATAACCTCGGATCTTTGGATGTCTTTACTATAGAGATTGTTTGAAGCAGCAATTCGCGTGCTCTTTCGTGTAAACCTAAGTTCGCGAGGATCATCGAACTTTCGGCGATGGCTTCAAGCCGTAATTCAGTTGTTTGGATTTGATTCTGAATTAAGTCTATGATTTCAGCTAGGAGTGTTTCAACATCTTCAGTGATGATGTATAGGGTATCTTCTTTGGTTTCACACATCCCGTCCCATTCCTTTAGTTCAAATCAATTAAGTTAAGCTTGTCTCAGATATTCTTAAGTTTTCCCGATTATTTTCTTGACACGATACTTCTCATTGAGAAACAATATCGAGAAACAGAGAAGTGCTCATTGAGAAACAGAGAAAGAACAACACTCAGTTGGCCACACTTAGTAAGTGCTCGCGGAGGGACTCGGTGGTATGACTTGCGAGATCGCGAATCACCCTTTCCGTAGCATCTGAATTAGCTCATCTCTTGAAATGTTGTTCCAGATATAACTCCATTCACGCTTGCTAGATTTAAGAACCTTCAAGCGAAGTCATTTTCATATACATAGCCGAGTGATCGCTTATTCTGACCTTTCTAGGTTCATGAAGGTAATAACATTCTTTAATAAGTGGAAGAAGTCTTTCTGAAACAAAACAATGATCGTAACGGTAACCATCGCCTGTCCTTCCCATCCAACTGTATTCTTGCACTCTAGGGTTCAAATAACGGAATGCATCTTTCAGCTGATATTTTGATAAACTTCTGTAAAAGTTATATTCCCAACTTTCGAATTTCGGATAATATGGAATGTGACTAG
>JBHIFL010000150.1:0-5373 GCA_046761065.1 Candidatus Heimdallarchaeota archaeon
TATGCAAGTGCATTTTTCGCTCAGCAATCTGCAGAAAAAGCGTTAAAAGGATTCTTATACGTTAAGGGATTTAGAGCATTAATAACGCACTCTGTAACTGAACTTCTAGAAGAATCATCGAATCATGACACGACCTTCAAACAGTTTATCGATCAAGGAAAAGAACTCGACCGACACTATATAGGTTCAAGATATCCCAACTTTTACCCGAGAGGACCAGCGTACAAATACTATACTGAGGAGATTGCCAAAAAATGTTTAAGCTACGCAGAGTCAATATTGAACAACGTGAGGAAATTTTTAGAAAAATAACAGATTACATAAACGAGGTGGTCAAAAGGTTAACTCCTCACCTTGTTATCCTATTTGGCTCCTTTGCGACTGGCGACATAAACGAAGGCTCAGATATCGACATCCTCGTTGTCGCTAATTTTAAAATAGATTTTCTTGAGCGAATCGGCACTTTAATGGATATAAACACGTTTAAAATACCAATTGAACCTGTTGGTTACACACCAGAAGAGTTTGCTGAGATGAAACGCAGAAAAAATGCATTTATTATGGAAGTCTTAGAAAAGGGCAAAGTCATGTACAAATCATAGCCTTGTGTTGCGTCCCGATCCTCAAATAGTTCGTTTTTACTTATTCTTGATCGAACTAGAAATTCATCCGCAAAAAAGGAACACCTTAAATTGGCTAATGGAAGTATTTTGACGATTTTAAGCACTAATGAAATTCGTATGAAAGGTTTGAAGGCTTTGGTCTCATCTTTAAGCCCAGTATTTATGATCCGGTTTCTACAGCAATTTGACCTTGGTAAAGAAGATTACATATAAGAGAGAGGGAAAGGGGTAGATATCCTTACCATCGATGAGATCGCTAAATACATTAAGAAAGAATGAATGGTTTGAACTAAAGTGAATATCGATTACTTATGTGTCTTAATGAACTACTCCCACGATGCCTTAATTTTTCACGCCTCAATTTAAAGTTTTTGCCCGTTTCAAAGCCAGCAGGCTCTCTAAACCAGATTAGGTCAGTGATTCCTCTGGGATACGACAAATTTGACGGAATTCCTATCAAAAGCACTAGAACGAGCAGTGATTCTTAATCTGAATAGAAATTAGAACTCAAAAGTTATTTATTTCATTCAATGCTATTACTGAAATCACCTGAAGAAATGATTAAGAAGACAATTTAACGAATTGATATGGGGATCCCCAGGGAGATCGAACGAGACATTGTCGCCAAACCCGAACAGAAATTAGAACTTGAAATTTATTTACTCGCTCGAGAAATCGCAGACCTGAAAGTCAGAATTAAGAAAACCCTTCAACAATATAATGTTTCCAATTTGGATGCGCTAGAGAAGAAAATTGAAGAAGGTAGCGTGCCAGAACACCCCACCTATGAAAATTATCTCTCTGCGCTACCCTTTCAATTGGATATGGAAGAACTTTCGGCAACCTTGATCTCCAAAATCCAAGAGTTGACAAAGCTATGACTTCCATCAGAGATCGCTTGAGACAGTTAGGGCAAGTAGCCGAAGAAGAATTCCGACATATCCTAACCCAACCACCTGCAATTGAACCTGATCGACTGCGTTTACATTTTAGTGACGGATCATGGATGGAGCTCCGCTATCCCCTACCCACAAAATATTCATTTCATTGGCAAAGAGGTCCTAAAATTTTTAGGATCAATGATGTGGAGCAGTATTGATCCTAAAAAATTTTTTTAGGGGAGTTGTTTCTCACTTGTTTCATGGTCCAGCTGGCTTCTTTGACCCGCTTCTCTAAAAACCCGCTCCGGCCTTGTACAAACCCTTTTTTCATGCCTCCTCTGAGCCGAAAAGCTTCTATAGGAGGAAGGAAACTCTTCCTCCAGTGGTATAATTGAAGATCCCCCTCATTATCAGCAGTTCCTCCGGGGGGAAAATCGGTTCTACAACTAATTTTCCATGCCGAATTTTATAGAACACCTTTTGGTTATTTTTTAGACCCAAGGTGTCTCGCAATTTCTTCAGAGGAAAAAGTTCGCCTTTAGATCCCTCCTTTCCAATAACTTCCATAAGTCCACCAGAAGAAAGTCCATTTTTCTGGTAACAATTTTGTCTATTGTGGTCGTGCGAGAAAATCTACATTGGTTCCTAGGGCTGGGAAAAATAATAGGAACGTACGATCGAAGCAATTATGAGCTACCGAATGAAAAAAATAGTGGCACCTCTTATTTAAGCGCTATACTATAAGATGTCAATGGATTAGTTTAGTTCTCCAGAACCATTTCCAACTTAACAACATTTTTCCACTTCTTGAAAAAGAGAATCAGCGGTTTGAATAATAAACTCTCCGTCTTCGAGGGTAAAAACCGCAAGTGTGTCATATCGAGCTTTGCTACGTAAGATAATCGCTTGATTAATCCTACGCCCAAGCTCGCGTTGAATTTCATTAGATTTAATGTATAATTCTCCAAATTTCGTGAGAATTCCACCATGAGAACTCGGTAATTCGTCCATCTTAAGTAAAAGGAGTGCTTTCACACACAATTCTATGGCATTATACCCGGCATCAATCGCAATCCGAAGACGCTCTTCACGCAAATTTTCTTTGGCTCCCATGAGGAATTCTTCGGCAAGGTTCCGTAAGGCCTGAATTTCTTTCTGCTTTATTTTGTCATTCACCCATATCACATCTGCGCTTATTTGTACTTGGTTTAAAAAGAAGGAGTGGGCTTGCCCCCTACGAAACTCCGGAAGCGAATATAAAACCGGTTCGATCTGGTGGGAAGTCTCTATAGCCGTTTGCAACATGCTCTCCGACACATCTGCTAGGATAGCGTCCTTATCTCCAAAGTACACAATGACCAGATCAATGTCACTCATCGGAGAGGGCGTGCCTTTCCTCACGCTACCAAATAGATAAATGCGGTAGATCGCCTCCGACTTAAGCTGCAGCCCTTCCACAAAATGAGCTAACGCTTGCCGTTTTTCTTTGACCAGAGCAGACATGCGAGACATAACTAAGTAAGTTCTTACCGTTTTCTCTTTTAAAGATTTGTTGTAACTAGACATATTGGGTGGTCTCCCTCTTGAGGGTTGACAGCACCGAGACGCCTATTACCGGCCACCACCATCTCCCGCCGAGGACTACTCATGCCACTCTTTACCCAAGTTGGAGCGTTTTGCCCAAACCCCGCCAATCTTCCGAAGGCTTTTAGCTTTAATCCCTCTTCACCTTGGCTGGATCCATATCACTCATTTCCCAGCCCTTGTGTTATGGAGAGATCATCTACATACATCAATCATAAGGGTTCATTCATAGAGTTGTATTTTGAAGGATTAAATATCTTGTTACCGTTCATTGGATAGGTACCTCTTGATTTTTAACCAATCTGGGTCTTCATAGCCTTGAATTTTTCTAATCCCTCTTTACAGCTTCCCAAACAAGGCTATCATTTCCAACTTGAGTCGTAATTCTTGGAAAACGCTCAATTCAATCTTTTTCAAGTTCTCTGAATTTGCTTACGCGAGCGCATTCCTTTTCAAAGCCTTGAAAAAGCATCCATGTATCATTCTTTGTCCCTTTCTTAAGAATTCGTGCGAAATCCTGGCATAAAGGAATTATCATACGTTCTAGAAGGTGGTCTGGCGAGGGTTCATATGGCCTTATCGAATGATCGATCAGGATCCGGAAATGCCCTATCCCGCGTGCGACGACGCGCTTCACTTATAGCACCTTATCGGAACCGGTATTGACTCAAGAAACCATTGAAGAACAACTAAAGTTCGCCCGAAGTCAGGGTATCGGAGTTCTCAGAGTCCGGGTGGGAGCGAACCGGGTGACGGAGCTTCTCCCGGCGGTGAGGCGAGGGATCCGCCCAGAAATCAAGGCGCGCCTCATTCAACTGACCTGGAAGCGGTATGTACGCGAGAAGACTTCCCGCATTCCTCTTTTCAAGACCTAGAAAGAATCATGACTCTCTAGATTGCTCGTTTACCCGATTCCTATAAAAATCGGACTTATTCCAGAGCCTACTTTTGAGAAGAAACTTAGCTCCCCTAAATAAGAGTCCTCCCATTTAATGGAAGGATGGAGGGACTGGAACACAAAATAAAATTCGCCGGAGGCGAATGCACCCAACAAGACACAAAAAACAGTGTTGAAGCCTGAATATTCCCCTTGCCAATGAAATATAGCTGCTTTGGCGTTTTCTCTGTATCTGATTTACACGTTTTTTCATTTTTTCCAGTTTCAAATTTCGTAGTTCCTAGCTTTATAACCCTCACTCATTTATCTCCATAATTTGTTCCAGTTTATCCCATAACTAGAAAAGTTTTTAAAAAGGTTTTTCAATATTCGATTTCAAATATCTGACAGAGTTTTGGATGTGAGGTATGAATAAACCAAAAGAGGCTATAGGAATATTTGTGGCATTTCTATTTTTGAGTGCATCTATTCTTTTGGTTCTGAATACACCAGCGAATGCTGACACTACTACACATGTAACGTATAGCGTAAATACATCAGTGGCTAGTGGGAGTTTTAGTACTGATGTTTCTACGTCTGGTGACAGTGTTGAGCCTGGAGGATCTACAACGATTACTTTTGATGTACAACAAGGTAGTGCATTGTTAATGGTGGATTTTGGAAAATATGGTAGCGAAAGTATTACTTTCGATACGCCATTGTCCTCGATTTCTGTGCCTATTTATGGTATTGGGGAGTTGGCAAGTATTATTGTAGATTTAAGTGGAATGCTTAAGGGTGATTTATCGGTGAAGGGTCCTGGGTTTCTTTCTACAAATCATCTTTCTTGGAGTAGTTGGGGGAAAAAATCAGTAACTTTAGATGCAAGTAATGCCGAAGACGGAGACACAATTACTGTTAGATTAATCCTTGAATATACAGCCAATATAGGAGCAACCGCTGAAACAATTTTAGGAGATAAAACTCTTATATCTCCTCGAAGATTGGCTGGAGTTCAAGGGTCTCCACCAGTTACTTTAACAGTTGATGTAAAAAAAGGAGGAATACCCGGATTTGAATTAGTTGTCACGCTTGGTGCTATAATTGCTGTAATATCATTGAAAAAAATTAAGGTAAAAAATGAACGGAAAATAAGTTAGAGAGTGCATCCCCAAATTCTTTCTTCTCTTCCAGCGATTTTTGGAATCGTTGGGTCATTTCACTGTGAACCGTTTCTCCTAAATGAATTTGATCCACTGTTGCCTCAATTGACTTGGGAAGATCTCTAACCTCTTGTTGATGACCGTGCGGTTGAGGTTGTTCGGGATCTTGAACAATAGGTGTTGTGTCAAGGAGCGTGCTCTTTTCTCTTGGGTTCTCTTTTAGTTAGGATCTGCGGAGAGCTCAA
>JBHIFL010000151.1:0-5308 GCA_046761065.1 Candidatus Heimdallarchaeota archaeon
ACTGGAGGCCTGAATATAGACGCTAGCTCCCTCCAAATTTCTGCGAATAGACTGAGGTTAAGTGACAGAGATGAAATTGAGTTAGAAACGAATCTACTAGTTGAAGACCCAAATATTGATGGGCTAAGTAATTGAGATAAAATCATCGAATTAAAATCAAATCCTCTTGACCCGGTTATGGCTAAGGGCGACATTCTAGATAGTATAGATTTGGATGCATTAAATCTACCTGAAGTCTAGACTCTCGGTTTCACTCTAAATGATTGGTCATAGATCAGTACCATCTTTGGAGGCGTAGTTGGGGAGTTATTCGGTATTTTCTACAAATATAAATACTTAAGTAGAAAATGAAACGAATAGACTGTAAAATTCCTTAATTATGTCTAAAGAATTTATTATACTAATCTAAAATGGTGGGATGGACATAACTTCATCACATAGAGACAATATTACGTTACTCCACTTGATGAGTTAATTTCATACGACAGTTGGGACCCGAATTGCAGGAACAAAATCAAGATTCTGGAATCTACTTAATCTCAATTTCAACGAGTGAAGACGCTCGAAGTATTTTTACTCACGAATTTCCAGTTACATCTAATTTTGAGCAAAGAAAGAAAATTATAGATCTGAAAGATTTGCTTACCAGTTTTACAATCGCTATTGGATCTGGAAAAGACCATCAAAGAGATGAGTTGACGGGCTTCGCTGCAGGTAATTCCAAGATCCTAGTCGAGTGGTGTGCCTCTCTAGTAGGAATTTTCTTTGTTGCCAGTGATTGGAGTCTAGAAAAAGAAGCATATGCAAGAGATCGAATGCAGTACGCACTCCGGGAAATTGAATTAGTCTATCAGGAAGAAATCGACGAGTGGAGAAGGGGAGGAGGAGAATTATCGATTTTTAAAGGAATAAGCGCTATTTTGGGACGATTTTTCAGTGAATATTCACTAGTCCAAGTGGAACCAATAGTTAGTAAGGAATTTCTACAAAATCCTTACCAATATTTTCTGAAGCCAATTGAAGAAAGCCAAGCATTTTTACCACTTCACCTTCAATCGCAAAGCTACAGAAACTTCTTAGAACACGAAGAGCTTGCCGGTGAAACGGCATATTCTATTATTTGTACTTTAGAAGAGGGAATTTCTCCTGTTCATCTCGTTCTGAAATCGACACTCACCCCTCCTGAAAAAATCGCTGCTTTACTCGCTCATCTGACCCTCCGAAGAGCATTCAACCTCCTTCGGCTTCCCGTTCAGGATGCGGATATCTTTTTTGATAAACTGAATGCCTTCTTTGCGAAAATGAACCAACGAGAAAACCTAGGACCCCCAGCTAACGCATTCTACACCTCGCAAATGGGTGATTGTCCATTTTTTGTGTGGACAGAAAATAAGGATTGTCTAACTAAGGAAGGGGAAAGATCAGGTTGCCATGGAAAGGTTTTTCGGAATGGTGTTTGTTGTGAACTCTTTCTTGAACGACTTCAGAACGAGAACATCTGACATTTAAGCAACGATGGTACTTAATTTCCTAAGTTCTCTGTTCTTCGTATATAATTGACAATTCGATATGCGATTGTTCTCTGATGCTCAAAGGCTCCCTTAACTTTTCCAGTCCGCATTAACTCGCCAATTCGTTTTCTATGTGTTAAAGCTACTGGAGCAGGAGGGATAGTATAATATGGTGTTCCAGCTAAGGGGATAAAATGGTGGATACGGGGAACAGCTCCCTTCTTAATCAAGGTTTCAATCAGCTGCATTGTTTGGGCTTGATCCTCAGGAGTTTCTGGGGGTAAGCCAAGGATAAAGTCGACAAGAGGTTTGAGGTGATAGTGAAGGGCTATATCAACGGCTTCTTCGATAGTATCAGCTGTATGGCCTCGTTGAATCGATTTTAGTAGCTCATCGCTTGCGCTTTGTCCTCCAATTATGATTTCACGGTTAGCTGCATATTTCTGAATAATTAGGGCAGCTTCCTCAGTAAGATATTCTGGCCGGATTTCAGACGGAAAACTAGCGAAGAACACCTGAGTCTGAGGCAGCGAACTGATATCTTTGAGAAGTTGTTCAATAGCTTCAAACCCTTTTTGTGGATGTGAGTTAGCAAAAGTCAAGGCATTTGGTGTAATAAACCTTATATCTGTTGGTTGTCTTCTTTTTTTTCTAAAAACATCTCGATAGGCGTGAACGATTTCAATGACACGACTTAAACTCCGATGTCGCATTTTAGAATGAAGTCGTGGGACTTGACAATAAGAACAAGAGTAAGGACATCCTCGAGTGATTTCAATTGGAGGGTAGAGGTGTTCCATTTTGGAAAACGAGGGATACCGATCAAGATCGATTGGAGGGGGGAGCGTGGGTTCCGTATCGTGCGAATCTTCGGCTAAGAGTAGTCCCGGAATTTCTGCCGCGTCGAGAGGGATCCCTTCTTTAATGGTATAAAGTAAGTCAATAAAGCTTTGTTCACCTTCTCCAACGAGGACTCCATCAAACCCTAACTTTAAAGTTCCATGAGGATCTCCACTCGGGTGCGATCCTCCTGCAATGAAAAAGGTATTTTGTTTATGTTTTTTTCGTAGTAAAGAGATCTCTTCAGTGATATTAGGTAAATTAGGGGTCGAAAATGAGTGAGCAATGATTTTAGGTGAGTGACTGGCGTTTACGGTTAGAGGGGTTGTCGATGGGGCAAGACGATGAACATCTAACACAGAAAACCAAGGGACTTGCTCTAAGGATCCTATTAAAGAAGCAAACGAGTACCAATTCCAACTCCTATAAAGATAAAAAAGTTTGATATCCAAAGATTAACAACTTCCTGAAATACTCTTGGTAATGAAAGATGAACGGAGCGTACTCCTAAGATGATGTATCATTGAATAGATTTGGATACAAAAACTTCCTTTTGAATAATCTATTGATGGAGGAGTTCCAATATGTCCGATTACGTATATCGATGTTTTGCGGTTCTCCATTGTGTGTATCGGTCCCTTTGGTTCGAACGGATTACCTTTGATGAGTTAGATACAACAATCTTCGAGGCTAATGAAAATCTTGCGTTAAAATATCCCTTCCGACAGATCAATTTAGAACTGGACTATTTTACTATTGATGGAGATGCGGAGATCTTACTTACCATGAACTTTTTCGAAGATGAAGGTCCAAATGATGTTAAGGAGTTCATCCGGCAAAAAGTTGGGAAAGAACTCGAGAATATGTGCGATCTCGAGCTTGTGAGCATTGATTTAGACTTCTATTAATGAGCTACATCAGTCCAGCAACAGTACTTTTTCATCTTCTTGCTTGACTATACCTAATTTCTCAAGTTCTCCAATATACCGTCTGACCAATGCTGGGACAATCCCAACAGTTTTTGTTATCTCATCTATGGTAAGAATAGCTTCTGGCGGTTGCTTTAACAGTAGAAATAAGATCTCAAGCCGGGGTTCCGTTTTGGAAAGCTGCTCGAAATTGCGGAAGGTCTTTTCCATTGTTGCATGTTCGGTGATTATAGTCTCCAGCTTTCTACGTGTCATGCCTGGGATCAGTTCCTCTGCTGCACGCTCAAGGTGGTCTATTTCGCGTTCCAACTCGATTCTTTTATCTTGTTCACGTTTCACAAGTTCTTTTTTAGCTTGTACTTGTTCTTTTACAAGTTCAAGTTCGCGCTTAATTTTAGGGATCGTACTAACTTTTTCTCGCAGTTCAGTGTTCTCATCCTTGAGGGCTTGGATTTCCTCCTTTCTTGCGGTTAACTCGGCTTCAAGGGCACCAAATTTTCCTGCAAGGTCTGTTAAAAGATCTGCTTGGGATTCAAGTTCTGATCGTTGCACGCGAATAGTCTCATCGGCATAGATAACCCGTTCTACTTGAGATCTGAGTTCTTTTAGCTCTGTTCGTTTTTCATTAAGTTGTTTAGTTACAGACTCTACTTCTTGCTGTGTAGTCTCATACTTTGCCTTCAATTCTGTGAGTTCAGATTCTTGTGCGGAGTTTAATGCTCGTAATTCTTTTAATTCTGCCTCTTTTTCCTCCAAAGTGCTTTGAAGGGGATCCAGAACTGCAACTTTTCTCTGTAAGTCTTTAATTTGTTTTAATTCATTTTGTAACTCCCCAATTTGTTCTTGTGTTGCCTTTAGTTCTGCTTTGGCGGCATCATATTTACCTAAGGTTGTCGAAAGCTCGCCTTCACGCTTGGAAAGATGTTTTCTGAGCTCTTTTAGCTCCTCATCTCTTTCATGTAATATGCCTTCAAGAGCTTCAAGCCGAGCGGCTTTTTGGCGGATTTCACTCAATTGGTTTCGTTCAGCGCGGAGGTCCGCAAGGCGGTGTTCTAATTCTTCAATTCGTGCTGTTTGTTGTGTTAGAGTTTCGCGTTGCCGTGTAAGCATTTCTTCACTGCGTTTCCCAACTTCTTGTTCGGCTTCTAGGGTTTTTATCCTTCCTTCTAAGTTACGACGCTCACTTTCAAGCGTTCGGACTTGTTCTAATAGATATTCAATCTCGCCCTCTTTTACACGAAGCTCTCGATCAAGATCCCCAAGACCCCGCGTCGTTTCTAATTGGTATCGCATTATATCCAGTTCATTCTCTTTATTATCCACTACGGCGGAAAGTTCGCGAATTTCTGCTCGTAGACTATTATTTCCTTTTTCTAAGGACTCAATAAATGCTCGGACAACTTCTTCTGACTCGAGCACTGTTCCTCGGAGAGAGGCTCCTGCTACACGGATTCCATCTCGATATTCATTGAACGCAAAAGAAATTTCACCAAGCCAGTCAGAAAGAATTCTTCGCTCTGCCAAGTCAAACTCGGTATTTATTACGTCTCGATAGGATTCGGCCACAAAATTCTTGAACAGTCGCATCTTCAGTCTACTCGCAAGGTGTTCGGAAATATTTTCGCGCAGCTCGATCGCATGTTCTCGCATTCGGCCAAAGAGATCGGTTAACAGTGCGGACAAATTGAATTCTAATTGAAACACATTCTGTTCCAAATTGCGTAACCGTTCTAGTATCCGATTGAAACCAATAAGGGGGCTTTCCTCAGGAATTTCCGGTAATTCTAATTTTGCATCAGGGACATTTATACTTCCCATAATTATTCGTTGAATATTCCCTTCTACTTCGCCTTGCTCCACAACTCTGGCTGCTTCTTCTTCACTCATTCCTGCTTTCAATAGAAGCTGGATCAGAACATCTCTATCTCCCGGCACCAACTCGGGACCTTCGACTTCTCCTTCTTTAAATCCCTCTGGTTCCGTTGGTTCCTCTTCTTCAGCTGGTTCCGTTGGTTCCTCTTCTTCAGC
>JBHIFL010000152.1:0-5161 GCA_046761065.1 Candidatus Heimdallarchaeota archaeon
AGTGACTTATCGCATCAACAATGCATATTACATGTTTGTCTCAGTTTCGAACGATTGCCGGATACGTTCGTATCGTGCGTCAGATCTCATGGGGCCGTTTGAATTCCTCGGGATTTTAACTCAACCCTACGATTATGCTCCACGCATAGTAATAACGCCGAAGAACGAGAGCCTATTAGTACATACGGTCAAATGTCGTTGGGGTAATACAGATTTTGGTGAGATTGTACGAGGACTGCTTGCACAACCCAAAAGTTTACAATTTGATAAGATAGGAATCCCATATCTAGGCTGGTATTCTGCTATAGAGTCCTATCTCGAATCTAATTCTGTTTTAGAAGCCAAAAACGGATTTTTTTCTCTTTCAATCCCCCCAGAGAGCCGACAAGTTAATGCACGTCTCCGCGTTACTGAGGAAAATTCAGAGCAGAAAGGCCTTGAAGTAATAATGGAGCAGGATTTCATACTTTTACAGTATTTAGAAGACAAACAAGAACTGCAGAGAGAATTAGTCAAAAATATTAGGGCAGTTCAAAATATTAAGGTAATATTGTTCAGAGAATATATCGAAATCTACCTAAATAATCGTCTTATCATCTCAACAATGGCATATAGGCACCAAAAAGGACGATTTGAGGCTTGGGCAGACGGTAAGCCTATCAATTTTTCATTTCATCCATTCAAGACATTTTAACAGGACTTATTAAGTAATTAGTCTCAATGAGGAATCTAGGATACTGGATCGATACACCATTTGATAGAATATACCCTAGAAGTTTCACCCAAAAGAATTGATTGTCAAAGACAATAGTTAAAGTTATGAGGTTGCCTACGAAGGTCGAACGGAGATTTTGTGGATCTTTCCGTGCATGGAAGGGCATCTGGCGGATGCGGACTACGATTCCGAAGAAAACTCGCGGCCATTTGGGAGAGAGGAGTCGTGTCCTTGGTGTAACTGAACAAGCGCCGTGGGTGGCCAAAGCGAAAACGAATCTTCGGTAGCGGCAAGGATTTGAAGTCATGGGAACGGAGTGGAAAGCGCATTTTCAATGACAGCATCAGGTAGAGGGTATCTTTGGACGGTTGATAAGTGCATTTCTCTCAACAAGATGACAGATGCTGGGGTTTCGGAACATGAAATTCTATATATTGATCTTTGATTTTGCATTAAAATTTATTCCCCTCCATTGGGGTTAAGTTCAGGTCTCGACACCTCCTCCCCCACTCTCCCGCGTGACATTCCTGGCATGAGCTTTTCCTTGCGTATTTAATCTGTCTCTTTAGTTCAAACACCGTCATTCCCCCGAACACCAGACTCCGGTAGATACTGAGCGCTAAGTACGCTATGATCGCACAAAAGATCTGAACCATGACGGCATTCAATGACCGTCCGATCGGCCGTTTTGTCTTTAGCCCGAAACATTGTTTCACCGCCCGGAACAGGATTTCAATTTGCCAACGGGCCTCATACAAGCTTTGGAGCGTCGTCGCCTCGGCGTCCCTCACATTGGTCAGGAGGCGGAACTCCTCGCCAGTGGCTTGATTGGCCAGGTGCACCGCCCGCAACTCATTGGTTCCAGTATTGAGCCGCACCACCCGATCTGTGACCCGGATATTGTCCTGGGAGTACTCTTCAAAGCTTAAGATCCGGGCTCGATTCAGGCTGTTCTTCTTTAAGGGGGTGACGAACCAGTACCCCGTCTTCCCCAGCTCGTCGAACCGATCGATCTTGTAATATGCTTTGTCGTAGGTCAGGATGACCTCCTTTGGGTCTAACACCCGGCTCACCCAACTGAGCAGGGCTGTGAACTGCGTGGAGTCATGGACCGCGCCTGAGGTCACCTTCAGTCCAATGGGAGCGTCTACTGTGACGTTCAAAGCGAGATGGGCCTTGAGCCCGGGCTCTTTCCGTCCTGTCAGGGTGCAGTACCCGTATTCCACTGTGGGATAAGTGGTTGGGTTCAGGATTTTGAAGGTGGAGTCGAGAGCCACTACCTGCTTCCCTAACAGGAAGGTCAGGTCGAGGCCCGCAAGATTTTGGATCAACTCCGCATGGGTTAAGCCGTTGAACACCTGGCGCGCCTTGGCCAGCTCCAGCAGGGTTTGTAAAATCTGTTGGAACATCCCCAAGTCCCACTGCCGCAGGTCCCGGGAGAGTTGGGACTGCTGGATCGGCTTGACGTAGCCGAAGGCCTGACGCAGGAGCGAATCCGCATTCAGGGCGTCTATCATGTCCTTGAGCGAATCGGCATTCTCGATGCTCATGTTCACAAGGGTAAGGATCTCGGAGGAGGTTTTGTAGTGTTTCTTGTACTTATCGGCCTGGAAGGCCGCGATGGGTTGATCGAGCACTTGAAATCCGAGCTTGCGGAAGATGTGAACACCGGAAAACATTTTAAAAAAGAAGACTTCCTTTCTGGGGAGACAACGAGTTGCTAGCATGACACATTACCTCAGCAATTTGGTGTCTCCCCCTTTTCGTCGGCGGCTCTAAAAAAATGGTGTTCAGTCCACTGAATTTTTATGCAAAATCATAGATATTGATGTATTTGTGCGCGATGCTAGTGCACGCGGTGGCATGTGTGGAATTAAGTCAAGAGCATCTCATATTGCGAATTTGGGAGGTGTTCCAATGACAATGTATTTTTAACCACCTCCCTCATTATTTCAACAATGATTTATCTTAACAATTGTAGGTCTTCTACCACCGGGAACCGCTCTAAACCCGAAAAAAAGGCGAAAAAATGAAGTCCCAATATCGAGTACATGATTTGGTAATTACACGAATTGCCATAAAAAAAAGGAAAAAATAGATAGCCCGCTACAGCAAAATTGACTGAAAACGTCGATAGCTAAAATTCGCACAGGACGCTTACATGTCCTGGAAGTAACTGCTCGAACGTCATAACTTTTGAACAATGAGAAATCCAAATTAGATAATTAGACCTAATTCTTTCAGTTTCTCAACAGTTGCATTAATCTGAGGTGCTAGCTGCTCTGGCTTGGCATCAATTCTCTGAGCTATATCTTGGGTCACATCATTTACGGTTTTGGTTCCGTCCAGCATATTCCAAACGCCAATAATTGATTGATCTACGACATACGCTTCGTTTTTGTCATTTACTAGAACAAGCTTGCCCTCATCAGTCTTTGCCACTCGTCCTTTTTTAGTCGGTTTGTCCATTGAATCAATTCCATTGAAAAATCAGAAATCCGTTAATAAAAATTTTCGGGTAATTGAGAGCCTGTATCCTAAAATAATGGGAGTCATCTTCCTTAAGCGTCCCTTACTCCCTCCGGGGCTTCTGATCCCCTTCCTCTTGGGTTGATTTTAAGGGTAATGAAGTGTTGAGTCCACGCAGCTTGGATGAAATAGTTGTGTAGGTTATGCGCCACGGTTCTTAAGTACCTCTTCTTTCTTATCATTTTTGGTGATAATAAAGGGATTTGCACATGTCTGATCATTGTATGTGTCACCTCGGTAGTGTTCAGGAAGGGCAAATTGAGGCATTCCTTACCATCTATTCTAACAACAGAGGTGACTTTATTGCAGTTGTCTACGAGATTCCTCTACATTCGGATGGACTTTTCCCTATCGCCTTCACCTTGATTGGACAGAGAGACACGAAGCAACCGAATTAGTAGTTTTAGAAGGGAAGGAGCTAATAACCCATCTTCTCGACACTTTCAGCGAGGCCTTTCATGTAGCCCAGCGCGAATTTTTTGCTCATTCTCCCACCAAAATCAGACGTTAATGGTCCCTCTCCCTCCTCACCTACCATGGTAGGTCCGTGGTCTGGTCTCATGGGACCGTCGAAGCCGACTTCATAATATGCTTTCATTGCTGCGAACATATCGGTAGGGCCGTCGTCGTGGAAGACTTCTTGGAACTTTGGAACAGTCCCTCTAACATCTCTGAAGTGGGCGAAGAAGATCTTATTCCTCTTTCCGAAGTGACGTATTGTAGCAGGTATATCCACACCCATCTCGGCAAAGCATCCTTGGCAGAAAAGAAGTCCGATGTTGTCGCTCGGCACTATCTCGAGCATGTGGTCGAACGCTTCAACACTTCTTAGGATTCTGGCGAAGCCTTGAATTGGGGAAATAGGCGGGTCGTCCGGATGAAGGGCTATACGAACCTCCGCTTCCTCAGCGGTGGGAAGAACCCCCTTGAGGAAGTATGCGAGGTTGTCCCACATCTCTTCCTCAGTAACCACTCCGTACTCGGTCACCAGGGCGGTTTCGATAAGGTCGAAGTCAAAGGCTCTTGATGTGGCTCCTCCCCTCGTAGGCTTAGATGTTGATGTAGTCATCACCTTCTGCCATCCAGGGGGCATATGTTGGGGTTTTATCGTATGTATATGCGCGGCGCCTAGGTTCTCCAGAGACTTGCAGAAGTTTTCCATCTGTTCTTCTCGGCCCGGTAAGTCCAGCATTATCTTCTCTATTGGAGGACCATCTTCGAGCACATCCAGCCTAAGTCCGAAGTCTTCAACTCGCCTCTTCATTCTAACTAAATCACCGAACTCCCAGACATCAGATCCAGCAGCAACTCGGGGTCCATGGCCAATAACGTCTGTGCAACCCAGCTGTTTTGCGATCTTCAAATTCTCCGTTGAATAAGGATCCCCCAAAGTTATGGCAAATCTCATCTTACTCATAATTTGTCGTTTCCAAATCTTTTTCACATATATATCTTTTTCAAAAGGCCAGCATTCCAATAAAAGCCTATAGAATCAAGCATTCAATGAAAATTGCACAATCTCTATATTCATATCCGAAATCATCATTCCTTAGGATGAAGTATATGCATATTGTCAATCTACACAAGTCAATCATTGAGTTGACACACCTAAACCAATTTGAACGTTTTCCTGACAGTTGACCGCGCGTACCCGATGATTTACATGAAGGTATGACTTCTAAAATAATTAATATCAATGAGAAATCTAAGATACTGGACCGTAACATCCTTTGAGATCATACCCTAGAAGTTTCGTTTCCCACAAAAGAGATCGATCGTTCCGACTATGAAACCACTTAATATTCTCTTACTTTGATTTTGCATAAAATTTCAGTGGACTGGGCATAGTTTTTTTAAGGCCACCGACGAAAAAGGGGAGGCATCGAATCGAGGAAGCGAATTATCGTGATTTCGACT
>JBHIFL010000153.1:0-5140 GCA_046761065.1 Candidatus Heimdallarchaeota archaeon
GCTTTGTTCGCGATTAATCCTTTGGGGTAAAATTATGATTTTACATGTTAAAGAAGCTAAATATTTGCATGATTATGTTATTTGGATTAAGTTCAACGACGGCATCGAAGGGGAAGTTGATTTAGAGCAGGAATTAACTGGGGAAATTTTTGGGCCTCTAAAAGATAAGAAACTTTTTAGGTCTTTTAAGGTTGACCCTATGTTAGAGACTATCGTATGGAAAAACGGCGCTGATTTAGCGCCTGAGTTTCTGCGAGATAATATTAAAATCCCTGTGTAATTATTGTTAGGCCACTTGGGCCGACCAGCCGGAAAAAACAGAACTCGAATATCGTGTTATAGCGGTGAATAAAACCGGCGAAGGAGAACCGAGTAATACAGTGATGGTAGTTTTGTAAAGACAGTTTGCTATTCAGAGTCTGGATATGGATAGTCGAGATTTCACTAAAGCCATGAGGGAGCGAATTTATGAAGAGCTATACGAAATTGTCAATTTTGGCGAAGAAGATGGTTTTGTTCCAGATGCTATCGCAGCGGCTGAAAAAGAGTTAGAAAATCACAATCTGAGCCCCACAGATTTATCAACAATAGCAGAATCTATTAAAAGAAAGAGGGGCCAGCAAATGGAACTTGCTAGCCTACCACTATCCTGACCTTCACGAATAGCCTTCTTTATCTTTAGCCTCGCTCTTATCCCAATCTTGATTGCCTATTCCCTTGAATCCAGAGGTTATAGTCGGAAGAGTTCAGAGGCCTGGAAGTGGATGTGTAGAGGTTTCGCATTTTGGTTCGGGCTGGGTGTCATTTTCTTCCTTATCGGGCTGGTCATGACACGGCTTCAGTAGTTTACATTGCGACATTGTAAGTCCACATCGTTGCATTGTTAATTTACATCGTCAAATTGCAGCTTTACATCATGGCGTTGTGAGTTTACAATTTAGCCAGTTGAAGTTTTTATGCGAAGGATTTTACTAATGGATAAAAAAACTACAATTCGAGAATTAAATAAAGAAGAGACAAAAAAATTACTAAAATCGAGGAAGTTTAACAGGTTTGCCCCAGTGAACTGTCAATCTTGTGGCAATAAAGGACCTTTCAAAAGACGACTTTTTAGAATTGATAGCGACTATGACCTGCAAGAAGAGGAAAATCAAGATATTATACGATATCATATGAAACAAAATCTCAATTTGGATAATATTTTCTTTAGGATTCATAAGAATATAAATTATGTTGATACAGCTTTTTGTAGTAAGTGTAATTCCAACATGGTAAGCTATGATATCGAGCTTAATGACGAGCTATTTGATGAAATGTCAGAGTTTTTGGATTTACCGAGAGATAAAATAGAAAACGATATAAAAAAAATCCGTGCTCTCTTGTCAAACACAGAATAAAATACTGCTTCGACTTGACCGTGAATGGTCACCGTCTCTGTTGGTTGTTCTTCTTCCCGTCATCTGGATACCTGTCTCCTGCAGTAGCTTTATAAGTTTTTAACCTCTCGGTGTCCCCTGTGGCTTGCTTGGTTTTAGCCGCAATACGCATCAAGCAATACGAGATACGAATATTATTCTCCGAGATGTCGGATAACGCTGAGTTTGCGAGGCACCACCAAGTCTGCTTTTCTAATCGGCTGATCTTCTTTCAATTTGTAATCCACATCCATGATTTCCACAAACTCGGCTGTATAGTCCTTTAGTACGCCGCAATGTTCGGATATCTTATCACCTTTAATCAATTCAAGTACAACTTTATGCCCAATATATCTTTCCAGCAAAGGCTCGTAAGAAGTTCCTGCTGAACTTATCAATTCTTGCTTCATCTGAGATACATATTTATCCTGCGAAGTTAGTACCGTCCCCGCGGGAGTAGCCTTTTTAGCCTGGCTGATTAATAGATTCACCACCTCTATCACTGAGTCTCGCACTGTTTTGAAGATACTTTTTATTTTTCTTCCAAATCTTCGCAACAGCGTTGGATGGTAGGTCCTTTTCAATTCTTCCTCCCTTTCCTTTTTATTGCGTTCACTTAGCTCGTCATGGAAACGAATCAAGGCTGCAATATTAGGATACTCGTATTTATATAGAATATAGCTTGTCTCATCGTGTCCTTCTTTGTCTTTGTGTTTTTGAGGATAAATGAACTCCAGCCCGGTATTTTCCACCCTCAATTTACCCCAGACTATCTTGCCGGATATTTCCTGGAGCGTTACCATGTTCCGCGAGAAATCCTTCAGGCATTTATCTTTGCTTATTCTTCGGATAAGAGCACCAACAACCGCAGCCAGACCGATAAATATTATGGTTATGGCTGTAAACGGTATCTCTACGGCAAGTACATAAGCCATGACGGACTCGTTTAAGATACTCCTCTAAACCTTTGCCAGTATAACAGTATAATTCTTACCATAAACTTTAGCACACTTTGGGCAGGTGGTATAGAAAAAGTACATTTTTTCAATTTCTTTGGCTTTCGATTTGACGTAGGCCTTCATTTCTTTCGCCCACTTGCCGGCATTTTTGTAAGGCCCTTCAAAGACTTTGGAAAGATATGTCCCAGATATTCTGGCCATCTCTGCTCCGGGCACCTCCTTAGCCACCGCAATATAAACATCCGCTCCCCAAGGAGAGCTCTCATCCGAAAGCAGGAGCGGCTCAGATGCAAGAGCATCTGCCTTTTTGATCTTTTCCATATTTCTTACCATGACTTTGCCGAAGTTCAGCGGTATGTGCAGAAAACTTCTGACATGGTCTTTGACAAATAATTTGTCTTTGAGGGTTATCTCTTTCTCATCCCACGGCTCGGGATTAAATTTCGGACAACAACCCGTCTCCGATTGCTCATAAAGTTTGTCCATAGCAATACCTCCCTTCATTTACTTTGAAGTGCCTTTCACGAAATTCGTAAGCCCTTTTATAATAAGATGTTACAACAACAGCATTCTGTCACTTCACCTCCACTTCGCTAAGTCGTTGCCACTTAAGCGGTTACGTCACTTAAAATCACCAATTTCCCCGTTTTTCCAGCCATTGAAAACAGGGTGGAGGTGAATTTTTGGACAAACTTTCTACATACCTATTTTGTGAAACCCTCTTATCCAAAGGTCCTTCTTTCTCGCTTCTTCTTTGGATACAGCAACTTGCTGATTTTACAATCTCACCTCCACTAAACTTATCCGGGTATAATCGCTATCAAAAATCTCCATGAAAAATGAACTTTCACAAAATTGGAGGCCATTTTTATGTCTGTTATCAACCGTAGTCAAAAGCTGTTACTGTCCGCCGAACATCTGTTGGATATTAA
Source organism: Candidatus Heimdallarchaeota archaeon (assembly GCA_046761065.1). Taxonomy (GTDB): domain Archaea; phylum Asgardarchaeota; class Wukongarchaeia; order Wukongarchaeales; family JBHIFL01; genus JBHIFL01. Next base: position 3,307 of record JBHIFL010000153.1, read on the forward strand.
CCCGCTAAAGAAATATCAGATTCTCTTCGACCATCTCGATACTTCAGCACTTGCTGATCAAACTCAAGGACCAGGACGAAATCCTGTCTCAAAACCAGCGTTATTGCGAGCCCTCATCTACAAGTGCCTTAAGGCCTTACCTACTCTGTCTGACTTGGTCTTGGAACTGGCCGACAATCCCAGTGTTGCCCTCAAGTGCGGCCTTGATCCCTCCTGCGTGCCACCGGTGGAACGATTCTCTTGTTTCCTCCGTGACACTGATAACGCCATCTTTCAAAAGGTCAGAAGCTCACTGGTTAGAGAACTTATATCCATCGGTGAAATCTCAGGGAAAACTCTCAGTATCGACTCATATCCCATCCCCGCCAATGTCAAAGACAACAACCTCAAAACCAACGTCAAAAATCGATTTGATAAAAAACGCATACCCAAAGCTGACCCTGATTGTCGGCTGGGAGTGGTGGTAGAGTTCAGGACATCGACAAAGAAGGTTTCCTACTTCTGGGGTTATCGTAATCACGTAATCACTGATATGCCTTCCGAACTTCCAGTTGTGGAGCTGACTAAGCCCGCAAATGTTGCTGACCCCAAGCTGTTTATTCCCCTATTTAAGCAAGCCCAAGATGCCTTTAGCCTGGCACCGGAATTTGTCCTGGGTGATTCGATATATGACAGCGAAGAAATCCTTTCTTTTATAATCGACGAACTGAAGGCAAAGCCACGTATCGCTCGTAACTATCGTTGGCAACTGCATAGGCCTGTTAAGCTCTCTTCTTGTGGCAAGCCTGTTTGTATCGCTGGCTTTGAGATGATCTACTGGGGCAAATTCAAGGACCGAGGCAAGATACGTAAAAAGTTTTGCTGTCCAGTCACCCACTCCAAGAAGTTTGCCAAACAGCATCCGAGTTGTCCATGGAATCATCCAGCTTTTATAAAGGGCAAAGGTTGTTATACCTATCTGCGAGCCGACCGAGACATCCGCAAGAGTATTGACTACGGTTCTGAACTTTTCAAAGAACAATACAATATGCGTACGGGTTCAGAACGGCTGGCTTCTCGGTTGCTTACGCTATGTATGCAAGATCCATCTGTAAGAGGCCTTTCTGCTACAGCTAATCACTGCACCATTGCCCATATTGCCGTTCTGCTTGTCGCTGTCACTGCGGCCAAATCTGGCTACAAAGACAAGATACGCTTTATCAAAAACTTCCTTCCCAATCTCTAATTTTGTGAAACCCTATCGAAGGTCCAATATAAGCTGTCAATTGAAATGTAGACATATCAGTTCCGCGGCACAAAGACCACACCTCTGGCGTCTACCTTGCTGGACAGCAGTGCTCAGGAAATTTAGAGTTCGTAAACTCCAATATATATTTATACCAAACCAGAGAGCACCAATTCAAGAAAAATTTTCAATTTATTATAGGACACGTCCGATAACTACTCGATAAAATTGCTTATCAGATATAACTTCTTTGTTTACAAGTTCTTATAAGTATGCACGCGTAGAAAAGCCTACTTGCCACCAGGATGGCAGAAGTCCGTAAGATATATGATCACTTCGACAGTACCGACTTTATTTCGGCTATCGTCACTCCGAGGGTTGCTTGAGCAACAGCATCAAGATCGGCTTCGGGGCCTTGAAGATGATATGTACGATGTATGTGGAATATTGTTTCGCCTGGTTTTAGCTGTGCCGCTGGCGACGATGTTTCCAGCTCATAGAACGGGCCAAGAGGTCTTGCGCCGGGTTCAGCAGGGCCATCATTGTACGAATTCACCACGTCGCCCTTGTACGGCTGGTCTTGAAGCTGCCACATCGAGTTCACATAAC
>JBHIFL010000154.1:0-4737 GCA_046761065.1 Candidatus Heimdallarchaeota archaeon
AAACGAGAAAAAACTCATTAATGGCGGATGACAATATTCTTAAAGATGAAACCAATCCATACGTATATCCATCAACCATTTTGGGTTTTCCCAACAGACTCATAGTAGAATATGTAGGAGGAACAGGATATGTCTATGCTTATTTTAAGTTGGTCCTGGAGTTCTTGGATTTTCGTTAAACAGGTATCATGCAGATATATATAGCCTTGAAAATTTTATATCGGATTATGGATATATTTTTTCTATGACTGGCTTGAACCTCAGTCCATATACCAATCCCAAACTGGAGCTGATATATGCAATGAAGGTCGAAGAGATGGCAATAGCTCTAAAGTTCTCCAGAGCCTCTAACAGCGAAAAGCAAGAAACCGACCAAACCACAACCGAAGGCTCGAGTAGTGTGACCAATTTTGATGCTGGCTTATCCATGACGATAGGAACGGACATGAATTTAGATCTGACCGCGGGATTGACACTTTTTTCCTTTGGTTCATCTCTTAAGAATGAAGATGGAACTGGAACAGAATTAAAGAACAAAGGGGGAACTAGATTTGATTTAAGTGGAAGGCTTTATTATAATTTAAATCAGCAGATCACGCTGATCCCCAATATTTGGATTAGAAGTGGTGGGTTTCCAAGCGTGGAAGTAACTACAAAGACGATGGTTGGTGGTGATTTGCAAACAGAAACAGAGGACTGGGGAGATAAGTCTGCCTTTTAGGGATTGGCGCTAACATCGCACCATCTGAAAAGGTATTGGGACTCCTTGGCGCTTATTTCGTTCGCAATTCCAGAAAAATTAAGGTTAACGAGGAAGATGTGAAGACTACCGAAACAGAAGCCATGTACACATTCCCCAAGCTCATAGCCGGCGTTGCGGTAAAGCCTAAAGATTGGCTAGCAGCAAGGTTTGGAGTAGGTTATGAGATATGGTGGAGCTCATCCGAATTAGAGGGAAAGACCAAAGTAGCGGATAGATGGATAAGTAGTACAGCAAAAAGCTCCGAACCCTCTCAGACTTCCTATACTGTCCGCATAGGATTGGGATTCAGGTTCGGGGGCTTTAGAATAGACACCGAATTGAATAGAGAACTGATATTTCAACAAGGGCCAAATGTCGTAAGTGGTCGAACTGGCGATCTGCTGATAAGCACCTCTATGAGCTATGAGTTTTGAGATTAAAAAAACGAAAATTCTATTCTTCACAAAATAGGGAGGAGCTACCATGAAACGCTTTGCTTATTCAGGCTCACTCGCCTTGACTCTGGCGAGTATCATTGCCGCTGTTGTTTTTCTATTTCCCGTAACGGCACAACCCCAAAACCCCGAATGGATGAACTTTACGATTAAAAATACCGGGCTGCCGGATAATGATGTCCGGGCTCTTGTCATCGATGCCCATGGGAACACATGGATTGGAACTTGGGGTGGTGGCTTAGTGAGGTTTGACGGAGTTAACTGGACGATCGCTAACACTGGTAACTCCGGTATCCCTAGTAACGATGTTACAGCTCTTGCAATTGATCCTCATGGGAATATATGGGTTGGGACTGATTACGGCCTGGCGAAGTTTGATTTGGTAACTTGGAAGGTTGCTAACACCTATAACTCCGTGCTGCCGGATAACGATGTCCGGGCCCTTGCCACCGATGCCCAGGGCAACATATGGATTGGGACTTATTGGGGTGGGTTGGCAAAGTTTGACGGGTCAAGCTGGACCGCGTATACAAGATGGAACTCTGGTCTACCAAATGACAATATTGCAGCACTTACCATTGGTGACCCCGGGGGAATATCTGGATTGGAACTCGGGGAGGTGGCCTGGCGAAGTTTGACGGCACTAACTGGACGGTGTATAACACCACTAACTCCGGGCTGCTGGATGACGATGTCACGGCTCTTGCCATAGATGCCCAGGGGAACAAGTGGATTGGGACTTACGCTGGCGGCTTAGCGGTGTATCGGGAAGGGGGTGTTGATATAGGTGTAGAAGAAGGGGATAGAGTAACAACACTTATAACTCATTTCGTCTTGAAGCAAAACTATCCCAACCCCTTCAACCCCACCACCATGATTAGCTATCAACTGCCAAAGGGTGTTCACGTCGGGCTGAGCCTCTACAACCTCCTAGGACAAAAGGTACGCACCCTGGTGGATGAGTTCCAACTTACCGGGTGTTATAGTATCAAATTTGAGGCCGATGGTCTGGTAAGTGGTTTGTATTTCTGTCGACTTCGAGCCGGGGATTTTGTGGAGACAAAGCGGATGCTATTGCTCAAATAGTATTGAACTCAACAACGCTGTAGCCCATGAGAACTGGGAGCGTCAAGAAAGAGGAAGAAGATATTTATGACAAAAATTCATAAATCTGATCGGGACAAAATTCGAGAGGATTTAAGGCAATTACCCAAGTTTAAGTTCCAACTCAAGGAATTCCAGCACAGGCTGAAGCATCTGGAAACCGTGAAAGACACGGTTTCGGAAAATATATACGAAAAGCTGCACCAACGATACACAGAGAAGATTGATGATCTTTCTATGCAGATCGAGAAGTTACAGGAGGAAGGCGAAGAACAGCAATCGGAAAAGGAAGTAGAAAGGAGCTATCTGCAGACAAAGCAAGAGGAATGTGCCCGGAGTTGCGGGAAATCCAAACCGCTTACGAGCAAGGAAAGTTGAGTGAGGAGGATTTCCAGAAGGCACGAACAAGGCTCAACAGGCACAGGCGTCGCTTTCGAAAAAATCAACAGAGAATAGAGCGAGAACTGGCAGCACTCCGTTTTTATTTGACTTTCGAAGGAGAAGAAAGCTATCATCACGAGCAATTTGAACAGACGTTGAATAGCGTGAAATCTAAAACTCTCTCAACATTAAGCAGTATCATCGAGAAATCATATTCAAATTTATTAATGAGGCAAAAGATGAAGGACTTTTTTGGTTTTCGTAAGATGGTGAGTACCGCGATAATTAAGTTCATTTACATTCTGGGTGTGATTGTTCTGACAATTGGTGGAATAGTCATGTCTTTCCAAATACCAGGGATCCCAGGTGCTGTAAAGATTCTCATCGGTCTCGGGGCAATCATTCTTGGTAATTTACTTTGGCGTATTATTTGTGAGGCATGGATCCTCGTCTTTAGTATCCACGATATTCTCGGATCTGTGGAGAAAATCTTGAAGGAGAAGTAATCCCAAGATGGTTCGCAGCAGGCTGTCATTTCCATTTCACAACAGTGCGAACGTTTATTCTATTGCCGATGGTCCCGCATCTAGAAAAAAATCAATTGTGACGGCATTTACACCTCATTTTGTGGTGGAATAGGACTCGACTAAAATAAAGTATCAATTGTTTGGCAATGTATACGCTTTATTGAGTATCTATGATTTCTTGGAACAGAAAGCGCACATTCTGGTCGATGAATTCCAAACTGGGGAGCATTAAAACGTTTAATTTCGGGCAGATGGCTTGGCAAGTGGCTTGTATTTCTATCGGCTTCGAGCCAGGGATTTTGTGGAGACGAAGAGGATGGTGCTGCTGAAGTAATTCATTAAAGAAATAATATTTTAACTAACTAACATAGAGGAGGAAACGCAATGAAAAAACTAATGTCAAACGCAGTCATTATCTTGCTTTTAAGTTTTATTGGCTTTGTTCTTGACAAAATATGAATTATTTACTATATTATTACTATCACGTTAAAATAGCAAAAGGGACTTCCTTATGGTAGAAATCAATGAATTTATAACCTATTTTAAAAACAGTTCGTTAGAAGAGCAAGAAAACATTATTCACATTCTATTAGAACTCATGCAACACAACTTGAATGAAGATTTGATAAATCAAACTCCTAAAGATAAAAAACAGATCAATTGTCCACATTGTAAAAGTAACGCTATTCAAGCGAACGGTAAAAACAAAGGTGTTCAACGATATCGTTGTAAAGCGTGTGGTAAGAATTTCAGTGAGACAACAGGTACACCTCTGGCCTGGCTCAAAAAGAAAGATAAATGGGCTGATTATTTACAATGCATGCTCAAGGGCTATTCGCTACGTAAATGTGCCGAAGAAGTTGGCATTGGCTTGCAGACATCATTCGATTGGCGTCATAAAATACTTAGTGCATTTAAAACGGTATCAGCAGAACGGTTTGAAAAAATCTTAGAGAGTGATGAGATATTCTTTTTAGCGTCTGAAAAAGGGAATAAAAATCTCACGCGACCTGCACGCAAGCGAGGTGGTAAAGCTTCAACAGCTGGGATCAATAAAGATCACGTGGCTGTTGTTGTTTCCCGAGATCGAGATGGCCATGCAGATATGAAAATAGCAACTCGTGGCAGAATCAGTAAACAGGACTTAGAGCGAGTGTTTGAAGATAAAATCGAAAAAGATACCATCTTATGTACAGACAGTCACCGAAGCTATACCGCCTTTGCCCGTTCAAAAGAATTAAACCATCAAAAAATAAAGGCCAATAAAGGACAATATGTCAAAGATCAGGTGTTTCATGTTCAAAATGTGAATAATCTATCCAAACGATTAAAAGAATGGATGTACCAATTTAACGGTGTATCCACTAAATATTTGCAGAATTACTTAAACTGGTTTTTAGTATTAGAAAAAGTAAAAGAATCGACTAAAAAAATATCCATTTTAGCCCTCTTTGCGTTAAGCACAAATGAAGCATGGTTCGATTTTAAGAATATAGTAATAAATCATATCTTATTTAGATCATAGCCA
>JBHIFL010000155.1:0-4721 GCA_046761065.1 Candidatus Heimdallarchaeota archaeon
CAACAGGCCCCGATCGGACGGGGAGGAATTTGTTTCATATTCACCAACGAAAAACGTTATTTCTTAAAACCCCCCAAATAAGGAGATATGGTTTAAAACAAATTCTTTACGGATTATTGCTGCCTGCTCCCTTAATGGAAACACAAAAAGACATCATTAAAGAAATTGTGAGAAAGGGACACGAAGTCGGACTCCACGGGTATGATCATTATCGCTGGGCGAATTATTTTCATATAATGTCAAAAGAAGAAATAGATAGCTATATCCAGAAAGGCATTCAGATCCTCACGAGAATCTTGGGAAGAAGACCTGTCGGTTTTGCTTCTCCTTCTTTTAAATGGTCACCAAGTAGTTTGCTGGTTCAAAATAGATGGGGTTTTATTTATTCAAGTGATATTCGAGGAAATGCTGCTTTTTATCCCCACATAGGTAAGATAACACTTAAAACTTTACAGATACCTATTTCTGAACCATTAATTGAAGAATTAATGTTAGCAAGTATATCGGAATCAAAAGTAATTGATTTTCTCAGAAAGAAGTTGAAGCTAAAGAAATTACGAACCAAAACTTTTGTAACTATCTATATCCATGCTGGATATGAGTGTATCTTCAAGAAGAATCTCTTACGAGCAATCTTGATTGATGTACAACGGTTCGAACATGTAAACACTTATAAGTTTGAAGAACTTGCTGAAAAATATGCAAAATCAGCAAATGTTATGAAAATGTCTTGATTTTATATGGAGAAGTATTTTATTCAAATTTAACTCGGTTGATCCACCTTTTATCGACGGTGATCTACACCCTGTTGGAGAAACCAAAGTTTAAGCGCATAACAATTATTATAAGGCATCGAACATGGAAGCGCCCTCATGCCTCTGCGACTAAAAGTAACTGAGGTCAACAAGAAACAACAGAAGATAATGCCTCCGCGATTTGGGGGATTTTTACATCTGTCAAAAGTGACATTCCTATCCGGTTCACTATACCTGATATTACTCTTCTTTTGGTTTGTTTATGGTCAAGATTTTGTGACTATTGATGAAGCCGTGTACTTGGCCTGGAGCGTCAGATGGGCCTCTGGGGACTATTATGTCTATCCTTTATACGGGGATAAAATATTCTTCTTTTATATTGTTTCGATCTTTTTCCGGCTATTTGGGGTGAGTTTGGAAGTTGCCCGATGGGCGGTTCATTTATTTGGCGTCGGCCTTCTGGTTACTACCTACTATATCGGGAAAGAAGTGTACAGCAAACGCGTCGGGATCCTAGCCATGCTGATCCTAATGTTCTCCGGGTTTTTCCAGTTCCTATCCTATTATGCGCTCACAGATATCCCCAGTGCATTCTTTTTCGCGGCAACTATCTTTTTTTTCTTGAAAGCGTTCAAAAACAAAACCAAAGCTAAAAGGTACAGTTTTTTGGGCGGCCTATTTTGCGTGCTAGGCGCCTTCTCAAGAGTGTCATATTTTGCGGTCTTCCCCATTGTAGGGATTTTAGGGCTGAAGAGAGTAGTCAGAAAAGAAATTGCCCCCCGCGAAACCCTGAAACTGATTGGAAGTGCACTGATCGTCCCTTTAAGCGCAGTAGTTATAGCTCTTTTGTGGTACCGGGGATTTGTCTTTGATGCATTACGGTTGGGCCTTTTACCCTTCGGTAAGGAAGCGTTGAATGGAGTATTCCTCAGAGAACGGTTTGCCAGTCTGCTAGGTCTCAGGCAGGATGTCACTACTTTATCTGCTTTAATAAAGACATTATTGTTTCCACGACTAATAGATGAGTCCCTACCAGGAGCTTTAAGATATCTTATAAGGGAAATACTATTCCCTGGATCTTTTGAGGGTCCATCTCTAGCGATCAATCGCTATTACGAAATCGAACGGTGGATCCTGCTCACCGTCTTTTTGCTCTCATTGCTCTACAGGCGCACCCGATCCTTCGATATGTTAGCTTGGATCGTCACTTATGGCTTTGTTTGGCTTGTTCTTAGCCCCTCTTTTGTAAGAATTCATGTTACTGAAGTTAGTGACAGATATCTCTATCCCCTCATCCCAGCGATCTACATCCAATTCGCTCGCTTGATATTTCTATTTTTAGATAAAATTCGTGCCCTGCAAGGCGGAATCTCCTCCTTCGACTATGCAATCCGCGCTGTTAAGAACACGAAGCTGTTTGTGCCAGTAACTGCAACCTTGCTGGGTCTTGCAATATGGCAAAAAATCAACTTGAGCATGAGTCTGATCTGTGGGGCGATTTCCGTCCTGGTATTCTTGAAGGTTGGGAAAGGAACGAGAGATAAGGGAAGTTTAACCTTCGTTCTTGCCTCCTTGGCGACCATGTTCCTGGTTATATCGAACTTTTCGACGCAAATCCAATTTTTAAATGCGTTTTTCTATTCTCCCCCGATTCAAGAGGTGTCTTATGGCATCCCGCCCGATTTACTTTCACATGAGGAAATCGGTAGGTTCGAGGAGGGGATTTGGGCCAAGATGTCCTACGCGCATTTAATTAACACCCCATTCACCGAACAAATATTCATGAAAGACCCGTTACACACCCCGGGTAATTTTTCAGGCCTATACGTCTGGTTTTCGAATGATCGCGCGAATGACCGCGTGGAAATGTTTGTCCGTTGGATCACGGATGATTTTGCAGCCCCCAAAACATTCAGCGGCTATTTTCAGGGAACTAATGTCAAGCTCAGCATGGCCCATTTGGTCGAGGGTGAGAACACTGACGGAGATAAAATCCACTTAGAGGGCAATGACTACCTCAGGTTTAATGGAACGGTCCTAGGGGAGGATTTTGACGGGTTCGATCTTGTCCTTGACTTCATTCCCAATCAGAACCATTACTTTATAGATTGGGATCTGTTCCAACCAAGAGATCCAGACCATGTGTTTCTTGGAAGTATGCCAATGACTATGATTGTAAGACATTACCCAGTCTGGCCTCACCGTATCCCATTCTCGTCATATAGTTTCCATTTAAAATGGAGAGGATTGAACCGCCTAATTGATCGGCCGATTTTTTTCAATATCAGTTATACTGGATTTTTATTCTTCGATTATCAGCGGCGTGTGAATTGGACTGACGATCATCATAAACTGACACCATCAAAAAGCGAGGGTGGAACCTTATTACCGGCTGGAAACTACCAATTGTGGGGGACGTTTAGTAAGTTACTTAAAGAAATTGAAATAATCTTCACGTACGGTAGCGCACGTAAACATCTTGAGGTGGACGTCACTGTCGATTGGAATCAAACAGACCCCACTTACATGCACATAGGGATGAGCCGGAGAGGTCTTCCACTTGAAATAGATTTTCATAACACCAAGGACATACACGATTGGAGTGTTTCTGAAAGCGTCCACTCTTTTTTTGGAAGACTCCCAATTGGAAACTGGTCCTTCAATAAGTCTCTGGTCCTCGTCTGGTTAATTAGCATCGCCCTGATCAACACTTCTGCACAAATCGCTCCCAAACAAAGAATCACCTTAAAACTCAGGAACAACCAGCTATCGGCGTATTACTGCTGGCTAGTCTTAGGACCTCTTTGCTTGAGTTCTATTCATGTCATAACCCACACGCCCCCTTTTTGGTGGGATCCGATCGCCCGTGGTTTCTTTACGGCCTTTAATCTCTCAAAACACTCTGGCCTCTTTTTCTGGTTCGTGTTCGAAGAATTGATTCTTGCGGGAACACTCGTCCTTGGAGCTTGGTTCGTACTCTGTGACTTAGCAAATCGGATTAGCTCTAAAAAACATGTTAAAATCGTAAGCAAAACTCCTTTGAATATTGCAAAAGCTGTGAGTTGGCGGAACGGCCTTAAGTCGGTGAAAAGCAACCCAGTACAGTTGCCAATCAAGATACGCCAAGTTGTTGCTAGAATGCGAAAATTTCTGATGACGCTCCTATTTAGAATCAAAGATCTCCCTAATAGGAGAAAGGAACGCCGGAGAGTTTCATCAAAACAAAATCGAAAGACGTTTAATCAAATAAAAAGAGCAGGAATGGCTTTTATCTACACAATTCTAATCATTTCGACTTTCTTTCTAGTGATGCGGAATAATACGCGATACTTGGATCAAATAACTATTGTGCAGGGGCAGGGGTATCATGAGAGTTTGCGCAAAGCGTATCTGTTTTTAGAGGGATACGCGGAAAAAGGGGACCGAGTTATGACTCATCAGATAAACTGGGGGAAGTGGTATACTAAGAATAAGTTTACGTTCATACCAATGTTTGACACATGGAGTAAAGATGTTTTATGGGGTACGATTTATGGACAAAATGTTAAATTTGTGGTAATTTCCGAATGGGATTCTTTTCACCCGTTTGAGGTATTTGAGGAATCTGAATACGCGAGAGACTTCACTATTCTATGGTCCTTCGCTGGAACCATGGGCTTCCGAACCACCATCTATTTTGTAAAGCTATAATAAGAGATAGTAAGATTAGCCACTTTATAATAAATTATGGATGATTATCTCATATTTGTTACAACATTCAATTTAAAGAAAAAAACTTGCAAGAATCCTTTTTAGAATTTCATATTGGTTAAAATGACCATCTAATCTCAAAATCAGTTAAAATAATCTGTTAGCCATTTTAAATATTTATCTTTTCCTTTAGCCTATCCAAAAAGCTTAAGGAATCTCTATAAGAAAAACGAATCAAATATTCACCATTATCATCTACCCCTAAATCTTCAAAAT
>JBHIFL010000156.1:0-4658 GCA_046761065.1 Candidatus Heimdallarchaeota archaeon
AAAGAGGATGCTCAAAGGATCGAGAAAGAAGTAATGCCGAAATTGATGAAGGAAGGCCTTGTTCGGGATATTGAGACAATTGCTATCCGCAGAGATGGAACAAAATTTCCTGTTTTGATGAATTGGACATTAGTAAAAGATGCTGAAGGCAAGTCAACAGGCATTATTACCGTGGCAAGGGACATCACCGAGCTAAAGCGGGCGGAGAGGGTGCTGCGGGAGAGCGAGGAAAAATTCAGGCTAGCATTTGAAAATGCAATGGATGCGATCTTCTGGGCAGATCCCAAGACAGGCTTGATCACTAACTGCAATAAAGCGGCAGAAATCCTCTTGGAGAAAAAAAGAGAGGAGATTGTAGGGTGCCATCAAACAACGGTCCATCCACCACAAAAAGCGGAATATTATGCCAACATGTTCAAAAAACATATAGAACGGGAAGGAGCTGTTGACGAGGAGGCAGAGGTAATAACCAAATCGGGAAAAATAAAGCCCGTCCATATAACTGCTTCTGTAACTTTAGTTGGGGGAAAACCAATAATCCAAGGTATATTCCGCGATATCACCGAGCGCAAGCGGGCGGAGGAGGAGAGGCTCAAGGCTGCGGCCAACGAACGGCGGGTAAATGAGCTGGAGAAGTTCGCTAGGGTCGCAGTTGGCCGTGAGCTGAAGATGGTCGAGCTGAAGAAACGGATAAAGGAGTTGGAATCAAAGCTCAAGGAAATCACAGGAAAAGGATGATATCGAAGTGTAAAGCCCCCTCACCCCAAAACCGATTTAACTAAGGCACCAAAATGACACCTTTTTCGGTTTCCGATAAATATATGCAAATAATATGCCCACAAGGATGCATATGCCGATCAAGGCATAAATTCCAAAGGTTCCCAAAGCAAAGAAATTCTCAGGATTAACACCTACTAAGTTATATAGGGGATCGAGAGCGCTGCCCTTTCCCGCCAAGTGTCCCCCCAAGCTTCCACTTACTACTGTAAAGAGGAAGGCAGTCAAACCAATGACAGTGTATACCATGGAAAGTGGGCTGTGATTCCATATTTTTCTGCCGTATTTGGCCCGAATAATTAGGAGGATAACCCAAAACTCGAGGGCAAATATAGATATCATAACCTTGTTCATCAAGAGGGGTGAATACACCATCGTTCCTGCTGGGGCCATCAAGAAACCTGTGTATGCTGAGACCACCAAGGCAATAACTCCACCCAGCGTTGCCACCACCGATGTCGGCTCAGCATATTCTATGATTTTTTCGGCCAAGCGATTTAACCGAGCTCGAAGACCCCCAAGTACAGCAAACTCCCACCTGAGACTCCTAGAGATTTTCAAATACAGCTTTGTCACAACTATGAGAATAATGCAGAAGGCCGCGAGGGTCAGCATCCCCACATGTAACTCCGCCGTAATAGTGTGCAATACGCTGGGCGGGACCGTCATCCTACTTCCTCCCTTTTACTTTCATTCCACGTGCCGATATCCCAACGGCAAAAAATGACGTTAAAACTATTACTAGAGACACGACAGTAACTTGCGTCACCCACATAGTCAGGCGCTCTTCTGACGTTGGTATTGTGAAAATTATCAAAAGTATAATCAGAGAAAATGCTAGCAGTAAAACCGCGATGGTATCTCTTGTTTCTACTATTAACTTAATGCTATCTATTGCGAAAATTATACCGAGTGCGATTATGGGGGATGCAAGAAGAAACCAGCCCACCGGATTATTGAGTAGTATAAAAACTCCATACAGAATTGTCGAAGTGCCAACGAGCATTACTGCCAAGCCAATGATGCAATGCCATTTTTTGTCTGACTTAGTGCGTACATAGCCAATGGCCAAGCTGAAATACCCAATCATCAAGCAGTAAAAGAAATACCAAAGAATCTTCCACATAACTTTTTCTCCATAACGTCAGCCTTTTTGCAGTTCTTGGATTCTTATCCTTGAACTACAAAATCTCCCTTCATATCGCGTGATCCCCCTACTTCGGCACCTCTTCCTTCTCGCTAAGAGATGGTATGTCAATCCCATGTGGAACGCCACCCTTGTTGGGACTGAGGCTCGATGCTGGTTGCTTTAAGCCTACTCTAGGACGTGCTCTTCCATGTCGTAGGGCATCCCTCCGTACTCCATGCACGGAGAGAAGGGCTGACCATCGAGGTAGTCTGGGTGCTGCAGGATGTAGTGGGTGTTGCCGGCGCACACGACGTACGCATAGTCATCTACGTCCCATTGGACTGGGTGTCCCCCCATGCACGGGGACTGCATGCCCGCGAGCTCATGTGCCGTATCCTGCACCCTCCACGTCTGGTAGTCGGGAACTATAGGTGGCGGCTGTTCTGCCTCTGACTGAACCCAAAGGCTTGCCGTATAATCTGCACTTGGGGCATTATCGTTGAATGTCAATTCCATTTTCATATTCTTGTCATAGCCAGCCGTAAGGTTCCAGTTTGACATCAAGGTTCCTGTCAAATCACCGTCAACTGATGTTAGTTCTATTGTCTTAGTCTTTTTCGTGTCTGGATTAGTGAATTCTAATATGATGGCCGATGGCTCATCTAACGGTACTTTAGTTCCATTTTCTGCTGCGGATATGTCTATTATCAAATATGCTTCTGATACATCTCTGACCACTTCTATCTTCACTTTTATTTCATAAGTAACTCCATACATAGTATTCTGAGGAAGGTCCTTTATCTTCGTCAAAATGATTGGTAATCCAAGTGTAGTCTCGAACTTCAATATATTTGATAGGATTATCGAAGTTCCCACGACTGTTCCTGCCAATGAGACGATGATAAGGATTATTACTAGCAGCCTAACTACTTTCATTTCCCCGGCCCCGTAAAATATTTACAACCTGACATCGTTTTAAACTCAAAGACGATTCTCAAAAATTGAGAATGGCGTAGTTGCCATATACGCCCCTTTCCACAGCTTCGGACAAACTCCGTGACATCGTCTAAATTAGCAACTTTAGCGATGCCCCCACGTACAGAAGAATACCCCATTTATTTGTTGATTACCACTCTAACATCGAAAACGTAACGTGTTATACTCTGCTTACCCCTTTATTTTAGGAAACCTTAGATAAAGCCGGAATTTCTATGAGGGATGAAAAGAATTAGTAAAAAATAAGAAATAGGGATGTCGCCACTGTCGCAAAATTTTAATAAAATCTTTTATACCTTTTTTAAATTATAACCAAGACAAAAGCCTAATTCACTAGTTCTTCTGCTATCAAAAATGAATGGATCAGATTTTCCTCAGAATAGCTCAATTCCAAGTCCCACCGTACTCCTATACCTGTTAGTCCTCGAGAATAAAAAATAGGGGCTCACCTTCATTGATTAATTCTCTTGTAACTCACGAATCAATAGCACTTGTTCCTCCCGTCACCATGATACTCAAATTTATTCCTCCTTTTAATTTCGACCAAGCATTCTAAAGGCTTTGATTTTTAATGCAGTTGTCGATAAAGAAAGTTGCCTATCTCAAGCCCAGCTTCTGCTTCAACTTATCCAAAAGCCCGACCTTTTCCTTCTTCTGCAGATAATTGTAAACTGTCATTACACTTAGCCCAAGCCTACCAGCTATCTTATTGTATGACATGCCCTTCCTTCTGAGCCTCTTCATCTTTTTTATCATCTCAGAATTTACCTTCTTCCTACGTCTTCGAGTCATGACATCACCATTGGCTTTGTGTCATAATACTTTCATGATTATTACATAAAAATAAATGGGCTAGGCGAGCCGTTTAAATCTAGCTTCACTTGGCACTCTTTTTTTTGGAATAAAAAGGCATAAATTACTGCAGAACAAACGAAGGGCTGACCGAGGAGGGGGAGGCGACTTTGCGAACCTATCTTTCTGGCCCACTTCAGATAGCAGAGATAGAGTGTCGCGAGTGCGAGGGGCCCGGTTCGCTCTCGGAAGAGCGTTGTCGCGCTTGCGTGCTCGAGCAGCTTGGCCCGGTGAGCCCGGTAGATCAAGTTTCCCTCCGGCGGGCTTACAAACGCGTGTACTGTTCGAGCGAGCTATCGAAACTTGCCCAGACCTTAGCGACACTCAAACAACTCGTGTTTGACCGCGCGTCCTATGCGGCAAGCGAGAAGGGCAAGTGTAAAGGATGTGTGAATAAGCGTTACGGAGAATTGACTGAGCGATGGAAAAGGCTGTTGAAGGCACCGCACGATCTCTCACCGATTCAGGAACTGATGAAAAAATACGGTGGGCTTAAAGGTGAATGCGCGAAATGCACCGAGCACTATTTTCTAAAACTACTCGCGAGCGCTAGAGCAGGGATGAAGAACATCGCAGCCGTCAAAAAAATTAGCGGGAAGAATTACGATGAGGTTTTCGAGGCCCGGGTGGTGCCGTTCTTCGTTGAGGGGATTTGTCACCCACCAAAACACAAATTGAAAATGTTAGAAACCTATGAGCTACCTGAGCAGCGAGGTGTAGTCCGGATCTACAAGCAACTTGGGCGCCCGCTGCCGTTTTACGAGCTTGACCTTCCCGAGCTCAAGATGCTCACGGAGCACCTTCAACTGCTGGATGAGGCCTATAAATTTGAAACGACGGTAGAACCGGGGCACGCTCGCTTCGCTTTCCCAACGCGGATCTCCGGGTTTGTCGACGAGTGGTA
>JBHIFL010000157.1:0-4439 GCA_046761065.1 Candidatus Heimdallarchaeota archaeon
CGAGCAGACATGAACCAACGCTTCGAGGCCATGGACCAACGCTTCGAGGCCCTCCTTGCCGAAATGGATCGCCGGTTCGAATTGACAGAAAGGCACTTTGAGAGCATCGAAAGGAGACTAGATATTGTCGATGCGGGACTTGGAACCCTAGGATATCGCTCTGGGATCGCCTTGGAACGTACTCTTTTGAATGTGTTCCGCCGGGCTTTGGAGTTACGGGGCATTGAGGTAGAGAAAGTTGAGAAGATCGGGCTTCGAGATGAGCGTGGAGAGTTCTACAGCCCAGGGGCGAAGGTTGAATACGACCTGTATGTTCACGATGGAGACCACCTCCTCTTTGAGATCAAATACCATGTGACCGAGGAGGATCTGGAAAACTTTCTCCTAAAAGCGAAATTCTTCGAACAGAAGAGGGGAGTCCGCTCACAGAAGATCGTGATCGCTCTTGAGATCGATGAATACGTGAAGCGCCTCTGTACCGACCGTGGGATCGAGGTCATAACAAGATAGACACTCGACTTTGCTCTGGAACGCTCTCCGACCCCAACAGAAACAAGATCTAAACCAATATCTCCCCCATTCCTCACAGTTCATTCTTCCTTAGAAGCACTGCAGATCAATGGATGAGCTTGTCAAAATAAATATTGACAAGCTGTCGAGTAAATATCCTTAACCTTTGAAAGTGTGGCTACTACGCTTTTCATTTCTCTACATCGTAGGCGCTCTCGCCTTCGCGGCTGACCAGGGTTATTCTTGAAAAAGCGCAGGAACTCGTCTCTCGTTGGTGAGAACGCTTTGTATATCAGTTCCGACACGCTTGATCCCCGTTCATAGAGGTTGCTCCCCATATGGGACACTACAGTTATTAGCGTGTATCCAAGAGGGATAAGTGGTGGACTGCTTTGCGGACGAAGACGATGACCGCACGGTTTGAAGAAGAGTTCTATGAGGAGATTCTGAAATACACGGAAGAGAAGGGGATTCCCGAAACGAGAGCTCTACGGGAGTTGACCCAGGAGGGGCTGAGGCAATGGAAATTGAAAAAGGCGCTGTCTCTGTACCGAGAGGGGAAGCTCACCGTGTGAAAGGCGGCACGGATGGCAAGAATTCCGCTGTCCCAGATGGTGGAACTCGCTACGACCCAGAAAATTCCCGTCCATTATCGGAGAGAGGATTTGGAACGGGACTTTACCGCAGCTTTCGGTGAACAGGATTGATGCCGGTCCTTAACGCAACCCCCCGGATCTATCTGGGAAAGAAAAGGAAACTTAAGGTGCTGAAACATCTATTTAAGCAGAGCCTCACGACTAAAGAAGTGGAAGAGGAGATAAGCAGACTTGCGAATAGTCCTGAAGCCCTCCAATTACGGAATGCGATCCAAGAAGGAGGGCTCACCGTAGAACAGGCTCGGGAGTCCCAGAAACACAACATTGAAAAGCTATTCCCCGAAATCGATGAGGGAGAAGCCGCCACTATCGCCCTAGCCCTTAACCAACGGGAACCAATGATCATCGTTGATGATGCCGAAGCGCGAACAGCGGCTGAATATTTTCAATTGGAAACGCACGGCACTATATATGTTCTACTAAAGGCCTACAAACAAGCAATTCTCCCTTCAAAGAAAGAATTGATAGAATTGGTAAACAATATGATAACCCGGGGGTTCTATCTTTCCACTGAGGTCTATTCCGCATTTCTCTCCCCACTTAGACAAACTCTGATGAATTCGACACCGTTCGTCCAGAGCGTGCCATCAAAGGGACGTGTTCCACTCTTGCAAAGAAAGACGCGCTTTGCAGGGTTAAACCCCCCCGTAGTTATTTTATTGAGTGTTACCCTAGAGTTTGATGCCCCTGCTTTGCCGATAAAGGAAAAGTACACCTTGATGCAACAACCGCGTCCGGGTTCCAGTCCTTCACTATAAAATCTCCCGTTTATGAGTACAAAGAAGTTTGGGTCAACCGCTTTCGTGTAAAAACGTTTAATTCTCCGCGGAGTACCCTCACATTTGCTCCAGGGAGGGTTCTGATGCCCTTTTTCGGCTATAGACGAGAGTGACCTTGCAGCGGAGTAGGATCTTGATTCCCTCGAAAAAATCTTTCTCCGTCTGCCCCCCTCCCTGTGGTGATCAATGTCATTAAGTTAAGCCCAAACTCGTTTTTTATACCTTAGGAACCGCACCTCCTGTCGGGGCGTTAATTCTTTGCGACAAAACCTTCGTCCGGGGCGGATGGGCACACATGCTAAGCGGAACAGGTGCCTTAGCTCTCGGATGACTTCGGAGATGGGTCTTCGCCGATCCAAGAGTAACTTCACCAGGTATTCGCCCACCGCGTGATACGAGACCGATTTATTCACCTTGTAGACGTGTTTGAGGCTTTTCTCCTGGCTCCCCCTCCGGATCGCCTGGTCATCTGCCTGACTGAGCAGGCTCTCCAGAGTGGTTACTACGCACAGGGCAAAAAAATCTTGGAGGATCGTCTCCAATTTCTGGGAA
The DNA here is from genome assembly GCA_046761065.1 of Candidatus Heimdallarchaeota archaeon. Taxonomy (GTDB): domain Archaea; phylum Asgardarchaeota; class Wukongarchaeia; order Wukongarchaeales; family JBHIFL01; genus JBHIFL01. The sequence continues at coordinate 2,498 of JBHIFL010000157.1, forward strand.
CTAAAGCGTTCTACCTCCAGCAGATTTTTTATCGCTCTTTTGCGATAAAAATCAAATACTATGGTGATATTATGAGTATAGAAAACTTTCAATGCTCCTCACGGAAACCTCTCTTTTGCGATATGAAAGCAATCGTTCAATACGTTCGATATACTTCGACTTTCAGAAAGGAAAGGAAGGGACCATTATTTTGAAAAGAGTAGGGGTTGTATACCTACGCATATATAATATGTGTGGTAAGAGGCGGATTTTCCTTGTTTATCCCATTTTGTTAATAACCGACAAGTATAGACAAGTCTAGTCAAAAATATTGACAGCTAGCAACCCTAGTATGTACTTTTATGATTCAAAATACTTTTATACCCATTATACTAGTATCCTAATTGTGAAGTTTTATGTCAACCACGGTTAAGATTGATCCTGAATTTAAAAAAGAGATCGATAAGCTTCAAGCAAAAGTTACAATGAAAACCGGAAAAAAAATTACTCAACAAGATCTATTAGTTCGGATAATCCAATTCGTTTTAAAAAATGAGAAAGAATTCTTTCAGACGGTTATCTTTGATTGGCACCCTTTATCTGATTCCGAATGGGACAAACTCAAGGAATCAATTACTGATTTCGGAAAAATTACTACGGAATCTACAATCGACACCGAACTTTATGGTGAGTAACTTGATTCTAGTAGATACCGGGGTTATTGCGGCCTTTTATAACCGCAGGGACGAGCATCATTCACGCGCGCTGGAACTCCTAAATAATCTTCGCCAAGGAAAATATGGGACGGGAATTCTAACTGATTATGTCTTAGATGAAACAGTAACCTTATTGTATGTCCGATCTAACAGAGCAGATATTGCATTACACGCAGGAAACATAATAATTACTGAAAAATTAGGAACCTTCTTTCCTATGACCTTTGACCTTATTATTAAAACTTGGGAGACGTATCAAAAACTGATTGATAAGGGATTAAGTTTTACTGACTGTTCATTACTAGCAGTTGCTGAATATCTGGAGTGTAACGATATTTTAAGCTTTGCAAAAGAATTTGATGGCTTAATAAATCGTATTTCCTAGCCTAATTTGTTCTTTGAGTGTATATACCTTAGTATATAATTTCCTTAATATAACCAACGGTACTTGGCCATTTCAACAGCTAACTAAGTAATCCTCCTCTATAGAAACCAGCTAAATTTATTAAAATTTAGATGTTGTAGTTTAGTAACACAAAAAAGAAAGTGAGACATCCGGGGGGCTTGCAGCATACGAAAGATCCGACTGGATCGCCCAACGGAAGCTACCCTTCATCTCATACAGCCAGACGGGAACCTGAGACGTGTGGCAACTGGAGTTACTGCAGTGGATGCCGAAATTCTGGAGTTGCTCGATGGGATCCGTTTCGAAGATCTCGTGGCGAGCAACATTGTTGCCCAAAAAGATCTGAATCGAATCGCTGAACTGGGCCGCTTGAAACGCATCCAGACAACAAACGCCCTCCTCAACCGGGGATGTTTTGATAAAGCTGTGGAGACCTTAAACCAGTAAAAAAAAGATCTCGAACAGGCGTTAAACGTTGAACAAAAGGTGTTAGAACGTCTACAGAGCGAAGCTGCAGCATACCGCGAAAAACAACACGAACAGGCTCAACTAATCACAATAATCAACCAGCTCACCGAACTGATTGAATCGCTCTCCCAACTTGTAGCGGAGTTGGATCAGCATGTGAAGCTGCTTGAGAAGTATCGCAAACCGGATCAACAGAAAAAAGAACTTGAGCATAAAAAGAAAACCGAGAAAGAGCTTCTAGAGAACGCAAGAGCAATTCTCAAAGAGATAGAACAAAAGGAGGAAGAACTCAGGAGAATTCACCAAAGGCTCAATGAGTTAGTCAATGTGGAAGAAGCAGATAATGTTCTAAAAGTGGCGGAGGAAAGATTAA
>JBHIFL010000158.1:0-4432 GCA_046761065.1 Candidatus Heimdallarchaeota archaeon
GTAATGAGTACTGGCTTGTTCTAAGCGCAGTATGAGCTTAAGTTAGGCCGTTAGGAAGTAGGAATGGCCTTTTCGTGTGGGAGGGTAGAGAAACCATACAAAAATCTAGCCGAATAAGGTTAGAAAGGGAGATAGCTCTTATTAGGTGTATGGCTTTCGTTCTGGAATTGTAAACAAGAGAGGCATTCTAATGAGCAAATCAATTAGGATCGGCGAAAGAATCAAAACTGAGGGCCCCATGAGGTTCCAGATCAATCCTCCGATAATAGGTGCTGGGATAGAGACTAATCCGCTCACCAAGCCTAGGATACCCCTCCAACGCCCCCTATACTCTATCGGGACGAGTTCTACCTGCAGAGGAGTGAGACACACAAATCCTACTATCATGTTGAACCCATTTAGCAATGAAGAAACAATAAGGAACAAAGGAGAAGGTGCAGATACTAAAAGCAGAAGGGATGCTAAGTAGAACGGCTCCAGTAAAAAAGCAACCATTTTTCTTCCAATTTTATCCGCAAGGGTCCCAAAAAAAGGAGATAAAATGACTAAGGTGACCAAGCTTGCTGTCATCATGCCCCCTAAAATGTATTGATCCGCGCCCTTGACTTCAAAGGCGTAGAGCGGAGTGAACGGTGTAAGCATGCTAAGAATAAAAGTGTTGATGAGAAAAAATAAAATCCATCGTTTCAAGCCGATCCCATTTTGGAAAACCTTTTGATAGTCTTCCAGGAAACCTTGGCTTTGTGTTATAGGAGGACGCTCAATTTCTGTTAAGGAAATATATAAAATCAGTAATAAGATCAAATTACCCGTGAATTGAATCCAATATAATGGGCGAATGCCCTGTGCACTCATACCACCAAAGTATGAGATGACAAAAGCGGCTAAAATCGGGGCAAATAAGGATGGGACCTGAAAAAATCCATCACAAACGCCTTTACAAGTGGACCGGTCAGCATTTTTAACAGAAACATCACAAATCGTCAGACACCACCCCACGTTCAGGGCTACAGTGTAAAACAGCATAGCGGGAATAATCATGATCCAGGTGGATGCGAGCCCAAATAAGGCAGTGACCAACAAGGACAACGCCATACCGCTCAGAAGAATCTTCTTTAAACTAAATTTATCCTGTAACCAACCTATCGGGACAGAGATCAACCCCCCAGAGATATTAGAAATACTATTCAAAAAACCTAGCTGGAGGGAGTCTGCCCCTAATAGAGTGATGTAAATACTTTGAAAGTTGAGGGTGAGCTTTTCAAAAAATCGGCTAAACAAGGAACGGATGGATATTATCTTCCAATTCCGGGTTTGGCGATTCCAAACGCGTAATGACTGAAATACTGATTTACTCATGGCCTTTCACTGAACATTTTATGATTCAAACACTAACTGTAATTTCCGCTTCGATACATTCTCTACTGCCAGTATTATCCTCCTATCAGTATTTATTACCTGTCAAATTTTCCGCGCAAATTTCTGGATGGTTCTAGGACCTTTATCAATCCCATAGGCAGTCCAAGCGACTTCTCCCACGTAAAGATCCCCCCGGGAGTCGATCGCTATCGCGTGAGGCGCAAAAAACAATGCTTTGTTCTTATCTAGTCCTTCTGTGCCCCATTGCGCCAACAGGTTCCCCTCATTCGAATAGATCCTAACACGCTGTGCTAACTCGCAAATGTACACGATACCCTTATTGTCAATGACTAGATCGGTGGGACGAATGAGGTCGATCCATTGGGTGAGGAAATCTCCTTGGGCATTAAAAATCTGAATCCGGCTATTCTCTCGGTCTGTCACCCACACCCGGTCCTGATTATCCACCCAAATCGAGTGGGGGAGTCGAAACTGACCCGGACCAGCCCCCGGTTCCCCCCAAGATTGTAATAACGTGCCATTCGCGGTGAATTTATGTACCCGGGCGTTACCGTACCCATCGGATACATATATTTCGCCTGAGGGGGATAATGCTACCCCTGTTGGTCGATTAAAAGGTGGTCCTCCTTTGGTTATTGTTGCTAAGCTAGCAAAAAAATCGAATTTTCGTACATAACCCGTATCCGAGGGGTTATCCTCATCACCTAATGTCATGAAAAGTTTTCCTTCAGGAGTAAATTTCTGTACCGTATGGTTTTCATCATCGGTGCAGTAGATGGATCCATCCGGTCCAATACAGCTGCCGTGGGGGCGTTTAAATAATCCTTCCCCCCAAGAAGTCAACAGGTTACCTTCCTGATCAAAGACGAGTAAGGGATGAACACCCCGGTTGAATACATACACCCGGTCTTGCGAATCGATGGATATCCCGGCGATATCAAGTAATGACCAATCTTTCGGATATTTTGCCCATCCTTCCACCAGCTCGTAAGTGTATTTACCAGTTCCGTATAGCATGTGTATAGTTCCTCCATTTGGTTTAATTAGGTAAGTTTATTGTGTTAGCAATTCTTCCGAAGATATCATTTCGGAAAATAACAATAGGGAATAGTTTCAGTTTTTTCTTAAATGGCATAGTATGGGTATCAAACGGTGCATCTACCAGACGAAGAACCTAGAAAATAATCAATGCGTTGTCATCTAAGCTAATTACTATGGCTATGGTCTTTACACCACAACATACCTCCATTAGAGCCTGAAAATTCGTCTTTTCTGATTCATAAAGGTATAGAATCTTTAAATTCAACGGAGAATTAATTTCTCAACATTCATATAGATTCTATAGGTCCTATTCAAACTTGATCGTTGGACGTCCTAGCACCGCTGTGCGGGAAAGTGAAGAGGTGCCAATCGCCCTTGACCTACCTCAAACTTCAATTAATGTGAATGTTAGAGGCAATATAGAACATTCTGGAAGCTGCACTTCCCAGTCTTATGCACTACTGTTTATTTACCTGAGAGCAACCAGTCATCTTACGGGCTCTTTTCACTTCAGTAGACGTGGAGTAACGATTTCTAAACCATAAAGTGATTATAACTTATCGGAAGTTCATTTCAGTAATTCCGAAAGCTTCCCAGTCACGTCCAAGATATCCATCACCCAGATCCAAGCAATTGCTGTGATGGCAGTTAAAATCTCTGGAATTGCCACGCCAGACCACGCAAATATCCCAGCGAATGAACCCCACCAGAGATACACTGAAACAAACGATACAAATAAGGAGATAACTGCAAACCATCTAAGTTTCGCGAACCGGAGCCATGAACGACCAACAAGCCACATTGTCCACGGGAACGATAAGAAAAAGCCAACCGAGACGTAATAGTGGATCGGGTTGAAATTCTTTGCGAACAAACCGATGGAGATCAGAAAGATACACGCCATTCCAAAGGGCAACATGCCGATTCTTGTGGATAGGTCATGTAATCTACAGAAAAGAGACCACATGTAGTAGAGCATTAATATGCCGGTCATAATCAAGCCAATATTGAATGTGAGTGCCCGAAGAAGCGGGTTGGGCCCGATATCAATCCGGGTGTAATGTCCCAGATCACTCAAAGCATTAGTGTACCAATTAAATGTTGGTGACATCAATATTGCCACTGCAATGGCAAGGAGGGCGATAATTGGGGCAACAAAGCATATAAGATTAACACGTGGGAGGCTTGCAATCTTATTAGTCAAGGCCATAATGTTCCAACGAGAGGAATCCTATTAATAATATTTACGGGAGAAGACACAGCTACTGGTATCGGTGGCTACCTCCCTCACCACCTTCCTTTGTAATGATGTGTATCAGGTACGGTCCTAAACTCTTTAGGAATGACAATTTTATTCATGTGCAAGCTGTGGTCTTGTAAGATTCTGATTCTCACGAAATTCTATGCAAGGAAGAGACTTCTGTGTGTTACATACGCAATGTTTATTTTTCAGCATCTTCACCAGTAATCACCTTAATTCCGAGCCGTTCAGCCTTGATCCGGTCACGGGGAGAAATGTCCAGTGTCACTGCAAGGAGTTTCGTAGCTTTCACTTGCTCTTGTTTTTCTGCCAGTTCCACAGTCTTGAGAAACTTATGAATATCGTGGAGATCCATGCGTGCCTTAACATCCACAAAGACGCATTGGGCATCACTAACCATCATATCAATGTCCGTGACCTCCCCCGGAGGGACCACCACGCCCATATCATCGAGCACATCGAGGCGTCGCAACTTCTCAGGATCCACCTCTTCGGTCAATAAGGCTTCTTTAAAGATCTCGCGAAAGGTGTCCTCTAATCGAAGTCCATATTTTGTGGATATAGTGGCGACATCTCGCCTTACAACCTGGAATCCCTTGTCAAGTTCTGCAATCATGGTCTGGAAATTCTGCTGCATCGCCTCGAAGCGTTTGTCCACCGCTTCAAACCGGGCATTCATGGTCTGGAGGAGGTCTTCGAAGCGTTTGTCTATGGCCTCGAAGCGTTTGTCTATGGCCTCGAAGCGTTTGT
>JBHIFL010000159.1:0-4402 GCA_046761065.1 Candidatus Heimdallarchaeota archaeon
CTGATTGGTCCCAATGCCGCTGGCAAGACCGAAGCGTAAAGCATAAAACGTAAAACGTGATGTGTGAATGGGTGAGACGGAAGGCGATAGCAAGCGGTCGAAACAGCAACGGCCCGGCCATCGGAAGATGATCGGGCTGCTTTTGTTACCCCTCTAGTGGAAATCTCTGGCAGCGGGCTTCCACCTGTCAATAATCCAGTGGGCTGCGTACAGCCAGGTGGGTGAGAAAGGCTTCGATCCTTCGACAACCCTTCGACGGAGTTTATACTGAGCGCAGTCGAAGTGCTCAGGACAGGACTCGGGACAGCGTTTCGGGAATGCCCATCTCTCGCGGGTGCCGTTTGTTGTGGAACAGAATGTAACGCTTGATCCATGAGACGTAGGCTTCTTCGGTGCGGATCGAATAGTGTTTGAGCCTGACGGCATCGCGAACGCTTCGACAAAACTCAGTGCAGGCCTAGTCGAGAAGCCTCTTGGGACGCTTCTTCATCTTTATGCACTTCTTGTTTTCTTGTTCTTGTCTTTTCAGTCAGCTTATAATATAATAATCAAGGAAAGGGCGTGGTGAGGGACAAGATGGTTACAAAGTCCTTGTTTTATCGTCGCTTTATTCCAGAGACGGGGCTATCTGTCGAAAGGCATACTGAAAACGTGCCCCATGATCGCAGATTCCATCTTCTCAAAGATGGTGAGATCATAGGCAGCTTCACCTCGGAGAGCAAGGCTGTGGAAGGTCTCCATAAACTCTTGGACGAAATAGGATACGAATCTCCACCTTCGGAGGAGAAACCACCGTCTCCTTTTGAGGAGGATCTAGAGCGGTATTTCTACGGCAAGGAGGTATATTGGGGCGAAAGCTACAAGTATCAGGAAAAGGGAGGTAGCGGGCGGTAGTGATACCGAGTATTGGGAGGAGCCAACAATGGAGAGTAAAGAATGTCAAGTAGATTGGTGGAGATATTTGGGGACAAAAACTTAGTTGAGAGAATCAAGGAGCGATTGCCTTATTTGTTTCAGCTTGCAGAGTTAGAAAGTTCAAGGGCTGGAAGAGTTGGTATGGAAGTTGGCTTACCTCGTGAAAGAATAATAGTTGCTCTACTCATCCACAAGTTTGGAGAAGCAAATGTGGAGACAGAAATTCCTATCACCGAGCCGAAAGTTGATGTGCGATTATTTGGAGAACCCGTATCCATTAAAACAAAGAAAGGTAGAGGATTTAGTGGAGTAAAACTCAGCTGGACAGTTGATGCCCAAAAGGCAAGAGCATTTAGAGAAACTTATTATCCACATTGTGACATTTTGCTTGTACAGATCAACTGGGGTAGTACTGGATGCTTCTATTATATACCTCTGGAAGCACAGAAAACACTCTTTGATAGAATAGGCAGGGAAGGATATATCAAACTTCCTAAACCAGGAACAAACCCAAGAGGTGTGGAGATAACCAAGGAAGCATTGTCGAGCTTAGTTGAAGATGAGATGTCCAAGGCTATTGTGATACATTGGCAAAAGACAAAAGTGGATTACGACCCATACAAAAAATGGGTAGATTATTGGCGAGAAGATTTATGAAAACCAACCGAGGAAATAGAGGAACTAGAACAAGCTCCTTTGGTTCTCCCGGTAGAATAGGTCATGATTCTACCCCTTTTTACACGAGCAGATTATATGAAGGGTTACCGAAGGAGCAGAAAGTCAAATATGTAGAAAATCCTATCCCTCCGCACTTCCTAGATAAGATCTTTTGCAAATCTTCCGAAAAGATGGAAGAGCTGCCTGATAATAGCGTTCATCTGATGGTGACCTCACCGCCTTATAATGTGGGGAAAGAGTATGATGAGGATCTTACACTCGAAGAATATCTAGAATTCTTAAAGAGAGTTTGGAAGGAAGTTCATAGAGTGCTTGTTCCAGGAGGCAGGGCGTGCATTAACATTGCAAATCTGGGCAGGAAACCATATATCCCTCTTAGTGCTTTCATAGTGAAAAACATGCTTGATTTGGGATTTCTGATGAGAGGAGAGATTATATGGAATAAAGCTTCAAGTGCGAGCCCTTCAACAGCATGGGGTAGCTGGCTTTCTGCCGCTAATCCGACTCTACGAGATATTCATGAATATATTTTGATTTTTTCTAAGAGCACATTTAGGAGAAGAAACGCCAACAAGAGAAAAAACACCATTTCCAAACGAGAATTTCTTGAATTGACTAAAAGTGTTTGGACATTTCCCGCAGAACCCGCGCGTAAAGTCGGGCACCCCGCACCATTCCCTGTAGAACTGCCTTACAGACTTATCCAACTTTATACATTCGAAGGGGAAGTCGTTTTGGACCCATTCATGGGAAGTGGACAAGCAGCGATTGCAGCGATAAAAGCAAATCGCCACTACGTGGGGTACGATATAGAAAAAGAGTATGTAGAATTGGCGGAAAGAAGAATCAACCATTTCTTAATCGAGTTTAAGTCACCAAAATTATTTGATTCGCTCTTGGACAGAAAGATGTGAACCGGAGGTGAGTGCATGGAAGCCCTGCTCTCTTGAGGGTTGGGATTTCGCCGCCCAACCAGTCGCTGCACCCAACCCACACTTCGCGCGGCGTACATCGGCGGTGACACGCGCTTTGGAGTTAGTCTTGTATTGAGGGCTCTTTCCCGCAACTGCGCGGTCGGGTGAGTTCCGGCCGTTAGCCGGCCTTGTCGAAACCAAGCGGTTATCCCCTACAACACAATCAAGCAGAACTTGGTCATGGTGAAATCGCGTACCATAAGTGTGGACGGAGTACATGAGGTACGGGGCAAGGTTGCGTGGGTTTGACCTTGCCAAGATTGAGGATATTGTACGATATTCTACTGAACGGTACTTCGATACGACGACGGGCCGGTCTGTCGTTATTGGACGCCATGACACGTTATTGGTCATGATACCGTACGAGACAAACGAAGATACAATCACTCCGATCACCATGCACGCAACAACACGTCAGCAGATCAACTTCCGTCTCAGGGCGGGGAGGTATACCCATGTATTATGAAGAGAGCAAGAGCCGGATGGCATATTTCGCGGAAGACGACGTATTGCATCTAGCCATTTCAGATGAACCAGAAGCCAGGAGCGTTGAACTGATCCCGAACATCACGGTGGAGCTGAATGACAGGGGGGAACTGATCGGCATCGAAATACTCAATGCGAGCGCCTTTGTGCGGGACATCATTCTGGAGTCGGTGCAAGGAAAGGTGCTACAGTTGTCTGAGGCACAGATTGCTTGAACACCGAGAGCCGAGTTCGACACGCATACGCCACAGAAAGCAGCGGAAGGTTGCGCTCGCATGGAGAGGGGGCCGGCTAACGAGTGTGTCGGACAATTATCATTATGGTCAACTCGAAGCGTTTTGGAAGCAGGCTGGCATCAACATAATGGGTATTCTCCGACACACTCCTAGTTACGGTAGGGCGGGGCCTCCCGACCCCGCCCCCCGCTACAGAACGGAGCGTGAAACTTTCGCTTCACTCCGCTCCTGAGCACCCAGGCTGCTGTCATCAGCACCGCGATGACTGAACCTTTCCAATCGCTGCGGCTCGGCAAATGCAATCGCTGTGTCGGAGTTCCTAAAAGGAAGTCCTGCTTTCACTACGGTCAAGCCGTGTGCCTAAAGCCTTAGCACATTGAAAGCCCTTGCCTTCCTGAGCACCCGGCCCACGTCAGCATATCCCTGGCATTACTCAAGGCATTGGCTTGCTTCGACAGGCGCCGTCCTGAGTTTATCGAAGGGCTCAGCACAGGTCTTGGGCCATCCTACCCGACTGCGGCATACGGATGGTTTCCTGCTTGGTGTAACCAAGAGCCACAGGCAGGTTACCCTGTTCCGTGTGTCCATTTTGCGTGACCGTAGGCCTGCCCTGAGACTTCGCCGAGCTCAGTCGAGGCGCTTGTCGAAGGGATAGTCACCTGCTCAGCGGGGTCACGCCGTCCGGTTCGGCGCTTGATAACCAGTCGCACACCGAGGGAAGGTGCTGTCACTCCGTCCACCTGGAGGGTAGGAGTTGATGAAGCACAGAGGCTGTGCTATCATCGCACCTACATGGACACACAGTTACGAAAATCGAAGCGACTTTCGACGCTCATCCCCCGGTCACAGACCGGTTTCGAGCGAACAGGTCGCACACACCCGCTGCACCTGACCGGGCTTTCGCCCGGAGGGTAAGCAGCGACTTGCAAGCCAGTTTACTCTGGTTTTCCAGGGCTCCTTGCAAGACCCGCCCGGCAGGTGAGCTTTTTCGTTAGCCCACTGACTTGATGTCCTGCGTGGGGGTTTTTTCCTAACCTCCACTCCCTTGGCGTAGAGATTGGGAGACTTCGTGGAACCGTATATGGACTTGGCCGATACTGAGGAAGCTTACCA
>JBHIFL010000160.1:0-4397 GCA_046761065.1 Candidatus Heimdallarchaeota archaeon
ATATTCAGCTATGACAACCGAGCTCACAGATCCTGACTATGTGGGTACTGCTCTTGCATTGCAGACCACCATTGGGTTTCTCCTCACTGTTATTTCCATCCAACTGATCCCACTCTTTGTCACACAGATCGGTTGGAGCTTTGGGTTTACAATCTTAGCTCCTGGTCCTTATTTTGGGGTAATTTCGCTATACAGATTAAGACAACAAAATGATTCGCTTAAAATAGCCCTAGGTCGCAAATAAATAGGGTAAGATACAAAATGTTTGATGATTGGAGGTGTAATCTCTGGAAAATATCTATTATATCCCAGAATGGGCTAAAAAAGCCACCATCTATCATATTTATCCTTTAGGGTTCTTTGGGGCTCCTAAATATGGGAAGGAGGAGAGTAAGATAGTCAATCGGCTTGCTGCACTTCGCGATTTTTACGTGCACTTTCAACAATTAGGTGTAAATGTCATCCAATTCGGGCCCCTTTTTGAATCCGTTTCCCATGGTTATGATACGACGGATTATCTGCAAATTGACCATCGGTTAGGAACGAATGCTGTATTCAAACAAATAGTTGAGGAGCTTCACGAATTAGGCATAAAAGTCATAGTGGATGGTGTATTCCATCATGTTGGTCGAGAATTTGCTTCTTTCAAAGAAGTCCAAACTCAGCAAGAAAACGCCCCACGAAAACATTGGCATTTTATTGATTTTACGAAAAATAATCCGTATAATGATGGGTTTGATTATCAAAATTGGGAAGGCCACTATGAACTCGTGAAACTGAATCTTCAAGAGCACGATGTCAAAGAATATTTGTTTTCAGTGGCCAAGTATTGGTTAAAAGATATCGGGATTGATGGGTGGCGATTAGATGTTGCGTATTTAATTAGTCCGAAGTTTTGGCGTGAATTTCGACACGTTTGTAAAACAGTGAAACCTGACTGTTTTCTGGTTGGCGAGCTGATCCATGGCACTTATTCTAAATGGGTGAGTTCAGAATTGTTAGATGCAGGTACGGGTTATCAAGTGTACAAATCAATCTGGAGTGCAATTGTTTCAAACAATATGTACGAACTTAAAGCGGTTTTAGAACGCTCCTATCATCCTGAGTGGGGGCTTTTGAAGAATACTGTTTTGGTGAACTTCTTAGGCAATCATGATACGACGAGAATTCGTTCGATATTGACTGACGAGCGACAGTTAATTGTCGCCTTTTTAATCCTCTTTACTCTGAACGGAATCCCGAAAATTTACTATGGTGACGAGATTGGAATGATAGGGAAGGTCGACCAATCCGATGCCGCTGTCCGAAACCCGATGATTAAACCTGGAGAAGCATGGCCGTTCCAAGGAGAATCCATTTACAACAATATATGTAAATTGAATAGGCTAAGGAAGGCTAATCACGCGTTGATTTATGGAAATCTAATCCCAGTATTTGCAGATAATATCACCGGTAATGTCTTAGCATTTCTACGGAGATCCTCGCAACAAACGCTTTTAGTAATTATTAATACCAGTTTTAAACCAACTGCTAATACAATCCCCTTATGGAATCAAAATTTAGAGGGAGCCCACTTCATTGACATCTTAAATGAGGATCATACTGAATACATTGTTCAAAACAATCAGTTCCATATTCCTGAAATCTATTCATGTTGGGGAAGAGTCTTAGAATTAAAATGATATGTATATAGAATTTTTGAAAGGCAAGCTCTTCTCTTTTTCCTTTTCTTATTTTAAAAAGTCATAAGCAGTTCCATTTAGAGGACTGCTAATACGATTAGCCCGATGATAAAATTTCATGGGTTTAGTTAGAGGCTGTCTTTAGAAAAAAAAGCACTAGGAAGTTGATGGATGCTGATTAAAGGTGTCTATGTTGGTTTGCGATCGTTTAAATCTGTCAAGATGCTTATAAAGTTCAATCATGCATTATCTAAGCCATAACAAGCCTCCAATGAAAATTATATTACCTATTTGGCTTAGATCGGCATATTTGTTGTAAATGAGTTCCCCCAAATGCCCAATAACATCACCGAGAGCGCGACCATTACCCAAACTAATGGACGCCACCAAGCCAGATCGGACCAGAATCCCCATGCAAATGCAACAAATCCCACTATTGCTATTAGCCAGAGTACTCCTAGGACTCGTACGAACATTCCGTTCAACCCAAACCGGTCAGTCAACATCCTAGAGGTAATTGAGTACCCCGGGGATTTTATCAGGCCCTTACTATGGATATTACTTCTAATAGGTGGCCAAACCCGTTAACAAGCAGGATGATGGTATAGATGAGATGCATATCTATTGCCATCTATAAAACTCCATTTTATATATTGTAAACAGAAGTAAACCCAAATTTTGTCTGATTTAAATTTTTTGAGAGATATTTAATTGAAATATACTGTAACTTTAACAAATCGGAGATAAAAATGAAAAGAAACCAATCCATCAATTTATTGCCTGAGATAAAGTAAAGTTCATGGCAATTTATGAGATCCGACTTGAAAAGAAGTCAATCCATTAGAAGAGCGTTTTCCAAGTAGCTGAGCGTTATATTTAAGAAATCGATATGTCCTTTTTCACAACTCTTAATTCTTGACAAATGTTGGATCTCAGGCGAATAAAATGCCAAGATCAGATTCAAAAATCCTTACAATATATTCAACGGTTCATTTCTTAATCCACTGCCCAGGAAACGTATTTGCTGCCCTGATTATCCTGATTATGGCGAACTTTGACCTCGACTATGTGCAATTTAGTTTGATCGCATCGGTGGTGGGCTTTGCATCCAGCTTCAGTTTTCCCGTAGCAGGTGCCCTCGCAGATCGATTTGGTAGGAGAATCTTTCCATCCTTAAGCGCTGTGATCACAGGGAGTACAGCATTAATTATTGGGTTGATTGGAGGAAGGAGCATCGTCCTGTTTACTGGCGGTCTCCTCGTTATGGCCTTCTCCATGGCAATGTTTCATCCGAGTTCAATGACTATGATTTCGCAGCGGTTTCAACACAAACGTTCTAGGGCATTCAGCATTTTTCAATCAGGAGGGCAAGTAGGAGTTGGCACAGGGCAACTGACAGTAGCATTATTATTGTGGTTGGGGAGAGATTCCGATCCATTCCTTGCTTATTTACTCTGGAGTGTCCCAATCCTCCTAATGAGTGGAATTATGATCGTCCTGCATCTTCAAGATCCCACTATTGGAGTTTATACTAAAAGAGAACAACAATCACTATCCAAATTAGGCAAGTCATCCAATTCCACCCAATCCTCCATAAAATTGCTCTTAATTCCCGCCTTTCTTTTGTTGTTGCTTGTTCTTTCATTGGATTCATTTGGATTCAGTTTATACCGATTATACATTATTCCATTCTTGGTCGAGGAACGACATGTCCTGGAAGCCACTGCAATTTTCTATTTTTCCATGCTTAAACTGCTTGGTTTTCCAGGAACATTAATTGGTGGATTTGCAGGAGATGTATATGGTGAAAAACGAGTCTTAATCGGGGCCTATGCATTGGTTACCCTAGGTTTAATCCTGCTTCTTCTCCTACAGAACTCTATTTTTCTCCCATTGATCTTTCTTATTCTAGCATTTGGATTGAATGCCACGATGCCTACTATGGATAGTTTGACTGCCAAAATTGTTCCACTTCGCGCGCGAGGTAAAGCTTATGGCCTTTCATATTTTACGCCAGTAATAGGGAATGTAGCGCCGATTATAGGTGCGATAATCATTCTAACAATGGGTTTTGGAATCATTTTTTTCATTGCAATCGGCTTATATGCAATAGTAATCCTGTTGCTTTTCTTTGTCCGTGAACCGTCCGAAACTGGGATCCCAGTTATTTCTACAATTAAATAGTCAAAACTAGTTCAAAAGAATTGTAAATCAAAAAAAGGAGCGATTTCGATGATTGAAGAAAGATAAGCCGAAAGTAAAGGAAATAGGGTTTACTGGTTAGATAATCTAAGAACGTTCATGATTTTATTAGTGGTTTTATATCATTCGCGATGGCTATAATAGACGTGTGGAATATCAGATTGAAAGTGATGCTTATTCGGTATTTTTCTGGACCCTCAGCAATATTATGGAGTGTATTGGCTATTTGATCCGGATCAGCGTTACGTTCGATTGCTAATCCTCCACTCAGGGCACTAGTAGCTAAAATAAAGAGATATAAGAAACCAATCAATTGCTTGATACCTATTTCTGAGAGCAATTTTTTACCTTCATCTTTTCCAGTACATGTTGAGTCGGTGACAGAACTTTATTGACCATAATGTGTCTTTAGCTGAGCATGTGGAATTAGCGTATTTAGAGGAGCAGGTGATCCGTATGCTTCGACGGCGCGTGACAGAACTCCCCGAACTCCCATTTTAAGAGTCCGAATTG
>JBHIFL010000161.1:0-4366 GCA_046761065.1 Candidatus Heimdallarchaeota archaeon
CAGTCTCACTGCCGTTGTTATAGTGGGCTAATCTCTGAAACGTTATTTTGGTGCCCGAAATTGCTAAAACAGTGTTCTTCACCCATGTTATATTGTTGATTTCAAAATATTCGGCTGGTGGTTCCACCTCTGAAACATTGGTCACCCATGTAGCCGCGATATCGTATTTAACCCAATCACCAACATCCACACCAACCACATTCTCTATAGAAGCTGACACTGAGACGGATGTAGACTCTGCTCTAATTATTACTGACAACAGTATCGAAATAATCGCTATCAAAACGACTTTCTTGTTCAATGTAATTAATATAGAGATCAAAAGGCATTTTTTAATAGTTCGGTTTTCATCTGCTGTTTGCTGGAGATCATGTGGCTTCTCGTTCCTTGTCGATTCTCAAAATCTTAGTTATGATATCTAGGTATCTCGCCAATTCGTAGACAAGCCACAAAATGTTTTGGTTCCATTTCTATCAGTTCTGGTTCTTTTTCGCTACAAATGGGCTCTGCATACTTGCATCTGGGGTGAAACTTACATCCTGAGATTGGGTAAAGTGGATTTGGCGGTTCTCCTGGAATTCCCCCAAAATCGAAAGAACCTCTCTTCACGTGCAATCCTGGAATGGATGCCAACAGCCCCCTTGTGTAAGGGTGCGCGGGCTTGTTGAAAATCGTCAGAACATCACTGTGTTCGACGATTTTTCCAGCATACATAACGTAAACGTAGTTAGACATCTCGGCTATGACCGCGAGATTGTGCGTGATCATAAGCATAGAAAGGTTGAATTTTTTCTTTACCGCTTTCAGCAGCTGCAAAACCTGCCTTTGCACAGTCACGTCTAATGAACTAGTTGGCTCGTCTGCTATGACCAGAGACGGATTGCGTATGAGTGCCATGGCGATTAAAATGCGCTGCCCCTCTCCTCCACTGAACTGATCTCGAAAATCATAATAGCGTTGTTTTGCATCTGCTATCTCCACCTTCCCCAGATGTTCTACAACCAATTCCATTATTTTCTGTCTTTCGGCTTCTTCATGTTCTTCGAGTGCTTCACCTGTCTGATACCCGATTATGTCTATAGGATGAAGCGAGGGTATGGGGTTTTGGGGTATAAACGAAATTTCGGTTCCCCTAATCTTTCTCATCTCTTCCTCGGGCAATCCGAATAGAGCTCTACCTTTAAAAAAGACCTCACCTTCAATCGTCCATAAAGGCTTACCTTTCCCTATAGGCTGAAGTATCCCCAAAATCGAAAGAGCAGTAACCGTCTTTCCTGCTCCAGTCTCTCCCACCAGTCCAACCGTCTCTCCCTTGCGTATCCTAAGGTCTATCCCATCAACGATCTTTATTGTGCCTTCTTTGGCGTTAAAGCGCACTCTTAAATTTTTGACCCTCAGTAGCTCTTCGGCGTTTTCCATTTTGCCCAAAGATCCTTTAGACCTCTGATCAATTTATTCCTTATATTTCTTTCTTAGGTATTTTCCTTAATCTCCTAACGAATAACCCGCGATAAAGCAGAAAACTAAGGAATTTGCACTTGACAACTTTATGGTTTCTGAAGACTTTTCGGATTGAGGGATCAATCAAAGAGGTATCCGAGAGTTGAAGGCTAAAGGAGAAGCACAGCGGAGCAGCAGTCTCATACGTTGTCACACATGCCATACAGTACTCACCTTCGAGATGAGCTAGTTTATGGTAAAAATCAGTGAATCACGTCTTCGCAAAGATAGTCCTGAAGTACAGAGCCAGAACCAAAACACCGTAACCAAGATGGATTAAAGAAGTCTCAAAAAGAGCAGCCACTCCCACAACCATAGGCCCGCATGCATGCCTATGGTTTTGATATTTATGAACCATTTAAAGTCTTCTGTCAACATTGTGGAATTGTATCTAACTACAAAAAATATAAAAAACTCTGTTAGAATAAAGGCTTGTGTTCGACAAGACTACAACATTGAAGGTTGTGTGTCATGGCGGCTTGGAAGAAGATAACTGTATTGGAAAACCTTGTCAGCCGCTTGGATGGTCCACCAAAGTGTGAAGTCTGTGGTCAACTCTTGGATGTTGGGGAGGAGGCGTGGGCGCACCTGTGTCCTCGGAAACGTTCTTCCTACACTGAATACTACTGTCTGTTATGTTATACAAAGCTTTGGATAAGCTAGGTTCTTAGATGTTGCATCACGGGCCAAATAACGTGGATTGACTCAACAACGAATCATAGAGGGCTTCCGTTTGAGATGCCATTGCATATATGCACCTGTATTGAATACTTGCAGACTCTGCAACCAAAAGATTGAAAGGATACTACGTGAATTTCATTTGTGGGATGACAAAAGATGAGTGTGGTGTCTGTTGCAGTCGTGGTTTCTCTACTTAGCGGAGTTATAATGCTGGTCGCAATCATTTACATGCTTACCTATATAGTGCGCTCCTTTTCGTCAAAGTCAGGGATCTTGCCCACAAACTTCGTGCTTGGCAGTCTTTTCTACTTTTTTGGATCAACGATTTTCCTTTTCATAGGCAGCGAGTGGTTAAGTGAGCTGGCACGCGTGCCGATGGACGGTATGCCATTCTTTCTGAACATCGGAGCGGCTTCTCTAATGTTATGTGTCATACTCCACATATTTTGCGGTTTCCTGGTTTCTCTTATTTACTTGCGGGACAAATATCGTGCGCGGAAATTCATAAGCAAATGACTCTCGTGTGATACTTTCTCGTGAGCGCATTCCTTCGTAAAAATCCTTATCTGTTATATTCAATGGATAGAAGAACCAAAAGCGAAATTGGAAGATGCGTGCGGGAAAGATTTAGCCAACAAGATGAGCAAACTTCTACGCACACTAATCGTCGATATGAAGCATTGGAAGCCATCCCAAAAGAATCCCGTCAGAATCTTTCGCTATCTCTATTTGCATGGGTTACGGAATTCACCAGATCTGCTACCTGCATCTGCGTGTGTCTCCAGAAGTCGCGCTCAAGCATGTCCAAGGTTTCTCGCTTCCTAGCTTCTCTAGATAGTACATAGCCTCCTCCGAACATCGTTGTTAGGTATCCTGCGATCATAGAGGGAGAAAAATATCCTCCCTTGCCACCGGCAGAAAACTCCACCTTAAAATCGTTTGGTTGACCTACGATTTTTACGTTGATTCTCATATTCAAATTTGGTATTTTGCTTACTGCCCTGATCATGTATCCTTTCCGCACCTTTTCAACAGTGGTCTCAAAATCGACCTCGCGAAAGAACTGTCTTATACGTTCAACGAGCAAGGTCAAATCTACATTCTTCTCAAGCCACCGATCCCACACCCGTCAACCCTCATATTAGAAGGGAACAAGCAACCTATTTATCTTTGCCAATAATTTGCTCGTGTTGTAACAATAGTTTAATGTTCGGCTCATAATTCCAGCTCTTTCCATCGTTTGATGATCATCTTTCCCCGCAATTGATCTTTCACGAATACTTCTTGATTTCTAATGTTGAGTATTTCTTTGTCTTCGGTCATCAGTATTCCTATGTCTAAGGCTTGAGCTAAAACGCCACAATGAAATCATAAATCAGAATAGCCGGTTTCGTTGTTTTCCCCAAATAAGTGGCACGTACGCATCGCTTGGTTTTACATTTGGTCAGAACGTTTTTATATACAAAATCGTTTTTTGTATATTAGGTGAATTGCGTGACTCAAGCCATATACGTACGAATTGATGAGGAGCTACTAAGGAAATTTGATGATGTAGCAAGAAGGATGGGGTATATGCGTTCTGAAGCGGTTAGAGAAGCCATGAGAAGATTTATCTTAGTAACCCAGGGTGGAAGTGAAACTAGGAAGATTAGGGGATTAGTGAAATCAAAGCTAACTTTAAAAGACCTTGAAGAAGCCTATACGGTGATAAAGTGATCTTCTTAAACGCCTCACCAGTACTAGCAGTTTTATTAAACGCAGAGGGAGCAGATGAATGTGAAACCACCCTTACGAGAATTGAGACAGGCGAAATCAAAGCAACAACAACCACACATATACTCGAAGAAATAATGTTTAAACTTGTATTCGCCAAGGCTAGTGAAGTACTGCAAAGCAAAAATGTATGGAGAATCCGACAAAAGCTAAAGACAAATGAAAGCCTGAGACAAGATTGCTGTGAGATCCTAAATAAGTTCATAAAATACGTTAAAATCCTCCGCTTTGGAGGTTTAAAAATAATAGAAGTCTATGGAGAAGACATCTTCAATGTACCTGAAATACTCAAGCAAACCGGACTCTTAACCTCGGATTGTTTACATCTCTCCGTAATGAGCAGATTAAACCTCAAGAAGATCGCGACATTAGACCAAGATTTTAAGAAGGTTAAAGGATTAACAGTGATTCC
>JBHIFL010000162.1:0-4323 GCA_046761065.1 Candidatus Heimdallarchaeota archaeon
CTACCTCCTCCTCCCCAACCGCTACCTCCTCCTCCTCAACCGCTACCTCCTCCTCCCCAACCGCTACCTCCTCCTCAATTATGGCCTTAACAACTTCTTCCACTGGTTTTTCTTCAATTTCTTTAACAGTATCAATCATTTCTTTCGTTAGATCGATGGAGGGAGTTACAGGTATTTCCACAAACAGGTTGTGAAAGGTGGATGGTTCTTCGCCTTGGTCTACCGAATGTACGCTATGTGTACCCCCAATATCCACACGATATTGCGCTGCAGCCCTTGAAGAAATGAATTTC
The DNA here is from genome assembly GCA_046761065.1 of Candidatus Heimdallarchaeota archaeon. Taxonomy (GTDB): domain Archaea; phylum Asgardarchaeota; class Wukongarchaeia; order Wukongarchaeales; family JBHIFL01; genus JBHIFL01. The sequence continues at coordinate 294 of JBHIFL010000162.1, forward strand.
ATTCTATTTGGGGACTCAGCTCCCCTCCATATATATATAACCTGCTCTTGATCAATAACAATGAGGTATATCTGAGTAGTATCCAGTTCTCCATAAGAAGAGATTTCTATATCTTTTAGATCTCCACTCGGCATAACTAAGTAAAACTTGGGCATCTTATGTACCAACTATTAGGTATCTCAGTTTCTGCCTAAGGAGAAATATTACTAGTTTTAAATTAAAACTCTTCCGAAATCAAGTATAATTATATTGAATTTTTTATCCCCTTAATTCTTGATCTAATAGAATTAAATGAATCAATAACCTTTTAACATTGATTTTTGACTTATAGAATCTTGGAAAACCCCAGATATGATCTCAACGAAATAGTCGTCATTCAAGGTAGATTGCCGGACGCCCAGGTCGAGCTTGTTTTGCTTTCACTCTTGCTGCGCTCTGAACCTCATCAGGTGTACTTATTTCAATTGTATCTAAGCGAGTTTTTGTCTCTATGAATCGTTTCAGCTCATTCAATGCGGTTAGTTCATTCATTTGAGATGTAAATTTAGGAGATTCCTTAACAAATGCATTTACTAATTCAACCGCTTCTTTTCCTTTTGATCGAAATTGTTCATTCCGCATTATAAATGGAACCAACTCTTTTGATGACGTTCCTTTGCTTATAAGATCATTTAAGACCTTAAACAGATCGTATTTCCATTGAGGAGCTAAGATAAAAATCCCCTTATGGGGTTCTTCCTTCAGCACTCCTTTAATATCCATTACATCCTGGATCGTTTTCAGGACCATTTCTACTGCGAGTATCACCTTTTTATCCTTGAAGGTAAGATCAATTGGTGGCCATGCCGTTGTACTTACAAATTTTTTATTGCCAAGTAGTTCCCATAATTCTTCACAGAAATGAGGCGCGAAAGGAGACAAGGGTTTAATCCCTGTTTCAATAACTCTTCGCATTACCGATTTTGTGACCTCATCTTCAACATTTTCAGAGAGAATCATTTTTATCTGTAGATATCTCTCAATATCTTGGTTTAGTGAATACAGGATTTGCTGAAGTGCGTCGCGTGTCTCTCCTATTTCGAGGAATTGTGTTACAGAGGCGACTTTTTCCTGTAGTACAGCTAATATCCATTTATCTATCAAGTGCAAGGCTTGATTATCAATCTCAGATCGAATACCTTTATATTGAATCGCCAATTCTTTGAATTTCTCCATCTGACGAGTAATCCACCGAACTAACTTTGGATTAAAGTCCGCATCGGTTAATAGGCTTGCACCGTATAAAACAGTAAGCCGTATGAGATCTGCAGAGTATTGATCAACAGCCTCGCGGATTGGGATGATGTTTCCCAAGCTTTTGCTCATGGACTCACCCTCCATTAGGACACTTCCGTTGACAAAGATCTGACGTGGCCAATATTCTTCTGGAAAGATTGCGACATGATTGAACACAAAGAAACTCAAATGGTTTGGTACAAGATCTCGTCCACTATTTCTGGAGTCTAAGGGATAATAATATGAGAAGTCTGCGCGTATTTCTTCTATGATCTCTTGGGTAATTCGACTTCCAGCTACAGAAAATCTTGGCACACCAGTTCTTTCTCCTAGGAATATGTAATTGAACACTTCATCTGAAAAATCGTCTTCAGTCAGGTTGTACTGATTGATTGCTTTTGTCAAAGTGTAATAGGCCATGTAAATAGTTGAGTCGCTTAAAGATTCAATAATCCAGGTAGGATCAAAAGGAAATGGAGTACCTAAGCCCGATTTCCGGGCGCATGCTCTTCGAGAGAGCCAATCAAAAACACGTTCAAATTCAGGTCTTAGTTTTTCGGGCTTGATTGCCATTTTATTTAAACAGTTGTACGCCAATTTCTTCCATCGAGGAATTCCATAGTCTAGAAACCATTGATCCGGCATTACATGAACCACGCATTCTGTGCCACACCTGCAGAAAACAGGACGATTTGTCAGTTCATACATCAATTTTGCCGTTCCTTGAGCAACCAGATCATCATGGACCTGGTCTTTTGCTACTGTCACCGATAACCCTGCATACTTTCCTGTATTATCCAACATCGTTCCTGTGTGAAATTCGTGACTATAAACTTCGTCTGTGGCTTTTTCTACGGCTGGGTCATTCTGATCCTTCACATTGTATTGTTCAATTGCATCTTTTGCAGGGATATCCCCAAACCCTTCAACTCGAATTACAGGTATTGATTTAATCGATTTAGCTAATTCTTTGATTATTGGATCACTAGAATTCCTTTCCAAGTCGACCAATGCAATATAGTCGACAGGTGCATGTGCTGGGACACTCATGACGACACCCGTTCCATAGGCAGGATCTACGAAAGCTGCAGGCAGAATTGGGAGTTTATTCCCGGATAGGGGATGTTCAGCGTGTTTCTTAATCAAATCTTTACCAAGGATCTCCCCATTCTCTATCTCTTGAATGTCCCAAGCTTGATGTCTTAATTTGAAGATTGCTTCTTGGCTTAAGATCCATTCTTCTCCATCTATTCCCACAATTTTATAAGTAATTTCAGGATTAATGAAGACGTTTGTTAACCCGAAAATCGTCTCAGGCCGATATGTGGCTGTCGGCATAATTTTTCCTTCAAATGGAATCTTTAAAACTGTGACTTCGCCGATTTCTGGCTCTTTATCATGTAATGTATCATGCATGCCAACAGCATTTCCACATTTAGGACACCATCCGACCGGATGTGAGCCTTTTGTGAGAAAGCCTTTTTCGTGAAGTTTTCGAAATTGCCATTCGATAAACTTCTGATAAATTGGATCAATGGTTGTAAACTCCCTTCGCCAATCAATTGAAAACCCCATCGCTTTCATACCAGCACGAATCTCTTCATGAAAGTATTTTGCGAGTTTCAAAGGATCTTGGAATTCAGGAATCAGCTCGTCAGGGACATGGTAGACATTCTTAAAATCTGATATAAGCTCTTCATCCCCTTCTGCGATTCGCTTGGCCATAGCTAAGATCGGAGTTCCAGTATAGTGAAACCCTTGTGGATACAAAACATTCATACCCTGCATCCGCTTGAATCGCGCATAAGTGTCTGTCATGCCATAAGTTCGACCGTGTCCTATGTGTTGGGGGCTGTTCACGTAAGGATAGGCAACAGTGATAAAAAATTTGGGTTTTCCTGGTGTTGGATCGGCTTCAAAGATTTTTTCCGTCTCCCACTTTTGTTGCCATTTCTTTTCAATTTCTCTTAACCATTGTTGAAACTCTTCTAATTTCATTGCCATAGTTATCCTCCTCTATTTTGTGTAGTAAAGTCAAATGGACTTTGTTTAATTATGAGGGTAGAGGAGCATGATTTCCAAAAAAAATTAGGATCTGATTTCTGAGATAATCTTGAGAAGAACACCAACCCTCACATACAGACCTCAAAGGAAGAGCATCGCATATGGTTTATAAAAGTTGTGTCATCACTTTTTTCATAACAATGATAAACCAGTGTGATATGGAGGGAGCATCTTCATGTTCTTATTTTTTATATCAACTCGATACCCTTGAATTCACGGGGACACAGTATTGTTCAATAGACTTCTCGGTAAGTATAAGAAGAATGGTGAAATAAGACGTAAACGTAAAGGCTATGTTGGATGCCAAGTAGTAACCATCCAGCTAACGGGCATGGATGATATTCCCCTCATTAAAATGAGCATTGAAAACGGCAATATTATCATCCTTAGCATTTCTTCAATTCGGTTTCCACGGCTGGTTGAAGTCAAACGAGTTGTTCAAAATTTGAATGCTTTTATTCGTAAGCATGGTGGGGATATTGCCCAATTAGGGCGAGATTTCATTATTATCGTACCTCCAGGTATAGAACTGGCAGTTCGAAAAGACATGCAAAGAAAGCGTCAAGAAAAGGATATTATTAGTCTTGAAAAAGGAAGTAAAATGGAAGGAGAAACATCGAAAATATTCCACTCAAAAATAGACCAAATAGTCAAAGATCCTATATTCGGTTTTAAAGGTGAAACTTACTAG
>JBHIFL010000163.1:0-4098 GCA_046761065.1 Candidatus Heimdallarchaeota archaeon
TCACACCTCGAATCGGCTGTAGGTGCCATTTACAGCCCGTTGTACCCGTGTATTTATAAACCAGGCTTTCCTATGTTATACTGGAGGTGTCAGAGGTGTTGAGAAATCTATTGAGAAAATCAAAAGAAGGTCCAGCCCCAAAAATCAATAAGATCCCAAATTACAACAAAGCTCCCTTTTTGGACGAATTAAAAGCTGTACTTGAGGACAAAAGAACGAAGAGCGCTTAGAACGTGGGGATGTCCTATGGCTGTAACGTTGCTGGATCGACACTCCCTTACCTCCCGCCTTACACAGGAGACGAGCTGGCTGGATTCTTCCTTAAATAAACAAGCCCTTTCATACATGCGACACCTTGAGCAGACGAGAAGAACCTGTATATTCCCTGTCCTGCTTCCATTCCACTTCCCCTATGCTGTGCCTGTCACCCTCGTCTCTTGAACACGCTCTTTTTTCATTCGAACGACTGATTCCTCCCCTAGTTACATGAATTCATCTAACTTGCGATCGGTAGAAATTTTGATGATGGGACGATCTTGCCCCCGAAATTGGGAGGTCGGTTTTTCGTCATACCCCTCCAAGGCATCCCGCCCAAGTCGGTGAAATGCGATTTGGACGATCCGCTCCCCTGGATAGAGTTTTACGGGGGCTGGGTTCATATTAAATATTTCTAAAGTCAATGTCGAAGATTTTAGCAGCCCAGTTCCCGCCTGGACGAGCCCCGCCGCATGAACAACGATCCCGGTCCTTGCAATGCTGCTCCGTCCTTCTAATGTTGCGGACAAGTCTTTTGCTAGGCGGATACGTTCGTTTGTGGAACCCAAGACAAATTGCCCTGGGCTCATGACTAGCGGTTTATCCTGCGTATCTACATGTTGAACGACCCGTCTTAGCGTTTCAAGGTTTTTGGGGTCTACCGTTTCTCCCGGATTGAATACCACAAAATAACTGGCCAATGTCAGATCAACCGAACAGGGCCCCACATTTTGCCTGAGGAACGGCTCTATCATGATTTTTCCTTTCTCAATCGCTTCCAAGATTTCCGTATCGCTTAAAACCGTCATCATTTACACCCCTCGGGATGGATACGCGCTTCTATAGGGCCAAGAAAACCTTCCTCTCTAAATTATCACTATACTCCGTAAGCCCTTTTATTTGTTTGCTGCTCGCTTATCGGTGGAAGGGAGTACCTATCGCAGTAAGAGTCCTCTTCTTTAACGTCCGTTTTTCAAAATCGATTGAACAATCATAACCAATTGCACAAACGAGATGAATAAAAAGGAGATAATCGCTCGTCTCCGCTCGGCAATCATAGACTTCCTTAAGAAGCCGCTTTGAACATCATTGAAATGAACATAACAACCCTCCCCGTTAGGACAATAAGGATAGATCTTCACGACTAAACACTCTTAATACTTGCTGAAAGGAGATCCGGAAAGATTGAATGGGAAAAACCTTGGATATTCTGAAAAGAAGACTGGCGCGCACGCCGTTGTCGAAGCCCTTGTGTCCGAACGCGTTGACATCGTGTTTGGGCTCGCTGGATCCCATGTTTTAGGGATCTACGATTGTTTGGCTGACACTGCGATTCGGCTTGTTAGCTGCAAGCATGAACAAAATGCGGCCTTCATGGCAGATATGTATGGTCGGCTCACAGGACGCCCGGGGATCGTTATAGTCACGGCCGGTCCGGGAGCGACGAATTCGATCACCGGGGTGGCTCAAGCGTATGGCGCGGCCTCCCCCATGCTCCACATCTCGGGCACCGTGGACCCGGACACCCCCAAAGAAGAATTCCATGGGGTCGATAACCCCAGATTTTTGTGGAAAATGTTCCGTGATATTACCAAGTGGACCGTTCAGATCGAGTCTGTTACCGAGATCCCCGAGATGATGGCCCGAGCGTTCCATATCGCGACGGAAGGACGCCCCGGACCTGTGCACCTGGATATCCCGGAATCCTTAGTCAACAAAATAGCCCAAATACCCCCTTATGAGCGAAAACCTCCTCCCAGGCGACAAATCTCCGAGTCAGAGATTGAAACAATCGCTAAATCCCTTTTAGCGGCTAAAAACCCAGTCATCGTTGGGGGACGGGGAATCCTTCGCGCCTTCGCTTCTGACAAGATGGCAAAATTAGCTGAACTGCTGAATGCGATCGTCTTGCTTTCCCGGTCCTCCATTTCCGCCTTCCCTCATGAAAACTCCCGTTTCGCAGGATTGTTACATCATTGGCACCCAAACCCTTTGGTCGAGGAAGTCCTAGAAACGGCCGATACTATCTTGGGACTTGGACTGCGGGTCGGAACTCAGACCACAAATCAATTGGAAGAAATGGCGGCTTCCAAGGACTTCCACTTCATTGGATATGGTGACGATACCAATCAACTCCAGAATAGCAAAACCGCGATATTTGCAGATGTCAACCTCGTGCTTTCAAAACTCCTCGCTGTCTTAGAAAGCGCAGAGCGCCGTCCTCCCGTAAATCATAGGTTCCTTCAACATATTGCTCAAACCAACCAACTGATCCAACATGAGCGTCTTAAAGCCTTAGAACCCTATGAATCAACCTCCCCCCTCCACTTCGGCCTAATTGTTCGAGCACTCACGGAGCGCCTGGCGGAAAATGCCATCGTGACAATAGACAACGGTAGTCATACCGTGTTCACCCGGAGTTACCTGAAAATCCGCTCTCCTTGGGGCTACTTTTCCCATGACCCCTGGGGCACCATGGGCGCTGCCGTTCCCGGAGCCATTGCGGCCAAGATTATGCACCCTGAGCGGCAAGTAATTGCAATAACAGGTGACGGCTCCTTCTTGATGTCCTGCAATGATGCCGTAGCAACCGCAGTGGAGAATGATGCGCACATCAAAATTTTCCTCGCAAACAATCAACAGTACGATATGATCCGCTATATGCAAACCACCCAGTTCGGAAGAACAATTGGCTCGGAGATCCCCCCCATTGATTTTGCCAAGTTCGCGGAAAGTTTTGGAGCCACCGGATTAAGGCTCACCCATCCATCCCATCTGGAATCCATAATCGATAAGGCACTCGGACTGGATGCTGTGGTACTCGTGGATGTCCAAACCGCGATTGGAATCGAGTATCCCCGAAGCGCGACAATTCTCGAAAGAGCCAACTGGCAACGGTACGAGGCTCAGAGATGATGATGATTCCGGTATACCAATGGGTTCCCACAAATTAGAATTAGATGACGAACGGAGAATCCTCCCGTTTCTTCGCGAGGTTTGATCGATTCTGTCCATTAAGGCAATAGCTCGACATCTGTGCGATATCCTATTTAAGTTGAGATGGCTAATCCTACCCCCTGCCTACGGGGCCCCCTGCTATCTTTATACCGGTACTTGCCGCCTGTCCAGAGGAATGGTAAACCGCTAATCCCCCTGAAGAAGTCATCTACGCTCTTCTACGCAAGATTCGCACAATAAGAACCCCTCCAAGACTTCTAATGGCTCACTCCATTCCCCACAACACTCACAATACCCCCCACTCGGGATCGTTTCCCCTTCTTCGTGACGGATGGCTTCGCTGTTCTGGTGCAAGCGGATCAGTTCCTGCAACGTTTCTACCAGATCCGGCACGATCCGCAACACCGATGAGACCGTCAAGATACCTAACGGAATGCCGTCTTCGTTGACGACTAAATGCCGGATCCGCTTGGCGATCATTAACTTCAATGCCTCGTATGTACTTGTCTCGGGTGTCACGGAGACAACTGGCTTTGAGGCAATACGTCCAACCGGGAACATCTTCAGATCCCGGTCCTGAACCACGGCGCGGGTAATCAGGTCGCGTTCCGTCAGGATGCCGATGGTTCGGCCTTCCCAGTCGATCACAATTATCGATCCAACTTTTTTTGCCGCAAAAAGTTGCGCAGCCTCCCAGATCGGGGCCTCAAAGCTAATCTGGACCACATCACGGGTCATTACTTCAGATACCGGTACGTCTGCACTTATTTCCTCGAAGGACATTCCTACCTTCCTCTACAATGGTTTTCTCGTGCTTGTGTTTAGATGATTTCTACTTCTCCTGACGCGTTTTTCCTACCTTCGTTTTAAACGGTTTCTGAAATT
>JBHIFL010000164.1:0-4020 GCA_046761065.1 Candidatus Heimdallarchaeota archaeon
TCTGGGATATGAAGCACTTGCTGGATATAAAACCCGAAGGAGGTACATACATCTATTCCAGCAGTGAAGCCTACACCGAAGACCAGGTTATAGACTTTCGTCGCCTCTGGAACTGGCTAAAGTTCTTTAATTTCACGGTAAAAGGGTTTAGTATAATTGAAAAAGGTGGAAGAACCCTGCCTGAGTTTGAGGAAGGCTACCATGCCTCTGGTCACATATCGGCGGAGGGTCTGTTGCAAATGATACATGGGATAAACCCTGAAATAGTAATACCGGTCCATACCGAAAATCCTGAATTTTTTCACAACTTGAAGGAATACAGAGTAATCCTCCCCGAAGAAGGACAAAAATTCGAGTTGAATTAGTTTTTCAACTAATTCGTAATAGATTTGCATTCTACAAAAAAAATGGATCCATGGTGGTCTTATTAAGCACCCAAAGAAATTAAAAACAAATAAGTATCGTTGAGCAACTAATTCAAGCGTAATTCCGATAAAAGAAATCCATAATGGACATAAAACAGATTATTGGCTCTGAAAATAAAATCGACTGGGCAAAATTGCCTACTGATACCGGAATCTATGTCATAATCGGCAATCTGATCCTAATACATGTTATGAATAAATTAGATTAAGATCGTTTTACTTGAAAATCTCACAACAATGCGTATCCTAAACCAATATTATCTCGCCAAGTGAACTGTATTCTTCGGCCAACAACTTGTTTAAAACTCTACCTCCGCCTCTGAAATTGTAAATTTGGCCATTCCCTTGATAAATTATGCATTAGTTCATCAAATAGGAGTACAGGAAGGATGAAGGAATCCGAGGCTGTGTGCCCCTATTGTCACAATGCACTAGTACAACTGCCCAAGCAAAAGAATAAATGTCCGTTCTGTGAACAGTTTATTAATGTGCGGACTTTACCGACCACACGCGAGCGTATTCTAGTCACCGAGGCTGATGCCATAAAAATCGATCAGGAATGGAAACAGATTCAGTTTCGGAAACGATGGATGGGCAAGCTTGCTGCCTACGGAATCACAGAACAAGATTTTACGCGGCATAAAGCGATGCTGTCGCAGCGGTTTGGGCGGGAAGCGTGGGATCACGATGTCCTTTGGGCTATCTTTAATAATTTATTGACGCAGAAAATGAAAACTCAAGATTTTCATCAATTGAAAGTCCTCTATTATAGTATGGCCTTGTTTCTGAATGAAGAAGGGAAAGATTGGTTTAAAGTGCTGCAACAATCCTCTAGAATGGAATTATTATATTATAAACAATCGAGAGTTGTTAAAAACGTTCAAATCCTGACCACGAGAGATGCATGTGAAGCATGTCAGCTGTTAGCCAACCAAGTCTGGTCCATTGACGAAGCTCTTAAGCAGATGCCAATCCCAGTGAAAGGCTGCACACGTTCAATACAAGATGATTCACAAGGGTTCTGTAGGTGTCGATGGAATGCGATGATTATTGAACATCCGCACCGAGCGCGCGCGCTCAATTTTTGTCCTCGATGTGGGGATCCTGTCCACTCCAATGAGTACTTTTGCGATAAATGTGGACTCAAGTTACGTGAACGACATTGGTGAGCATTTCTACTGTCGAAACAGCACCATATAGACAGAGAATGTGACTCAATAAATCAAATAATATATCCAAGGTTTAGTACCCCGAATCCTTGAACAGCGAACTCAGTAGTTCTGAAATTTATCCTAGTAACACATTCATCACATAGAGCCGTGAATCAAGTCATTGACAAAAATAATATGAACTTGTGGACTTTTCATTGTCAAAGCAAACTCATAGTAAATCAGTCAAAATCCAGTTGAGTTTCTAATGAACATGTTCTATTGAATCCCTAAACATAATTGCATTTATTTTACTTCTTTCCGCTCCTCCCAAGACCTCGTGCCTAGAAACCACTCAAACACATACGAGCACTTGTATCGCTGAATTTAACTCGATTCTTAGTGCACAAGAACCCCAAAACGGGGATCGCGTCCACGCCGCCGAGTGTGAGTCATTTCGCAGAGCTTCACCACGGAGTTATGGCTCATTTGTGACCCGAGGATCTTCTCCCGGCGACAGGGCCAGGATTTCTATTCGACTCAAACTGTCGGAACTTAGGCAAGTTTACGTTGATTTTAAACCGATAAGAAGAATGGGTATCTTTATAAGGGAAATAAAAATATGTAAATCTCTTTTTACGTTTTCAAATTTTACTTCCTTAAACTCTTTAGCTGTTATGTAAACCATAGCATCAACTCTTCCCTGGTTTTCCCACATAAGGAGGCGTAAGAAATCGCGATGGACTGCATCGATTAAACTAAATTCAATTGAAATGGGAATTTTATCCTTGTAGGCATCCCATGCCCAGTTAACATCATCATGAATTGGATATTCTATATTCCACCCCTTTTTTCTGAACGCTTCTTGGATCTCTGAATGGTTAATTTTGGTGAGACTCTTTACTATCTGAAGAATCTCTGAAAGCATACCTTTCTCCCGTAGCACTTTTTTCGCATTCTTGAAGTCGTAATATATAGATTCCCCGGTCCCAGATGTCCGATTCACTTCTTCCCCACCTTCAGATTTATGAAGTTTAGTATATTTCCCCGTATTAAGATAAAGATTAGCTCTCCAATCTTTTTTTGGATTGTAGCGTCTCAATTGCATTCTTTCTCCCCTACCCCTTAAGTTGAGAAGAATAAGAGGTAAATCGGAAAGAGAACGATGTGACTTCAGATTCACACAACAGCCGCGAATATCTGTTTTTAGTGACTCACGGATAATCTGCCGTATTGATCCGTATCTCTTGATAATAGTATCCACCAGCACTTTCATGGAAAAGGGTTCTGATAACTCCTTAGATACTTTATCAATCATCTCGCCATGAGTTGGCATATTGGGCCACCAACCTTTGTGTGATCCATTTATTACGGGCTGATTAATATTAATATCAATGTCTCATAATTATTCAACTTTCCAAGATTGAAATAGGACGATATAGTAACCAGTAAGAATTCCACAAGTATTTTGTATATATGTTTTAAAAAAATATGTTAAAAAAATAGGAGTGATTCAGTTATGCAATCGTTTTTAACGAAAACTAAGCCCCAAATCCTGCTAGTGACAGCATTTTTCACAGTTTTAATAATTTCAGTCGTACCCGGAAGTGTAAATGGCGCAGCAGAAATGCAAAAAGCGGAAATAGGCCCACACGAGTATATCATCGCTGGCCAGTGGCAGGCCACACGCGGAGATGTTATTTACTGGTATCTCGAAGGCGAAGTATCATTATTAATGGAAATTACGGTATTTCCGGAATCCGAACTAGCCCCGTTCAAAGCTGGCGAAACGTTCATGAATTATTACGATGGATTCTCAATGAGCGAAGAGGTAGACGGAATACGCTTGCCATTCGATGATACATGGTTGTTGGTCTTCTATAACGATATGGAGTATTCCGACATTGTTGTTCGATATCTAGTAGGCTGTTCAGTGGGTGCGGCAGAAATGCAAGAAGCGGAAATAGGCCCACACGAGTATATCATCGCGGGCCAGTGGCAGGCAACACGCGGGGAAATCATTTACTGGTATCTCGAAGGCGAGGAAGCATTTGGTACGGAAATCGCGGTATTTCCGGAATCCGAACTAGCCCCGTTCGAAGCTGGCGAAACGTTCATGAATTATTACGATGGATTTGCATCGCGAGAAAAAGTTGACGGTATACGTTTGCCGATCGATGATACATGGCTGTTGGTCTTCTATAACGATATGGATTATTCCGACATTGTTGTTCGATATCTGGTAGGCTGTTCAGTAGGAGTTAGTGTTCCAACAACTACTCCCAAAACCACGCCTGTAGCAACATGCACCCCAACCACCATTACTGTAACCATCACCGAAACTACAACCGATAAGACGATGAGTGAGGTCACCCTCCCGGCGATACTGGTTTCAATCATCTTTGCAATCTTAATCCAGGTCTCTAACAGGCGAAAGAATTAAAAAA
>JBHIFL010000165.1:0-3989 GCA_046761065.1 Candidatus Heimdallarchaeota archaeon
CTCTTTTTTTATCATTCTCAATTAGCTACAGATAAACAATTTTTTGGCAAATAGTTTAAAAGAGTAGAGCAAACCCCATAAAGTGCAGAATCTGTTGAGTTGGAGGTTCTAAATGCAAATAAACCGAGAGAAATGTACTGCTTGTGGTCGATGTGTACCGTACTGTCCTATAGGAGCGATCACCTCTGATGAGGTTTCATTCGTTGATGAAGAGACATGTGTGGAATGTGGCGTGTGCCTCCGGGCACAGGTGTGTAAATCTGGAGCCATTGAGCCGGTAGAGCTCTCATGGCCCAGGATTCTCCGCTCTTTATTTAGTGATCCTCTCGCAGTTCATCCGGAGACTGACATCCCTGGGAGAGGGACCGAAGAAATGAAAACGAATGACATTACACACCGCTTTAAACGCGGGCAGATAGGATTGGCAGTCGAACTTGGGCGTCCTGGGGTAGGAACGACTTTCGAGGACGTTGAGAAAGTAGCAATGGCTCTTGCAAGACTGAATGTCGAATTTGAACCGAAGAATCCTGTGACTTTTCTGATCCACCCGGAGACGGGAAGGTTCAAAGATCTCGAAGTGAAGAAGGAGCGTGTTTTGTCCGCGATCATCGAGATAACAAGCCAACAAGTAATCCTACCAAACATTATTGATGCACTTCGTAGCATTGAGAAAGAATTAGATACTGTAATGACAGTGGGACTGATCACGACTTGCGAGGATGGTGACATTCCCGTTATGTCTATTCTCAAAGAGAAAGGAAACAACCCCAGGATTAATGGGAAAGTGAATTTAGGTCTAGCGTTGGCTTGGTCCTATAAATAGGAGGAATGGATAGAAATGACTCACACCCACCACCGTAGGGGGGATAAAACCTCCCTTGAAGGGGATTATGTCCTTTTGGCCATGACTGCGCGGGGATTTAATGATCAAGGAACTGCTCCCAAACTGAAACGTATTCTTGAGATCTTTGCTAAATATAATCCAGTCAATATGGGCAATATGACGGCTGAACAATCCCTCTGCATGGCTCGAGGTGCTTGTATTGAGGAAATCATTAGGAAAACTAGCAGCAAGGGTATCATCCATGCAGTTTATGCTAGTAAGGAATCAGCGCAGTATGCGCTTAAGGAGATCAAAGAGGCCGATCTTGGCATTTCTATTGTAACCACAGGTATTTTCGAGGAGGTCTTCCACATGGCTGACGAATTGGGGATCAAGCAACCGCGGACAGTGAACCTCTCTTTGGACATCCTGGGAAACACGAAACGCCTTCCCTCAGAACCGGTTCTGGAAATCCTAACGATGTGTGGTCACAGTCTTGTTTCAAAACAACTCATCGAGCAGCAGTTAAAGCGATTAAGGGCTCGTAAAACAACCGTTCAACAGGCAGCCGCTGAATTGGCCAAACAATGTGTTTGTGGCATTTTTAATCCAGTTCGCGCCGAACACCTCCTGGAAAAAAATATGTAATAATGACCGAGCCAGATTCTTAAAATAAATAAGGCGTTTTTCATAAAATCCTTAGAACCTCCCTAGAGTTTCTTAAAGATAATAAGTCGATACCTTAATTCGATCAAGGGCGGTGCACATGTTCGGCGAAAGCGTGATGTTAGGCAAAGGCACACATTTAGAATGAGTCGAAAATAGAGAACTCGAGGAAAAACTAATGCAAACTGAACAACCCAATAAACCCGGAAAAACAAGGCAAGCAACTGTAGTTGAGCGCAAAATGAAAGTTCAGAAGAATATGAAGCGAATCAAGTATAAAATCATGGTGATGAGTGGTAAAGGTGGGGTGGGTAAATCAACAGTAGCAGCGAATCTTAGCTTTGTTCTTCAGTTAAAAGGGTATTCCGTTGGACTTTTGGATGTAGACATTCATGGTCCCAACATCCCTAAGATGCTGGGAATCGAAGAAGGTCAGCTCTCGACCTTTGGAGGAGGTATTTTTCCTGTGAATGTTCCTCCCAATCTGAAAGTCGTTTCAATGGCCTTCTTGTTGCAAAACAGAGACACTCCCGTCATCTGGCGTGGACCAATAAAGATGGGAGTTATTGAACAGTTTCTGGGGGACGTCATCTGGGGGGATCTAGATTACCTTTGCGCGGATCTTCCCCCCGGGACGGGTGACGAGCCGTTGAGTATTGCACAACTCATCCCGGGGATCACTGGAGTTGTGATTGTCACCACACCACAAGATGTAGCTCTATTAGATTCCAGAAAAGCAGTCAATTTCGCCAAAGAGCTCCGTATTCCTATCATTGGGATTGTGGAAAACATGAGTGGATTAATCTGTCCTCACTGTGGTAATAAAATTGACTTATTCAAAGTTGGGGGAGGTGAAAAGGCAGCTTCCGAACTTGGGGTTCCCTTTTTAGGGCGTATTCCAATAGATCCTGCCATAGTATTGAATGGAGATGCAGGCAAGCCGTTCCTCCTAGAAGATCCGGATTCGGAGGCCGCGGAAGCCTTCGAACAAATTGTTGAGAAAATTGAGGCCTTTATTGCCGCAAAAAGCGATTAACCCATAAATTCTATGGTTTCCAAGAGACTAAGAAATAAGAAGGAACCGGCGTTGATGCAGTCTTAACAGTCACCGAATCCACCGTACCAGGGGTACCTGACTTAACTCGGGCACAAGATATCGTCCAACACTTCAACATTTATGCACTGGTCTGGTGTAAACAAGTATGACTTGAACCTAGAGGTTGTCGACCAAATCGAAGCACTATGTCAACAAAAAATATGGGATTGGTCGTGAGAAAACGGTATGATCCAATGTTACCAAAGCACTAGTAATGGGGAAATCAACCATTAGAGTCTCTGACGGGGGAGCGGTGCGTGGCATCAAGAATATGTGGGACGGAGTGCACAAGCGTTTATTAAGGTTCAAAGTGTGAGCAATCCCGATAGTATGAGACAAATTAGAGACGTGAGTGTTAAAGAAAGTAGAAATGCCCCTTTTATAATAAAACCAACCTCCAATGTATGCCCTCTTGCAGCCAAGTTGGCAATCGATGTGAAAACAGCTGTTGAGAGCGTTGAAGGGGCGAACCGTACAATTGTAACGATCATATGTTCTTCATTTGTAGAATATATCTATTAGCCCTCTTTTCTGAAGCTTAGAAAAAATAAGGAACTATTGAAGTGGATAAACCCAAATATCAATAACTTAGTGTGATAAGATAAATGGATGTTTATTGCATTTGAACTCGTTAATATGTGTTCCCGACAATAGTACAGATGGCAGCAACTCGGGGGAGCTTTATTAGAATCTCCACAGCTTTTTTGGTCAATGCACAACGGGTAAATAGGAATTTTGCGTCCTTCTTAAGGTTTGTTTGAGTTTCTAAAACAATATAATTTCTGTCTCCATGCTTTTCTACTTTTAGAACACAGTGGGATGGAAGTTGTATATCTTTTTCCAAGGATTTAACTCGATTTTCAATCTCCGGGATTTCTTCAGGTCGTACAAGAAGATAGCGTGTCATTGTAAGCTTATAGACTTTAGTAAACGGAAAAACAAAAGGTAAGATACTAGAAGGGAGACAAACATAGGGTGTAGTTATGCGTTTCGAATATGTCACCCTTATGAGTTGCAAGTTCAATGATTTAAGGGTAGTTTTAGTTAATTTAAGAGTTAACCCTTTGTTGGGCATGTTCTCACCCCCGTCTGTCTATATTATATATGGGATTTCGATTCTTAAAAACCTTTCAAATAACAGTATGTTTCTATTAATTTTTATAAAGAACTCTGGTAAAAAATCTCTTAAAATAACAACATCCTTGTGATTCATTAATTTCATGAACGTAGAGTAAAATATTTGCTTCTTAAGATGAATTGCTCCCCGTCCAGGGATACTCCTTGTTTTCGCTGATTGAACGTTTCCTTCATGAAGAATAGACCAATTTTAAGAATAATCCGATGAGTTACTACTCCCAATGATAGATTCTGTGTATTTATTTTATTTTCACCTTATAACTTCAA
>JBHIFL010000166.1:0-3955 GCA_046761065.1 Candidatus Heimdallarchaeota archaeon
GCAATAAACTCAAGGGTAACTCCTTGAAAAGACACTCTCGATAAAAAGTGCTTAAAATCAAAATTTTGCGGAGGTCCCCCTTCTAATGCTTTTTCCAATAAATCCGCTGAAGTGCGTCCTTTATATTCGATCTCTTTATAATACTCTCTAAAGTCTTTAAGATTTAAGGTGAGCCCTAAACTCGGATCCAAATCAATAAGAAGGGTACTTTTATTCAGTTCTGCTAAAGACCAAGCAAGATTTAGAGCAATTGTGGTCTTCCCAACCCCTCCGGGGGCAGAAATAAACGCAATTGTTTTAAATCCCTTCATCTTGGTGAACCACTTCTAATGATTTTTTTCGTTGATTAATTAAAATCCCGATAAAGTCTAATTTCTTGGCGAGCTCTTCAAACGCATTGGTAAATTTCGAATCCAGATACTTATGGATGTGCAGAAGTATCACAGTGTTAATCTTGTATAGATATTTCAGGATGAGCACTTGACTTATTCCATCGTAGTAAAGTTTGTTAAATTTTACTTCAATCGCGTAATTCTCGCCCAATAAATCAACTTCGACATTCGGATACGTATCTGAAGAGAGAGTATATCGCACTTGACAATCTAATTGATTTCCTAATATGTTTTGGACAGCTCTCTCCTCTTTACATGCACAAAGTAAGTCTAATGAAGATTCAATCGTTTCTACAATTTTTTGTGAGATATACAAAGGTTTCACCTTCAAAACAATGAGTAGCCCGTGTATTCCTCTCAAATATTTAAGGAGTCAATATATAGAACTCATCATTGGTTGGCTGATACAGGTATCCTTCCTTGAGTAGGTCGAACAATGCTTGATTTGCATCTTTTCGTTTCACATTCAATTTTTGGGTTTCTTGAAAGATTTCGGCTTAACTGATGCCGCCTTCGGATTGACAGGTATCAAATATCAAATTCCGGAGCTTCTTGATAGGTTCAAGCCATGTCTTCAGATGTTTGGCTTCCTCATATTCGACAATTAATCCACCGTGTTCATAGATGAATTCTTCAAGCAGAAAAGCTTCCCGAAGCTCTTCTGGGGATTTTTGGACGCAAATTTCTGAATCTCTTTTTCAGTCTCTCGCGTTCATTAAAGGATGAGAAACCGTGTGACAAGAGGGTGTAGTAGAAATGTGGAGTGCAAAAGGAAGATGAACACCCAAAGAACAGCGACAAGAGGAATTGGGAGGGGCAAGCAGAGTTTCGTAGAGCGGTTCCAATCTCGGGTGATCCAAGATTTCCAAAGGCCACTCTTGTGATGAAGTCACCCCGAGCATTTTTATTTGTGATTTTTATTTTCTTTAAAAAATCTTCTGACGAATTGCCCTTAAGCATGATCCAATATTTCTTCAAAGGATTGATGAGATGGCTCTTTATCGTATGATGTGTTCCCCCAATAAGTGTAATTGCAATACAATGCCTCAAGAGAGGTATTGAGAGGATCTATCAGAAAAAAAAGGATCTCATTCTAAACTGAATCTAACGATCTTTTTTTATCACATTCAAACTTTCAGGTCTGTGAATAGAGGGTTGATTCGCTTTTATTACATTTCCATGACAGCGTCTATGTTTTTATAACTAGTTGCACTAATTACTTATATAAATATACTATTTAACGCATTGGATAGTGTGGGAGAAATGGTCTTATTATCTAGAGGGGCGTTAGAAAAGGCAATACAGGAAGGCGAAATTGTCCTTGACCCCAGACCCGAGAAACTTGAACCTGCTAGTATCGATTTGACGGTAGGTAGCGAAGCTTTTAGATCTAGAGATGATGAGATAACATACCTAGAGAGAGGCAAACTTCTCATAATTCCAGCTGGAGATTTCACGTTGATAGTCACGAAGGAATATCTTAAGCTATCTCAATCAATAGTGGGACATATCGGTTTAAGGTCTAAATATACTAGGCGCGGGATGATTTTAATGGCTGGACCACAGATAGATCCTGGATTTGAGGGGAATTTGCATATAGCACTATGTAACTTAAGCCCCACTGAAGTCTCTCTATCTTATGGTGACCCCTTTTGTACAGTAGAGTTTCACAGATTACCAGAACCCGTTAAAGAACCTTATAGAGGCGAATATTTGGGGCAGACATCCATAACATCCGATGAGGTGAGGGATATTCGCAAGGGAAGAGGTCTAGCACTAAGCGAAGCAATTGATTTAATTCGGAGAACAAGTGAGAATGTATCAAAACTCACCGAAAGCGTGAAAAAACTCTCTGACCGAACAGATAGATATATGGCAATCTTTGTGACGACAATTGTAGCATTAGTTTTGGGGATATTAGGAAAATTAACGGGAGTATTTTGAATTTAATTGATGATTCATATACGCCTTCTACTTGTGGAAAATAGCTTGTTTTGGGCTTCTTTTATGCCAATTACGCGCGCATAGATAAAGTAAAGAAAAAGAAAGCTCTGGATCTTTTGAAATTTATAACGGACATACTGAAAGAAGTGCGGATAAAGGAGCAAGAGGCAACCAGTTCGTCTATTGAGGAACTATTTGGCCCCTCCGTCAGAGGCCTTTAACCTTATCCGAAACAAACAGTCGTTCTAAAAGGATTGCATCACGGGGGGTTAACCCTTGCAGTACATCCTGCGGGGTGCTGTACCATCGATTTAATTCTGCAATAAGATGTTTTGTGATTGTTCGAAGCTTGTTCTGAACTTGTTTCTGGAGGTTTCTTCGTTCGATAGCAAGATGCTGGTCAATCCTTCTAACCAGATCATTCTCAAGTGGCCCAACATAAGGTAGGGGAGGAATATCCTCAGGATACACGGGGTAAGCAAGCCCCTTTTTGATTAACCACTCCTCATATTCGTTAACCCAGTCCTCATCTTTATCCCAGAAAAACCCAGACCCAGAATAATTGAGAGTATGAGTAATAAAAAACGATTCTTCGTCCTTCAGTTTCTTAACAAACAAATAAAGGTCTTCGGGAATCAATTTCCACTGTAAAAGCGCCTTGTATAAGAAGATAAGTACCCTCACCCCCAATTTTTTCTCCTTAGAAGGACCAGGATACTTGCGGGGGAACCGATCGAATAAAAAATCAAGGACTTTTTCCTCCGTCATCATGGAGATATCAGACCCATAATAGGAAATGGCTTCATCTAAGAAGAAATTAATGAGCCGTAAGTACACCGCCTTCCGCCGAGGGGGAGACGGCGTCTTATCCAAAAATTTTTTGAGAGCAATTAGAATTTTTTCATGCGTTTTTTCGGCTTTCACTTGGAACCGATCGAATTCGAGACCGCTCAAGCGGTCTTTCTCTAAGGCTTCCAACAATTGAAATTGCATATCCCTGAATTTTTCTTCACTAAGGCTTTTTTTCAGTTTTCGGGCTTTAATGGACAATGAAGGCATAAGAATGCTCCCCCAACAATTCAACACTGACTTAACATCATCTTGTGTTTAGTTTTATCCTTAATCACGAAACGATCTGATCTCTTATACAACTTTTGATGAATACTACTCCCCAAAAATGATTTTAACTCATATAATACGAGCGAATTCAGATTATTTTTCAAAAAGGGGGGGATAGAGTCGGAGACCCAGTTAACAACCCTTTCCTCTGGTGGGAGATTTTCAAAGTTTTTCCCTTTTTTAACTCATCTTCATAGGCCTTCATGGGCTTCTATGCCATACGTTTCATTTAATCGGAAAAAGGCCACAAATCGCGCGACGGCCTTGCGTTTTGATCGGACTCTGACTGTTTTCCCCAGTTCCTTATACCGCTGCCGAAGATATGTTTCTAAGTCGCTTGGAAAGGCAAATATTATTCCAGACGTCATATTGAACTCCTTAAATGGCACAAGCCGAATGAACAGCAACATCCCGGGAGTGGCGGTTTGGCTGAGGTCAATATCTATCAGTGGTATATTGTCTTTATTGTTCAAGAGGTCGCTCAAGTACAGCATGCGTTC
>JBHIFL010000167.1:0-3890 GCA_046761065.1 Candidatus Heimdallarchaeota archaeon
GCGAATTCGCCTCAAGCGCCTTTACCCCTCATACTCCGGGTAACAGAGTACTAGGAAAGATTCCTAGAAACAATAGTTGGTCTTTTAACACTATAAATCATTGTTTACTCTTACAATCAGGACAGGACTACTCAGTGCCCTTTTTATTTAGACCAGATTAGCACCTTGACTTTTATTAACTTTCTTTTCTAAGGAGAGATTTTTATAATAATTGATTCTGTAATTTTAAAAACGGTGAAGGGGGAAGTAGGAATTCATCCATCATCTAAGAATAAAGAAACTTCTCGAAGAAAATCTTATAGATAGCACAAATCTTATTCAAACGTAGATTTACTTAAGTGATGTTATATCGATAGGCTAAAAGGGATTAATCTGAAAACGAGTCGATTTAAAGCAACAACTTTAGAAAGTAGGAATATGTGTTTATTGTTAAGGGGTTAAGGGGAAATAAATGGAAGATGAATCCTTTTTTGTGTTTGATGAAACCGAGAAATATACAGCTAAATATGGTACGCGGTTCACTAAAGCCTTGAAAGCTGTTAAAGCGGGAAATGTCAAAAAATATGAGGTGACAGACACAGAGATTGAGCGATGGATTGTTGTAGGTACAAAAAAGGACTATATTATAGTGAATGATAATTTTTGTTCCTGTTATGACTTTTACCATAGTGTCCTTCAACTTAAAGAGACAGACAAATGTTACCATCTACTTGCGAAGAAGATTGCCGAAAAGACCAATCATTATGACACTATTGAAATCTCCTACCAAGAATTTCAAAGATTTCTCCATGAATGGTTATATTAAACATTGCTAAGCATTCTCAAGATCTTTCGATTTTTGAATTCTTTTAATATCTGTTTATTTTTTCTATATAAAACAAAAAAAGCGGTTTGTTAACATTTAATACTATTTAAAGAGATTAATAGACTTTCCCATTTGAAAACGTCTTTTTATGCCAAAAAAAGAGTAAGATTTAGGGTGGAAAATATCACAAAATTATTTGAAGAAGTGTTTCTTTAATATAAGATAGCAATAGACCGATTTGAAGCTGGTAATTATTTCAAATAATTTCATACATAAAATCTACCCGACCATAAAAAACATAAATGAGTTCGTTTTAACGTAAAAAAAGAATAGCATCTGCACAAGACAATCGAAACAGCTCATTTTGTAACTTTTACACATAAGGCCGCCGTAGCTCAGCATGGCTAGAGCGCTAGACTCATAATCTCTTAAATAGGGCTGGATTTAAAAGAGGAGGTATCTAGAGGTCGCGGGTTCAAAGCCCGCCGGCGGCACTATCCTAATTATAGAAGAATGGAATATTGCGCTTTTTCCCACAGATTTGAGAAAGCTTAAGGGAGATGGCTTCCATCATTTAGGATAGAGTTAAAAATCTTAAAGTTGTGATGGAATTAGAATCTAAAGGTCTCTTGACTCTTAAAGGAATAACAAGTGTGATAAATATGTTAAAGGAGATACGAGTGATTCAAGAAACTTATGGAGTAATCGGTAGAGAAGAAGAACTAAAAAAGCTGATAGTAGCACGACATGCGGGGTTACATGTATTAATTGAGGGACCGGTCGGAGTGGGCAAAACCACCTTAGCAAAAGCAGTAGCTGGATATTATGGTCAAGAATTCATCCGTGTAGATGGAGATGAACGTTTTACCGAAACCAAACTCGTGGGACATTTTGAACCCCCACTCGTGATAGAAAAAGGATGGTCATGGGATGCTTTCATCCCTGGTCCGCTATTAAAATCTATGCAGGATGGAGCTATTCTTCTACTAAATGAAGCCAATAGATTCACTGAAACCACACAAAACGTACTTTTAACCGCTTTAGATGAAAAAATTATATCAATTCCGAAATTGGGAACAGTGAAGGCTAAAGAAGACTTTATGGTGATTGCAACACAAAATCCAGAGGAATTTATAGGAGTAACAATCCTCAGTGAAGCATTAAAAGATCGATTTGTATGGACTCGATTGGAATATCAATCAGAAAACGAAGAAATAGAAATTGTGAAGGCAAAGACCGGGTGCGAGGAAAAATTAGCTCGGCTATGTGTGAAGATTACAAGGCTCTCCAGAATTCATCCGGACATAAGAAGGGGAGCTTCCATACGTGGAGGGATTGATATGGCAAAGATTCTTTCTAAACTTGGGAAACATTTAAACGATATTGAGAATGCCGCGATAATGGCTCTTGCCACGAAAATCGAACTTGAAGACACAGGAAAAAACATTGAAACGATTATATCAGACTTAGTGAGGCAAGCGCTAGAAGGAGAACCCCTTTTTTTTCGAGCCATCGCAAAAACATGATGCTATTATGCGTCCAAGACTTGGCAAGCACACTCCATCGTCAGAAGATCTTTTAAAAGAAGTAATCAAAAATAAAATGCCATTACCCAAGGTTGAACCGAAAGATCTTACTTACGAGCTAGTAAAACGTCTTGCAAATTTAGCAATCGATCATGAAAATATGGATGTCTTATTGTTTTTTGCCCAGATCCGACCTTATGCCGTTCGCGATGTGTTAGGGAACAATTTCAAGATCATAATGCAAGAGGCAGATAAAGGAAATATCAAAGTGGCTAACTTGTTCTTTCAACTACGTGGAGTAATTGATGAAAAACGGAGGAATCTTTTCCGTTTTATAGCTGCCAGAACGATAATTAGAGCATCATTTGGACTTGCTGGGAAAAAAATTGGTGGGAACATTCTTAAAAAGACTGATTATAGGCCGGAAGTAGATTTTGATCTTGAAGAGACGATTGAGCGAATTATTGACTTGGGAACACTAAAACTTCAATCAACGATGCAAATTGTCGGGATCGAAAGAATCGAGAGAGAAAAGAATTGTGTCTTAATAATGGATGTTAGTGGAAGCATATCAGGTGATAGGAATGTCATGGCTGCAATAGCTACAGCCGTAGCAGCCCATAACCTCCGAAACGATTCGTATGGTGTCATAGCGTTTAGTGATAATGCTGTAACTCTAAAATCAGTGACGGAGCGCAAAAATCCTTTACAATTAATCGAAGAAATATTGGACCTTGCACCAACAGGTTTCACAAACATAGAAAGTGGACTTAAGGCTGGGTTGACAGAACTAAACCAGGTTAAAGGCGCAACAATCAAATGCGCTATTCTCATCACCGATGGCAATTATAATAGAGGAAAAGATCCTACATTAATTGCATCTAGATATCCACAGTTGCATGTGATTCACATCCCAGGACAAATCAGAGGAGAAAGAATTTGTAGACGTTTAGCACGCGTAGGAAAGGGGAAATATGCCAAATTAAATTTGAGCAAAATACCATTCACTCTGAGGAAATTATTACGTGAATCATAATCATCCTTTCTTGCTGATTTTCATTATGAGAGAATCTCACCATGTCTCTTGATCTCACCAAATGTAGAAACATGATTTAATTGCGGAAATAAACCCTCTATGGTTTAACTGTGAAAGTATGTTAACCACCATGAATGACCGGGATTATCAATATCTCACAAGGGCGTGTAAGTTCAGTTTCAAGATTTGCATAGGTGCTGATCTCCACACCATCAACTAATACCAAGAAAGCCCTTCGATTCAAGGCTAAATCACTAAAATACAGATCGGTGTAACGTGTTTGTAGCAAAATAAACACATCACGGATTGTTTTGTTTTTTGAGATTTCCAGCTTCATTATGCTTCCTAAAGATTCCTTGAGTTTATCATCACTAAATCGGATTGTAATTTCCATGAACTCACCTCACATGCTGAATTAGTTGTTATTTAGACTCATAACCCTTCTGATTGCTCTATTCAACCTTGGGTGAGTCGCATTGTCCTGATTTCCATACCATAACTATTCTGAAGAATTTTAATGAAT
>JBHIFL010000168.1:0-3884 GCA_046761065.1 Candidatus Heimdallarchaeota archaeon
GCAATGTTAACCCTGATAAGTTTAGTTGTATTTCTTGGTGGTGAAAGTATCACCCATGTGGCGCAGGGAGCCGAGGTGGAGGACGTGATTACAAGGAACGCTCCGCGGTCGTTCGGGACCTCACTTGCTACCGCCGAG
This sequence comes from Candidatus Heimdallarchaeota archaeon, assembly GCA_046761065.1. Lineage (GTDB taxonomy): Archaea > Asgardarchaeota > Wukongarchaeia > Wukongarchaeales > JBHIFL01 > JBHIFL01. The sequence goes on from JBHIFL010000168.1 coordinate 139, forward strand.
GGAGCCATGGAGTGGAATCAGACCTATGGTGGTTCGGATAGGGATGAAGCATTCTCTGCGGGTATCCAGACAGCGGACGGGGGGTTTGTATTTGTTGGCTCCACTGGAACTAACGCGTGGCAGGTGAGTAACGCGTGGCAGGTGAAGACCGATGTCCACGGGGTGTTGCAATGGGAGCGGAGCTGGGATGAATTATATTATCATTATAGTTTCTCTGCGGGCATCCAAACAGCGGACGGGGGGTTTGCACTCGCCGGAACGCGGAATACCGTGCTTGGCGAGCAGAATACACCTTGTGGCTGGCTGGTGAAGACCAATGCCCACGGGGTGTTGCAATGGGAACGGAGTTTTTGTGGTTATACTAGTAGTGGTAATAGTGGTGGCCGATTTAATGACATAATCCAAACAGCGGATGGCGGCTTTGCACTTGTGGGAGAAAAGATCAACTGGACCCACACCGAGGGGCCTGAACCTGGGTATATGTGGTACGGGTACTATACTCGAGATCTTTGGCTGGTGAAGACCGATGCCAATGGGTTTGTGGAGTGGACACAGATCTTTGGCGGCCGGGGGTGGGATGATGAGGCACACGCGGTCATCCAGATGGCGGATGGGGGCTTTATTCTTGTTGGCTCCTTGAACGGGAACGCTTGGGCGGTCAAGACCGGTCCCAGGGGGGGGTATAAGTGGAGTTTTACCTATGGGCCTGGAGTGTTTACCTCGATAATCAAAACAGTAGACGGGAACTTTCTGCTTGCTGGAAACATGGATTGGGACGTGAAGCTGCTGAAGATCAATGCCCGCGGGGAGCATCTGTGGGCTAGGAACTATGGCGGTCGTTATGAAAATGGGGTTAGTGCGATCATACAGACGGCAGATGGCGGCTTTGCGTTCATCGGATATACCTACTCCTTCGGGGCGGGCGGATCAGATGCGTGGCTGGTGAAAACCACTGCCGATGGGGATGTAGAGTGGAATTTGACCTTTGGGGGCAAGAAGGGCGATGGAGCCTCCGCGATCATCGAGATGGCGGACGGTTCGTTTGTATTGGTCGGATACACTTGTTCCTTTGGAGCAGGTGGATCTGACGCGTGGCTAGTGAAGACTACCTCACCAGAAATCACACCGCCTGGCCTTTCTGCACCCGAAGACATCACTTTTGAGAAGGGGATGGCGGGTCATGTTATTACTTGGGCGGCCGGGGATCGTCATCCAGGAAATTACGTGATTTACATCAACTCCGGGCAGGTGGCTTCCGGGTCGTGGACCAACGGGACGATTCCTTGGGACTTGGATGGTCTTGCTCCGGGCTCCTACAATGTCACATTGGTTGTTCGCGATTTGTTCAACAACCGTGCCTCGGACACTGTCTGGGTCACGGTATTCGCCGCAGCCGCTCCTGAGCTCTCTACAACCGAGGACATCGCGTATGAGGAGGAGACAACCGGGTATGTCATTAACTGGACGGTTGGGGATCGTTATCCGGGAATTTACGCGATTTATCTCAACTCCAAAAAGATGGACACCGGGTCATGGGTTAACGGGACGATTCCTTGGAACGTGGATGGTCTCACCGAAGGCACCTACAATGTCACCTTGGTTGTGTGGGATGCAGCTGGCAATAGGGTCTCCGACACCGTTTGGGTCACCGTCACGGTCCCAACAACCCCCCCGCTGCCAGAACTTCGAGGGACCCGAACATTAGTGCTCTTAAGCTTAAGCTTTGTTGCCTTAGTTATCATCAATGTAAGAAAAAAACTATAACACGAAATAAATACAGATGGACAAAGGACACTAAAGCACGTTAGTTTCACGCTTCGTGCATCTTCTGCCAGTGAGTTTCCCCTTTGCGAATTTTCTCCTCGAGCAGCATGAACCCCCGCACTAAGTCTTCTGGCTTGGGCGGGCAACCGGGCACATAGACGTCCACAGGAATGTATTGGTCGATGGGATGGACAAGCGAATAATTGTCCCAGAACGCGCCGCCACTCATCGCGCAGGCTCCAAAACAGATCACATACTTGGGGTCTGGCATTTGTTCATAGATCCGAAGGAGGCGCGGCAGCATCTTCTTATTTACGGCTCCACTGATCATCAAGACATCGGTCTGACGAGGCCCGAAGAGGGGTAATAGTCCAAAGCGTTCGATATCCCACCTATTGGCCATCACAGCTGCGGCTTCTGTCATGCAGCAGCCAATACCATATTGTATGGGCCATGGGCTGTACGCTCTTCCCCAGTTTAGAATCTTTTTGATGATCCAGCGTCGTTGAAGCCATGCGGCAATTGGTCGCTCTATCGCATAGATAAACCGTGCAATCATATCTCTCAAATTTGATGTTTCCGTCTTAGCTTCAGGTGTCAAGCGCATGTCACGCTCCTAATTCATGTTAGTTCTGTTTCTCCACATTTAGAAATCTAGTTAAAGTGCGATGATTTTGTCTGCAGTAATCTTTCTACTAAATGAAATCGGTGGATTTCTTGTAGAAGTTCTTATAAAAGTATTGGCTCTTGGGATATGATGTGATTACTCGAAAGTTGAGCCATCTAAATCCTATATAAAAATCAACCATGCGATTTCTTAACCTTAAACTTACCATATTTGTAAGCTATGGCACAAGTTCCTTCAATACTAACCATGCATGGGCCTTTTGGATTGAAAGGCGTACAGATTCTCCCAAAAAGCTGACATTCGTCAGGTTTGACCAATCCTTTGATCACATCACTACAACTACACCCTGCCTCTAAATCTCTGATAATTTCAGGTGGCTTTATATCGAATTTGATTCCAGCATCGAACTGGGCGAATTCCGGTCTAAGTTGGAGACCTGTGTTAGGAATATTACCTAATCCCCTCCATTTCGCTTTCTCAAGCTTAAAGACTTTATTTATTATTTTTTTGGCCTTTAAATTCCCTTCTGGTCTGACTACTCTACCATATACATTGTCAACCATGATTTCATTTTCATTAACTTGCCTTAAAAGGCTTACTAATGCCATAAAGACATCTAGTGGTTCAAAACCCGCAATAACTTGAGGAACATTGTATTTCTCAACTAGAAATTCATAAGCTTGAACGCCGATTATCGCTGAGACATGTCCCGGGAGGATCAAGCCTTGGACTCCAAGTTCACCAGATGCTAAAAGATAGTCTAAAACTGGGGGAATCGCGAGGTGGGCCGATATAATTGAAAAATTCTGGGGAGGATCGTGCAAAATGGACGAGGCTGTCGAAGGAGCTGTGGTTTCAAAACCTACGGCGAAATGGACCACTTCTTTATGCTTGTTGTCTTTTGCCATCTTTACCGCATCTGAGATGCTGTAAACCACTTTAATATCGAACCCTTTGGCTTTGGCATGGCTGAAACTCCTTCCATACCGCGATGGCACACGAAACATGTCTCCGAATGTAGTCAGAGTAATGTCCCTGATCTCTTCTAGAAGTTTCAATGCGAGTTCTATCTTCTCAGGATGCGTCACACAGACCGGACACCCTGGTCCAGCTACGATATCCATATTTCTAGGAAGTATAGCCCTCAATCCGTGTTTTGTGATCGTATCCTCATGAGTTCCACAGACATGCATAAATTTATAGCACCCATTCGAAGCTTCTTGTTGGATATGCTTAGCTAGCTTTGAGATCAGTTCCTTATTCCTGTAACTTTTTGAGAAAGCATCGAGCGACAAGCTTATCATCGATTGTATCTAATAAGAATTATAGTTTATAATGATTTGGACTTTGAGAA
>JBHIFL010000169.1:0-3864 GCA_046761065.1 Candidatus Heimdallarchaeota archaeon
ACCAATTCTACGCCAAGTTTATCCAGAACCTTTCTGGCGGAAATCTCGTAGCTAGCGATCCTGTAGGGGATAACGCATCCCAAAAAGAGCAGGTACTTTAACTCTGGCATTTCACATCCTCATCTTTTCAAGGGTTTTCGAGAAACCCGTAATGTCAAAAAGTTTCATGACGTTCTCCAGGTTGGCCTTCGGTAGTGTGGGCAGTCCTTGCTCCTCCCGCTTTCTGAGTCGAAGCTGCGGAATCTTGTATGCATAACCTGTCTTCAGGATGTTTGAAGCTAACTCTCCATAGACGACGGGCATGTAGCCTTCTTGGACAGCCAGGTTTCGGAGAGCCCTCAGGACGCTGGCGATCTCCACATCCTGGGGGCAGTGATCGACGCAGGTGAAGCAGGCGGCGCAGAGCCATATGACATCGCTGGAGAGAACCCTGTCTTTCAGTCCCAACTGGGTCATTCGCATGAGTTTTCTGGGTCTGTAGGAGTCGCTGAATCGTGCGATGGGGCAGTCGGCTGTGCAGGTTCCGCACTGGAAGCACAGCATGATCTTTTCGGCTCCGGGGATCTTGCTGATCTTGTATTTGAAGCGGGGGTCCATGTCGGTCATTCTGATTACCACCCTTTGCTCGTCCTCTTTTTGCAGAATTTCTTTCCTCTCAGACATCGATTTAGCCTCCAGCCCTTAGGGGGCTTGATCGATCCATGGTGGGAAATGTTTTGTCCAGTTGAGCCCTTCAACCGCTGATGCTGGATTCTTCTTTACGAGATACGCTTTAAAACCTTGATCTGTTATTCCTCCTCCGACAACCAATCTCGCTTTGTCCATTAAGTCATCCCAACTTGTATGGATTAGGACCAAGTTTCTTAAGTTGTTCGGTCATTTCTCGAACGATTTTAGCAAATTTCTCCCCTTCACCACTAGACACCCATTCCAAGCGCAAGCGTTCAGGTTCTATGCCCATATCCTCCATCATCACCGTTAACGCTTCAAAACGGCGTTCCGTCTTCAAGTTTCCATCGATGTAATGACAATCCCCTGGATGGCATCCAGCTATTAACACGCCGTCGACGCCCTTCATAAGGGCATCCATCACCAACGCGGGGTGAACCATACCTGAACACATTACTCGTATTATCCTTATATTTGAAGGATAGGGTATTCTCGCGGTTCCGGCTAAATCCGCCCCTGCATATGCACACCAATTGCAGCAAAAGGATATTATAAGTGGTTCGAACTCATCTTTTTCCATCAATTCACCTTCAATCCTTCAAATGAAAAAATTAAATGCATAGGGTAAAATATATAGGTTTTCTTAATATAACGATCAAACCAAATTCATATTTTTTATTTTTATTACAAAAATATAAACAAATTCATGTTTTTATCAATCTGTAAAAATATTTATAAGATGTCTTTACACACTTATATTCTCAAATTTGGTGAGAAGATCATGCCTGTAAAAGTTGCTGAAGAATGGCTTAACATATGTGGTGGATGCGAATGCAGCATCTTAGATCTGGGAGAAGCAATCTTTGATTTACTACAGAAAATTGAGTTCGTCCACATTCCAGTTTTGATGGATCACAAATACTACGGGCAGACAGGTGAAGGCGAGAAAATTGAAATCCCAGGGGCAGATGTAGGACTAATCTCTGGAGGCATCCGAACAGAGGAGCACAGAGAATTAGCCAAAGAAATGAGAGACAAGTGCAAGATCATTGTAGCCTTAGGATCATGTGCATGCTTCGGCGGCGTTCCAGCTTTAGCAAACATGTTCGTTAAAGATGAGGTCTTTGATAAAGTCTATAAAAACACCAAAAGCACGGAGCCCGGAGAATATCCATCCGTGAACATCCCTCCGTGGACAGATAGGGTGTACGCGTTAGATGAAGTCATAAAGGTTGACGTGTCTTTGCCCGGATGCCCTCCTCCCCCGGCACTCATTGTCGATGCCATCACTGCTCTTTTGGAAAACAAGCCTTTCAAGCTTGAAGAGAAGGCGGTGTGCGAAGATTGCCCACTTAAGCGTGAGAAAAAGGCAATAGCGGCGATAAAGCGTCCGTTAGACAAGTATTGGCCCGCTAAGGATGGACGCTGCCTACTGGAACTAGGCTATCTCTGCTTGGGGCCTGCGACCAAAACCGGTTGCCGCGGAAAACAAGACATTCCGAGGTGTATAGCTGGAGGTTTTCCGTGTCGGGGATGCTTTGGACCGATACGGGAAGGAGCGAATCTGATGGTGGACATGATGGGCGCCCTTGCGACGATAGGTTTGGACGTGAGGACAATACCTGACCGTCTGGCAACCTTTAACCGATATTTGGGAGCGCATAACAGGCTCCGACCACGGCCACGCAGAATTTGAGGTGAAAATTATGTCTAAAGAAATTGTTATTCAACCCGTAACCAGAATTGAAGGCCACGCAAAAGTCGTGATCCAGCTTGATGACAAAGGGGATGTCTCGGACTCAAAGGTGCACGTCCTCGAGTTGAGGGGGTTCGAAAGGTTCTGCATCGGACGACCAATCGAAGAATTGCCAGTGATCACAACCAGAATCTGCGGCGTCTGTCCATGGGCCCACCACATAGCGTCAGCGAAGGCCACCGACGCCGTCTTTGGGGTGGAACCTGCAGAGACTGGGAGGAAACTGAGAGAACTGGCATACCTAGGAGACAAGGTGATGGACTTCATCTTGCACTTCTATATCTTGTCAGGTCCCGATTTCGTCATGGGACCTGATGCGGACTACACTGTTAGAAACGTCATTGGAATAGCGAAAGCAAATCCCGATCTCGCCAAACAGGTGATTAAACATCACCATCTTGCGCATCAGATGGTGGGGCTCATAGCCGGAAAACGGATACACCCTGTGGCTGCAGTGCCTGGGGGGTTCACTAAACCGTTAACAAAGGAAGAAAGAGACAAGGCGTATGAAATAGCTGAGCAACTATTGGACTTTGCAAAGTTTTCCATCAGCAACGCCAAAGAAAACATTTTCCCCAAATACTTAGACATGGTAAAGGACCTCGCCGTGATCAAAACCGCTTTTCTGAGTTTAGTGACTGAAGATGGCACTCACACCTTCTACGATGGAAAACTTAGAATGATGCAGCCAGACGGATCCTACGAGGAGTTTGCAGCCGAAAACTACCTTGACTACATTGCAGAGCACATTGAACCCTGGACATATCTAAAATTCCCCTACTACAAGAAAGCTGGAAAGCTGGTTTTGGACCCAGACAATCCAGTCGGAGTCTATCGAGTCAACACTCTCGCTAGGATAAACGCCTGCGACAAAATGGCGACTCCGCTGGCTCAAAAGGAATTAGAAGAGTTCAGGAAGAACTTTGGACGACCAGCTCAACCAACCCTCCTGTACCACTGGGCAAGACTGATTGAAATGGTGGAAGCTGCCGAACGCACCATTCAGCTCCTCGAAGACCCCGAAATCACCAACGAAGACACAAGGACTCCGGTAGAGCCTCGAGCGGCTCGCGGAGTTGGAGTAGTGGAAGCTTCTCGCGGAACCCTGTTCCATGACTATGAGTCAGATGAGAAGGGAATGGCGAAAGATGTCAATCTAATTGTTGCCACATGTCAAAACAACGCGGCCATCAACCTTGCGGTTTTGAAAGCCGCTAGAGACCTTATTAAAGGCGGAAAGTATGATCAAGGAACCCTTAACAAGATTGAAATGGTAATTCGCTCCTATGACCCATGCTTAAGCTGCGCCACGCACTACCTTCCTGGCAGGATTGCAATTAAACTAAATATATTAAACTCTGATGGGCAAGTTATCGACACCATGATCAATTACTAAACCTCGGACACGGAGACTGTGCGTGTTAAGCGCTTACATGCAA
>JBHIFL010000170.1:0-3851 GCA_046761065.1 Candidatus Heimdallarchaeota archaeon
ATTCTCCTTGTAACTGGGCGGTATCATAGAAGTGTGGCGGCCCTTCTTGGAGCTTTTCTTACAATCTTATTTGGGCTAGAATACGGCATGTTCGATCTTCAAGGTTTATGGAGTGAGTTGGTTAGTTTCGTAGATTTAAACACCGTGCTTTTGGTGATTGGCATCATGATTCTGGCCAAGGCAGGTGCCAGATCAGGATTTTTTGAGTTCGTGGGGTTAAGTGTAGCAAAAACAGTTGGTGGAGACTTTCAGAGAATATCCCTTTCGTTCATATTTTTGACAATTTTATTCAGTGCATTACTATCAAACATTACAGCAATGATTATCATGGGTGCTCTGACAGTTTCTTTGGCGAAAAAATTCAGAGTTGACCCAACTGAAACAATTCTTTACGAGGCTATTGCTTCAAATATCGGAGGACTGATGCTTATGATAAGTTCTATTCCAAACTTGATTGTGGCATCTCAGCTAAAGATCGGGTTCGTCGATTTCGTTGTAATTAGTGTTCCTTTGGTTCTGATCCTCTCGCTGGTTTCCATGCTGTTTGTGCTTCGCAGGATAAAGGCACGTTCCTCCACAGAGCAGCAAATTGAGGTGGACCCATGGTCTGCGGTTGAGAATAGAGGGCTCTTCTATAGGGCTACAATAGTTTTCCTATTTGTAATCATGCTTTTTATTTTTGAAGATTTCACTAAGATACCGTTAGGATTAATCGCTATTGGCGGTGCAATAGTGATGCTCGTACTAGGAGGACAAGAGCCTGAATCCATATTCTCCGAAGTAGACTGGGGGACAGTTTTCTTCTTAACATCTTTCTACGTTGTTGTAGGCGGTTTGGAAAAAAGCGGTGTGTTAACGGCATTTGCAGATGTTATAGTACAATTTTTAAGTTTCCACCCAGGTTTGGCTTCTAATCTGAACATATGGGTTTGTGGCTTATCATCTTCGGTTATAGACAATATCCCGATGACTCTAACACTCATACCAGTAATGGAACATATGTCTAATGTAACCGGGTTTTCCCTCAAGACTTTGGGCTGGGGAATCGTTTTTGGTGCAAATCTAGGTGGTAACCTCACACCAATAGGTTCACCATCTAACATAATCGGTTTAGGAATATTGACTAAAGAAGGGAAGTCCGTGACATGGGGAGAATGGTTCCATAAATGCGTTCCGCTTGTAATTCTGCAACTCTTATTAGCAAGCGTGTATGTAACACTTCTTTCGGTGATTTTATGAGTGAGAAAGCTTCTGAAAAGTACGAAAAAGTTCAATCAAAAATAGAAAAAATAATAAGCCCCTATATAACTCTAAGGATTCCGATGCCAGAAGGGGTTGACAAAGAAGCTTTTTTAAAACTAGAGAACGATTCAAGGTTCATTGAATCACTTAAAAAACAAGTTAAGAAATGGCTCACGCGAGAAACTGGTCACTAAAAGAAAAAAACGTGAAAAAGACAAAAAGTAAGATTTCTTGCCGTAGCGCCGGGGTATTTGAACCCCGATAATTTAAACCGATATTTAAACCTATTCCGGAGCACCAAACTACACAAATTACGTTTAAATCCTTGTTTGTGCGCGAAAACTAAGGAGGTCGAAATGCGCAATCGCTTAACGAAAACATGTAAAACGTGGTTGAATGTTTAAGCGAGGACTTCCAGCAAAGCGACCCCACAAAAAAGCTTGTCCTTGCAAAATAAGCTCAAATAGGAGACATGCGTATTATTTGTGAGCGCGCATGCAAAATTGGTATGAAAGCTCCATACATTGACATGCTTGCAGGGAAATCTATACAAATGATGAGTAGGCATATCCACTGATTCTTCATCTTATTTTACTTTTTCTAAAATGATCATGTCTCCGTCCCATTCGGGCACGAAAAGACAATTGTTATAGTAACCTAGGCTGCATATCTTTGGTAAGTTGAGTTTTAGCGGATCTGTATCCCGCGGATCATTTCTTACATGTGGCTTAATTTGGTGGTTCCCAGCAATCGTTGATATGGTATTAGTCTTTTTTTCAACCATACGAAGAACATGATTCTGAGTATCACCAATGTAAATATTCCCATCCTCATCTATGGACAGAGAGTAAGGTCCGTCAAAACGTTCATTTGGGTTCGAGCCTAGTGTAGCGTTGAGTGCATCGCCACCATCTCCTGTATAGCCTGGTTTTCCAGTTCCCGCCACTAAGGTAACCTTCTCGTTTCGCAGATCAATCATTCTTACGGCGAAGTTTTTGCTATCCAGCACATAGATGTTTCCATCTGGTCCTAGTCTTAGATCGTAAATCCAATTGAAGCGAACCTTATCGAATGTTGTCGGTTTCTTTTGAAATCCAAATGTACCTTGTCCTAGAACTCTCTTCTTATTCCCCCTAGAATCAAATTGCCAGACTCTGCAACCTGTGATCTCATTGACCCAGATATTTCCATCAAGATCATATTCACAGTTTCCAATATCCTTTACTCCCATTTTTCCAGTGTCTATGAAGAGTTTCGCAGATTTTTTCTCTGGAAAGATTTTGTAGATTTTATTAGTGCCACCACTTGAAACTACAGTCGCTCCGTAATCGGGAGACGTTGTTATAAAATGAGGATTCTTTAGATCAACGGGGATGTGCGTTTTGCTCACACCAGGATCAAATGAACCCGCCGTCCACAGAAATTTGTCGCTGGGAGCAAAAAGACCTATCCAATGCTTAAAAAAATTGAAAATATGTTTTATCTTCCATTGCATTTTATAACACCTCCATCAACAGTAGTCTAAATTAGCGATATTCCAGTGCGGCTTTGATGTCTTCTGCTATCATCTTTCTTTTGGATTTTTCAATCAGATAACTTTTCCCTGTCTGTAGGTATGAAGGGAAGACTCTGAGCTGTTTGTAGAAATATTTGTCTTTTCTGATTTTGTATGTGGAACCACTGGGAATTATTCTCTTTCCAGTGTTTCTTTTGCCGATGTAGTTCATTGCCTTTATGGCGGTATCTCCCATAAGCAAAATGGCTTTGATTTTCGGAAAAAGATCTATCTCGTTCTCCAATATGCGGAGTGAGCAGTTTTCTACGGTTTTGGAAGATATGGAATACGAGGTCTTCGCGCATTTAATGGCTGTCGTAATGTATACTCCTAAGTTCAGTACATCTTCTATAGAGGAAACATCTAAACCTGCGTCATTGAAGGCTTGCACAGTTGTCTGCACGTAGAAGGGGTCGTCTTGAGCGTAAAAATAGTCACTTGCATCTTGAGGCGGAGCTTCCGAGATCATCACCATTCTAATCTTGTCAGGTGTGATCTCTACATTTGAAACCACGTAGCGAGTCTTGTTCACATCTACACATGGAAAGCCGGTGCATTTTACAAACTCGCTGGGGCGCAATTCTTAGCTCTCCAAGGTCGATAATACGTTTGCGTCCACATACTAACGAAGTTATCGTCAATAAAACTTCCGCATGTTTGTGAGCAGCTCGTTAGCTTCCCATTCTACTGAACTTTCTTGGTCAGTCCATGAAAAACAAGGATTTAAACCTCGATTTGGATCTAGGCAGGAGCACCATTGAACCCTAGTCAGATTGAGGTTTAAACTCTCAACTTTACCTTAAAGATATGCACACGCATCTTAGAAAAAGTTCAATAAACTCTAGAAGAGCGCAGAATTTTAAACCGAAACCGACATTTGAATATGACCGATCCACAAATTTTCTTCTCGTGAAACTCGTGTTTAGCAAATTTTTACTCGATTAAGAAGGTTTGTTTCAATCCTTTGAAGTGTTTGTCCCCCGTAACTACTTTTGCTTTTGCGACTTGCGCGGTTGCTAGTGTTATGGAGTCAGCCATTCCCCATCCCTTCACC
>JBHIFL010000171.1:0-3843 GCA_046761065.1 Candidatus Heimdallarchaeota archaeon
CCGTCTACCTACTAGCCCTTTACATTCTCAAGGCCCTAAACAGCCAAGACTTCGAGCTGTTAAGACAGGCCTTTCCCAAGGCCTTGTCCAAATACATAAACATCCTAGAGGGCCTTATCGTTCAATAAGACTTTCACCATCGCGAATTTTTCTAGACGATTATTTGATATGATTTGGAGTAAAATCTGAAATCTTCTGGACTTCGGTTTCATACGATTTTTTTCTAGACTTGAGATCAAATGAGTGAATCAAAAATGATTAACGACGTATCAGATGAGAACCGCCGAATCCCGCTTGGCAGAGATGAATTGATTAGGGTGAGAACTCGAGCCCTCCGGCGTGGGGTTTGGTTTAGCGCGTTGACGAAGGGTGAGCGAGCAATGATGGACTTGACCATAAGGGTTGTGGAGAGGGTACGCAGCCATCTGCTGGCGAAGGTGTTGACTTCCGTTGTAAAGAAGCTAATGGATGCCATGGAAGGAGGGGTTGCCCGTTTGATGAGGACGGTTGGCCGCTCGCTCGCCCGAAGGTTGAGTGGAATCGCCCGAGCTTGGGGGAATAAGTCGGCTGTTAGATGGGCGGAAGAACCCGGCTTTATACAATATTTGAGCATAATGCACATGAACACACCAGCAGCCTTCAAAGTTTGGGGTGGACTGTAGCCATCGCACGCTATAAGATTTAGGCAAACAAAAGCGACAAACAGGCGTTCACCCACCATGATATTCCAAATTTACAAAAGGTGAGAGCCCAAAATGCGCATCCACTTCAGCCTACACGACATAAGTTACAGAAAGGCCTTCTTTCTCTTGTTTGTGTCAGGGTTTATTGTTAGGTTGATACCTGAGGTCTTGACGTATCCGTATCCAATAGGTGCCGATATATTCCATTATGCTGAGAGGATGTCAAGTGGGGTGGTGTGGTATCACTGGTCGCAGGTGTTCTCCACGCGCTGGCTATTTTACGCAATGTTGATATTACTATACAAGATCATGTCGGTTGACCCATTTCTCTTGTTGAAGTTGGTGGCGCCCACCTTGTATGCGCTGAATGTGTGTGGGGTTTACTACTTTGCCAGGAAGACGTTGAACTGGGAAACGAAGAAGGCGTTAACGGCGGCGTTTTTCTTCATGTTTCAACTTGCTTCGTTGAGAATATCGTGGGACCACTATAGGAATATGTTCGGGTTGGCGATTCTCCTCTTCACGCTCCCGTCAATTCGGAACATGGAAAAAAGAAGGGATTTGGTGTCGTTTGTTCTTCTTTCTATGCTCGTTGTGTTTGCCCATGAGTTTCCATCGGTTATTATGTTCACCGTGATTTTAATAGCAGTGATGAGCGATTTCCTCAAAGGCAAGAGAGTGAGGGCGCTCAAGGTTTTGGCGACCACGTCCCCTGCTTTAGCCATGTTCCTGACGAGCGTTTACTTGATGATATTTCCTATACCATTTCACATGGAGACAAACGTTATTGTGGCGCATGATGTGCTGGTTCCAAAGCCGGGTGGTTTATTTTTCTTGATCGATTATTTGAATGTCGTACATCCGGATAATTATTATCTCACGTATTTGAGTCTTGTTTCGGACGTGTTATCCCGTTTCGGGCTTCTTTATTTGCTGTGTCTGCCCTTTGTTTTTGTCGGATTCCTCAGAGATCGCATTCTTAATGGTTGGACGCTGCTGACTCTGGTAGGAACCTTCGACTCTTTGATTACGCCCTTCTGCGCGTTGGATTTCTGGAATAGGTGGATACTTATGCTGGTTTATCCGTTTACCTTCTACACGGTAAATGGTATACACAAAGTTTCAGAGTCAAATCGGAGGTGGTTGGGGTGGATGAAAGTATCGAAGAGAACAATGTTCGGGATTTTGTTGCTCATGGTGGTTTTGCAGCCGCCAATTTCTTTGGTTACGAAGTACTATAACGTAGTACAGCCATTCTCTCAATCTGGGGCCTCCCGTATTATGAAGTTGCACTCCACCCTTCCTTTGCAGGATGTGGAGGGAACCATCCAAGTCATAGGGTGGCTAAACAGTCATATGCGAGAGGGTTCATGTGTACTTGTGCACGAATACTTCTTTCGATGGGCATCCCTACGCTTAGACAAGAGATACACCATCATTAGATACTTTAGAGATGTTGAAGGAGCTTTAACCTTGGCATTAGAGCATCATTTCGACCCCATATATCTGATATGGTGGAACGAAAACGTAGAGTGGTCTTATGGAACAAAATCATACTTTGATATCACCGTTCCAAAGCATTTCGAAACCGTCTTTAGTAGTGGAAGGGTTTCTGTCTTCGAATATCACAGCTCATTCCATGCTTGATTTTCTTCGAGAATAGCAAGAGCAGAAGGACCGACTTGCGAGTCTTGTAGTGGATGAAGAGACATAGGACCCTAGAGGTTCCTATAATGTGTACGTTGGAGGTTTAGAATTTCGCGGATTGACTCCTTCAGGGATGGAAGAAGATTCTGCCAGATTTTGAAGCGTCCTTCTAGGGGCTTGATTGTAGATATGGTCAAGATAATTTTGATTATAGGCATGGTGTTCTTGATTCTAGCTATGTTCAAGATAACGGTTAGGATTCCCGTTCGTAGGTTGAAGAAGAAGAATCTCGGGGCTCCCTTCGTTATCGGTTTTCAGATGCTTCTCTTGGTGTGTGCGGGCTTGTTGACTCAGGGAGATTCGGGGTTAGCGAATGAGATTGCGGTGTATGCTTACTATTTGCTGGTGGTTGGTGTTGTTTTGCAGTTGGTCTCCTTTGTAGGGCAAGAGGAGAACGATGAAGAGTAGGCCCAAGCTTTCGTTAATTATGCCTGCTTACAATGAGGGGCATGCTATAGAGGAGACTATCGACAGGGTGAATCGCGCTGCTAGGCAAGCAGGACTTGAGTATGAGCTTATTGTCGTGGATGACGGGAGCGTGGATGAAACTCGGAGGAAGGCGGTTGGCAAGCTAATTACAATAGTGACACAGGCTAACAACAATAGCCACGTAAAGATAATTGGTTATGGAAAAAACATGGGGAAGGGGCATGCTGTAAAGACTGGCTTTGCGTATGCCACGGGAGATGCCGTTATTTTTGTAGACAGTGATTTAGATGTTGATCCGGAGCAGGTTACTCGTTATGTTAAGGCTTTGGATTATGGAGATGTAGTTATTGGTTCAAAGTGGCACCCTCAATCGAGTGTGCAGATACCATTGATACGAAAGCTCCTTAGTCATGGCTTTAATGTGCTGGTTAGGTTGTTGACAGGGCTAAGGTTAAGGGACACCCAGACGGGGATTAAGGCGATTAGGAGAAGTGCCTTAGAGGGTGTGTTTTCAAGACTGGCTGTCAAGCGATATGCATTTGATGTGGAGTTACTGATGATGGCGAAGCTTTGTGGCTTAAAGATCGTTGAACTGCCAGTCAATCTTCGAATGCGTAGCTCGTTTGATCTAAAAGAGGTTTGGAGGATCTTCGTGGACCTGCTAGGAATCGCGTACAGACTGAGGGTTTTGAAATATTATCAATGTCCGGTGGTATCCAAAGCAACGAGAATCGGGCTAAAGGATTAGGTTTGAATGTTTTATGTTTTGTATTTATGGACCTTAACATCAGAAGCCTTAGCCACCATAGAAACTTGTGTTGACGTGTAACAGTATAAAAGGGACGACTTAATTGACAAGTAATTTTTCTGTTTCGATCATAATTCCATGCAAAGAAATAGATGCCTACGCAAAGGAATGCGTTAAACATTGTAAGCAACTGGACTATGGGAACCACGAGATCATCTTGCTTCCCGATAATGCTCTAGAAAAGATAGATGGGGTTAAAATCATTCCCACTGGTCC
>JBHIFL010000172.1:0-3687 GCA_046761065.1 Candidatus Heimdallarchaeota archaeon
GTCGGTGCCGTTTCTGCTCCGCGGGCGGATGCTGGTTGCCCCCGGGTACCTCCACATCTATCCGTACGAGCGCTTGCGGGAGAAATTCCTCCCCGCCTTGTCCGAAGGCATGGAGCTGGAGGTGGCGGCTATCCAGTTACGGGAAGACAAAACGCGCCCACCGTCTCCCTACACCGAGCCGGAACTGATCAAGACGATGGATCGTCGGGGGTTAGGCACCGACGCCACCATTCCCCAGCATATCGCCACTAATGTAAAACGTGGGTATTTTACCATCTCACCGAAGCGCGTGATCCACCCGACGGCGCGAGGTATCGCCCTGATCCAAAGCCTTGAACAGTCTGTCGCGATTTTGGTCGCTCCCAAGATCCGTGCCTCCATGGAACGTCAGATCATGACCATCCAAACAGGCAAGAAAGCGTACAAGGCCGTCGTCAATGAGCTTCGCACCCAGATCCGACAGATGTACGATCAGTTCGCCGCGAACATTGGGTCCTTTGCTACTAAATTGGTTCAGGAGCAGCAAGCAACCCACTCGCCCTCGCGGGGGCAACGGACCAGAAGCGCGCAGGTGCCTAGAATGCCTACTTCTTCTAACACGACCCGCGTAAAGCAGCGGAGGAAATCGATACCCAGATCTGGTAGAAGTCCTAGACAAAAAATGACCACTAGTTCAGGTATGAAGAAGTCTAGTGACCTTTCCCCGTCCAACCTCCCCAGCAGAGTCAAACCGAGCTCTCACCAACGAGTTGGGACCTGTCCCAAATGTGGAGCGGAAACCCTTTATTTTGAACGGGAAGTGACCCGCTGGCTTGGGTGTGCGGCCTACCCCACATGCCAATGGGCTTTCCCACTTCCTGCAAGCTCTAAAGGGGAGCTTTACCTGCTGCCTGCTCAGCAATGCTCCCTCTGTTGTGATCCGCTATTGGTTTACGAGCGGAAGGATGGCAAATCGTTCAAAATCTGTGCGAAATGTGCGTCTGGTGCTGGAAATATCCCGAGATTCGCACCTGTCTGGTCGGAGCCAGTTCGCGCTGATGGCCGAAATCATCTTCTTTTCTCCTTTCTATACGATTAGGCTATTCTCAAGCGTATCAGAAGATTACCATGGGCCTTGTACCCTCTTCACACTCACACCTTTCCCTCTCCGTTCGCCCATAATATGGGTGCAGACACAATCTACACTGGGATACTCAACACCCGGGTATTCGAAATCTGCGGATGCTCCTTTGTTTGTCTAAAACCAAACGTTCCGCGATTTTGCAATGATCTCATAGACTACCAAGACATGGAGTGTTACCGTTTGCGCTGTTTTGATAAGAAGTGTACATTAAGGAGAATAGCCAAAAAGCTATGTAGCAAGCATTCTACGATTTATGCTCGACCAATCTATTCTCTTGGAAAGGAATAAGGTTTATCCAACGATGAATGAACTGTTAAAGGTGAGAATCTTCTATCTTCATACGTCTTCTAAACAAGATTACCCATATAATTGCTAATGTTCCGCCTCCGAGGAGCAGAGTTAATATAATAAGGGGAAGCATCGTTAAAAGATATAAAGGCTGCGTTCCAATGACGTTTACCTCAAGGTTAGTTTGAGCGTAATTGTATGGGTTAAAAACGACCGTAGTGATGTTATAGGTTTTCACGGAAGTTGGTACCCATCTTTTTGAAACCACACAGCAGGTATCAGCGAGGCTATGCGTATCGTAGGTCTCTGGATACCCCGCAAGCGATAGAGTCTTCTCACGAACCTTAACCGTATCCACAAAAATCTGAACGGTCACGTTCTCTTCTCTGGAGGAACCAAAATTCCAAACCAAAACTTCGATATAATTCCACGAACAAACGTTGACCGTGTTAGGCGTGTCTAGATACACGCCAGGAATTAAGACCATCTTTACCTTTAACTCGTGAACAGGATGTGGAGGGGGAGGGTTATTGCCATAAACGGTTAGGTAAAAACTGGTTCCTGTGCATGATGTTCTATCCTCCCCCCACCTCCATGCTCCCCCGACTGATAGGAAATATGTTCCAGTTGGGGCTACAGAATCGACTTTTAGCATCAACGTTGAGTTAGCTTCCCCATTTGGTTGCAAGCTTACGGAGGAAGGGTTAAAGGTCGCAGTTACACCCTCAGGTAATATTCCAGTGAATGACGGGTAAGGGTTAAGATTGATATGTAAAAAAATAGCTGTTTCTGAGGTTATGGCGCTCTCGGCCGGGTATGGTAAATCGATCAGCGTCACCGTTAAGTTTCCTGACTCACCCTGACGAATAGAGATGTTATTCGGTGTAATATCTATATTAAAGACTGGAACTACGGGTTGATCGCCACCCAACCTGCTCTTGGGAGAATATACGCGAAGTCCCAGAGGTGTTATTTCTACAATTGCGACACCCAAGAGGATGCTTATTAAAGTAAGAGCAACGAGTGTCTTTGAGCTATAAACAGACATTTTTTCTCTTTGCAGACCTTTTTTTGAATATTGCGTATAACAAATTATAATTATTTAATACTAACCAAAAATAAAATGGTTTTGGCGTGCCTTGGGTAACAAGGTATTGAAAATAGGGATGTTTTTGGCAGGCTTCGACTTTTTGAGATACACAACGACCATGAACAAAGATCAATGAGTGTTCTGGAATTACTTCTATCACAGCACTCAACAAAGCAGAGCTAAAAATCAATTCATTTTAGAACTGTGAATTTAACTCTTCTCAAAGAAAACGAACCCTCGTATTAAGCTTCAATTCTTTGGATTTGAGGTCTCGTAAAGGGAAACCGATCTTCCCAAGCGCAACAAGGTAACGGGTTCCTTAATATTCGACCAAATTTGAAATAAAGACCTTTCAGAAAATGATACAGCGAGCTTCTTTCAAATGAAGAACGACTTGACTTCTGTAGTGTTAAGCAATTGAAGGTTAAAAGGTAATTTGCCAAGGGGGGATTGAGGAACCCATCCTTGAAGAAGACAGCCTTATTACTCTCTTTAGGAACCCTACTGTTTTCATGCATACTTATGCAGGGATCTCCAATTCAAACAATCCCCATCAGTTGGGGCACAGGATGCGAGCTTACTGTCAATCAAGCAACTATGCCAAACGTCACCCGAACTTTTCAAGAGCTGGGACTTGAATGCCAGCTGGTGGCCGACCGCGTCGGGAGTTATGATGTGACTGTGGAGGGCTCGATTCATTCGCCTTTCTCGACAGGCGTTATTACTGCGACCCTCCATACTAGGCACAATGCCACCGCCCAAGGAGCCTTTTCGCCAGTTCCGACGTCTGGCTATCAGCTCACAGCGAAAGTGGACAATATATCCCTTGGGACAACCACCCTGCGGCCTCCCGTTACACAAAATCTGTATGAAAAAACAATCCAGTGGTCTAGGTATCTTGAGGACATCCCAGAATCGGCTAACTTCACCCTCACGCTCCAGGCGACGTTTCACGCCATGGCCGCACAGGAACGCGTCACGTTCGAAGTGCTGCCGACCTCCACACTTGCCATCGTAGCTGCGACGCCAGGAACCACCACTCAGCCGGCGGAAGCATCCCAGGAGGGAGCTCCCCAAGAGGATTCCGAAGAAGACCCTGGTGAGGGGTCAACCGAACCCCCACCCATTACGGTCGGGCCTGTCGTGTTGCGCCCCCTTGACGCCTGGAAGGCGCTTCCGCCCCACC
>JBHIFL010000173.1:0-3664 GCA_046761065.1 Candidatus Heimdallarchaeota archaeon
AGCTTTTTACCTTTGAAACCAACGTGTCCGTTTCCTTTAATGTAACATTCAACATCATATTTAAGCGGGAGCAGGCATATTCGGTGATTTCAGAATATTTTGTAAACAGTGAACAGAATCTGGTAGATTGGAATTGCACTTTCACTAGTTCTTCTATCACACTCGAAAATTATGATATTTCAAATCGGACTTTTATTTTTACTTGCCCAACCGATTGGGGAATCTATCAGGTATATAATAATTCAGCTCCATATATTGCAGATCATTACGGAGTATCAGGATTCGGATCATTCTGGATAAACGCTAACACTTCGATAGTGGGATCAACTTGGCAGATTGATGCGAATTCCCCGAACTATGTTGTTGAAGTTTGGGTCATAAATGCGGAAACGTTACAGAATCTTACTGAAGCACAATTGGGCCAGCAAATTAGCGTCAATACACAACTTAACTCAGGATATACCTCAACTTTTAACACATTAAACATTACTTTATTAGATAGTGCATCGGCAAAAGTGAACTCGACTTGGTTTTTACCCACTTCCAATCCTTATAATGTTAAATATACTCTCAATACGATTTGGAGCAGTGGAGTCTATACGATAAAATCGTTCTATTACAATGGAACCGAAGTTGGACTTGAAACGACTACCCTGACCGTGTTTACACCAACATATCTGTCACAGGAAACAGAGTTCACGACTTCGACAGTTATAATCGGCGAACCGGTGTATTTCGCTGTTTACTATAACGATTCTCTTCGGAATCAAGCTGTAACAGATGCTACTGTGATTATGAGTCCTGATTGGGCATCATCGCTAACTGGCTCGTACAACAGCACCCACGGGTTTTATCAAACTAGTATCGAGACAAGCAAAGCACTTGAGGGTACTCACACCATAATGGTCAACGCTTCCCGCCAATTTTATCACTCCCAGAATAATATACAGTTTAACATTCAGCTAGTTAATCCCCCACCAATGGATGTCACCCCTCCCACCACAACAATTAAGTTTAGCGGCACCTTCGGGTTGGATGGGTGGTTCATCTCGGATGTAACCGTTAGGTTGTCAGCAACCGATGACCTGTCCGGTATAATTAACACTGCGTACAGTATTGATGGCATCAATTGGAATATCTATACAGGTCTATTCCCCATCGCTACTGAGGGAAGATCAACAATCTTCTACAACTCCACTGATAGGGCAGGTAACATGGAACCGACCAAAACTGCAACAATTAAGATTGATAAAACGCCACCTGAGACCAAAATTAGTTTAGATTGTACTTTAGGCCTTGAAGGTTGGTACGTCTCCGATGATGTGATAGTTACACTCACAGCAACAGATGCCCATTCAAAGGTAGCCCAAACAGTATATAGCATTGACCATGTTAATTGGAACATCTATACTGAGTCGTTTATTTTTACTACTGAAGGAATAAATACGATCTCTTACTACTCTACCGATGTTTCGGGCAATGTAGAAGCCATAAAGACTGAAATAATCAAGATTGACAAAACGAAGCCAATCACTGACTTATCAATAGAGCCCCTATACATTGAAAAAGATGGCACCCTCTACGTTACGAACATCACAGAATTCACGCTAATACCAACTGATTCGGGTTCAGGAGTAGCCCACACTTCCTACCGGATTAATGGGAATGAATGGATCAATTATAATGGTCCTTTTACGCTAGTGGGGCCAGATGGTACCTACAACTTAGACTACAACAGCACAGATACCGCAGGCAACATTGAACTAACCAACACGATCAAGGTCATTTTGGATACCGCGCCCTCAAAAGACACCACACCTCCAATAACTACCCTAAATATTGGCGAACCAAAATATGTTACAGACATAACCTACATAACCCCCAAAACGCCATTCACGCTAGAAATAGAAGACGATGCAGACTTAAGTGACTATTCTACAGTCTACAGAATTTACCCGGGCACTGATGATACTGGTACAGGATGGATACTTTATACCGCACCATTCCACTTAACATCCTTAACCGACGGAACTTACACCATAGAATTTTACAGCAAAGATCACGTCGGAAATATGGAAACTCCCCAATCAATACAAGTCACATTGTTCTCTTGGAACTATGTGTTCACAGACAGCTACGGTAGAGGCACAATACTTAAAATCAACACAGAATACGAATTCTTCCAATTCATAACACCACACAAAGATTACAGAATCAGAAAAGCCACAATCATGCGAGAACGAGTATACTATCAAATAGTAATTAAACGACATAATAGAAACATACGAATCAAAAGAATCATACACCATACAATATATATTAAATACAAAGACAACGAACTATGCCTAACAGCTTTAGTTAATCCAAAACGAGATTTCTGCGTCGTTATCGCATGGGAAATTCAAGTTAAAAAACCATACATCCTAAAAGACAAACCTGGTATATTATGAGAAGATCAAAAAAAATATTCTCACATCTTTTTTATCTTTATCCGTATCTGTAGTAATTATGGCACTGTTCGTTGTAGGGTAACCCTTCTCCAAAACAACATACTCAAAAGCTTACCACTGGGTTCGATTTAAAGCTTTGTCTCATCTTACAAAATTCACCCTCGGAACCAGAAACGGGTAGATGGTTTTGTGGACTCCTCCGGGGCTGGCGAGAACGGAAACACAGGTAAAGAATAATCCAAACGGTGATGTTCATTACCAATTTTGCTTAAACCACAAGTGACATTCACGTCCCCTATGAGCTAGTGTCGGTTGGCATCGTTGCGGTTGAGGATCTATGGGAATATTTGAGCGTAGTAGTGAAACTTGCTGATAAATGATGCTAATATGTTTACTAGAGCTAGATCGTTCAATCTTAACTCTTAAGACTTAATTTGTTAATACATTTATAATTGATTTGACAACGAAATGAATGCTATATATGAATGATATCCATCAGAAACTCTGAAAAGGGACACAAAATGGATAATTTCCCCTACCCTACCAATTCAAAATTTACCTATTCACACCAAGGTAACATTTCTTGGATTGTTGAGAGCAGAAATGGGTATAAAATGGTAGAAGAAGAGCAAAGATGGAACATATAAATTTTTAGAAAATCCAAAATCAAGATGGAGGCTGACACTTGAAGAAGCCAATACATAGAAAGCAGATAGGGAAGGCCAAAAATGCTATTTTTATACTTTTCTTGTTATTTTTACTCACACTTCCAGCTATGGATCATGATTTATTCACACCTTTAACAAAAGACCAAGAGGAATGCCAAGTTATTCAAGCAGAAAATGAACTACCAATTGAAGAACGGGTAAATTATTCTCCCTTACATCGATTGAGTCCTATTGGAAAAGCTATGGCTGTTCAATCCGGGTCGGGATCCTCCTTTGCAGTCCAAGAGACGTTTAATGGGTATAATTCGAGCGTCTTAGGGAACACAACGAATTCATTCAATAATCCTTCGAATCGAACAAGTAGTTTGAATATCACTAATCCAACAACCCCGAATTATTCAAAACATAATGGAACGATCACGGTCGCGAATATCACGGCGGAGAATGAATGGCAGGAGATAGAGCCAGATGCGACTTCGCCAATGATTACATTGGGGGGAGCAACATCGAATCCAAATACCACAGCGATGGAGTTCAACATAACCG
>JBHIFL010000174.1:0-3593 GCA_046761065.1 Candidatus Heimdallarchaeota archaeon
GAATTCCAAGAACCTTACAATATTCTGAAGTTGGCATACTTGGAACTTAGGAGTTCATATAAAGCCTTGCTGTGCAAGTGGATTGAGGAAGGCATCAAGACCGAATTGTCAACTACCCCTCCTTGAAGAGCGCGCACATCCAAATCCACGCATATTTTTCTGATATTGGCACTAAAGGGCGGGGTCTTCATCTTAAAATAAATATGCCAAATTCTGGCTTGAGCATGTGCAACTTGCAAAGTCGGCAGGCTATGGAAAGAGGCATTTATCCAAGAGTGCATTAATCTGGGAGTGGCACATAGACCGTGAGCCACCAGAAGTGGTCACTGTATATCGTGCCAGCAAAATACTTACTTCTTCGTGAGGTTCTGGATCACGGTTCTTAATATGTATATGATGTGGAAAGTTAGGTAAATCTCTGTGATGGGGCGCGTTGTCCCATCTCATAATTAATTCATTATTTTTTTGCCAGTGATAAGAATAATTCCTCCAACCCTCTCCAATTATGTCAGAAATATATAAAACAGATCCATCAATAATTTTTGCGTTGGCTTTAATCAGTTCAAATGTAGTCTCAATTAATATCTTTTTAATATTTACTTCTACTACTATATCACTATCTGATAAAATCGCAAGGGTCCTAGTTATTTCAGTCATTTACTTACTTCCTCTTTAACAGATTTCCAATAATTTAATGCCTCTGCATAAGCCTTCCATTCTATATAATCATCCCATTCTTCAAAATTTTCTTCTATGCTATTCTCTATTTTTTTTTCGAATTCTTTAAAAGTAGTGTTATATTTATCTGAGAATTTTTTCATTTCTGATTGGTAGGTTTTAATTTTATTTTTACCTGCATTTCGCGCTTAAACCATTTTTATTTAAATAGTGATATAAGATTTTGCATCTAAGTTTCAATCAAGTCTAGAAAGAGAGGTAGTTAAGTTTTTGGGTGCTACAGCCATGATAAAACCTCTCCTGGATAAGATAGGGGTTGCAGATATTGTGAACAGTTACACAGATGACCAATCAGAAATATCGCATGGCTCCAGGAGCCTGGATAATATGCAAAAACTGCAAAAATTAAGATGAAGAGTTTAATCAACTTCCGCGAATATCTGAAATTCTTAAGTAAAAATATTAAACCTCAATATCCCTCTCTTGTAAAAGGAGAAGGAATTAGAGTGTTTGACGTTAATGGCAAGGAATATTTGGATTTTTCTTCTCAAACTCTAAACCTAAACTTAGGACACTGCCATCCAAGGATAATCAATATAGTAAAAAAACAATTAGAGAACATATATTATACTTCATCGAGATTTCTTGACGAACCTACATTACTACTCGCAAAAAAGCTTATTGAAATTTCACCACTAGGATTAACGAGGGTTAATTTAAAAATGACTGGAGGAAGTGAGGCCAATGAATGTGCCATAAAAATGCTAAGAAAATATCATGGCAAAAAAACAATTATAACGACATATCATAGTTTTTTTGGAGAAACTTTTGAAACTATGCGATGTTCAGGAAAGTATTTTGATAGATCATTCATAGGAAGCAAAAATAATTATGTTTACGTTTGTCCACCATATTGTTTTAGATGTCCATATAGAGAAGAACCATTAGACTGTAGTTTATTATGTGCTGAACAATTTAGAAATCTTTTATATTTTAGGAAAGATATTGCAGGCATAATTATAGAGCCAATTAATGTTAATTCAGGTGTTATTATTCCCCCTAAAAGATATTTAATAGAAATCAGAAAAATATGTGATGAGAATGAGATTGGTCTAGTATTTGATGAAGTTCAAACTGCATTCAGATGGACGGGTGAAATGTTTGCATCAAATTATTTTGGAGTGATACCTGATATAATGACATTGGGTAAGGGGATATCTGGCGGATTCCCTCTTGGTGCAACCTTGTTTAATGAGAGGTATGACGTTTTAGAGTATGGTGAGCATGAGTTTACTTATGGAGCACATACTATTTCATGTGCTGCAAGCCTTGAAATCATAAATATACTTACAGAAAATGGGTTTTTATATAATGTAAAGAGAAAAGGAGAGTATCTTAGGAGAAGATTGTTAGAATTAAAGGAAGATTTTGAGTCTATTATTATAGATGTGAGATCGATTGGATTATTAGCTGGGATAGAAATAGTTAACAGGAAGTTAGCAAAGGATATATATGAAAAATGTTTGGAAAATGGTCTTATTCTCAGATTATCAGATAATTTTAATGGAAATACAATAATAATCAAACCCCCTCTTATAGTGAGTGAAGAAGAGATTAATGAAGCAATTAACATTTTCCAAAAAATAGTTAAGAGTACCTGAAGCAAACTGCGTATAACAGCAGACATACGGCTCCGCTACGCTTCGCCCAAATTGGCTCGCATTGTTCGCTAACTTCGTATGTCCGCAGAACGTTAGGCGACATCAGGCGTGGGAGTTGAATTATGTTCGGAACATCAAAAGGTGAGCTAAAGCTTTCCTTAGAACGTGTCCTAAAGCGATATCATGGTCTCCTTGCAGGCATCTTATTCATGACCGGCTTTGCTCTTCGTCTGCTTTCTATCAACTACTCCGGCTTTGTGTGGCAGATTATAGGCGATTTTGGCACATTCTTAGCTGCTGCAATAGCGATCCCATTCATCTACGAAAGGTTTATCAAGACAGAAGACCGCCGGCTCTTTCTCAGTGACTTAGAAGATGTATTGGAAGCAAAGCTCGCGAGTTACGCAAACCAAGGTAGATACCCTCAGTTTCATGAACTCGGTAGGTTGCCGATTCATCAAAAAGTGTCATTCTTTCAAGACGCAAGGTGTGAGGTAATCGAACTCGGCATAGCGCTACGTACTCTTGTTGGATATTTTGAACAGAGACCATACCATGATTTCAAAGAGCCTGTAGTAGAATTACTGAGACAAGGGGTGAACTTCAAATTCATCCTTCTAGACCCTGACAGAAAAATTGCTGAGAAATACGCGCAAGATAGAGGAGAGCAGGAACTGGTTATAAATATACGTCGCTCCATAGAGGCATTAGGCAGACTGCGAGACGAGTTCAGGGCTGCTGGTCTACCAGGCACGTTTGAGGTATTCGCTTATTCCCACTTTCCCTATTGTTACGTGATGTTAATTGATCCAATGAAAGACGAAGGACGGGCGTTGATCTCTCCTTACATGTACGCAACTAATAGAGCAGATGCGCCAGTGATTGAAGTATACAAGTCATCAAATCCCGTGTTGTTTGAGAAATATCGTATAATGGTAGAGAACCTATTAGCCAATAGCAAAAAGTTGTAAGGAAAAAAATTTGATATGCCCACGCCCGACGCCGCATAACAGCGTGTTTGCGGTTCACTTCGTTCATCCAAATGCCTTCGGCACTTCGCAAACACGCAAACCGTTAGCAGAAATTGCGGGCTTTTTAGTGCTCTGCAATACATCTGCAGGATCTCTCGAAAATCTGAGGACTCTTAGATATGAACCCACGTACTGCTGAGACCATAACTCTTGCTCTCGTAGCGCTGCTGATAACGGTTGTTGTGTTCGGTCTCATCTTGTTGATATTCCTGCTTAGCGGTAA
>JBHIFL010000175.1:0-3589 GCA_046761065.1 Candidatus Heimdallarchaeota archaeon
GGATCCTGTTCGCAAGCGATGGCGATGGCGCGACCTCCTAGAACCAGAAGACGGCTTCAACGATTGACCTATGAGATAACAAATACCATCTCATAGTTCTGCTACCATAAAAACCAATACTGGTTCCTTATATTCGAATCGCAGCGAAATAAGCACAGATCTACATTTAATATCATAACACTTGTGGGTTACCTTGGTTCTCATTTTCCTTTCTAAAATCTTTCCCACTAATTTTTTATAATCAAAGGCAAAAAAATCCATATTCACACAGATCCGATTCGATTTCAATTTTCTTTTCATTTATTATCATCTTTGATTAGCAGTACGATGATCTATGGAAAGAAAAACCGAACTCAATCCTTATCTAGGGTTGAATCCGAATGATATAATCTATTGTCTTAAACATTAAATTTCAAATATTGTAACTAAATGCCATCTGCGCGCATATAGTAAATAGTCTGGGCTTCAGTTGGTTGCTGATGCGCGCTTCGACTCAAAAGGTGAAAATAGCCCACATACAACGAAGCCAAGATGCGTTAAAGGCAAGATTAACGAGAGATACGTGACATCTGGAGGAAAAATAGATGACCACCGCAATTATTCGAACAGAAGGGCTAAGCAAAACATTTGTGTCGAAGACAAGACATGGATTAATCAAGGTAGACAAGCGCAAAGTAAAGGCGCTAGATTCTGTTGATTTAGACATCGAAGAGGGGGAGTTATTTGGGTTGTTGGGGCCAAATGGTGCTGGGAAAACAACCCTCATTAAATGTCTGACTACGCTGTTACTTCCAACGACGGGTACGGCATGGGTGAATGGGTACAATATCCGCTCGCAAGATAACCGAGTTCGCGCAAGCCTAGGGTGTATGCTAATGGGGGAACGGGGGTTATACTGGAAGCTCACAGGGCGGGAGAACCTCGAATACTTCGCGGCGCTATATCATGTCCCAGCCAAGGAGCGGAAACCGCGTGTCGAATATTTAATTGAGCTCTTGGATCTGGGACAGGTTGCGGATCGAACCGTCGAGACGCTATCGTCGGGAGAGAAGATGAAGGTTGCGTTTGCGCGGTCGTTAATCTCGGACGCGCCGATTCTGTTATTGGACGAGCCCACTAACACCTTGGATGTCCAGGGGGCACGAGAGCTCCGCCGAATAGTGCGGCGGTTGAATGAAGAAGACGGGAAGACTATTGTGTATACCACACACCTCATGCAAGAAGCGGACGAGCTCTGTGATCGAGTGGCCATCATCGACCAGGGGCGAATTATCGACCTAAACACGCCAGCCAACCTGAAAGCAAGCCTCGAGACGGAGTCAACATCAGTGATCTCAATTGAGGGGGTGTTTCTTAATGGGGCGGTGGAGAAGATCCAGCAGATTCCAGGGGTCCTCACCGCCGCTCTCTCCAAATTAAACGGCACGGAAGCCACGGCCACATTAGTTGTGGTCTGCGACAACCCCCGGGCAATTCTGCCCAACGTGATTAGCACCGTGATCGCCACAGGGTCTTCTATCGTGTATTTACAGACGAAGGACGTGACGCTCGAGGATGTCTTTCTTAGCAAAACCGGGCGAACGTTGGCGGAAGACACCGCGATCAAGTAGGGAGGAGTAACTATGCCCTCGTCGACCCTTGGAAGGTTTGGACTCTCTTCGGCTTCCCCCCGAAGTCAGTTGGGGATTGTGTGGGCAGTATTCATGGCGCGCATCCGAACCATCTCCCGCTATCGGGGCTTCATCATCATGGATCTGCTCCTACCCACCTTTCTTGCGGCCATGCCCATCTTACTCGGCAACGCAATCGCCGGCTCACCCCAACAAGCAGCAGCCAACTTTAAGGCCCATACGAAGACCGCCAGTTATGTAGCGTTCATGGTGATAGGGGCGAACGTGTTCATGATGGTGTCCGGGGCTCTGTGGAACCTGGGGTTATGGATGCGGCGCGAACAGCAAACCGGCACGCTGGAGTCACTGCTCCTCTCCCCAGCCAACAAGATTGCAATTCTCGCAGGCACGTCCTTGTACATTTCAATACGGATGACCATCAATTTCTTCCTTGCTTTCGCTTTAGGTTGTCTGATCTTTGGAATCCCGCTCGGGCAGATATTCGCGGGGAATCTGCTGTTAGCGCTTATGTTCCTCATGGTGGGCATGGTTCCGGTCTATGGGTTGAGTTTCATCTTTGGAGCTCTGATTCTCGAGGTCAAAGAGGCAAATGCGATCGTGAACTTGCTCCAATGGGGGCTCTCTCTTCTAATGGGGATCTTCTTTCCGGTGACGATTCTACCCAGGTGGTTCCAAGCCATCGCAAAAAGCTTTCCCCCGACATGGATGAACAACGCCGTCAGAGCCGCGCTGTTAGATAGCGGGTATTTCTTGGAGGTCTGGTATCTAGACCTGGCAATTCTTTTCGCATTTTGCCTGATTCTCCCACTGATGGGGCTTTGGGTCTTTTCTCAAGCCGAGAACCATGTCAAGCGGAACCAAGGCCTGGGAACGTTCTAGGAGGTAGGATTGTTGGCATCATCGAAACAAGCACAGGGGCAGAAGAGTTCCACGCCCTTACGGCTGGGCACCTTGGGACTCGCTCAACCAAATTTCCGGCAAACCCTGTCCGCGTTTCGCGCGCAGGTCATCAAGCAATTGATCGTTATGAAGAGATACCCAATCGCCTTCTTCACCTCGTTTGCGATGATATTTCTTATCTTAGTGATTTTTATCTTAGCTGCAACCCTGTTCTCTCCCACCAATGGAACGGGAATCGGGATGTCCTCGGGGGTCGTCGCGGGAACGATGACGTACGGGTTCATCTTGTTCATGTTCACTTCAGACAGCTTTTGGACGATTGGGACCTCATTACGGCAAGAGCAGTACCAGGGGACTCTGGAGAGTCTGTTCCTGACACCTGCTAACAAGTTTACGGACTTGATTTCTCGGATCACCATCATCGTTGTCTGGACTGGGCTGAATTGTATTGCGGCTCTGATATTAATCGGTGTTATTACGACGGAGCTCCCCTTGGAGAATTTAGGGGAAAGCCTAATAGTCTTGGCGTTTACGCTCTCCGGGACATTCGGGATCGGGTTCTTTATGGCGGGGCTGAGTGTGCGACTCAAAGAGAGCAGCCAGCTATTAGCGAACATCTCACAATTTGTGTTCTTGATTTTGTGCGCGATGTTCTTCCCATTCAGGGCTCTGCCGGGACTCGTGCTCTGGGTATCTCGGCTTATTCCCCTGAGTTATGGGGTGGATCTCTTCCGCTCTACGATAATGGGCTTTCCCACCGGCTACCCCGAACTCGCTTCTGCTCAAACTGAATGGCTTATCGTGCCGAGTTTTGGGGTTCTGATGCCGCTTATGGGATTCTTCTTCTTTCGCTGGACGATCTTCCGCCAACGGGCGAAAAGTGGCTTAAGTGACTACTAACACTAGCTGACCCGGGTTTTTCTCAAACAAATCGGTGGCAAAATCTTCTCACCTGTACAAAGGAGACTCGCAAGAAACTAATACCAACGCCTTTAAAATAAACAGTCATGATAAGGCAGAGTTCCCCACTTCATCAATGGGAACTTATCCCCGAAGAA
>JBHIFL010000176.1:0-3586 GCA_046761065.1 Candidatus Heimdallarchaeota archaeon
ACAAGGTAGAGCGAACCGGACAGAAGTGTCACTTTTAATAGGTGCAGAAAGTCTCGGATTAGAAGATGCATTATCTGTCGTCGTCGCTCGTTGTCCTCTTCAGTTACTTCTAATTGCATAGGCATGAGGGCGCTTCCATGTTCAATGTTTTATAATAATTGTTATACGCTTAAACCAATCATTTTCCAAGCGGGGTGTTGATTGCTGCAGATGAAAGGTGGAATAGCTTGTTGAGGGAGTTGATTTGAATTATTTTTCATAAAATTTACGGGATTTTCCGAATTCTAGCAAATTTTCCCAATTCATCTGCAAGTTCGATAAATTTGAATATATTGACATGCTCAAAACGCTGTACCTCACTTACAATTGTTCGTAGGAGCTTCTTCTAATAATCATATTTGATATGAAGATGCGAAGGCAAGCTGCAAAGGTAGAAAGTCGAGTTATTTTTCCAATAAAAGTTTCGTGGGTGTTTTGGATCGTTCTAAGGGTAGCAAGCAAAAAATAAAAAACAATTAGCAGGATTTTTAACTGGTTTTCGAGTTTTGATGGACATGTCTCGGCTTGTAGGTGTTTTTAAAAAGGATTCTTGTCCGTTTTGTTTTAAATGGAACATTGGAGCTGCTATAAGTAATGGATAATAATATTTGACCGAGTGACTTATATTGTTACACCTTTACAGCATAGATGGTGGTTCGAAATTCAACAGTTCCAACGTAGGACCATAGTATAGGGAAGTTGGGTGCGTAATCAGGATCCTCAAATATATAAAATGGATGATAATCCTCCCATTCAGATAATACCACAAATTTTACATTGTACGCGAGAATTGTGGCCCAAATCCAATCATATGTCCATTTACGAAGGAGTGGTAAGTACGTAAATTTATTCTTAGTGTACCACTTCCCCCAGTTCATCTGATGGATCATAATTCGATCTCCGTCTTCTCCATATTCCACTAAGAACTTATATCCTTTGCGTAGGCTATCATGATACCCCGGATCCTGAAGAATAGTTATATTACTCAAATATCGCGTATTATGCTGCATCACTAGAAAGAAAGTAGAAATGATTAGGAATGTAAAGATAAGGGCCTTTCCCCCTCTTTTTATTTGGTCAATCGTTTTTTTCTTTTGACTAAATAGAAGTTTCAAACGGTTCTTAAATCTACCAAGGATGTCTTTCATTCTCGATTGAATGATCATTAGGGATGTTTGTATTCTGACAGTAATCTGGTGTATCCTAACCGGCAAATCCACCGGGTTACGCGTCATTAACTCAAGGAAGTTCCGCAACCTTATAACTGCAGCGATCTTCAAAGGCGTTTTTCGTGAGATAGGATTCCTTATTTTAGCACGTCTTTTTTTCTCCATAATTAGATTTGCTACGTCGCATAGAATTAACCATGTTCCAAGGACGAGCGTTCCCACAAGAATCAATTCTTCGAACACGAACCAGAACAAGAGGGCAGAATGATTTGAAAGATTAAAGGTCTCAAAGTAGGTGTGGGCAATTGAATCCCACCAAAAAGGCGCCTTATGAGTTACAACAGGAATTAGACTCAAGCAAAGGGATCCTAGGACTAGCCAACAGAAATACGCCGCTAGTTGGTTGTTCTTGAGCTTCAAGGCGATTTTGTTTTTGGGAATGATTTTATCAGAAGCGCTTATCAGGGTGGTACAAATTATCCAGATAAGTATTAAAAATTTGTAAAAGGTCCAGTTTACAATTGGAAATCTTCCAAAAAAAGAGTTAAAGCTTTCAGTAATACTCCAATCATGTATCTCCTCCGTAGAATTGAAATCTATTTCAAGTGGAAGACTTCGTCGGTTCATCCCTAAGTGCACATAACTGGGGTCGGTTTGATTCCAATCGACAAGGATATTCATTTTCAGATGTGGGATATGTTTACTGCTGTGCATAATTAGCTCAATTTCTTTGAGTGTCTGACTAAATATCCCCCACAGAAGGTAATTTCCAATCGGTAATGGTTTGTTATCATTGGTCCATGTACGAATCAGCAAATCATAATCATCAGTCCAATTAACGCCACTCGATTCGGTAACCAAAAGCTCATTATAACTAATATTGAAAAACACGGTTCGATCTGCTAGGCGGTTTAACCCCCTCCATTTTAACTGGAGACTATATGTCGAGAATGAGATTTGATGGGGCAGAATCGGATAGTGGTCTGTTGCGAATTTAACCAGCGGCATACTTCCTAAAAACACATGATCTGGATCTCTAGGCTGGAACAAATCCCAGTCTATATAGTAATTGTTTTGGTTAGGAGCGAAGTCAAGGATAAGATCGAATCCGTCAAGATCACTACCAAGGACTGTTCCACTAAACTTGAGATAATCGCCTCCCTCTAAGTAGATTTTATCCCCTTCGGTCTTCTCAAAATCGACTAAACTCACAATGTTGAACTTGACATTAGTTCCCTGAAAATGGCCACTGAATGTTTGGGGAGTTGAAAAATCATCTGTGATCCAACGTACATACATTTCCACGCGGTCTCTAGCGCGATCATTTGAAAACCAGATGTATAGCCCTGAAAAGTTACCAGGGGTGTGTAAAGGATCTTGTAAGAATATTCTTTCAGTGAATGGAGTGGGAGGCAGATGTGCGTAAGATAGTTTGCCCCAAATCCCCTCTTCGAACTGCCCGATTTTTTCGTGGGCAAGTAAATCGGCAGGAATACCATAAGAAACCTCTTGGATTGGAGAAGAATAGAAAAAAGCATTAAAAAACTGTATTTGTAGCGAAAAGTTTGATATAACAAGGAATATGGTTGCCAAAGAGACGAGAGTGAGGGTCAATTGTCTTTTTTCTCCCTTTATTTTCCCAATCTTCAAGAATACCAAAGCTGAAATAGTCCCACAGATCAGGATCGTGTTTAGGTTGACTATCCGCCATATGACAAGCCCCAGTAAAACCGTGGTTTGTGGTATAAATAGTTTCTTGTTCTTTAAAGCCTGGATAGCATAGTCGAAGGAGGAGACTCCTCCTTGCAGTGCACGGATTTTATCCAAAAAAAGAAATATCAAACGGGAGAATTGGATGTAGATCGCGGGAATGAGGGGATATAGATATCGGTCACTTATCTCAACAATGTAAATCCTTCCTACAGAAGGGGCTAAAACTAGCCAAATGAAGCTGTAAGTGACTATCCAGGTCAACATATCGAATGATCGAGTTCGTCTGTAGAGCAATGAGAGCAAAAAGACTGTGAGTAGGATCCATCTTTCGATCTCATAATATTGATTGATGGTCTGAGATACCCATTTAGGCTCAGGGAATACAATTTCATTTCTAAGATATGTTAACACTCCTCTCAGGGATTCCTCTCCCAGATTGGGGAACAATAATGTCCTTAGAAGATACGATAAAGTCGTGACATTCTGCCTGAGACCAAATAGACTGGCCAGTCGCTCTCTGAGGAATACCCCACTAGTCGCTTCTTTAGCGAAGGGCAAAAGGCCCAATCGCAAGGCGTCAAAGAAAAACTCCGGATACAGCAAAAGAACTATTCCAACTGCACAAAGCGGGGCGACCAATGCGCTTGTGATCACTTTCCGGGTTT
>JBHIFL010000177.1:0-3520 GCA_046761065.1 Candidatus Heimdallarchaeota archaeon
TTAGTCAATGTGGAAGAAGCAGATAATGTTCTAAAAGTGGCGGAGGAAAGATTAAAAAGTGGTAAAAGTTCTAAAGTTCATATAAAGTTCTAAAAGTGGCGGGGGTCAAAGAAAGCTTATTCGTTTCATCTTTTCTTTCGATCAGTCC
The DNA here is from genome assembly GCA_046761065.1 of Candidatus Heimdallarchaeota archaeon. GTDB lineage: Archaea > Asgardarchaeota > Wukongarchaeia > Wukongarchaeales > JBHIFL01 > JBHIFL01. The sequence continues at coordinate 149 of JBHIFL010000177.1, forward strand.
TTGCCCATGTAGTTTGTTAAGAAATTCACGGACGAATTGTGGGGAGGACATATTCCCAAAATATTGGGACCTTGAGGATTTCAGCCTTCCTAGAAGGTCAGTTGAGGGTAAATATATACCAACTTCTCTAAGGATCTTTAAAACTTCGTAATACTCTACATCAAACCCGACTTTTATACATGGAAGATCAATCCATTCAAAATTCGTAGTTGGGCGTAGAAACTTCTGATCTTCTTGGGGGACAAAGGTATAGTAGATTCTTGCGACTAATCCACTCAGACAAGATGCGAGGAGCACTGAAATATTCATCACATTTGTTCCCCCGGTTACATTCATCCAGATTTCTCTTCCTGTTTTTCCTGGAGGACTGAGATACAGGATGGCCCTGGCTATGGCTTTCAAATTGTCTTCGACTTTATTTGCACTAGCCTGACAATAGAATACATGCCCCCTTTCACTTTAAAGCATGGCTCCTAATTCGCTACGTATAAATTCCAAAATGACATCAACCACATTTTCGAGGTTATTATTCCCTTTTCCTTGTGCCGTTGAAAGGTACTCATTATCAATGTAAGGATGCGTTTTCAATTTGCCGCTTCTAATTTCGGGAGTGGTAAAAATCACGATATTCTGGATTTTTCGTAGATTGCTGCTAAAAAATAATACATCTTGGTTCTCAATTTTGTTTTTCAGATACGACAGAGGAAATGTCAACGCGCCAGGATTTCGACCCAAAGGCATAAACAAAGTTATACCCAATATGAATCCCCTGTTTATAATGGAGACTCATCGATAAAAACGCTTTGGCAAATAAAAATTTCAGAATCTGTGGGCCTCTTTTATGCTGAGATTCCCCAGTTTGAAGAATTTACTAGAAACAGAGATTTCAACCCCCTAACCAAGAACGCGCTTTGATGATTGATTGATGTTGATTTTCGCCCCCCGACTCTTTCTTCTTCCCAATCTCTTACGGGAGCTTTTGCGCTGGTAATTTCTTTAGAATACGTTCAAGAATTTCCAATATTAACAGACTTTCACTTGGCTTCGCTAAGATCTCTCTATTTCGATTCACTAACAATTTTTCCGATTCAATTAGGTTCTCCATACGAGGGATATTATTGCTCGCTGGATCCAGCGCGCCTGCCCACGTGTAGGGGCAGTCGTACTCATGTGGAGCTTGACTGCTTTCTGCTTGTCCGAATACTGGCATATGATCGAGCCATCGCTCTCAGGCTCACGAACACGGCTCTCTGAAGAATTTATGAATTCAATATCCCTTATCTTTGTGACGAAGGGAATATTCGCAAGCTTCTGGATGAACTTATTGGCGCTTTTGGGGAGATTTTCTGGATGTGAGATCTTGATCTTCTCAGCAGGATTCAAAGAAGATGGCATCGGAAAACTCTCTATGTCCTCTAGAATTTTAAGCAACTCCTGAGCAAAAAGAGTAGGGTGGTTTTCTTCATCCAGCAATCCACTCGTTTTTAGTGTTTCGAGCACGCTTATCCTGACATCCTTCACTTCTCCTCTGAGCGCGCGAATCATGTCATTGAGCATCCAAGAAATTCCAATAACTGGAAAAAAGATCAGCCGCCTTTCTTCCGGGTGTAAGATCTTCGCCCGTTCGCTGGGCTCGGAGATTTTCAGCAGATTCCAAATGTTGCCCTCGGCTTCAATCTCCGGAGGCACCAAGACATGTGTGATCGCTTTAACGTTATAGATCTGCGCCAGCAGGGCCATGGCCGCCGACATGGTCTTGCGGCCTCCGGCCATGCTAAGTAGGATGTCATTATTCTGTTCACGCTTCAGCAGTCCAGCGACCAGCCCCATGAGTTCGATATTGTCTTCGGCTGTGTAGATATCATTTTGGGAAAGAATGCAGTCGTACGGCCGCAGCTCAATCCCTTTTGGTTTATAAATCCGATCGAACTCCTTCCGCAAGAGGGGAATGCACTCGTTGAGGATGGTCTCATCCCCGGTCGTCACAAGATAGACCCGTTTCGGTCGAATTCCCCTATCGAGCAGGGCATCCACGGTTTCAGTGACGACCGCCGGAGATCTGCCAAGGGAAATGAGAAGAACGGATTCTCGCCCCATTTAAGAACCACCACCTGCGCGTTGCAAGAAATACGAACTAGATCCTTTTATGGGTTTTGCAAAATGGGAACCTTCGGTAATCTGTTTACGAATTATAACTCCATTGGAAGTTATTTTCATAAATCTCGCCCTCTTGGAACGCAATATCTAAAATACTGTTTGTTTAATGTCAAGAGTCTTAGGATTGCAATACGAAAAAATCAATGGCTCATTTCTCGGCTATAAGAGATTGTTATGGGCCTATAGAAGAGAAAATTTTGATTTTGTTTTCCAGCATCTTATAATCGATCTTGGCTAGAACAGTTTTCAAGTCTTGGTTACGCAAAGAAGCAAAAAGAGTGTGTATTACATCAAAATTGAAGAATTAGCTATTGAAAATGATCTATAGAACAAGTTAACCGTGAAATCGGAAAATGAATCGTAGGAGGTATGTGTAACCTTTTTCAACGCGAATCATCATGATTTTTTTACTAGATATCACATTACAGTCAGCTTGACTAAGGTAGCGTTACTCTGGGCTTTTGAGCCACTTTTTAATTTCTTCCAACCATTTGTCATCATATTTCAGAATGACAACATCACCTTCCTTTCTCACAATCACGCCCTCTCTCAAGAGCCCACTGTGGGCAAAGAAGTTCCTCTTTATGTCAGATGAGCCCTTGAAGCCAGCCAACTCTTGGTACAACCTTTCTTCTCCATCACTCAGCTTCTCGCCTTCCTTTTTAACTTCTTTCAGATCCCAGCTCAGGAACTTCCTGTTAAGACCAAGGCCTAAGCGCTCGTACATCTTGGTGAACTGGTTCTCGAGGTAGTTGGTTGTCACCTCCGACGGTAACCCTTTCTTAAAGCCGTCCAGGCTTGAGGCGAGCGCAAGCGAGAGAAGGACGCCTACGACCTCCGATTTATCGACCCTCAGGCGTTCCGATCTAACTATTTTGTCGTCTAACTTAACTCTCCCCTCATTCTCGAAGGCCTCCAAGACCCTCTTTAAGGCCTCAAGACCCTCCTTGGGGTCGTGCTCAAACTTCACCACCTCGTCGTGGAAGATTGCCAGCGGCGCGTTGTACTTTATCGCGTTGAATGCAACCTTAGTTTGCTCTACAAGCTCGTGGATAAGCTTGACATCGCTACTTAACCTCCTTCCGAGCTCTCCCTTCAGCTTGTCGATGCCGATCCAGCTTGGTTGCTCCTTGTCCAGGTACATATGGGCAGATGTAGGCGCCTGCCTTATGGGGGACTCGAAGAATGCCTTTACGTCGTAGTCGTAAAGGTTGA
>JBHIFL010000178.1:0-3469 GCA_046761065.1 Candidatus Heimdallarchaeota archaeon
CGCGAATGGCATCTCGGCCACGTATAGGGGGATATTCACCAAGACGAACCCCGTCTTCAGCATATATTGAAGCCGCCTTATCCCAATCACAATCCAGAATAGCCTGAGCCCAAGTTGGGCTAATGTTTTTTAGCCTGACTATGTCTTCCTCAGAGAGAGATCTTGCTTCTTGAGACTTCTCACATGAGATCAAGCTAAATGTTAATAGGAGTAATGTTAGAACAATTTTCAGGTTACTCATCAGTTTCTCCATTTTGGTATTAGCTTGAATCATCTTTCATAAATCAAGAGTATTAAAGTTGATTCTTCCGCCTAACTAATACTTATGTAGCTAATATTACCGATTACTATATTAATTTTTACTTCTTACTTTTTGAATTCTGGTCTAGGTTTATCCAATAAAAAATGATCAAGCCAAGAAATTTCGGCTCTTACCTTTGTTAACTTGTGTGAAGGTTTCTGAAATGCATGGCCTTCACCAGGGAAAATAAGCAATTCAGTAGGAATCCCGAGTCGAGTTAAAGCTCTATATAACTCAAGACTCTGAGTTGTTGGAACTCTACGGTCAGAGCCACCATGCGTTATTAACGTGGGTGTTTGAATATTATTAGTCTGACTAATACCAGATTCTTCCCAGTAGGTTTTAAAATTCTCCCAAGGCGAATTACCTTTGAAGATAGCATCAGCAAAAATATATCCCATATCCGAAGTACCGAAAAAAGAAATCCAATTCCAAATGCCAGCACCTACACATGCAGCCTTAAAACGTTTTGTTCGAGTAATTAAATAGGAAGTGAGTACGCCACCATAACTATACCCCATCACCCCAATTTTATCAGGATCTACCCAACCCTGTTTAATTAAAAAATCAATTCCTGACAAGATATCAATTGCTGGCCCTGAAGAAGCATAACCGTCAATTGCGTGCATAAAAGCGTCGCCTCTACCAGTACTACCCCGATAATTTGGGTCAAATGCAAGATAACCACGTGATGCGAGAAGTGCTGGATAGTATTCATGATCGTAATATTCATTAAACACTATTGCTTCCGTTTGAGGATCAGGAGGTCCACCATGAAGATCAACTATTAGGGGAAGATTTTCACTCTTATATTTATCAGAAGGCCAATATAGTACTCCCTCTATAATATCACCTTCTCCATTATCCCAGCGGATCGTTTCAACTTCCGGCATTGGCATCTGATCTAATTTCGCGTTGAAATTCGTAATACGTTTGGGTTTGGGAAGCGCCTCGACGGCAGCAGCTATATATAATTCAGGAAAAGATTCTCTTGTAACCAAAGCGAAAGCGATGAGTTTCCCATTTCTTGAAGCGGAAAGGTGCATGACTTTGCCGCGGAAATGGGTGACTGCCGTTGACTTTAGATTATCTAAATTAACTGCATAGATGTTTTGGCGAGTTGAAACCCTGGCTATGGCAAGTATTGTCTGGTCTGGAAGTTGTATATAAGGAGCTGATCCAAAAAAGGGGCAGAAATCACCTATAAACTCTGAAGCCAAATTCTCGACTTTCCCATTATTCAAGTCTATGCGGAAGAGCTTCCCCTGACTCCACAAACTGCGCTCTAAATCATAGCTTGTAATCCCTGTAATATAAAGGGAACGACCGTCCTGGCTCCATTGTAATCTCGCTTTATGTATAAGGGTTTTGGTAAGTTGCTGCGGTTGCGCATTCGTTTCTGTAGATAGTAGAAAGATTTCTGTATCTGAAAAACTGTCCCAAAAAATCTCAGGTTTGGTAGATGACCCAGATATATATGCGATTTGCTTGCCACTTGGCGAAAGTGCAATCTCAACAACGTTGCGATTCACGGTTGTCATCAGTTGAGCTTTATCCTTCTGAAGACCAGAGGATGCCAATCTCCAGAACGTTGTACGTTGAATCTGTTTGGCAAAACGAAGAACATCACCATAGAACTCTTTGTATACTTTTTCATTCTTCTCGTTCAATATCTCCGGTGTTACGATCACAAACCCCTCTCCGTCGGGCAACCAGTCATAAGCATAGATGCCTTCTGTGAATTGACCCGGATCAGTAATCATCGTGGGCTCGCCACCCAAAATGTCAAGAATATATAGTTGTGATGTCTCTATCGGTCCTCGATTTGAAAGGAACGCCAGGTAGCGGCTATCAGGAGACCAACGTAAATCAAAATAATAGCCATCTACATAAGTCAAACGTATTTTTTCTGACTCATTATAATTTTCATCAATGTCAATACGCCAAATTGCCACATCAGAGCGGTCCTTATTGAAATCGTTTCTTGCGGTGACCAGAGCAATATGTTGACCGCTAGGCGAAACCTTTATCTCCCGCAATTCAGTGTATCCAAGAAAATCTGTTATCGGAAAGCTAGAAGTGTTTTGAGCATTAATTTGTGTTGCTAGGCCAATTAAGATAAATGGAAGTAAAAGGATCTTGTAAATTCTCATTTTAAAGCCTCTTTCTCTAAAAAATACGATTATTAGTAAAGGTTTATCGTCAAAATCTAATCTGCAATATGTAGTCGGCCACATAACTAATACTTATGAAGAAAATTCGGGATCCCCCTGTTCATGGTATTAAGAGCCCCTCTGTCAGGAACATTAACCTGACTTCTCTACAGAAACAAGCAGAAAACATCTTTGATGGCCTTTTGAATCGTGTGAGAAAAGAGGTTATATTCTTAATATCATGCATCCGAAAAATTCGCGATATCGTTCGAAGCCAAAATTGCTTGACCGGGTTGGAGCCTCCATGCGAGTCCGAGATTACAGTCCACGCACCATCCAGGCGTACACGCACTGGATCAAGCGCTTCATCCTGTTCCACAACAAAACCCATCCGGCCCAAATGGGTGAAAAAGAAATCACCACCTTTCTCACCGATCTTGCCGTCAAACAGAAAGTTTCGCCGTCAACACAAAATCAGGCACTACAGGCATTGATATACCTGTACAAGAACGTACTGAATAAACCACTGGGGTGGGTGAATATTCCCCGCTCAAGACGAAGCCCCCATATTCCGATGGTATATTCACGGCGGGAAGTGAAGGAAATACTATCCCACACCGATGACGTTTATCGCCTGATTCTGCAGCTGGTCTATGGCGCCGGACTGCGGCTTTCCGAATGCCTGCGACTGCGAATCAAAGATGTGGATTTCGAACAATCACACATCGTCGTACGGGATGGGAAAGGCCACAAGGACCGGGTCACCGTGCTGCCCGAACGACTGATGGCTCCCCTGAAAAAGCAAATTGAACGCGTTCGCCTCCGCCACGAAAAAGACCAGGCCGACGGATTTGGTGTTACCGTGCTTCCGTATGCTCTCAGTAAAAAATACCCCGCTGCTGCGAATGAATTGGGCTGGCAATATGTTTTCATGGCCAAAGGGCTACTTCACGACAAAAAGGGAAATACCAAAAGACGCTATCATATCCATAGTTCTTCGGTGCAAAAAAGATTT
>JBHIFL010000179.1:0-3309 GCA_046761065.1 Candidatus Heimdallarchaeota archaeon
CCGACTCGATAATTGCAGTATCTGATTATGGCATTCGCTACTGGGTTGAATATGTTGACGAAGTATACGTCACACACGGGCGCATTGACGAACTTTCTTCAGACCTGTGGCAGTCATATTCGCATGTACTTGGTCTGTTTTTCAAAAATCAAGTCCCACGAATCCCTTTCAAAACCATCTTCGTTGGAAACGTCTACATACTCGTTGAATTACAACAAAGCAACTTCAACATGCCACAGTGACCGATTTCTTGGGATGAAACTGTATGCGCGCGCAAACCGAGATTATAAACGTGTTTTGTGCAAATTTAGTGCGGGGGGACAGGTTTACATCTCGGTTTAAATTCTCGGCGAATTTTGTAGAGTAAGCGACTCGGATTCATTCCTTTTCTCTTAGTTTGACTAAAACGGGAGTTCAAAGCCCCCCGGGCTACCAAACTCGGACTAAAGAGAAGAAAACCACATACCTGTGGCTAAAGCTGAGTGAAGCAAAATCGGCCCAAATAAGTTATCAGTGCTCTTCCGTAACCATCCAAGTAGCAACCCGAAGAGAACGACACCTAAAGCTTGAATCGGGGTAAAGCCTAGGGGCAAATGGTAGATGCCAAACAGTGCCGCAGGTATAAACACTGCACCTAGTGAGCCAGCCAGATGTGTACCTGCCCTTTGCCACAGCCCACGGAAATAAGTTTCCTCCAACACGATAAACCCATACCAAGCTAGCAGCGGAGGAGCAGGTCCAGCGGCTATTTCACAGCCTAGTATGAAGAGAGGTAGAGTCAGAACCATGCCAATAATGGCACTTTTCATCAGTCCTGACCGTCGATAGCCATACTTCTCCGCGTAGTCCCGTCCGCTGAACAAAAAGACCGGAATCATGATTGCGAAAAGGGAGTATATCAAAGGACGGAAATGATACTGAGAGGAACATAACCACTAGGTATCCACACAAAGTAGATCGAGAAATCTGAAGCAAAGCTGACGACAGCTAAAGCGGTCTCAATCCGATTTTTCTTCATAAATCTACCTCAGTGAACTTTCTTAAATATCATTCGTGGTTTTATCACTTTTTCGCTATGAGGTTCTTTATTTGGCGCTGTAATTCATGCGATGACAACAAAAAGGCTAAGGTTAAATGCCATTGGTAGTCTTTTTGTCCACCGTCATGGGCGACGAACGAAGTGAGCGTAATCGAACGAACGGAGCTTAATAAATGTGTATTGTTATAAATATCCATTCTCTCTATACCATCTGACGGTGCTTTTCATTCCATGCTCCAAGTCAATCTTTGGTTTATAACCTAGTTCACGCTTAGCTTTTGAGATGTCAAAAGAACGATTTGCTATGAAACCTGTAACCATTTCTCTACTCATCCTTGGTGTGCCGCCGAAGAGTTTGGCTCTCCACTCAAAAAGCGTAGCGAAGAATCGAGCTACCAGAACTGGTATATGGCTCTTTGGTGCGTTTACGTTCATAGCCCTTGCGGCGATCTCAACTATTTCTTCCATTGTAACCGCCTTTTCATCGGCAACGATGTACACCTCACCTCGTCCTCCTCTTTCTGCGACAAGTTCAAGTCCCTGAACCGCGTCATCAACATAAACCCAATGTATGAGGTTCTTTCCATCTCCAATATATCTCCACTCTCCTTTTTTAATAGACGCTAGTATCATTAAAACAGGCGTAACGCCGGCAATACGATCAGGTTCTTCTTTTACTATGGGCGGCCCATAAACAGGAGGGAATCTGATAACCGCAAGTGGAATTTTGTCCTTGTATGATAAGGCAACCTTTTCTGCTTCCGCTTTTGCTCTGGAATATACAATGTTCTCAGGATTATAAGGCCATGTCTCATCTGCTGGTGGATTTTTTATATCCCCTAAAACCCCACATGTGCTCACATAGACAAATTTCTTCACGGTTCCTTGCTCTCTACAGACATCTAGAAGGTTCCTTGTTCCTTCGATGTTGATCTTACAACAGATATCCTTTGGCATACCAAGTCTTCCGCCACCACCTAAGTGGAATATTATATCAATACCTTCTACGGTCTTTCTAAGAGATTCTTTGTCAAGTAGATCTCCATAGACTAACTCAGCACCCAATCCATTCAGGTAATCCACGGCAATTTTAGAACTTGACCTTCTTATGAGACACCTTATCTCGCTACTTTTTTCGACTAGACTCTGAGCCAGATGGCTTCCTATAAATCCTGTTGCCCCTGTTATCAAAATTTTGCTTGTCATACCAACTTCGCCCGCAAATCTTATATTTTACAACAACTTTAGTTGTTGTATAAATAGAATTCCTTATTGAAACAATTTACTGGAGTTGCAAACAATCAATGAATGAAATTGAATATCTCGAAGCCCTTGGACTAACTTCATACGAAGCCAAGGCTTATAATGCACTCGTGTCCACTGGGGCAGCTGATGCTAGGACGATATCGGACAAGTCTAGGGTACCCTTTGGCAGAATATACGATGTTTTGGAAAGTCTCGCGGGAAGGGGATTAGTTGATATACAAGAATCAAGGCCTAAGAGGTTTCTATGTGTTAACCCAAGTGAAGCTATTAGAAAGTTACTAGATTCGAAAAACAAAGAATTAACTGGACTCACAAAAATGGCATCTGAAATTGAGCAAAAACTAACAAAGAGACTTTTTGGCGTTCCAAAGGAGAGCATATTTTGGAGCGTTGAAATTGGTAAAGGATGTCGAGAATCCTATCTAAAAAAGATGCAGGAGACGAATAGAGAAATTCTAGCCTACATAAACATCGAAAGGTCTAGCATATTGGAGAATGAGATCAAAGAATATACAGGGATTGTTCAACAACTAATCCATAAAGGTATAAGGGTTCGGCTTTTGATTGGATACGATGATGTTGAAAAAACGAAAAAAATCATTTCACCGTTGGTTAACCACTTGAAGTTCTTAGATAAACTTGAAGTTAGATTTGTTTCTATCCCATCGGATTCCTTTGAAGTTATTGACTCAGAAAAAGTAATACTTAAAGTAAGAAATCCAGTAAGGTTGAATGAGAACCTCGCCGCGATATTTATCTGGCAAACAGATCTGGCCAAGGAACTAGAAAGGACGTTTGAAGAAATGTGGCAAAAAGGAACAAGTAATTTAGGGACAGGGCACACTCACGGGATCTAGATTTGATTTTAAAGTAGTTTTGCGCCATAAAGACAAACTATTAGTATTTGTGGATGTAGAAAACCGAGAATTTAAACGCAGTTTATGTAGTTTGGCGCCGGGGGTGGGATTTGAACCCACGTGACCCTTACGGGTCACAGGCTTTCC
>JBHIFL010000180.1:0-3269 GCA_046761065.1 Candidatus Heimdallarchaeota archaeon
CGCAAGACCAGCCATCCTGCCCTGTCCTCCTGGCTCAGGTTTGCGAATAGACTGAACCTACCCATATCAATTTCATTATTTTGTAGTTCGGTGCTGGAAATATCCACTTTCGATACATTCACCAGTCCATAGCGATCGGTATCCACATGGCATTTATCAACACCAAGTGGTACTTTTGGTATTCACCACTCCCCTGTCAATAAGCCCATCAATATTGTTATTTATAGAAAAGTAGTCGGTTAATAGTTCCCTAACTCCTCGTTATCTACTAACCCATCACCATTCATTGTCAAAAAGGGATGAATTGTCTTCTTCTACTATTAATAGCTAGTTATATTGGTTAAACCACCGAGAGCGTAGATCTTATCGTTATTGTAACCACAGCAAGGAACTAATGCTCAGTTATCACATATTGTTCTAATTAACCATATGTAGGGAGTTGGATCTTTTTCCATTATCTTAAAAACATCAGTTTCGTTTCATTTACCAATAATGTAAAGCCAGTAGTATTATTGAAAAATTATTGGGAGGTTTGGAAGGCTTAAGAGATAATATTCCTATTAAGACCATTTTGTCGGCTAAAATACATTTTTCAAGGATAATTAAACTTTATGTTTTGATTTAGAGGATTTAATTGCATTCACGTATCATTTAATCATGAGCTCTTCTACAAGGCCTCCTTTTTCTATCGTTTCCACAAAGACTTCGATATATTCCTTAAGTCCCGAGGAGGTGAGTTTGGGACCGAGAATTTCTTGAACTTGGAAAATGCCGGCACTTTCACGCATCATGACATGAAGCCGAACGGGTTTCATTTCCCCGGGAAGGATTTCTAGTCCTTGAACGGATAATGCTGAAATTGAATGGATATCGATCTTCCCGTGGGCATATGGAACCTTCGCACGACCGGCAGATATATCTGTTCCATCTGCAACCGTCACTATTCCTGCTTCAGGAATTATGGCTGGTACCATTTCATCATGGGAGTAAAGTATTTGTAATATCAATGCCTGCATCTCCGCGAGAGTTCTTCCTGAATATATTTGCGCCAAATGTTGTTCCAAAATAGGTTTTGCAAGGATCACTCCATGGATATAATGATCATTCCGATGAACTGCATTTCCAATGTCATGTAAAAATGCGCCAACAACAACTGCTAGCTCAGCATCTTCTTCAGTCAGTCCCAAATCCTCAGTAACTGCGAATGCTATTTTATTCTTGAGCAGATGAAATATCTGAGCAGAACTTGTGGTAACAATGCGTGCATGAGTGATTCCATGATCGTTGTAACCTAAGTGGGTCATCAATGTAACATTGGCCATATTCAAATAGCCTTCCACGAATGGATCGACTTCTAGGCACTTGAGGAGTCTTAGTGTGTTTTCACTCTGAATATTCTTTCTAACTTCAGATTCTGTTATTGGTTCCAAAATATCACCGTTCTTTGCTATTTTATAATACCTGAATCTTAGAAGCCTGTTCAATCCATGCCAAAACGTTCAATCCATAGGAAAATTAATTTATGTCTGAATTGAGTAAAAAGTCTTTAGAATAAGACTCTTTAAAACCTCCTCAGCCAGTTCATAAAAAAAATAAACAAATTGACTTATAAATTTGAAGATACATTCATTTTTTAATGAAATCTATTGTATAATAAGTCTATATTATACGCAATTTATACTTGATCTTTTATAGCTTAATAGGAACCCTTTAGAGCCGTATCTAAAAAATTCCTCATCCTTTTTTCTTTTTCAATTCATATTGTAGTGAAATAATAAACCTCATTAAATGATTGGTGTATTGGGTTATTTTGTCGAACTTATATGTTATATAAATATTGGAAAATGGAGATTCACTTTTTTGCATCCCTCTCCCCGCCGCAAGTTTGAAATACTTATCTCATTGTCCTTATCCAGATATTATAGATATTTTTCTATGGGTACCCTCAAACTCATGACATTATTCGAGATGGAGGATTTCACGATGGTATTTCTAAAGCGCCTTATTTTAGAGGGCTTTAAGAGTTATGGCTCTAGGCGCATAGAATTACCATTAAGCCATGGATTCAATGCGGTGATTGGCCCAAATGGATCGGGGAAGTCAAATATCGTAGATGCAATAGTCTTTGTCTTAGGTGGGCTGAGTACTAAAACAATGAGAGCGGCATCTTTATCCGACTTGATTTTTGCCGGTTCATCCGAAGAAAAACCAAGCCGAAGAACACGTGTTGAGCTGGTCTTAGATAACACGGACCAGCAGATCCCAGTAAACACTGAGGAAATCCGGATCTCTCGTGAGGTTCGAAACTCTGGAAGTAGTGTGTATCGGTTCAATGGAGTCGTCAGTACTCGCAAGGAACTTATTGATTTGCTTGCCTTCGCTAACCTCGGATCCTATAACCGAAATATCGTTCTTCAAGGAGAAATCGCTCAGCTTGCATCGATGACCCCCCATGAGCGGCGAGCACTCGTTGAATCCGTTGCTGGTATTGCGGTCTTTGACGAAAAGAAAGCGGAATCCGAACGAGAATTGGAACAGACAAGGACACGGTATAGGGAAATCGATCTCCTGTTAGGGAACATACGCGAGACAAGGAACCGGCTAGCTCAAGAAAAAGAAGAAGCTGAAAAATATGTAAATTTACAGCGAGAAATAGAAAAGAAGACAGTACTCATGTTATCAGCTAAAGAAACACAGTTGGAAGCAAAGATCGCCCAACTACGCCAGTCAAGTGAACTTCACAGGAACCAACGTTCGTCACTACAAAAGAAACGTACGAAATTAAATTTAGAAAAAATCAATTTGGATAAGCAACTTATCTCATTGGATCAAGTATATTCGAACCTGCAAGAGCAAAAATTAAGTCAGCTATTCTCACTTTCGGACAAAAAAAGAGCTGAAAAGATCGAATTTGAGGCAAAAGCCACTTTCGAACAAGAAAAAATTATTCAATTCCAAAAAGAACACAAGAAGCTTGAGCGAAAAGTGAAAGAACTTAAAGAAACACGAAAAGAACTAACTCAAAGAGACATAGCTCTGACTAATGGAATATCAGAAGTTTTGCATCAACTTGAAGAGAAAAATGCAACTATTCTGAAATTGCGAAAGGGACTTGAGACCCTTGATAAAACACTAGAACATGATAGAGAGCAAGCTCGCCATTTGGCCAAGAAGATTGATGAAAAAAGGCAACAGAAGATTGAATGTGAATCCCGAAGAAAATTCCTCCATTCAATTTGTGAATCTAATAAGCACCTCCTTAATGAGAT
>JBHIFL010000181.1:0-3205 GCA_046761065.1 Candidatus Heimdallarchaeota archaeon
TGAGGTAATCGAACTGGAATCGGTTAACTAGAAGATAGCTTGGGCAACAAGCTAACAAACAGTTCCAACAACGGTAATAGCATCACCGACCTCCAAGTCAAGCCCTGCACCTTCCGAACTTTCCAGGTACCAGATTGGTCCTGCACTAACAAGGATCTGTGCTTCGGAGCTATCCTCGATGAGGAGTCCGTGGTCGATCGCAACTATTGTTCCTGTGATTTCCACAACGCTCCCTTCATAGGATACTGGATCGTTGAGGATATCTGAGATCTGTACGCTTTCAGCGGCACGAGCTGAGGTTGTTCCTAAAAAAAGGACTGCCACAAACCCTGCTGTGAAGAGGGTTACAATCCAAGATTTCTTTTGCACTAAGATTTCCTCCATTTTTGCTAACTAACGTATTGATTTCCATGTTTTAAAGCTCCATTATTCTTACTTTTGTTCTTAAAGCTTCAAATAGATTCTTGACTTTTCAATAAGCTTCAGGAATGTTCAGCTATCATTTTAATCGCAGGAAAAACTAAAAAAAGAATTAATTACTCAGAAAATGGAATAATTGAGGAAAACCAAGTTAGTTATTTCTTGATATGCTCGATGAGAAATGTTCTTCCCTTTCTGACCCTTTTGATATATTTTCGCTCCTTAAGCCGCGCGATCACTTCACTCACGTTAGATCTCGAAAGGTCGACTATATTTGGGAGATCCGCTTGTTTCACTGTGCCTCTACGGATGATCTCGGTGAGGATTTTCTCTTCATTGGGGCTAAAGTCACCTTCCGGAAGCACTAACTCGTTTTCTCTGGAAACGACCGGGGTTTGAGCTGTCTCTGGGATTGCATGCTCTTTTTTTAGTCGTTGAGAATATACAATATGCGCTAGCCAGCCGATTATAACCCCAATGAAAAGACCGAGAAGTATATTCAAGAAACGAAAACTAGAGGGCCCACCCTGCTGCATTTATAGAACTCCACTGTCATTTTAACTTTAAGCTAAATTTCTTCTAACCTATCTTTTGGTGGGTAGTGGACTTTTTATATTCCGGTCTACCCATGGAACGCTGAATTCGCTTTGCGACTTATGTAGAACTTACATCGAATAATTTTGAGGGGTGAAAACTATCTTAACGACTTCTTCAGAATGTTGGAACATTTAGACCAACTTTCTGTTCAATATCTTGCTATCTACTTGGAGTATTCTTTGTGAACGAAGTGAATATTGTGTTGTTTCAGCCTTGCAAGCCGTTGACACTTTGTAGATTGTCAAAGAAAAGGAAACCGATTTTGCAGCGCTTATGGAACAATTAACGAACTCCTCAATGCATCAAGGTTAATTCGGGGGAAAAATAAAGTAAAGGAAAAAGGGATTGATGAATTAGAGTTCATAAATAACCAGCTATCAACATTTTTCCTAACTCGCTTAATTTTACCATCACGTTTTTTCTCTCATCTCGTGTTTCAACCAATTCCAGCTGTTTTAATCCCTCCACCTCGGTAGTCCCATTTAAATGATATGATAGTAAGGGTCGACTCATGTTAGTTTCAGCCCTCAACTCTTCTATGGTCATATAACTCTCCTTTTTGTGCAATATACTTAAGATTTTGAGTTTGGGCTCGGATATGGTTTTATAATACGAAAATTTCATAATTGGAAGCAACATTACCTTTTCACCCATAACTGCTACGGCGCTTATTCCATATACGTAGGCGGCACATAGAGTAAAACAGGATGTAACCTTATCTGCGGATGCCACATTTATTAATGCATCCTTGCCTTTCTCAAACTTCATGATATTTTTTATAATTTTGAAGATGTCATCGATTGAATAACTTTCAACTTTGGTTATCTCTATCGGGATCCGGAAAATCTTTAGTTCGTCTTTAAACTCATTAGCTTCCTTCCAAGTATTATCACTGGCTATTAGAATTATTTTCTTGGTTGGAAACGTTCGTAATATCGGGAATATGGTCTCCATCTCCTTCCCTACTGGGGCGATAAGGACATGTTGCTTCATGCTGAAACGTTGTGTACCAAGACTTTTTAAATTTTTTATTTTTTAATTAAATTAATTATTTAATTATTTAACATAAAATATTAATACTAGATTATAATATTCTACTAAATATAAAAAATAAAGGTGCAAAAATTATGCGGAAAAAATTCGCTACCATTGTGCTAGGTACCATGCTCTCATTCATAGCTCTTGGGAGCTTCGGAATCGTGGTCGCTGAGCCAAATGGTCCGCAAACGGGAGAAATATGGATCTGTCCGAGTGTCTCTACGAATAACCCGAATGGTATGTGGGTGGTAGGTCACCATGGAGCCTACTACATCCTCAAACCTGGAACAGCTTCACATAAATGGCCGATGATACTGAATCCGACTGGAAATCTAGAGGAACACGCCGCACGGGTGGAACACTTAGCTCAAATTCCAGCAGGCTGGGGCTTATACAAGGATCTCCCCACCTATCCATACTTCGAAGGAATGGCCATGGTCCTACCTGAAGGAGCGGCGATGTTCGATTTAGACCCTGGCATGCAACTCATTTCAGCATCGCAAGGAATACCACTAGCATCTGCAGTGTTCTGGTAGACATATCAACTAATCTACTGGATCAGAAACACCCTTCCTTTTTTTATTCTAGCAGGGATCTACTGTGGGTACTTCAATCCCTTATTCTTAAGTTGACGAACGGGTAAATTGAATATAATTCGTTTTCTTGAAGAATCGTTTTATCATGTAAACTTTCCTCTTAGCCTTTGCGCAGCTGTGATTCATGCCAAGACTTTGCAGAGAATATATACGGAGGAAATTTTTCAAATTACCCTTAAACGGCGTTTTCCAAACATCATACTAAAGCAAGTGATTGATACCGTCGCGGCAGAGATTAACAGAAAGGTGAAGCTTGAAAACCCAGATAAAATCGGAATCTCGCCATTATTCAGCTTTTAATCCTAAATTTGTTTCCCCTTCCCTTTTATCTGTGATATTCTACATGTATCGAGGCTTCTTCTTACTTAACACACTAGATTAAGTGTTCTTTCAAGTGATAAACTGCTCGTCACTGAAGTATCTGTCTCCACGATCGACTGCAACGGTGACCACATTCTTCCCGGGCCCGAGTTTTTTCGCTTCATTAATGGCTACGAAGACATTTGCGCCAGTCGACATCCCGCAAAACATTCCTTCTTCCCGAGATAATCGAT
>JBHIFL010000182.1:0-3170 GCA_046761065.1 Candidatus Heimdallarchaeota archaeon
AGAATTCCCAGATTTGATTGTTATGGAGGTAATTTGCTTGGTGAGAATCACCTACTACTAAAACAATTACCAATATCCAATCTTTTGTTTATTTTCTAGAAGAATTTGGTCGAGATCGAAGGGCAGTAATCTCTGAATTTTAAATGGGTCTTGAACTTTTAAAGGTTTTTCGGAAAATATAGGCTTGTTTCCTATTCTTCTTGCGAAAAAATGTCATAAACAGTAAGGAGTGGAAAGCCTTGGCTTTCGGCCTGTATAGATCTTCGCGTTCTTGAGAGGTCAACTCACGAAGATCCCCGATTATCCTTCCTCTTCCGAATTAAGGCGCTTTTACGGGTCAGGGAACAAAAAAGGCATACGTTCTCGCAGGAAATACCGTCGTCCGTTCAAATTTGGGAGGTGCCGCAACAAAGTAGAAGCCAATGGGAGGCAGTTGATCTAAGTTGCAAAAATTCTCGACAATTTGAATATTGGTGCGTAACAGCCCCGTATGCGCAGGTCGGTGCCCATCATGGGGATCATCAATCACTAGCCCGTCGATCCCCACAAGCTCTACCGAGCGTTCTACTAAATACGCAACCCCAGAGGCAGCCAAAAACAGATTGTTGCGATACTGCTCCATTCCCCAGAATTTCGAAAAATCTGTACGTAGAAGGATGATATTGAGTTCGAATCTCCTTTCCCCTTAAAAACTTAGCTGTAATCCCGCTTCGGGGTAGAATCGCGGTACAATCAATAACTTGCCCGGGAAGCACTAATTTTTGTAACGGAAGACTCGCTAAGTCGGCACCTTATTCAAAAAAGATACGGAGCATCTAAATACGTCCCACAGAAGCCTATTAAGGAGTAATGGGTCACTTCATAAGCGACGTTCTCAGCTAATTGGCTCAATTGTTGACTTTTCTCCCGAGAAACACCTGCCGTAAGCTTGGGGGCGTATTTTCTCTAAAAACTGACATGGATCGCTCATTCACTGTCACAGTATGATTCAGATCGATTAATTTCATTGTGATCATCTCGTGACTAATTGGCTTTTTTCATTCCTTTGAATTAATTAATATTTGTCTAACTGTTCCACAAAGATCACCATTGCTCCATTTGGATGTGTAGTACCTACACGGCACTACAACCGATTTTTCTACTAGTACCGTCTCCATCCACTCACCGGTTCCCTTCTAGAGGTCAAGAGGCTCTTTTCAATAGTTCAAATGACGGAACCTTCTCCAAGAATCTGACGAAAAGTTTTTTCATGACGTTTGGTTCAAGACGTAAGCCCGCCTAGCACCTATGATGGCTGATGTAGCCATAGGAGAAATAGGGCTTATCTCAAGTCTGAGAGTCAAAAGAGGTACGAAAGAAGATGACACACCGAAGTTCACTGTAAACCCCCACAGATCGGATCCGTATCGCAACTTCAAATTTCGGGTCATTTGGGATAGCTGCCCTGTAGCTAGCGTTAACAAGATAAGTCCCCTCCGACGTATCACTGAGGTCATTGAATATCAGGAAAGAGGGGACCCCAGTCTCTTCACGAAACTCCATCAGGCCTTTGAACACTTTGTGTCTTGCAATTAGCGTGCCCCTCATCATGGATCCCTCTGGTTGCATTGCTTTTCGTACAGATCCAGTATGATATTTGAGAGTTCACAGTTTTTTAGAACTTTCGACAAAAATGTATGCATTAAATCGAATAGAATATTAAGTATAATTCGTCTTAGTTCCTACCCAAGAATGAGACCTTCTTTAAAAGGGTTGCCACGGGACATCTGTTCAGCAAGCTCGGGGTCCACATGCTCGATTAGCCGGTCGAGATATTCCAAGCGGTTAATTACAAGAAGCACTACAAAAACCCGCTCGGAAATTCTCCTCCTCATAAACATGATCGTCGAAAACATGAAATCCCTCAAAAACATGGTAAAAAAGCTCAATATGGGTCCAGTCCTCAGATGATGGCGCAAGAAGTCTGGTTTGACATATATCTGGGGACAATTATTCTAGTTGATGAGCACTTTTTCGTAATCTTAGAGGTGATCGCAAGAAGGATGTCTACATCGTAAACTAGCGATTTCATTAATATAGGACTTAAATTGACCAGTCTTTACTTAGAAGGATTCTCACACCTGTCATTTTTTTGATCTTTTGTCGTTTTACCCACAATGACCGCTCATCAATTGTGATTAAGGGTATTCTGTGATTATAGGCAAGGACAACGAATGGCACATCTTTTGGCTCTAATTCTAAGATTTTTGCTAATAACTCAATCTCTTTCCATCTTCGTACCTCATATAACAAGGTCTTGGTAATGTCTGTGGAGAAATCTTTCATGACATTAGGTTGATTCCATATTGCCCAAATGTCCCGTTCTAAAACGGTGGCAGGAACTTTCAATTCCCGAGCTAACCTTCGGAAAACATTGAAGACTTCTGCTACCCCATAACTCGAGATAACAACTTCCAGTTTTTGGTTTGTAATGGCTTTGATGATTCTAGCTGCATGAGGATCCACGCCCAACAGACCATTTACCCAGACGCATGTATCTAGGATGACCCTCCTCACTCGGTGGCATCTCCGACACATCGGAGTAAAGCTTTTTCTACTATATCGCGTTCCTCTTCTAGGATACGATCGACAAGTCCCTTATCCTTTGTTATAGTTGATAACCTCTCTAAAGCCTCATTAGGGTCAATCGTTTTACCTTCTTCTCGTTGTCGGTCTAAAGTCAACAACCCTAACCGTCCTGCATTACGTTTAAGGATAAATTCTCTCACCGCTTCTCGTACCAATTCTGCTTTGCTTGAATAGCCCAAAGCACGAACATTTTCTTCCACTAGCTTATCAAGGACTTTATCAGCTCTTATGGTCCAAGTGGTTGCCATGAGGATCCTTCCTAACTACTATAGTATTTAGTAATTACATATGTAGTTATTAAGTTTTGCTATCTCGAGGAAAGCTCTTAACCTCTTGGTTTATAGACGTCCAAATAAGTTTACCTCACGAACTCTGCTCCCAAATCGTCCTTAGAAGGGGAGATCTCCGCATTCATGATATCTGTGATCATTACAGCTTGTTGCCAAAGCAATCTCCTATCTAACCAATTGCATTTCAGATCACCTCGGCTCTCACACGACATAAGGGAAGGATCTCGCCAAACCCGGCCTCCCTCGTTTCGC
>JBHIFL010000183.1:0-3085 GCA_046761065.1 Candidatus Heimdallarchaeota archaeon
AAATTATTGCTACGTTTGCCAAAAGTAGATAGGAAGAAATCTGAAAATAAGTTGCGAGTTGAGAGAAAGATTCTGTTCTAAAAATAACTACTTTTTGTCCCAACCAATGATATGTCCAATAAAAAAATCCAGTGGCTCCTTCAACCGCATCATATGGTCCGTTATAGATTAACCCATAAATAATTGAAGGAAGAGGAAAGAAGGGTAGCACCCAAAAGCTTCTAGGTGTTTCTGCATCATCAGCCAATAGCAGCATTGTAAATGGAACTATCCAAAGGCTATAATTCGCTACATTTCCACCCATAGAAAAATACAATGCAAGAAATGAAAGCAATATGTTCGAGACAACTGCAACCCTTCTAAACAACGCTATAATAAATAATACAAAGACAGAGAGGAAATAAAACATTTGTATTATCTGTTCAAGTCCTGGATAGAAAACGGGAAAAAGCGGACGTGTGCCGCCTACATTATGTATCAGAATAACGTTAATGTATGATTCAAAATCCCATAAAAGAAATGGGAGGCTGAAAGTAGCTAAAGGCAAGGCGGAAAATATACCATAAAGAAGAGCCCTCTTGAGGTTTCTCATCTTAATCATAAATGCTGGGGCAATAAATATCGGGTAGAGCTTAAATGCTGTTCCCCAACCCAATAAAATTGCTGAGGTTAAAAATTCAGCTGTCGATGATGCCTTAAGAAAGAAGTAAAGAGACAATATTGTAAACATCATTGGAATCGGCTCCATGGTTCCCCATACGCCAGTGACCATGATCACAAGTGGGTTAAAGGCATAAAGCATCGTGAGTTTAGTTGCTTTCTTTTCGTCATGTGCTAGAATCCTCAGTATCTTAAAAAGGAAAAAAATTGTTATGATATCGGCGACTACTAAGGGTATCTTAATCAAATACAAGAAAACAATTTCGTTCTCAACAAAACTACCCAGGAGTTGTGCCAAAGCCATAAAACCAAGATAGGGTGGGGGGTATCTCCAGGGATTGATCTTATATAAAGTGGGGTCATGATATATGACAGCCCATGGATTGAAACCTTCTATCCAAAAAGAAGTAAAAACTCTTGCCGCCCAGTAATTGAAATCATCACTAAAGAAAGGAATGACCAAAAAACGTATCATAAAAGACAAAAAGATGACATGTCTAAGTTCTAAGGAGATACGAATTTTAGTCATTTTGGTACCTCTCTAGACGACATTTAATTTGATTCCTAGTTTTAGATACTTCCAAATTCATATTTTCCGTCTTTGATCAGTAGCACAGTGCAAATCATTTCATGCAAGCGATGGTGTTCAACTAATGCTTCTTCCTCCAAACTGTTTCTCAACTCAAAGGTAAAAAACTTTGAAGGCTATGTCTGCATTCTAATTCGCTTGAATGAAAAAGCTTCGAGTATATTCTTTAGTATATATAACATAAACCCTTGAATTTCAATTTTAGTTAGTTTCGATTTTCCTCGATTCCGATTCATGAAGGTTATCGGAATCTCCTTAACATTAAATCCATTAAGCCGAGCTTGTCTGATGGTTTCGATCTGGATTTCGTAGGTTTGACTGTGAAGGCTCTTTAGCACAGTTTTAACATAATGTTTTGAATAACACCTAAAGCCACTTGTGCAATCAAGTATCTTCAGACCAACGATTGTTGATGCAATAAAGTTGGCGAGACGGCTAATCAACCTGCGTCTTAAGTGTGACCCAATTATCTTTCCCCCTCGGTAATATCTGCTTCCAATGACAAGATCATAGCCTTGTCTTGCGGTTTGAATCAGTTTGGGTATATCTTTAGGATTATGCGAGTAATCAGCATCCATAGTGATAATATGATCTGGTTGATTTTTCAATTGCAACACAGAGCGAAAGCCTGTGGTAATAGCTGTTCCTAATCCTAATTTTTCAGGTCTAACAAGCAAAATAATATTACCATACTCTTGTTGGAGCCCTTCTACTATGTCCGCTGTTCCATCAGGACTAGAATCATCAACAACTGCAATCAACAAGTCAAGTCTTAATCCTTGAATTTCTCTGATTAAACTTTCAATGTTTTCAGCTTCGCAGTATGTCGGAAGTATAACAGCGACTGACACCATCTCACAACATCCTCCTTCAGCTTAACTGAAGCTCTATGTATGGTGTGGCTTCGTTGGCGAAAACTCCTTTTTCTATCATTTGGTCAATCCAAGCAAGGAAGTCCTGATCAATGGCTAGGGATATCCTAGCTTTTTTCTTAGGTTCAGGCTTTTCCAAACTTTTTACATGCTCCCTCATAGGAATGGGTAATACGGATTCCTAACGATTTTAGGTTTTATTAGCATGTGTGTTTATAACTATTGCGCAAAAAGAAACCAGCATATAGTGGAGAAAGTTCTCTCTGGCAGGTCTTTTCTTTAAGTGCAATAAACAATCGTATTAAATCCATTACATTTTTATGTTAGGGTTTTAATGTCACTTCCTCAAAGGGATAGTTCAATTGTCTTCCAAGAAAAAAAGGAAAAAGCTCGGTAGTGAGCATCTTCAGCGAATTATCGATTTGTGTAAGTCTGTTGAAGAGCGAGATTTTGATCCCTTCTTGGTGGATGTTAAGGATCTGATAGCGGTTATCCGTAAATACTTTCCAGAGTGGAATTCACTGGATGAATTTAGTCTAGACGCTGAGGCTATCAATCGTTTGGCTTCGGTGATTAAGCTTCAGAGCGACTGGGTGAGGCATAGGTCTACGTCTTTGTATACCGATCCGTTTCTTCTTGAGGAGAAGATACTGAAGCTTGACAAGGATGAGCTTGTTGACTTTTTTCTTGGAGCTTGGCATCCCATAGTGGAGTTGGAGCAGATTTCGCCTTACAGTCTAGCCAGAGCCATGGAATATTGGAAAAGTTTGGTTCCTATTGACGAGCGGTGGTTGAAGACTCAGGCTGTTGAGACCGAGCTGGGGGTTACTTCGCGGGAGGAGCTGATTAGGCAGAGCCTACTTTTGGAGAGGGCTTTTACAGAAGAGTTGGAGGCTCTCTGGGAAGAATTGAAAGGCAAGGTTGGAGAGGATGGGCGAATTGGCTACTGGGACTTTGTGGGCAT
>JBHIFL010000184.1:0-3066 GCA_046761065.1 Candidatus Heimdallarchaeota archaeon
AGTACGAGGATCTACCGGTATTCCAGGGACTTTCGGCTTTCCGTCCCCGAAGACCTGCATCTTGGTTATGTGCTCCCCGGTGAGAAATGGTAAGTAGTGATAATAATTTCGAGTCCTTGAAATGTAAAGCATCATGTGAGTTTGGACTGACGGTACTACCAATTTTTTGAAATGTCAAGAAAAAAATGTGCCACATTGTATTATTTTCCGTTAGGACCCATGAGGTGGCCCGGCCAGAAGATTTTTCTTTGCGCCTTAACTCCCTTTATGCTTCTAAAAAATGCCCGTTGAATACCACCCAGCTTGTTGGGTGGACGAAAACAGGTTCGCTCAAGGCGATGAATATGATCGTACGTGAGGCATGAGCCCGATGAGACGAACCAGGCATGATGTCTATGATCTCAAATATTATAACCCACATTCCGCAGTAATCGAAGAGTGAAATTTCCAATTTTCATTTTATAAAAGGCCTTCATAATTAGCAAGATAGCTTACATGTACTTTATACCTCTCCTTGCTATTAGATCCATTAAGATCTTGATTTCCTGCAAATGGATGGTCTTTAACTGTCTTATGGCATCTCTGCATTTCTTGTAGCGTTCAGCAGCCTTTCTCATCCTTTGGACATCAGCTTGACGGACAAGCTTACAGCGTCGTTTTCCTTTTTCAGAAAAGATAAAGAAGGTCTGAGGATGACCTGGTCCTGTCTTGCAATGACAGTAAGGGGAACCGCAGCGCTTGTTCACCTTGTATACAGTCCCTATGGCCAGTTCATCCCGACGTAGAAGGAGGCGTATGAGAGAACGTCGTTCTGCCTTAAGAGCTTTTAACTGTTCGATCAATTTTTCCTCTTGCTTTTTCATGTCAGGTATGATAATAACACATTCATGTATACCAGACAACCACCAAATATCAGACGCTCCTGCGCGGGCTCGGCTACTCTTAAGGTTCATCTTTTGGGCTGTCTTCCGATTATCCGACATTTCCTCGATCGGATGGACCTGCCACGGATCATACAATCTTGCTTGCCTCGCAGTCGTAGCGTGACAATGAATCACGGGAAAACCCTTTCTGTGCTTGTGCAAAACTTAATTGTCTCTCCAGCGCCGCTTTATCGTATAGCGGAGTGGGTCAAGCCGTTTGAAGCATCCGCCATGGAGTTGAGTGAGTCAGAGAAAGACGTTGTTAATGATGACCGCGTTGCCCGCACTCTGGATGCTCTAGCCTCAGAACACGGGCGTAGTCTTTTCTTCCGTCTTGCATTACGCATGATCAAACAATTCGAGTTGGAGACTGAACGGATTCATTTTGATACCACCACGGTAACATTCCATGGACGTTACGAAACATCGTTTAAGGAGCCGAAGATCACTCATGGGATCAATAAAGACCACCGACCGGATCTAAAGCAGTTAGTCTTTGGTCTGAATATCACATCGGATGGAGCCGTGCCTTTGAGTCACCAAATCTACAGTGGGAATCGAACCGACGACACCGTTCACCGTAGCAATATAGACCATCTGCGTCAGCTTTTAGGACGAGAGGACTTCATCTATGTGGCAGACAGTAAGCTCTGTACGGCTTATAATTTGCGGCACATTACCCGCTATGGAGGTAAATTCGTAACAATTCTCCCTCGAACAAGGCGAGAGGATAAAACCTTTAGAGAGAAACTTCGCCGAGTGAAGGTCCGATGGCGCCACATCCTCACGATTGCAGGCAAGCGTTGTAAGGATGATCCACCCGATGTGTTCTACACCTCTTCTGAGGGGCCTTCCCGTACAAAGGAGGGATATCGTCTCATATGGATCAAAAGCTCCCAGAAAGCTCTTCTGGACAAAGAGGCAAGACTCCAATCTATCGAGAGGGCTGAGATTGCTCTCACACAGTTGACAGGCAAACTCAACAAACGTAATCTGAAGAGCAGAAGAGAAATCAGTAAAGCCTACAAGACAATTCTCCAAAAATATGATTGTCAGTCTTTTATTGAGGTGATAATCCGCAAAAAAACTCAAGTGATTATCCGCCGTTTGAGGCGGGGACGGCCATCTGAGAAAGACCCCCTAAGGAAAGTATCCTATCCGATATTCAGGTTGGAGTTCATGCGAAATAAAGAGGGCATTGGTCAAGAGAGTCGAACAGATGGGGTGTTTCCCCTCGTTACCAATTTAGCCACAGCCGCGAAAACAGAAGTGTTGTTGACCTACAAGTATCAGCCCTATCTGGAGAAAAGATTCTCACAGCTGAAGACAGATCACGAAATCGCCCCTATCTATTTAAAGAAACCACGAAGAGTGGCCGGATTAATTCACGCCTATTTCATTGCCATAGCTGCTTCATCTCTCATCGAAAGGCAGGTACGCAAATCAATGGCCAAGGAGAAGATATCAGAACTCCCCCTTCTTCCAGAAGGACGAACAACCAAGACTCCAACAGCTATGCGTATTCTGGAAGCTTTCAGTGACTTGTGCTGGTATGAATTTGAAGGCGCCAAGGAGAAGGCAATCTTTCCGATAAAGTTATCTTCTCTACAAAGGCAGCTTCTCCGCCTTTTGGGTCTGCCTAAAAATTTTTATAATTAAGAGTAGCTTTTAGTTCATCTAAGGATGGAATAATTCGAGAAATGCACATTCCGTAAGTGCGGAATGTGGGTTAAATAGTTGCGCATAATTCGAAGAATCAAATTCTAAATTTGAATTTGTTTAGAGTTTAGAAAATTAGTATTTAGGATTTGTCTGCGTATGTACTACGACGTCATCATAGCGGGATTTGGAGGACAGGGTATCCTCTTGGCCGGTAATATCCTGGCCTATGCGGCAATGAAGGAGGGAAAGCACGTCACCTATTTACCCACCTACGGCGTGGAAATGCGAGGGGGAACGGCCAATTGCACCGTGGTAGTCTCCAACAGGGAGATCGGTTCCCCCGTTGTCGGAAAACCCCTTTCCGCCATTATCATGAACAAGCCTTCCCTGACGAAGTTCGTAAATCATCTGAAACCGGGGGGGATCCTCCTCTTAAACTCATCCTTGGTAAATCCCCATAATGTCTCGAGGAAGGAGGTCG
>JBHIFL010000185.1:0-2948 GCA_046761065.1 Candidatus Heimdallarchaeota archaeon
TATTGGTATTAGTTGGCATCGACATTTCTCCCTATGTGCAGCAATCCACCACGAATTGTACTTCGTGGAACCTCTGTCAGAAGCTATGCCCCATCTTGGGATTCTAAAAAAAAAGGTTGCCCTTTGCTACATTGATTCGACTCATTAAGTAATACACCTGTGAACTGATTAGTTTGAGGTATAATGAAAAGGATGTCTTTTGTTCTTATCAGAAGTGTGTTTCTCTAATGTTCCGAGCGAACCTTGGCTTTTAGTAAAGTAAAATGATTGGTACTCCTGTTTGTCAGGAGGATTATTCACCATAATGAATGGTTTAGTAACACTTGACACCTTTTTCTAGATTCTTAGCAGGAATGAGAAAACTCATAATAGTTAGTTTAAGTTGCAATTCTAGGAGTAGTATTCCCATAGAACAAATTTCTATAAGGAATTGGTTTTTAAATTATTTTTCTGGTTTATGCTTTATTATACAAAACCATTATGGTAATATGTTCAAAAAATCTTTGACTATGGTTGGTGTATAAATGACAGTTAAAACGTCAGAAGAATACGTAAATGATATTCGAAGAATGAATGTGCGACTATTCCTTAATGGAAAACGGATTGAAAATCTCTTGGACAATCCAATTACCAGAAGTGTGGTTGATGCAACCGCGAAAATTTATGAGTTAGCAAATGACCCTCAATATGAGGAAATAATGACAACTAAATCCCATTTGCTTGAAAATGAGAAAATCAGCCGAGCTAATCATCCCTGTAAAAGTAAAAAAGACCTTGAACTGCGATTAGAAATGGCCCTTCTCACTGCTCAAGCACTCGGGACCTGTAATTATCGATGTCCTGGTAATGATGCCATTACTGCACTTTCCAGCACCACTTGGGAAATGGATAAACAACTTGGGACTAGTTATTATGATCGTTTCAATCACTTTCTTAGAATGGTTCAACAACAAGATCTTGCTTGCAGTGCAGGTTTGACGGATGCAAAGGGTGATCGATCAAAAAGACCAAGTGAACAGGAAGATCCTGATGTTTACATTCGTATTACTGATCGACGGGATGATGGAATAGTTGTGAGAGGTGCAAAGCTCCATCAAAGTGGAGCTATCGCAGTTAATTACACGTTTATCTTACCTGGTCGCACACTTAGACCAGATGAAGAAGACTATGCAGTATCTTTTGTTGTTCCAAACAGTGCAAAAGGTATGACCTATATTGCTCAATGGACCCCATTCAGCGCGGAGCGGATGCTGACAGAAGATTGTGCCGAACTCGGAAACCCGAAATACGGTGTGCGAGAAACCTCAATGGTCATTTTTGACGACGTTTTTGTGCCGTGGGAAAATGTCTTCATGTGTGGGGAAACCGAATTTGCAGTTAGTCTCGTTTCCCGTTTTGCGCGCATGCACCGCATGAATTGTGGCGGGGCCTGTAAAGTCGGATTCGCAGATCTAATCATTGGAGCAACGGCAGGGATCGCCGAATATCAAGGAATCGATAAAAGTTCAAAAATCCGGGAAAAACTTGTGAATATGATGAAAATTCGGGAAGCTGCATATGGTATAGCTCTCGCAGCGGCCTTGAAAGGCCAAGAAGATCCCCCTGGGAGTGGGACTTGGTTTCCCGATGACATGTTCGGAAACGTAGCCAAATTAATCGTAGCCGATGGGTTTTGGGAGTTAATCAAGATAGCCGCCGATATCGCAGGGGGCTTAGTCGTTACAATGCCTTCCGAAGAAGAACTGAAGAACCCAGAAACAAGCAAATATGTGAAGAAATATCTTAAATCTGTGGTTTCAGCAGAAAAACGGATGCGTTTGATAAAGTTTTTACAAAATTGGACTGCAGGATTGCATGGTCCAGGGACATGGCATGGAGCGGGATCTACAGCCACCCAAGAGATCTCTATCGCCCGATTGGCAGATTTGAAAACCAAAAAGAAACTTGCCGAAGAGTTAGCGGGTATAACAGACTAGCCCACACTGTATTCTTTCATACCAAATAGTTCTCCTTTGACCATAATTGAGCTGCCAGGATTCCTTTTTATATATCCCCTGAAGTCATCCTATCGTTAGGTACAATAGTACCCCCCGAACATTGATTCTATTTAAGTATCTAAGTTTCTCATTAAATCTTTTTTACCCTTTAAATTGTCTTCAATCGATATGTTTCTGAGTATTCTTGTGAAAAACTCTTGTAGGCGATTGTGATGAAAAAGAGAATTCAACCGCATCTGATGCTGGGAGAGGGAGATGTAGAACAGATCAGTTTCTTGAGTGGGGATCCTGACCGTGTCCCCCTAATTGCATCCTATCTTAAAGATGCCGAAGAAGTTGCAAGGCATCGAGGGTTAGTTTCGTTTAAGGGGTATACCCCGGCAGGTGCTTGTGTGACAGTTACAACAACTGGAATGGGACCTTCATCAACTGCAATCGTATTAGAGGAGCTTAGGCGCTTAGGTGGGAAGGTATTCATTCGGGTTGGAAGTTGTGGGGGATTACCTTTGGAAGTCAAAACAGGTGACCTTGTTATACCATTTGCTGCGGTGAGAGATGAGGCCACCAGTCTAACCTATGTTTCACATATCTATCCGGCAGTAGCGTCTCCTGAAGTATATTTAGCACTTACAGAGGCATGCCGCCAAGGAGCTGTTCGATTTCATACAGGACTAGTTTGGACGACTGCGGTTTATTACCAATTTTCAGAGCCAGATGCCTTCAAATACTGGTTAAATCGGCGAGTAATAGCGGTGGAAATGGAGTCATCGCTCCTCTTTACTTTTGCTCAAGTATATGGCCTAGCGGCAGGATCTATCTTAGCGTGTGATGGAAATCTCCAAGTGGATCCTAAAGGGGAATTGGAAACCGCTGAAACAGAAGCAGGAGAGTTACACCCTGATCTGAAAAAAGCAATTGCCCAAGAGATCAAAGTAGCTATAGATGCCGCCG
>JBHIFL010000186.1:0-2928 GCA_046761065.1 Candidatus Heimdallarchaeota archaeon
ATCGCAAAAGAGAGGGCTCAAACAGGAGAATTGAAAGGATCTTATGGTGAACACAGTATAACCCCGGCGCCTAGAATAATATATACACTGACCAAATGAATTTGTGAAAGGCAATCATGGATAACGCATACAATGGTTCTGTCTTACATCACATAGAAGAGCTCTCCAAAGAGGTATTACTTTTGGCATTACTTGGGCTAGGATCTAATACTACGCGACTATCAGGAAGAAACCATCTACCAAGGAGTGCGGACATTGAGTTTTTAAGACTGCTTAGAAACTTAAACTTACTCGAAGGGTTGAAGAATATATAAAGACTAATTTTGTCCTTCTTTTGCGAGCATTAAGGGAAAGATGTAAGAAACTGGAACAAAAACTTCTAGTCGTTGCCATATTTAATGTGCATAAGGATTTATATAATCAAAGATAGTTGGAGCGCCTCCTCTATACTCGCTCCAATCCAATCTCGCGAGTGAGGAAATAGAATAAATTGGAATAATACTCTGAAAATAGAATACGATTTTACTCTGAAAGGGATCTGTTAGGACAGTTATTCAGTGAATATCACAGAATAATGGAAGAACGAAGGTTTTCCTACCCTCTGAAACTTTATGCAATAAAATTGGTATTTAGCAAACAGCCTAAAGTCGACTGGGTACTTGGTGATAACGAGATACTTGCAGAAATGAAGCTCGAGCCTGACCTTCGGGCGTTAGCAAATCGGTAGATTTCAGTGCTAAGAGTGAAGCAACAGGGACAGGAAATATTGAAAGGGCTTCGGAAAAGATAGAAAACTATACGCATAAAGATAAAATGGTGGTAAAAAGATAAAATGATGCAAAGAAAACTTAAACTTTATTTAGAGAACTCAGTAATAAGCATGTATTTTCAAGATGAGGCTCCATATTTAAGGGAGTTGACTCGACAGTTTTGGAAAGAGGTCTTACCTCATTTTGAAGTTTACATCTCAGAAATCGTCCTTGCTGAAATCCGGGCAACAGCGGAACTCAATTTACGAAGAGCATTGGAAAACTTGATAAAAGCCTTTGGGGTTCTGGAAATCACGGAGGAGGTTATCAAATTAGCAGATGTGTATTTATCTTACAGACGCTTACCTCGCGGGGATGCTCTTCATCTGGCTTCCGCAAGCCTGAGAGCGATGGATTTCCTGGTCACTTGGAATCTTCGGCATCTTTATAAACGCGGAACTCAAGAGATGATACGTGAAGTGAATGCGAGGTTAAAGATTTCAGTCCCCACCATCATGTTACCTGAAGATTTCTTAGAAGAGGGGGATGTGTAAATTGCAAAAAAGTGTGATTAGTGAGGAAGTAAAAGAAAAACTTCGAAAGAGGGTGCAGCGGGAGTTCCCAGGATGTAAAGCGTTGCAAGACCTTCATTACTACCGTTACACGAAAGAAATTGAATGGCAAGCCATGTCACCCGCCGAGATTGTACAAGATATAAAGAAGGGTGCCAACAAGATTAAAAAGGAAATGAAAGAGTACTCTATTAATATCTAACTGGCAACAGCTCTCATACTCATCATTAGTTAGCTGCCTCCTTTCGCCCAAAGGCGAGTCCTCTGGGCTTGGCGCACAAAGAAGCCAAGTGGAAAGAAATTCCTAATGGGGAGAGGAAAAAGCCTTTTTAATAGTGAAATCCTCAAAATCACTATCCTCAGCCTGATGAAGTGTAGAAAAATGGAGAAAAAGGAACCAAAGTTCATGCAGGAACTCCATAAGATCAGATGGGAGCATTCGATGATGACGCCTAGCGAATACAAGAAATACATCGAAGAAACCAAGAAGAAGTATGCTGAAAAGCTTGGCGATTTATACGTCGATCTCCCTCTTGTGAAAACCGAGCAAAAATGAAACAATTCTTCCTCAAGGTTTGATTAAATACAGGAATAATTTTTCACAAGAACGCCAAAGATATCTTCTTGAGTTTCAGATTTTAGGATAATAAGCCATTGCCTTTTAGCAAAAATAACAATTGATTCAGGAGTTCACAGGATCTGGGATATAATTCGATGAGTACAAGATGCACCTTTTGATGAAAAACTCGTTTCTGCTTGGATTCAAGCTCTCATTGAATCATTTGAAATGATGTCTGAAAAAAAAAGTCACGAACACGATGATGAAATCATTGTAAAAGCTTTTCGAGCCTTTTGGTAAGTCAGAGTCCAATCATCGAATCCACCCATTTTCTAGTTTTAAGATGTTAGGTGAGGCCTCCAGCACATCGTCTTGATGGCTTACGATGATAACTTGCTTAAAATTCAGGAGGAGTTCCTCATTGATCAAGTCCAGAATATTTGCCCGCCGCTCCTTATCCGACCCGGCGAAGGGCTCATCAAGAAATATGAATTCGAGGTGGGTTTCCTTCTCCTGGGGGAGGATACTTAAAGCAAAAGCGAGTCGCAATCCGAGGAGGAATTGGTCTTCCGTTCCCCCACTGAACAGTGACTTATCTATGAATTCGCCAGCCTGGTCTGAGAACACTTCAAGGTTATAATCTTCATCTAATTTCGCAGCTTTATATTTTCCATTAGTGATTTTGTTCAGGAGCCACCCCATGTAAATTTGGGCTTGGGGGCGTACGTTTTTCCGGGCATCTTCGGCCACCTTATTCACACAATCAGTAGTTCTGGCTGCTACCTTGATGTCAAGTCTCATGCCAGCTACCTTTTGTTCTTGCTCTTGGGCCCGTTCTACAACACCTGCGTGCTCTTCCAAATAAGCAACTACGGTGTCCAGTTGTTCTTGTTTAATTCTATGAGTTTCGATATTCGTATCTAGCTGTGTCTTTGTTTCCTCATATTGCTCCCTTTTCATATTCAGAGTCTCTTCGGAGTAAATCAGGCCTTCAGGAAGTGTAGGAAATTCTACTTCGCGGATTTGGGCATCAAGATCTTGAATTGTG
>JBHIFL010000187.1:0-2902 GCA_046761065.1 Candidatus Heimdallarchaeota archaeon
CTCAAGATTCCAGATGTTTTTCCGGATGGTATGCACGTTGAGATCCCCTTTACCATCTTCAACGGTGTAGATGATGGACCCTGGCTCCATATCCAAGTGGCTCAGCACGGCGTCGAGATCAATGCGCTAGAGGCTATTCGAAGGGTGGTATCAGAAATCAGCCCAGAAGAGCTCAAAGGCACCCTCGTCTACTGCCTGCCAAACCCAATCGCATTCCGCCAACGCGAGACGGTTATGTCGTACGACATTATCCCCGGAGGGATGAACAGTGTCTGGCCCGGGAAGCCGGATGGTTCACTGACCGAGCGGATTGTCTACAAGATCTGGACGAATCTGATCAGGGATAAGGCCGACTACGTTATTGATTTCCACACTGGCCGTCGTAACGCACCCGTTTGGATCTTCTATGAAGCTCACGGCGTCTCACCTGGGGTGCCGAAGGAGGTCGCGGATAAGTCCGAGCGGATGGCGAGGATCTTTGGGGCTGAATTGCTTTACCTCGAGACCGAGGAATACGGTGAAGGGAAGACCTGTAGGGGAGTTGCTGTCGATCACGGGATTCCGGCAATTGTCCCAGAAATCGGCGGAGAGAGCCACTTCAACTTCGATCATGTAAAGGTTGCATATACGGGGCTAAAGAATATAATGATAGACCTTGGCATGATTTCGGGAGAAGTCGAACTCCCGAAAAAGCAGATTATCCTCAAGTGGATCAAAAATAGTGATAAGACATCAGCCAGAGCCTCGAAGGGGGGAATCTTCATACCAAAAGTTAAAATCGCAGACCGAGTCAGCAGAGGAGACATCCTCGGAGTTATTTACTCTCCCAGAACCTTTGAAGAAATCGCCGAGGTAGAATCACCCCAAGATGGACTCGTCTTCTCTATCGTTGAGAACCCGATTGTGGTAGCCGGACAACCACTTGTTAGAGTTCCTGAAATTATCGAAGAGATCACTAACTAACAATCTCGCGCGCGCAAATTCTGTCCAGGATACTTTTTGTGATTTCCTTCATTCTACTTGTACAAGCAGCTATACAGAATGATAAGATAATCCCTGCTGCAACGTCAGCGGGAAAATGGAAGCCTGCATAGATTACTGAGAAACCGATGAAATAAGATAGAATTGAAAGGATGATTCCGTAGTGACGTTTCTCTGACAAAAGCAGTATTTGCAGTGCAAGGCCAAAAGCAAGCATTGTCGTTGTCGAAGGAAACGAGAAGTTGCCTGTTTCCCATGGACCGATAACCCGAGCATCTGCTAGAACCTCGAAGGGCCTTGGCCGCGCAAAGAAAGGTTTCATTAAGAAGCCAATACCATACGAGACTGGTCCAGTTACGAGCGATATTACACCAATTGCCAAGAATCTATTATTGTGGGAAACGTACAGTTTTGCCAAAGTGAGCAAATAAAATGCAGAGAAAGAAATTGGAGAAGCATATGCACATAAAACATCCAACACGGAATTGGTGACTCCTTGATTTATCAACATGAACAACTTGTAATCTCCAATGACAAGCTCAGCTAGAACTAGGATCGTGGAAGGGACAACAATGACAAGCAGTGCGACAAGCAGACGCCCATTTCTCATTACACACATATAGTACACGTAGGATGAAGTGGTAGATGTGACTTTTCTTTTGCTTCTATCCAACCTATGTATGCGCCCGCATTACATGCATGCATAGACAAAAGCTATAAAGGAAAAAGAAGGCTTATTTTAGCTCGAACGGAGGAGTTAGCATTAGGATTGTTGATT
The DNA here is from genome assembly GCA_046761065.1 of Candidatus Heimdallarchaeota archaeon. Classification (GTDB taxonomy): domain Archaea; phylum Asgardarchaeota; class Wukongarchaeia; order Wukongarchaeales; family JBHIFL01; genus JBHIFL01. The sequence continues at coordinate 1,760 of JBHIFL010000187.1, forward strand.
TAACCATGCCGTTGAGAAAGGGTAAGGGTAGAGACGAAACTGGCCGGGGAGTGAAGTATGAACTTCTACAAACCTTTGAAAAAGACGGTTGGCAGGGATCATATATCTCTGTGTATGCGCATGAAGGTACACATATAGATGCGCCTCTACATGAGGTTAAGGGTGGGGCATCCATCGATCAGGTGCCATTGGAAAAACTCATAGGCCGCGGCGTCTTAATTGATTTTTCCTACAAGTTCGGCAAGGGTGAACCAATAACCGATGAGGACTTAGAAAACTTTGGGGGGGAAATTAGGAAGGGCGATATCCCAGTTCTCAGAACAGATCAGACGAAGAAATGGGGTCAACCAGACTTCTACACGACCTCTCCATATCTGACAAGAAAAGCTTGTCAATGGCTGGTGAACAAGAAAGTGAAGGCAAATGTATTCGACTTCTCTATAGAGTACAGCGTTGGCCGTAAGGGCCCAATACTTGAACCTAATGTTCATGTACTACTTCTTTCTCGCGATATATATAACATTGAGTATGTAACGAACTTAGACAAGTTGACCCAGAAGACTTTCACAATAATCGCATTACCTCTTTTTCTGGTTGGAGTTGAAGGGTCTCCAGCTCGCGTTCTAGCTATCGAGAATGACCTCTTCGTATAGACTATCCCCCTATGCCCCATGCATGCATGCGATTATTGCTTGGAAAAAGAGGAAGTAACTATTTGCGGAGTACATACTACGACTATTCAAAAAGCAGCTTAAAAAGGAGCGTCAGAGCCAGGGTTCTTCGCGCGCGCTTGATAAGGAGAAGTATAAGCCCCGCGAGGCTGTGAATTTTAAACTGCCTTTGATGAGCACCGGAAGTAAAATAATCGTATTAATGTTTCTAACATCTCAAATATTCGACTTCTGAGTCGAGGGCAGCTATAATGAGTTCTTACGTAAGAACACTTCTGTAGATCAAAAGGGAGAGGTGGCGCAAGACATTAATTTTCTTCATGTGTGAAGACGTAGGCGATGTTGGCACCTGTTTGGACAGCTTGTAGGCTGCCTGAAGTGCCTAGGGATTGACCGCACGGATAAGCCCAAACGTAGCCTTCCACAGGCATTTTCACCTCTTCGATTATGTCACCGTATAGATCGTAGACCA
>JBHIFL010000188.1:0-2844 GCA_046761065.1 Candidatus Heimdallarchaeota archaeon
AAGAGACCCGAACATAGATAGCAACTCTTTGCATCTTTTCTGGTTCATCATCCTCTGTAATAATGATTGTTCCAGTGTCCATCTGATACCCAGCAATCTTACCCGTCTTGAACCAGCGCCAAGCTGTCCTGTAACTAATACCAACTTTTTTTGCATAATCGCTTAACTTCATAACAAAAAATATGGTATCATAAATAACCATATTTGTCAAGGGAAAAATATATTTTAAATAAACGTTTATCACAGACCGTTGCATAAAATGAAGCCAGTATTCATAAGGGCTTAAAACAGAGATCCAGTCTAAAAGCCACTTTGCGCCCAACTTGACAAATAGCTGTATCCCGCATGACGCTTGACATTTAAAATTGACCAATTATTAAAATTTGCCAAAATTATTTTAATGACTGCATTAATCTTTAACGCAGAGACGCAGAGTACGCAAAGGGTCGCAAAGATTTGCTCTTTTTTTCCTTTGCGAAATCTCCGCGTTCTTTGCGTCTTTGCGGTGAAAAATGGCAGATTTTTTTGTCAAGAAAACGCCTCAAATCCCATCAATGCGGGATCTCGTTTGCAACGCTCTCCAGCAGCTTGGAGAGCATCGAGGCGGCTGTTTAAACCAATCAGGGAATGGTAGTATTTCGGTTTTGCGCCGTGTACTCTTAACACTCTTATCTTCTCAGCAAGTTCAGCATTGTTCGATATCACCATTCCCCCATCACCGTATCCACCAAGATTTTTCGATGGGAAGAAACTCAGACAACCCATATCCCCCATTGAACCAGCTTTTCTACCTTTGTATTCAGCGCCGATGGCTTGGGCAGCGTCTTCGATGATACAGAGGTTATGTTCCTTACCAATTTCCAATATAGCGTCCATATCCGCGCATTGCCCGTAGAGATGAACGGGGATAATTGCTGTTGTTTTGTCCGTGATGTTTTCTTCAATAAGCTCTGGGTTGATGTTATAGGTCTTAGGGTCAATATCTACGAAAACAGGTTTAGCGCCCAGACGAGAAATTGAACCCGCTGTGGCAAAGAAGGTGTAAGGCGTTGTGATTACCTCATCGCCGTAACCTACGTCGATTGCCATCAGCGCTAATAACAACGCATCGCTTCCAGAAGCTACTCCGACAGCGTGTTGTACGTTGCAGTATTTGGCGATTTCTTCCTCGAACTGTTGTACTTTGGGACCTAGGATAAAATATTGACTTTCTAAGACTTCGTCGATAGCGGCTTTGATTTCGTCTTTGATTGTAGCATATTGGGCTTTCAGATCTAATAGCGGTATTTGCATAACTTCTCCTTATTACTGGATGAATGGAAGGATGCGGGTCTCCCCGCCTCATCTTTAGATTATTATTCAGAATAAAGATACTCAGCCCCATCCTCGTAATGCAAAGCGTCAATATCATCAAACTTCGCCAAGCCCATCAAAGGATGCTCTTTTCCCTATGCCCCCACCAGCCGACACTCCAGCTTATTCATACGAACATCTTCCAAATCTATTCCATCTTTTGTAGAAACAACTCTATACTCTTTATATCGCTTCCCTTCAGGAATCATCTCGCCTTCGATATTTATGGTTTCATATTTGACTCCCTGAACCCATAAATCACATTTACATGGGGATATGAATTTTTCACTCCCTTTAATAGGACCAACAAATACAGTGCGACCATCCTTGAATTTAAAGAAATCTTTAACTATCATTTCAAATGATGATGCCATAACACTATCCCTTCTTTTCAATTTCAAGTAACCTTTTCAAAATTTGAACGTCTTCATTAGATAATCCTAAGAGCCTCTGGTGACGAATCATAAACTCTTTGACGTGAATTTCCGCCCCTTGAATTCCTCGTTTTTGGACAATACCAAGTCTATGCTGGGTTCCATGAAGGAATTCTTCTAAAACAGCCGCCTTGCGGGGATTTTCTCTTAACAAGATGTTTGTTAGATTTTCTCCTCCAACATTCGCTTCTGCTCCAATATAGTCAAGATATCTGAGTTCTTCTGAACCTTCTGTGGCAAATTTAATGATTCTTCCCTTACGTTGTACAGCGGCTAATAATTCTTGTGAGGCAGGTTCTACTCCTAGTAAATCCCTTTTCTCCAACACTCTTCTCCATGGGGCTCCTTTTTCCCCTGATGCTCTATCCGCTCACATGGTATACAGATTTGAGAAGTAACGTTTTGTGATTGGCGACCAATTTATAAATGCTGAGTGCTAAATGCTAAATGCTGAATGTTTAGGTTTTTTCATTCATCATTTAGAATTCATCATTCAGCATTTTTTCTGGATACAGAATCACAAAACCTTAACTCTCATTTTTGTATACGATGTGGACGGATACCGCATCCCCTGACACACTATCCCTGCAGCGCAGTTTGCTATTTTTGCAGCGTCAACCATATGATATCTGTACTTCCATCCTTCCAACCATCCAACCTTCCATTCTTCCATTATTTTTCATCTATTCGTTTCACTGTCAAATCCCGCTTTTCATAGTGTTTCTCACATTTGGAACAAGTTGCATATTCTATCGGATTTGTCTCCTCGGTTGTAAAAGCGAGCTTTCCTCCGCATTCACACATCCAACCGGCAATGCGAGCGGCGTTGCCATAGACTAAGGCATAATCGGGAATGTCTTTGGTAACAACAGCACCCGCGCCGATAAAAGCGTATTTGCCGATGGTATGTCCACATACGACAGTGGCATTAGCTCCTATGGTAGCGCCTTCTTTGACCAACGTGGGCAGGTATTCATCAAGGGGACGGCTGATTTCTGACCTTGGGTTGAGTACGTTGGTGAATACAGCGGAGGGACCGCAGAAGACATTATCTTTT
>JBHIFL010000189.1:0-2749 GCA_046761065.1 Candidatus Heimdallarchaeota archaeon
GAATCAAAGTTGCTGAAGAAGAACTAAAAAAAGAAATAAAAGTAGTTGCCTAACCATCATAGGGAAGAAATACTCATGGAAAAGAGGTAAAGGGGTAAAAGTAATGGCATAAATGTAAGCGTGCAACCTACTAACAATCTTGAAATGAGAAATCTATTGGCTACTGAAGGTGACAGAATAATAAAAAATCTACTTGGAGATAAAAAAGTGGTAAGAAAACATGTTATCAGACAGTATTTCCATTAAAAATTTGCAGCGTCTTGAACTTGATTTTTTTGTAGAGGATTTGGAAATAGTAACCCAGATAAAAGAAGAAATAGGAGAAACAAAGGTCAAGGAAGTCCATGAGGTTAGTATGGATGAAGTGGATGCCTTAATAAGAGGGCTTATCACAGCTTTCAAACCTGTCCTCGACGACTTGATCACAAGGGCAGGGTTCTGGGTAAGTAGCCAGCTTTACGCTCGCGTTCTACAGGCAGCGGGAGAGTATGCCAATGATGCATTTCCGCGTAGCAGTAAGGCTTCTAATTCCAGAACATTGGAAATTGCAAAAGCAAAATATTTATTACTAAAATGGATGAAAAAAATAAAGGAGAAATCCAAAAGTATGTCATGGAATGCCTTGCGTACAAATAACTATTGTCATGTCAATTTAATTATGGAACATAATACTTGGACAACTGTTATAAATTGTTCCATAATTAAGTTGTTGAGATACTATAAACCAGAAAAAGGAAAAATACTGATCTTAAGATTAAAGGAGGATAAGTATGAGCAGTACAATTGAAGTAATATATGAAGATAATGTGCTAAAGCCCCTTAAACCTATTGAAGGACTTAGAGAGCATCAGAAGCTACGGATAATTCTTTGCCCCCTTCGTGGCAAGGGAAACTTGCATGAGCTAGTTGGGACGCTATCTCATCAAGAGGCTGAAGCAATGCAAAATCTTATTGACAAGGAGTTTGAGAGAATTGAGGGAGAATGGTAAGTTGATGCTTGATACTAATGCAGTAATTGCTTATAGAGAGGGTATCCTTGAGGTTTGTACTCTGATAGAGGGAGCAGAAATGCTCTTTTTACCTGTTATTGTCCTGGGTGAATTACTATATGGTGCGCTTAATAGTGCTCAACCAGAAAAAAATAAACAAGATATTTATAAATTTTTAGAATATTCAGTTCTTGTACCCATTGATGAAGCTATTGCAGTGCGCTATTCTACCATACGTTTATCTCTTAAAAGAACCGGCAACCCTATTCCAGAGAATGATCTATGGATTGCAGCAATGGCAATAGAATTTGATATGCCACTTTTGACTAGAGACACACACTTCGACTATGTTCAAGGATTGAAGGTTATTAACTGGGTGAGAAAATGAAAAAGTTGTGCATGTCTATCTTAGTAAAGGTCAAATGCTCTCATAATAACATGGAGGATAATTATGAATAAAATGATAACTGTGGAATGTAAGATTCCTATCAATGAATATGAGTTTTTTGAGAAGATTGCCAAGAGTTACAATGAAAGTATATCTGAATTGTTAAGTGAAATCCTTATGGATTGGTTGGATGATTTTATTGAGTCACAGAATCCAAGTTTATGGGAACGAATAAACAAAGAAAGAGACGCATTCCATAAAGAGGGAGGAATTGACTTTGAGGAATATCGGACGAAACGAAAACTTTTAAATGCAAAAGATCATGTATGAGATCAAATTGGCTAGCAAAAGAGTAGAAAAACAATTCAATAGACTACCAGATAATGTTTTTTCTAGAATTGAATCTGCATTAATGAACTTAAAACGAAATCCGAGACCACAAGGCGTTAAAAAACTAAAAGGAAAAAAAGATGCAGTCTGGAGAATACGCGTAGGTAGCTACAGAATAAAATACGACATAGACGATGATAATAAACAGATAATAATTTTGGAGATTGGCCATATACGCAATATCTACAGATAATATACTTATAACGACTCATTGCAATAAGATATGCGCATGCTCTTTATTTGGAATTGTAGTTTGCAATAAGTATTGACGCACCACTTAACTGAACACACATGCTCTACAACACAGCATCCACTTTTGCACCTCTATTAGGTATTAGGTATTAGGAGTATGTGCCCCGCACAGGCATTTGGCCTTCCTTTCGCACGCTCGATATAAGTAATTTACACAGCTTATTAGTTTGTTTTTTTGCCAACTTAGCGGGAAGTGTCGCGTGCGAAACTTTGGGGTCGGCGCGTATCGAAGCGAAGCCGTCAGCGTCCGCTTCGCGACGAAGGCGACCAGCCCACATCCTGACACCTTACATTCCTACCACCTCTTTCCACTCTTCTTCTATCTCCTTAAACTTTGCACTCCATTCTTTAATATCCTCTTTACTTTTTACTACAATCTCGCCCCCTTGATATTCTCCCTCAATAACTCCAAGACTCTCTTCCATAATTCCTTCTAAATCCAAATATGCAGATTTAAGTTTATTTAACATCTCCTCTTCTGGTTTCCAGAGTTCTCTCTCTGCTGCCTCAATAAGTCTTCGAGTCATTTCCTCAAGGGCATAAGGATTATTCTCCTTAAACCATTCCCTCATTTCTTCATCAAGCACAAAGGTTTGTGTTATCTCATCGAAGACCCAATTATCCACAAGTTTAGTAGTTGCACTCCATCCATATACATGATCAACTCTTTTGGAGATGTCAGATGCACCTTTATATCCATGTCTCTTTTTGCCTTCAATCCATTTTGGAT
>JBHIFL010000190.1:0-2701 GCA_046761065.1 Candidatus Heimdallarchaeota archaeon
AGAAGAGGTCTCCATGTTCAACCATTCCTTTATCCGCACGGTGCATCGCGATTTTCGCCCCGTACTTTTCACGAAGATACGCACAATTACCGCTGTGGTCGAAGTCGCCATGAGTCAATACGATAAGCTTAAGATTTCCAGGCTTGCAGCCCGCACTTTCCAGTTCTTTTTCAATGTCGGAGCGCTTTTTAGAAAATCCCGTGTCAATCAGGATAAACCCTGTGTCAATTTTTACAAGGTAGCAATTTACGCCACCAAAAGTAATGATTTTTATCTCTTGTGGCATATTCTCCTTCTTTTGATTTATGTTCTGGGCGGTTATAAGACTTCTCTTATCCTTCGCCTCGTCGTAATTCGGCAACATAGTTAGCGCGCGCTGATTAGGATACTCCCGAAAACTCCTTCACAATTGATGTGAACATCACTCATACGTTAATTTTGTACGCTAACCCAGAATTGTTGCAGCATTCCAAAAGCTACGCCAGGGGTTCTTTTTGTATCATGATGATTTTTCCTTTGATACTACCTTGCGTACGAAGAGCCCGAAGGGGATGAAGCAGATCAGCCCCATGATGAAGACCACGATAATGTCGACCAGAACGAACGGCGCATCCGTTAAGAAAGGCTGTAGCAGGAGAAACATGATCAAGCTGATGAATAAGATGCTCGCAGCAAAGAGTAATCCCAATCCGCCGACATAGCCGAGGGGCCTTCGCCGGAGTAGCAAGACGCCACCAGCAATCCAGAGTATCGACATGAATATGTCGGCGATCAGCACGCCGATTTCAGAAATAGGGAGCATCGTCTGATTTGTGCTCGCTTCGGCGATCATGCCAATTGCTCTGAAGGTAAACAAGACACCAAACACAACCAGAACCCAGCCGGAGGTTTTTACTGGCACACCCTCGGACAGCCGCTCTTGGACGGATTTTTTGTCGATGCTTTTCAGGAGATCGAGAATGTTGTAGGTACTAAGCAGTACGAGCACAAGATATGTGAAAGTGAACAAACTGAATGGTGTCCCGAAAATATATGCGATGTAGTTGTAGATGACATATAGCAGTGCACCCGGCCAGAAAAGCAGACCAACCAACTTACCGCGCCGCGTGAGCCACATTGAACCAAACAAGATTAGCGGTCCGACGAAGAGATTAACTAAATCATTGGCAACAAAAGATTGAAGGAGATCACTCGTTGGATAGAAGGTGGATGGATATAGCAAACCCCCGAGGGATACGGCAACCATGAGGATGGCACCGACGAGGGAGAGCACATAAGCAAGCGTGAGGTCACGCTTGATTGGAAGGTGACTAGGATGTGAACTGTACAGTTGATATTTCATGTTTTTACCTAGATTGTTAATGTTATTTAAATATGTCAGTATGACAACAACAAATTCGGGATTAGTGACATTGTACAGGCAAAGGTTCTGCAGGTAACACTCTCTTTGCAGCCGGCAACAGACATGCGCGCAGAGGGAGTTTTAGTAAAAATGGGAATATTTTCGTACAGCTATTAAATCCCAAAAAGAATAGTGGATTTATGAAAGGAGGGAAAGTTTTGGATATTACAACCTTAGCTATTTGGATAACGAGTATTCTGGTAATTACCATATTATGCATAGTTGTTGTCGTGAAATTCAGAAAGGCGTTAGCTCGAAGTTACAGTCGTCTCGACAATATCCCATCGCAAATCTATCACGCTAAACATGGAGATGTCGAGTATTTGTTAAGAGGAGATGGCCCAACGATTCTTATATCTCATGGCGTCACTGGTGGTATTGATCAAGGAATAAGACTTTCCGAAGGTCTTGGATCAGGATACAGGTTTCTCTACGTCTCAAGATTTGGCTACTTGAAATCTTCGATGCCCGATAACCCTTCCCCTGAACTTCAAGCGGAAGTCTATAAAGAGCTATTAGATTATCTTGGAATTGAGAGTGTATTCATATTTGGCAATTCAGCAGGAGGTACTTCCGCTATTCACTTTGCAATTAATCACCTTCAAAAATGTAGTGGACTAATTCTTCTTTCATCCAACGCTCCTTTGGATAATCCTGTAGGCAATCCACCAAAATTTGTGTTCAAATCTAATTTCTTGTATTGGTTCGTCATGAAATTATTCGGCAAAAGCATGATGAAAATGTTCGTTCCCAAACCTATTCTTAAAGACCTATCAAAACAGGAAATAGAACATATAATGAATGAAGTTTTCTTTGCGGCGTTACCTGTGACAAAACGAACAGAAGGCATCTTGTTTGATCTGTTTATTTCCAATCCATCGATCAACGAAGAAATACCATTTCAAAACATCAGAGCGCCTACACTCATAATAAATGCGATTGATGATCCCGCCGCCCTTATCGAAGGAGCAAGAAACCTTTCCAGACGAATAAAGAATAGCAGTCTTCTAACGTTTGACACTGGCGGGCATCTACTATTAGGTCATGAAGAAGAAATCAAGCATCAAATTAGTAAGTTCATTGGCATGCATGCATAATTCATATGTCTTCGAATAAGGGGCAAAGCACTTTATGCCTCCAATTAGAATTCTGGATTTGTGCAAAAAACAAGGATTTAAACCGAGGTTTGGACCTAACCTCCCGCACCACGTTAGAGTATGCCTAGCAAGTCAGCAAGAAATCATGCACTAAGATCTGCTGTAGTTGGTTTGTTGTAATTCTGCGAGTATGAAGACGTTT
>JBHIFL010000191.1:0-2655 GCA_046761065.1 Candidatus Heimdallarchaeota archaeon
CCCAACGATGAGACCGATGAGAGGTTCTCGGAGGCCCTGAGGGATGCTTGGAGGAGGGGCGTCGACGTATACGCTTATTCAGCCGAGTTCGTCGGTGGGGAGATAAACCTTAAGGAAAGGCTCCAAGTGAAGTTATAGAGAACAAATCTGATAATCGTATAAGTCGAAGCATAGATGTCTATGCGAGGGACCGAAAACTATAGTGTGAATATGTGGGGGAAGGACTGATTGTGAACACGTATATTTTGTTTGGTCGATTCCTGAAGTGCGAAAGAAATTATATTAGGAATTTCCATTAATTTTATATATTTTAACGCATCCATAACGAATGGTGTCTCCACATTAAATGCCTTCTGTCGTAGATGCGCATTATCTTATCACACGTATCGTTAATTCGTATAAAAGTCAATATACTGATCGTTTCAAGGAATATTTAAGGTTGAAGGGGCCCTTTTCAATAGAAAGAGTTCTATCTGGAGGATTATGGGAGTTTGTAAGTAAAATCAAACCTGAAAATGCTTACTCGTTTTTTTATGATAGGTTGGAAGATTATGGCGATAAGATATGGGATAGAGCATCAAAACATTATATCAACATCCATGACTTGAGGCAAATCCATTCATGGTTCATTTCTCAATATGTTATGCTTCTGACATATTCAAATTTTGATTTGAAAGATCTTAGAGACTTTGTTCATTCCTTTCATAGTGATGTTTCTAGTTATGTCCATCTATGTACGTTGGATGAAGATGCCTTTAAATTCGATTTGGAGGAAGTCGAGGCGAACGCGGAAAAAACTAGACTCAAAATAATTAAACTAAAAATGAAAAAACGCTCAAAGAAGCGGGTTTTAGGGATGTTTTTAATTATAATCACGTTATTGGGGATAATAGATCTATTCATCTATTTCTATGGGGAAGCCTTGGGGTTACCACTCATAATCGTGGACCCCGTGAAAAAAATTAATCCTCTGATATTAGAATTTATACAAAACATTCTTTCGATTATTTACAGGTTCATAGGTGGCCTTTAGAGATGGCGGGATGCCCCATCTGCGGGAAAGATGAAAGCTTTCCATGTATCTACTGTGGAAATTTTTACTGTTGGACGCATAGGCATCCCCACAACCACAATTGCGCTGGCGTTCCATCCTCGCCATACTCGCCGTGGCAAGATTACAAGAAGCGGAGATCCAAAAGGAAAATCATCCTCGCTATTTTATTGATTTCAATCTTATTCATAGGGACAATACATTTCTACGGAGAAGATTTAGAAAGTCTTCCATTACCTGACACAGTAAAAACATTTTTCACTCTGATGCGAGTATTAATTAAAACGGTTATCAATTTAGTTTTAAAACAAATCAATTTAATTTTAAATTTAATATCAACGCCCTCACCTACTCCATCGCCCCCATGGATAAGTCCAACACTTCCACCAACCCCAGCTCCCACTCCTTCTCCGAGGCCTTCACCTACTCCAAGTCCTACCCTCTCACCAACTCCTACACCGACGCCTACACCTACCACGACCCCTGGTCCAACCCCTTCCCCAATGCCGACTCCCACGTTTGTTCCTACACCAGCTCCTACTCGAAAAATATATTCCTTAGATGAACTACGAGAATTCGCCCTCCAATTGATAAATGAAGATAGGGAGAAAGCGGGATTAAAACCAGTTGAGTTGAGTGATAACATAGCGGCTCAGATACACGCCGAGAATATGCTGAAAAATTATTACTTATCTCATTGGGATACTAATGGGAGCAAACCTTACATGCAGTATACACAACATGGCGGGTTAGCCTTTGTGTCTCAAAATTGTGGATGGTATGTTTTTTACTATGAGGGACCTTTAAAGAAGTCTTTAAATCCTAATTTAGCAATTGCTGCATTGGAATATGATATGGTTTATGACGATGCAAGTTCTAATTGGGGGCATAGAGATAATATCCTTGATAAATGGCATAATAAGGTGAGCATCGGCATTGCCTATGATGAAACGCATCTCGCCCTGGTTCAAAACTTCGAAAATGACTACATAACTTGGAATAAAAAAATAGAATATAGCAATGGGACAATTTCTTTGAGTGGAAAAACATCACTTGGCGAATTACAAGCAATCGCTATTTATTACGACCCCCTGCCAACGCCATTAACCAAGGATCAGTTACTAAAGTATCCGTATAATGGTGCGTATAGTTTAGGCGATGAAATCGGATACATTCTACCCAGCCCATATTACACGAAAAAGCAAGAGTATGTTCACGCCTCAAAATGGACCGTTATAAGTTCAGGCTTTTTTGATATTACAGCAGATATAACACCCTTCCTCAAACATGGTAACGGCGTATATACCGTAGTAGTTTGGATTAAAATGGGAGATGAGGATGTTCCTTTAACTAATTATTCAATATACATCATAGAGGATTAATTTTTTATGCCGATATCGCTGACGATGAATGGAAGATTCATCGTCAAACGATTTTTATGGTCTCCGAGGCGCCGCTCTTTTACAGCCCCGTGTATTCCGGTCCTATGGTGTTTCGAGCTATGATGTACCTCATGATGTTTTGGGCTCCCTCGGCTCCCACAACATAGGAGAAGACGCCCAGCCAAGCCCTATAGAGCGGCAGCTCCTTGAAGTAAGCCATAC
>JBHIFL010000192.1:0-2635 GCA_046761065.1 Candidatus Heimdallarchaeota archaeon
AGGTTGGGCAGACTTGAGAGGTGTTCAAGCATTTGCGTTCGGGTATTCAGTGGGATTTCATTCTCATCAAAGAAACTCCCACTTGTGAAGATCTTGACAACAGATATGGGAGTTTTTTTGGCCTGTTGCAATGCAAAGAAGAACTGATCCAACAGAAATTGGGGGGGAGGGGGGATTGAGGCCGAATCTTTCGAGTACCCACACATCAGGCAGCCCCCATGGTCCCTGGCCCAAGAGCAGCCCCGGGTTTGAAGCACCATGGTAAGCGCTTTGATCCGCTCTGACTGCAACAAGTCCTCTTCTGTCCACATAGCTGCGGGGCGTCTAAGATCACCTGAGGATGTCCCAAATACCGGAGCTCGTAAGCGCCTAAGTTGCGCCTCAATGATTTTCTGAGAGTTTTGAGACGTCAATTGACTCACATCTCAATGGAAGGGGTAAAAACGGCTCTAAATACCCTTACTAGAACGAAAGTAGCCCCAAGCACTTTAACCGATTTTGTTATCTTCTCTTTTCGCGAATTTTGACTGCATACCCTTTGGTTGCGACTTCCATTTCTTTACCATTCATGATAGCTTGCCCTATTCCTATTATCTCTTCTTCAATGTTCTCTATGAGTACTTCATCTCCGGGTCGGATTTCATGAGAGGCGTGTGAGACCCCACTCGCAAAAAGGGTTGTCCCGGTCAGGTGAATGTTATTAAAATGGGCTTTATAGGCTTCGAGCTCTTTCAGATTTTGGGCACCGTCGAGAGTCAGCTGTAGCTGACCAGTAGATGGATTCAACGTAGCAAGATGAGTTTGACCCCCAAAAATGTGGGCCCGACGTGGATACCACGATTGGATTTTTATTCGCTCCTCTAAGTCCCCAAACAACAATTGATTGGCTCCCGGACCAAATTGATAATCTGCAATAGCTAGGATTGTTCTCATCCTTTGAGGTAACACGGCTTTAAGTTCAACGACTTCTTGGAAGGCGGTTCTCAAGGTGGTTGTAAGAGCGGCTAAGGCATCCTGAGACGTGACCCTGGGTTGTGTGTTGACAAATGTATATTCGTGTTTACTTAATTCTAATGCCTTCTCAATCATGGGTTGTTGATCCAGCTCTACATGAGCTATGATACAGGTATCTTTTGGGAATTTCGAGAGGAGCTGCGCTAGGGCTTGAATCGTTAGTTCCCACTCTTCTACAGACCAGTCTCCTGTGACAGGGATATCGTAGTGCGCCGCAGGGAAGGTGTATTCAAGTTCCCGAGGGATTGCCCCTAAAGGGGATGTATAGATGACTTCAGCGAGCTGCTTTCTGTTCTTTCGGGAGAGGGCTCGTTCGATGGCTTTTCGATATAATTGGTGGGATTTCGACGTGCTATACGGCTTTTTGGCCGAGCAGGGTAGAACCAAAACGCAGGGAGTGGCTCTTGGAGTGAAGCGGGTTTGGATTCGTTCTCTGAATCGTGCTATTTCAGGACGATGGAGGGATTCGGACCCAATACAAATAACTTGGGTCTTTGAAAACGCAGCTGTGGTTGTTTCAAGGGTCTCAGAAAACTCTTTGGTTAGAATTCGGATCAGAGCACTGACCTGAGGCGCCTGATGAGTTTGCGCCTCAACCAGCTCACGGAGTCCCCCCTGGTGGAATAAAAATCGGACCTTTCTTATTTCCCCGACGAATTGCCAGATATTGTGATTTTTCAACCACAATTCCATTTTTATAGGAGATGAAAAATCCTTTCGACTTTCAGCCCAGTGCGAACAGGCTGTACAATCACAGAACGGCATTGTCAGCTTGTCTGCTTGCATCACATGATAATGATAGAGAAACAGTCGAGAGGCAGCCGCGAGGTCTGCAAAGCTGGCATCCAGCACATCTGCCCCTAAATAGGCCAATATAGGGATCAAGTTGGGGGGGATTGGGGAAATGACGTGCAAAATCGAGTCCGGGGATAATTGATTTCTTACAGTAGTTAGAATCTTAGCTAACAATCTGGGTCTTGAAAGGTACTTAATAAGTCGTGTCAATAAAAAATAGCGAACACCGATATCTACACATTCTTTGATATAGTAGTAACATGACTTGTCTAGGAGTGTAAAAGCAAATATGGACACAGCAACGGTTTCAGGATTGGGTACAGTCGAAAGCGTTTGGATAACTTCTTTTTGCTCCTTTTTTATAAGGGCCTGGTTTAGTCCTTCTGCTAAAATCGGAGGGGAAAGGCCTGCTACATCAACTTCTCTAGCGAATTCTGGATCTCCAATCCCTCGAATTACACTCGGTACATGGGCAACGGAAATTGTGGGGCCTTCACCGACTTCAAAATAATTCCCGGGTCTAAAAAAAGAAAGAGTTGGGCATAAGATCTTTTTTGAAGGTATATGGATATATCCCACTCTACCGGGTCCTTGGTGATGTCTTAATTCATAATAGACTTCGGACGCCTCCCTTTGAACTTATTACTTTGTATTTGTAAGTGAAAAATATTTGGGTTCTGGTTTTAGAGCCCCCTAAATATTGATCGTATTTGGTCAACAATCGATGAGTCCAACTCCAGTCTGGTGCGAAATAATGCATCTACACATTCATACTAGTGCTCTGTTACACTCACAATGAGGGGGGGATATATATCTAGATATTATG
>JBHIFL010000193.1:0-2559 GCA_046761065.1 Candidatus Heimdallarchaeota archaeon
CGTAAAAAAAACCACATCACCTAAAAGAAAGATCGTACTATTGGTTTTTGAAGATTAAATACTCATTCTGGATAATAATACTGAATTTATAATGAGGGTACAATCAGCTGTCAAGGTTCTTCAGGGGCGAGGAATGAAGCAAGCGGCATTCTTGCTGGTTGTTTTCATTTGTGGGTTTAGTTTAGGTTTTTCTTTTAATGGATACTATAACTCTAATCCCCCCAAACCAGAACTGGGGTGGTCCTATACTGTTACGCGGAGACAGGTCTTTGAGGACAATTTTGGGTTATTGCCCCACGAATGCGGGTGGCGAGTTTGGCAATATCCTGAGTACAATAACACAATCTTCGGGTTTTGGGTGCGGGTCAACTCGAATATTAATTGGCTCTCTGAGGATGGGGGGATTTGGGTTTCGAGCCACCACCAGGGGTATACACTCTTCTCGAAGACCTATGCCGATGCCCCGGTCCATTTTGCAACCGACTGGGTGTTAGCCAAAACCGAACCCTTCCCCAAATCGATCCATCTGAAGGATGGCTCCTTATCCATTGATGTTCTTAATGCAAACACGCACCCGGTGGCGGTGTCCTTGAAACTTATTGAGGAGGAGGTGGTTTTTGGAAAAATTGAATAAAAAATCAGCATCCCTACAAATTTTAACTACTAACGAATTGTCCCTTACAATTCGGTTCAATGGATTTCCCGCATTTGACTGTGTAGTTTACTTATCTCTCCTTTCAGGGTGGCTTCTTTTTTCGGCGTTTAATCAGGTGTAGAATGAGAGGAACAAGTACAGTAAAGCAGAGAATCCCTTCTGAAACCGAAACAAACTCGCTCGTTTCACTAATCGACTCGACTTGTATGATCCCTTCTCGATAAAATATTCCTGAAACCTCTCCTGTTACATCTCTATTCACCCAAACGAGATGTAGAGAGGTAGAATCCACAGCCAGCGTGGGGTACCCTGCTTCCTGCCGGATCTCTTCTTGGAGTATTTCTTCCGGAAACCAGGTGGTTCCATCATAATGACAAAACATGATTGCGCCCCCATAGACGTTGTGCTTCCCTTCTGCCGTAAGAAAAAAATCAAACCACACCACGTAGAGCCGCCCCTGCCGCTCCACAATAGCCGGAAGGTGTTTTTCTTCAAATGTTTCAGAACCTTTTGGGCTCAGTCCGAGCGGGGATTCCCATGCACTCCCATGAAACCGCCGATAATAGATATCAAACTCGCGCTGCGCCCCCTTAGCCACTTCCCAAACAACGTGCACACTATCTTTGCCTGCAGAAACTGAAGGATTTCGACCAAAAGATGAGATTAATTCGGGGGGTTGCCACGAAAGCCCATTAAACTGCTGATAGTAGATCCCATACGTGGGCTTTTCCTGGGCCCACACCACGTGAATCGTCCCTTCCACCACCGTTAACGCGGGGGGACCGATAAATTCGCTTGACTGATTTGTAAACCCGATCTGCACTGGCGGCTGCCAAGTGGTACCATCAAAATGACGATAATAAAGCCCACCAGCTCGCCAGATCAAATGGAGGTGATTCTGTTCTGCAACAATCTTGGGGAAATTTCCTCCCATGCCAACATCAATTACAGGAAGCCACATAGTGTCATCATAATACCCATAATTAATATTGATATCTCCGTTCGGTTGCTCACGACTAGCCCACACCACATAGATGTGCCCTTTTTCTGCCGCAATATCGGGATTCGGAGTACAGGACGTGTTCAAATCTAAAGGAATCGGAGACTGCCATTCAGTCCCATCAAACGAACTAAAGAAGACCATTTTATCCAATGAGGACAAATTGAAATCCTGCCACACCACAAAAGCTTGGCCATTTGCCGCTGCCACCTTAGGGCGAAGATACCAAACATAGTAGAACATCCCGGGTTCCGTTTGGACGATTTGTTGTGCATCTTGCCATACGACCGCTCTTGGTTCAAAGGACAGACTTAACGAATAGCTTCCAAGTAGTGGGATCAAACCCAGCACAACGAGCATAGGAAAAACCAACAAAGGACGGTTCAAATACCTCATATCCCTCAACTCAACATTTGCAGTCAACGTAAATTCGGTCATCTAATTTAAAAGAATAACGCATACTCACCAGCACCAAGACTGTGAAGTGCAGGAGCACTGTAGACAAGGAACTGAGCCATTAGAACGAAGCCATTGGATCCCCAGCCAGCAAACAGACTGTATTTAAAGAGATTCTTTCCGGTGACGGCATCTGTTAGAACCCTAACCTGTTCTTGAAGCTGCACCTCCGGACTTGAGATCATCTCCAGCCGCTTGAATTGCATTTGAATATTAGCTTCGGTCATCGCTTTAGTATACTCAACGCGCGCGTTGTACAGGTTCATCACACGATGGGCAATTGTATCAAGCTGAGGTTTCCCCCCCCTCAATATCAAACCCGATGAACATGGAAGGGGAGACATCATCGAGGAAGTGCCCCAGCTGATACCACCAGAGGCTATCAACGCGGTCGCCAAGTCGTTTGGCGATAATTCCCGGCAGTGTATCGAGGCAGACTTCTTCGACC
>JBHIFL010000194.1:0-2557 GCA_046761065.1 Candidatus Heimdallarchaeota archaeon
ACATTTGCGCCAGTCGACATCCCGCAAAACATTCCTTCTTCCCGAGATAATCGATACGCCATATCTCTCGCATCTTCCGTGCTCACGAAGACTACGTCATCAACTAGGTTGCTCTTGCGTATTTGGTCAACAATTCCCCCAGTTATTCCGGGGATGAACCTTGCGTCTGGAGACAGAGGATCGATCCACCCGGGCCATCCTGTGGGTTCAATTGCATAACATTTCACATGCGGAACCTTCTCTTTTAACACCTGAGCGACGCCTAAGAAATTGCCTCCCGTCCCTATTGATGACGTAAAGACATCAATATTGCCACCAGTTTGTTCCACGATCTCGTTCCCTAACTCATTGTGTGCAACGACGTTACTGGGGTTGCTAAACTGGCGGGTCCACCAAACATCCGGGTTACTTTCCTCCATTTCCTTACATTTGACCCTTCCGGGAATCTACACCCTTGCTCCATGAACGCCTGCCTCACGCGCAACTTCTGTCTCAACTAACGGAGTCATTTCAATTTCTGCGCCAAAACGGGTTAGTGTCTTTCGCTTTTCCTCGACCCACACATCTTCTGGATAATATATTCTTACTTTGTATCCCTTTACACCGCCAACAAAAGCTACAGCAATAGCCGTATTGCCCGAGCTCGACTCGACTAAGGTGTCACCCGGCTTAATGCGGCCGGTTTTTTCTGCATCTTCAATCATCCGAAGGGCGATCCTATCCTTGTAACTTCCACTCGGGTTAAGATACTCTAACTTCACTAAAACATTGGCTTCTACTCCTTCAGTCACTTTATGGAGCCTCAACATCGGAGTGTTCCCAATTAGTTCAAGAATGCTATCTACTATTTTCATTCCACACACCTGTTTCAGTTGCCTTTAATCCCCCAATTGAAATTGTTAAATATTTTTCTCATTTTTCTCTTCTATTTTCCCTCAATGAAAGATCTCATTTCCTCACAATCATACCCAAATAAGATTATTAAGAAATTTGAGGATCTTCATTTGTACAAGTGTTGGAGAGTCTTCATTTCCGTATATATAGAATGACCATTGATATTATGTTGCTTTAGAATATTTCATGTGTAACGCATGAATATGTGAAAAATCAAATCCAATCTGAATCGTATACATGCTAAAATTAATACCTCATTAGAAAGATGGCGACTTGGAGTTTTCTTCATTGAATGAAGTGAATTTTGATAAACACATAGATATAGATAAGTTGTTCCGATTATCTGGTCTCAAGTGGGGCCGAGACTGCGAACGCGACATGATCTCCTTTGGCACTGCCGATTCGGATCTGTCTTAATAAGTTGTTATAGTGTTTTGCGATTTTATCTGCAATAAAGAGGGACTTATTATGGGGTGGGTTTGATTCCGGTTTCCCGGTCCCGTTTCGGCTGTTAACTGTGGAAATCTTGGATTATAGGTATTCATGTAAGTCATGTTTTATGAGCCTGCCTCCGCCCTGTTTCGTTGGTCTGTAGTTGTCTCCTCCACTATCCACCTCAATATTCGGTCTACCTCTATTTAAGCCCCCGTCAAACGAGACATTCCCATTTACGACGCACCCCTGACAGCTTTTAATGATGTGTGTGAGTGATGCGGGAATTGCCATGAGAGCGTGCTGTTGCCATTTTTTCCTACTATCCCTTACGTCTGGAGTGTAACCGAGGTTTTCGCGAGGGTGTGAATGGATTACTAGCGCAGCGGGTTTTTTTGGATCTACCTCAAAGTTTCCGTGATTCTTTTTGATCATATCCTTAGGTAGGAGTTTCTGGGACCACTTTTTTATTGCTTTGTTTTGATTGATCACGATGTGAGTTGGAAAAGGCGAGCAAACGGTTTTGCTAGGTTTTTTTGTTTTGATTTTGTAGCAAAACTGTCTTGTGAGTCCATCCCAGATCCATGGTTTCCGCGTCCGACTTCAACTCCAGTCTTTGGAAATCTTGGCTTTTTCTTACTCTTATATTTTCCTGCTGGTATGATTCCTTCGCCCTTTAGAAACCTTGAGAACCCTTAGCTCTTATGATTCCGTAGTATCATAACAAGCGTCTTCCATTCATATTCCCACACCTTCTATCTAAGTCCTGTAATTACGTGATCCAATCGTTTCCACTAATTTCGCCTTTGAAATTAAAATTACCAAATTCAATTGCATCAAATACTTTCTTTCATTCTATTCCGAACGCTGATTCCACCATATGGACCGTCTGTTTCTGTTCCGCACACATGAGAAAAACTGATTGTAGATTCTTTTTTGTCTTTTATGATGCTTTTTCCCACCCCAACACGTTGAGTCCAAAACGCTCATTTTACTTCATGATTCGAAAAATTGAGTATAAAATCTGAGTCGCTTCTCCGATTTGATCACGTAGGCGAACCTCGTGTGATGCCTGAAGCACTGGTTCAGATAGTTATACGGATTAAACCCGGTGTTGCTCTGCTACTTTGAGAGTTAGGCTTCCTAAAACTAACGAAAAATCCCCAAAATTATAGCCAGTACTCGGAAAAGTAGCGTGATCACCCCCTTGCTGGACGCCCCCCGGCAAGCC
>JBHIFL010000195.1:0-2516 GCA_046761065.1 Candidatus Heimdallarchaeota archaeon
CTGCTCCTCCCACACCCCCTAGTGCCCCTCCCGCTCCTCCCAGTGCCCCTCCTGCCCCTCCCAGTGCTCCCCTTACGACGCCTCCCACTCCTGCTCCCGTAGCTCCAACCCCCAGTGTAGCTGAACCTGAACTCCCAGCTAGATCGACGAGCATCGCTGCTTTACGTAATGAAATGTTGAAAGAACTAAAAAGACTAAGAGAATTATTAAAAACCGAATAATGAGAGATGTCAGAAGTGTAGTCCTCCTCCACCTCCCTTTTATTAATTGAACGTAACTTTGTGGAGACAAATATAGAAAGATCTGAGGAGAAAAGAGCTTCTAGCAGATCGAGATGCTTTATAGAATTCCTAAAACTCCTTACTAAAAGCCCATGCAATTTTTAAGCAGGAGATGCTTTGCTGTTTGAAGGATAACCCATATTTAATCAGACTTTTTGGCTTTCTACTGAAAAACAGAGATGCTTTGAACCTGCCCAAAATGTCTCCAATGATTCATAATATTAGTAATCCCTGATATAGGAGGAAACTTTCTCAGTAAATAAGAACTCCCCCTTAAAAGACTTTAGGGGGACAAGAAGACGATCGTGAAATACACCAGAGGAAGATCTTAATGGCACAGAAAAACCAGATCGCTTTGGCGAAGAGGAATTGCGGGATTGACGCGATGAAACTTGTTGAAGACGGAATGATCCTAGGATTAGGGAGCGGATCCACCGTGCTAACGTTTATTGAAGCCCTTGTAGAACGCATCCAAGAGAGTAACCTCGAAATCTGCGTTGTCCCAACCTCTTATGACACCCTGCTGGCGGCAATAGCCCACGGAATTCGCCTGATCTCGCTGCATGAAATCGATTCCGTTGATCTGGCGATTGATGGGGCCGATGAAGTCGATCCGCAGTGCAATCTAATTAAAGGGGGGGGAGGGGCCTTCACCTGGGAGAAGCTTGTTGCCATGAATGCTAAAAACTTCGTGGTCCTAATAGATTTTCAAAAAAAAACCCCTGTACTTGGAATGAAAGCTCCCGTCCCGATTGAAGTACTCCCAGTCGCATTGCGGCAAGTCACTAACTCGTTAGCAAATATGGGGGCTATCCCCGTCCTTCGGAAAGGATCCAGCAAGCTAGGACCCGTTATTACGGATTTTGGAAACCTAATTGTGGATGCAAAGTTTGAGAAGATTCCCAATCCCAGCCGCCTCGAGCATGAGCTTAATCAAATCCCTGGCGTGGTAGAAAACGGGATCTTCGCCCAAAAACCCCCCAAACTGATTATCGGCTATCCTGATAAGGTGGAAAGGCTCGGCTTTCATCCCAAATAGATTTTTTTGGGAGTAGTCAGCTCATGAGTGAACTACCCCCCCTGCCGGTCGGAGCTTCGGGCGAAGGGAGCTGTCCAACGATAGTTTGCAGCCTTATTCGCCTCGGACGATTCACCCGCCCACTACTTCCTATCCTTGCGGATTCAGAAGCTACTTTAAGGATTTGATAGCCCTTTTCAGCACTAGATTCCTTGCCCCATCCTCACAAATTATTATCCGCCCAAGGATTTAAACCCGGTGTGCGTGATTCATCTCCCCGCTTTAGCAGTGTGTCTTCTCGCCATTTTCAGATAAATGGAAATGGAACTCTTTTGAATAGAGTAGGAATAGAACACGTTCTGTGAAGCTTTTACAGCCTTAATTTCCGGAGTTTCTTGCATTTAAAATGGAGATTCTTTTTGGTTTGCTGCGTTCTTGCTTAATGGGGCTTTCATACATTTATCTAAGAAGAATCGGGTAAAATACTAATCGCGAATTTCGTGTCGACGCTTCAACATTCGCTCAGCATGGGAATAGGCTGCTTGTCGATTTACATCTTTTTTGCTGATGATGCCAACTAACTTCCCTTCATCATCGACAATAGCTAACCTATTCACCTTAGATTTCAGAAATTGAGCTTTTGTCTCTTTAAGTGTAGTATTCGCATGAATAGTGTATACTGGACTCACCATTACCTCCTTTGCTATGATATTCAAGGGATTACGCTTTTGGGCAATTAATCTGAAAATTATACCATCTGTCACGATTCCGACAGGTTTTCCCTTTTCAATAACCAATATGCTACTGATCCAATGGTCTACCATCTTCTTGGCCAGCGAAGGTAAGCCTTCGTCAGGATCGCAAGTTATGACTTTCTTGCGTGCCACGTCAATTGCACTTTTTGGGTTGCTCATCCTATTCACCACCGTTTCGCATCACGGTCCATTTATTTTAAATGTCACTATTAATTCTCTTCGCTTGGTATAGCGAATATGGGCAAATGGTTTACAGAGATCCTTGGTTCGTTTCATATGGGTTCTACGTGATACCATGTAACTGTTACAATAAATTGCTCTAAGCTTAATAGCGGTTCAGAATTTACAAATGTTAAGTCCAAATTTTAAAAACATTCCTCAGTTGGCATTGCCACCAAGATGGCTTTAGAATTCCCAGATTTGATTGTTATGGAGGTAATTTGCTTGGTGAGAATCACCTAC
>JBHIFL010000196.1:0-2492 GCA_046761065.1 Candidatus Heimdallarchaeota archaeon
GTGACAATAGCAACTTTTCCTTCCAACCTACCCATAACTTCACACCACCAATTATTTCATTAGTTTCAGCATTCACTATTATGGATTTCCATTTTGTACTTTATCTTGAGCGCGCGCATCTTGTATTAAAGCGCGTTTTGTGGCTAGAGTAGTTGGTGTAAAAGAGATAGACGATAATCATATTAAGATGGTTGGCGAGATCATAAAAGACAGGGGTAGATTTTGAGGAGTGATTTGGTTAAGCGTGGTCTTGCACAGGTAGCTACTCGTGCATTATTAAAAGCAGTAGGATACGATGATGCAAGCATCGATAAACCGTGGATCGGAATTGCTAATTCATGGAATGAAATGTTTCCTGGCCATGCACATCTTGATACGGTTGCCGAAGCGGCAAAGGATGGTGTCAGGGAGGCTGGAGGAACACCATTCGAATTTAACACCATTGCTATTTGCGATGGTATATGTGCTGCTACAGACGCCATGAGGTACTCGTTACCTCACAGAGATATAGTCACGAGTTCTATTGAGGTAATGGCTGAGGCACACAGATTTGATGGACTTGTATTGATCTCTTCTTGCGACAAGATTGTGCCTGGCATGTTAAGTGCAGCGTGCCGCTTGAACATACCCTCCATTTTTGTTCCTGGAGGCTGTATGTCTCCAGGAATTTTTCGTGGAGAAAAAGTCGGGATGGGCGATGTCGGCACAACGATAGGAAAGTATCTGAGCGGAGAAATAAGTGATGATGAGCTGAGGCAATTTGAGGATAATGCTCTTCCAGGGTGTGGCGGTTGCACAGAAATGGGTACAGCAAATACCATGCAGTGTCTCGCCGAGGCACTTGGCTTAGCACTGCCTGGATCTGCAATTATCCCTGTCGGAAACTCAAAACTTCTGAAAATGGCGAGAGAAAGTGGACGCAAAATCGTTGAACTTGTAGAAAGAGGAATTAAACCTGCTGACATCGTAACCCGTGAAGCCTTTTTGAACGCTATTCGTGTCGACCAAGCTATAGGGGGCTCCACCAACACGTTTTTACACATACCAGCCATTGCTAATGAAGTAGGTATAGATATTCCTATATCCATTTTTAATGAAGTAGCCAAAGAAGTACCTGTAATTTGTGATGTGAAACCTAGTGGTAAACACTTTGTAGCAGATCTTTATCAAGCTGGTGGTGTTCCGGCTGTAATGAAACAATTAGAAACAAAATTAGAGTTAGACGTAACCACGGTAACGGGAAATACGATAAAAGAGAATCTAAAGGGGGTTAGAATCTTAAATGACGAAGTTATTAGGCCGTTAGATAAACCTATCCACGATGAAGGTGGCCTTGTGGTATTATTTGGTAATCTGGCCCCCAATGGCGCGGTTATTAAACAAAGTGCCATCTTAAATCCGAAAATGAAAGTTTTCACGGGAGAAGCTCAAGTCTTTGAAGATGAACAGAAGGCGCTTGACGCGATTTTAAGGGGGGAGGTAGACAAAGGGAAGGTGATAATTGTAAGATATATGGGGCCTAAAGGTGATCCCGGTATGCGGGAGATGACAGCCATTGCAACCACGTTAGTTATAATCGGCTTAGGAAACTCGGTCGCGCTTGTAACAGACGGCCGGTTCTCTGGGTACACCGTTGGACCTGCCATCGGTCATGTATCACCAGAGGCTATGGAAGGCGGGCCGATAGCCCTAGTCGAGGATGATGATCTAATCCACATTGATGTACCAAAACGTCTATTACAATGTGAATTATCGGAGGAAGAATTTAAGCGTCGATCAAAAAAATGGAGACCTCCGGAGAAAAAGCTCAAACATGGCTTTTTGTCCTTGTATGCGAAAAATGTGCAACCAACACACAAAGGTGCCTGTATTGGGACCTGGAGAGGTGAAGATCGGTGAAATTTTCTGAAGGATCTTTAGGGAGAACCTTTGTGTGTAGATTGAATTACGAATCTGATTTACTAGATTCGATAAGGAGATTTGCCGACGAAAAGGATGTAAAATTTGCTGTGTTCTTCGTTCTCGGAGCGGTTGAAAAGGCGAGATTCAGCTTCTATGATCAAGAAAAGAAAAGATACCTTGAAGATGAAATAGACGAGCCCATGGAAGTACTATCCTGCATCGGAAATATTTCCAAAATGAAGGGAGAAACCATCGTCCATGGACATATAGTGTTATCGAACCGTGAGGGAAGATCGTATGGAGGACATCTTAGAAAGGGAACCATCGTCTTCTCTGCCGAACTTTTTATCATGGAATTAGAAAGAACCGTTTTGGAACGAGAATACGACGAGGTGACCGGACTAAACCTTTTCAAATTATAGCTTTCTATCGCTAGAAATCCACCTTCTCTCCCTTGAATGCGCAGATGAAGAGTTTCCTATAATCCTCTTCTTCTGGGACCCTTGGATTCACGAAGGTGGCGCCTGATTCCCTTGCTTTTTTCGCCAAGCCGTCCAAGTTCTTTTCATAATCTTCCCAACTTATCCCCA
>JBHIFL010000197.1:0-2449 GCA_046761065.1 Candidatus Heimdallarchaeota archaeon
TTCGGTTTCCTTCTCGATCTTTTCCTCTTCTCGCCGTAAAACAGATCCCTTTGTTTCATCTCCGCCTCCTTTCGTTGCTCTTTTCCCATAACTCTAAAGATACAACAGAAGGAGACTCTTGTCAACCAAAAAATCTTCCTAAGTCCCAAAATTGTTGACAATTATCACAAATTTTTGGCCTCAATTAAGAAAAATCCAGGCTAGGACAATTTCGCTGCCTGTTGGAGTCCAGCCGGACAAGGTCAAGGCTTCTTATAAAGATGGCATTCTGGAGGTGACTTTGCCCAAAGCGGTAGAGGTGCTTCCTAAGGAAGTAAAGATAGAGGTGAAGTAACAACCGCTCGGATCCCGCTTCCCATTGTTGATGAAGGAGGTGAACTGTAATGCCCAGACTCTTTAAGAAAAGATCAGAAAAGACCGGTCTTCCACCGGGGACTCTCATCCATGTGGGGGAGAAAAAGACAGAGAGAGTAAGGATTACTATCATTGACTATGATGAAGCGCAATTTCAAGAGAAGGAAGCAGAGAGGATAGAGGAATGTTTTCCCTATAAAGAGAAGCCGACTGTAACGTGGATAAATACAGCCGGTCTTCATCAACCTGAGATTATCAGTAGATCACAAAACTGGAGACAACGATTTTGACAGGGGGTTTATTCCAACAAATATTTCAAAAAAGTATGTGTGAAAGGGGTGCTAATTGTTTCATTATTAGAGATTAATGGCTAAGATATTGGAGATCCAATAGTAGTATGATATATGGCACTAATATCAAAGCACAGACGATTGATATCAGTCCTCCAGACAAACAAACTATGCAAAAGACTGTATACATTGGCAATGCCTTGCTTCAAGAATGAACATTTTCACGGTTTATTGATGCCATAATTATTGCAATATATTACTTGACTTTTCCTCCTGGAGGTAGTATATTACTTCAGAACATAACCAAGGAGGTGAAGTCATGGGAAGAAAACAGATCAAACCTTGTTCTTTCAAAATTCAAGGGGACACACCGGCGAGATCATTTAGCGTACGCTCCGAAGATATAGTCCAATGGCGCTATGAGATGATCCGAGAAAGCTCATTAAGCCGAGAATTGATTGACAATATTTGTCAAAAATACAACTACTCGCGTGACATGTTCTTTTACTATAAGGGCAAGTTTGACGTCCAAGGGATGATGGGTCTGGTTGATGAAAAACCGGGTCCCAAGAAACCGCGTAAAAGGACTGAAGAAGCTGAACGGATGATAATAGAGTTACGCTTTAAGCATCCTCACTTGAACATGTACGAGATAGCTGGACGGCTCAAGCAAGAGGGCTTTGACATCAGTCCCCGCAGCGTAGCCCGGACCCTCCAAGAACACGGTCTTTCTTTAAAAAAAACGAAAGGCAAGCGCCTGAGCAAAATCTCCTCGACAAGAGCCTTATCCAAGGCAAAAGCTTAGAGGAGAAACGACGGATACTTTGGAATCGAAATCCAGAGGTTATTTCAGAACACCTCGAGAGTCGGTTGCATGACGGTATTCAGACCAATTTTGCCGGCAACTTTCTATTGATTCCCTACCTTCAGCAGCTTGGGATCAGTGAGTTGGTACAGCACTTAGGGATCGATTCTTCGGGTATACCAGTCCTGAAAGATGTACTGATGTGGGTCAATTTGGCACTGATAGGAGAACGACGGGCTGCAAAAATAAAGGACATAAGCGACGATGGTCTTGCTATTGCCAGCGGCTTGCCAGTAAACCCTGACCAAAGCCAAATGCATCGTTTCCTGAAGAGGCCGAAGACAGAAAATGTCGATCGCATGATCAGAGCCATTGGTAAACGGCAGGACGAAATTGGCCAGATCGATGGCAGCGTGGTCAGTTTCGACTCCCACTTGATTCGCTATAATGGCAAAATTGATGTTCAGAAAGATAGCGATGGAAAGGCAAGATATCCTTATAAGGCTATTAAGGCTAATGCAGTATTAGATCAAAGATATCGCAATCCTGTCTATCTGATGGCGTGTTATCCCGGTAAGACTGCTGTTGAGATAGGTGATATTCTCACCGATGCAACCATGGAAATAATTTCCGGCGAGTCCGTTGTTTGTACTATGGATAAATGGTTCAGCGTCGGTGAACTGTTAGAACATCTCCGCCTTAAAGGTCAGAGATTTGTGACCTTATTGAGACGTCATCAAAACCGTATCGAAGAGATGGAGAAAATCCCGCTGGAGTCGTTTCGACGGTTGACAGCAACACTGGGGGTGACCTCCATGAAAACGACAATCCGCAATTATTCCGAAGAGGTTCGGCTCATTGTGGTAGATGAGATTGTTGACAAGGTCCGTACTCTTTACGGCTATCTCACCAATGATGATGATAAAGCCGAGGAAGAGGCTATAGAAATATACTCAAACCGATGGGGTATTGATTTCTGGTTTGACGAAGAAAATTTCCT
>JBHIFL010000198.1:0-2435 GCA_046761065.1 Candidatus Heimdallarchaeota archaeon
CCTGCCAGTCTCTTAGGAATTCTTCTATGGTGGTTTTAGCTTCGGGTGGGAGGCTCCCGACGCTGGCGTGATCGAAGTTGACTATCCTCTTCATCTCAGTTAGATTTCCGTGGGGAAGACTTAAATGGTTTTTCATCACCCTATGTGATTCTATCCTTTGGAGTGGGCCCCTACCTGGGGGTGGGGGCATCTACCTCTTTTTTAAAAGAATAGCGGGGGCGAGTTATTCTTTGGAAATTCCAAAGGATAGCGGAACGGGGTTTATATAGGTTCTCGGGTTTTTGGCTTTCGTCAAAAGAATAGCTTGACCTTCACCGTCGGGGGAGGATCTATACCTCTTTTACGCCGTGAGATCGCCCTTCAAGTTCATAGAGGAATCGGAGAAGAGGGACGGAACCTATAGCCTCAAGGCCTATGTGTGAATGCGCATATCCATCCTTCGACGTATTTCTTTAGCTTATTTACCTGTTCAATTGAAAGACCCTCCATCATCTTAATATCACATTAGTCATATTTCTATAATTTCATTTTATATCATTTAAATATTCAATCATCTCTGATTATTTTAAGAAAATAATTTTTTAAAGGTACAAATATCCGATTATATTTATTTATAATAAGCAGATCAAAATGACGAAACATAAAATACTGAATGACTTTGGTGTTAGTAAACCTGAAGTAGATAAACTTCATCTAAGTTACATCAGTGTTAAGAATGAAAAACGTCATCCCATACATTCACTTCATAAATGGTATGGAAAACTCATACCCGCAATCCCGAGATGGGCTATAAGGGAGTTTTCTAAGCCTGGCGATACGGTATTAGATCCTTTTTGCGGTTCAGGTACTACCTTGATAGAAGCGATTCTTAATGAAAGAAAGGCTGTAGGAATCGACATCGACCCTTTAGCATGTCTAATTTCAAAAGTAAAGACCACACCAATAAATACGATAAATACTAAGGAAAGTATCCATCGGGTGTTACAAGGAGCTAAGGAAGTTGAAGAAGTTGCCCACCCTGATTTTCCTAATCTTGATTATTGGTTTAATCCCTCTGTTATTAAAGGCTTAGCAAAATTGCTTTATCTCATTAAACAGGAGACGAATAAAGACATTCGTGATTTTCTTCTTGTTTGCTTTTCATCTATCATTCGAAAAGTATCACTTGCTGATCCTAAATTCCTTATAACAGCAAGGTCAAAGCATAGAGAAAAAATAGGTCAGAAATTAACAGAAGAGGGTGTTTTTAAGCGCTTTGCCGATACTTGTCGTGTTTACCTTGGTTATATTCGTTCATTACCATCTACTATACAACATGTAGAAATACACAACGCAGACACTCGATACTTTGATTATAATAATCACTATGACTTAGTCGTCACAAATCCACCATACGTGGGGGCTGTGGACTATGTACGAGCCATGCGCCTTGAAAGGTATTGGCTTGAACTTGTTGCACATGATCTATCTCTACAAAGAGTTTCAATGGGATACCAACGCAACAGCGATATCCAATACGGACCCACTAACATAGAGATAATTGATGCAAAACTTGAGAAAGTAAAGAAAAAGGCAAAAAATGCCTATAGAACGCTAATTGCCTATTTTAATGATATGGAACTTTGTTTTACGAGGATAAATCAGTCACTCAAAGACAGCTCTAACATAGTTATTAAAATAGGTGATATCAAACTTGGGCGTACAGACATCGGATTGGGCGAATTCCTAATAGCTCTGGTTGAAAAGATGGGTTGGAACTTGAAATTTCAGATAAAGGATCCTATTGGAGGTAGGTCACTGTTTACCAAGAGATATGAACTGACCAATCCAGATATGATAGAATTTGATTGGATTATTGGGTTCGAAAGGTAACATAAATGACAGAAAAACTGAAATGTATATCATTTCCAACTAATGTAAGAAGTCCTCGTATCATAAGAGAGTATTTAAAAGTCTTGATAAAATACAATTTCCCAAAATATGACCCTGATTTTGAAAAAGAGTTCATAATAGCACTTAGTAGGGAAGGGGCATATGGAGGCAATTTGGATAAACTTAATGAAACATCTAAACGAACGCAAGGACGCGTAAGATATGGATACCTAAAATCATTTGGCTTTGCTTATGAAGATGAAGGAAGAAACATAATCATTACTCCAGCTGGCAGAGCATTCGCTGACGACTCCCGTGATCCACACTCAGTTTGGTTAGATCAAATGGTAAAATGGCAAATACCAAATCCTCATCTCGACGTTCGATCAGGTTATGGTGATTTTGCAATACACCCTTTCATTACAGTTCTCAATATACTCACGAAGGTCGGAAGATTATCAAAAGAAGAGATTGGATTGTTCATATTAACGATGAAAAAAAATCAAGATGTACCAAATACTATAGCACGAATAAGGAATTATAGGGACTTAGAGAATAGTGAA
>JBHIFL010000199.1:0-2406 GCA_046761065.1 Candidatus Heimdallarchaeota archaeon
AAGATTGATCACTGGAATTAAACCGAAAACATTGGCTGATCTCAAAGAAGTTCTTGAGTACATTGAGAATCAAATAACATCTCTACTATCTGCAACAGCCACAGGGCAAGAAGGGGATTATCTTGATTTTGAATCCAAAGCATTCCACGCCGGCATGATCGATAACCTTGCCTTAGAAGTCGCAGATCTTATTCAAATATCGGCTTACAATTTTCCAAAAGGAGAACCCGATGCACCATTGATTGATATTGGAGCAGGAGCATTAAATTTCTCTAAACCATTAATCTTATCGGTTGGACACAACGTTTCCGCAAGTATTGAGATAATTGATTATTTACAAAAAAATGAATTGACAGGTGCACTGGAGATAACTGGACTATGTTGCACAGCTCAAGACCTCGCTCGATACTCTGATCAAGCGAAGATCATCGGTCCAGTTTCTAGCCAATTAAAATTCATTAGAAGCGGCATTGCTGACGTTATAGTCGTTGATGAACAGTGTGTCCGCGCCGATATCTTATATGAAGCGCGAGAAGTCAAAACTCCTATCATCGCAGTTAGCGACCAGATGTGTTTAGGGTTTCCTGATATGACGAAGGAACCCGTCGAAAACATTGTGAACGCTCTTGTTACAGGACAGCATCCAGGAGTCTTAATTCTTGACCACTCAAAAGTTGGGGAAGTTGCGGTTCGAACCGCTCTTATGATGGCTCCAATACGAAAGAAGTATAAAGCAGTGCCAGATGCAAAAACTCTGATAGAACTTGCTGAAAAATGCACAAATTGCGAAAGATGTCGAAGAAACTGCCCGATAGACTTGCCAATAGACAATGCTGTTTACGAAGCACGTGATGGAAATCTGAAGAAACTGGCAAACATCTACGATCTTTGCATAGGATGCGGCCGATGCGAATCTGAATGTACACCTAAGATTCCCATAATTAGTCTTTTGGAAAAGGCGGCTGAACAAAAAATCAAACTTGAAAAACACAAGATCAGAGCTGGCAGAGGCTTCATTAAAGACACAGAAATCCGTAAGGTTGGTCGCCCCATCGTTCTTGGCAAAATTCCAGGCGTAATCGCCTTTGCTGGATGTCCAAACTATCCACGCGGTGGATTAGAAGTTGCCGAGATGGCAGAAGAATATTTAAAGCGCAAGTACATCGTTGTCACATCTGGATGCTCAGCCATGAGCATAGCTCAATACAAGAATGAGGAGGGAAAAACCCTCTATGAGGCGTATCCAGGGGATTTTGATGCAGGTTGCCTAGCCAATGTAGGTTCCTGTATTTCAAACGCCCACATCATTGGAGCGGCGATTAAAATTGCTAACATATTCGCTCGACGACCATTGAGAGCAAATTACGAGGAAATCGCTGATTACATTCTAAACCGTGTCGGCGCAGTAGTTATGTTGTGGGGAGCTACTTCGCAAAAAGCATTAGCGATTGTCACCGGCGCCAATCGACTGGGAATTCCAGTTATTATTGGTCCACAAGGCTCAAGGTATAGAAGGATGCTCCTCGGACGTAAAGAGAAGCAGGATGCATATATGGTCTATGATGCAAGAACGAGTGAGCGGGTCTTCATTGGACCCGCTCCAGAGCATTTGGCATACACCGCTGAATCTAAAGCAGAGGCACTGGTTATGGGAGCAAAGCTGTGCATTAAACCAAACGATACAACAATGGGTAGACAGATCAAACTCACTCACTACATTGATATTCATAAGCGATATTTTGGGGCGATGCCCGACGATATTCACCTTCTCGTGAGAAATGAAGCAGACATACCGTTCACAATGAAAGAAGATATTCTCAGCCTTCTAAAAGAAAAAGGGTGGAAACTCAACGTCATTCCTGACCCAACGCTACTCAAACGAATGATTCGATCAAGGAAGTGATTACTATATCCGCTTCACCATGGCAAATAGGCGGTACACCGGGCCCAAAGGAAGCAGCAACATTAAAACCTGAGACTGCAGCCAAACTCATTCAAGTAGCAAAAAGACCTTTGCTTGTAGCTGGCTCGTTAACGTTAGAAACAAAAGTGGGCGATGGAACTTTAATTGATTTCGTCATCGAATTGGGCAAATTGGGGATACCCGTGGTTGCGACAACGCCTGCGCTAAAAGGATTTCTTAAAAGCGAATTTAATCCATCAGCATTTATGGGACTTTCGGATTTAATAAATAGACTTACCGACCCAACATGGAGCTTGGACGATAACGGTGCCCACGACCTTGTCATTTTCTTAGGAATCCGATATTCTATTCTATCTCAAATGCTTTCAACGCTCAAAAATTTCACCCAAAACCCGAGAACTATGTCTCTAAACGGGTTTTTCCAGCCAAACGCTGATTGGTCTTTTCCCAACATGAAAGAAGAAGAATGGGAGGAAAAAATG
>JBHIFL010000200.1:0-2389 GCA_046761065.1 Candidatus Heimdallarchaeota archaeon
GCTATTTGCTCTTGATCAATCGCTGTCTTGTCAATAAGGTGTTTTGTAGTAGATGTAACAGCCTTCCACCAATCATTAGGATTCTGCTCAGCATATCCAGGCTTAGGATAGAGGACTTCATACTCAGCCTTAACTAAATCGATGATTTTACCTTCTTCAGAGATTAAAATAGCCTTATTCGCACTTGTTCCTAGATCAGGAGCTATAATAAACTGTTGAGAAGTTGACAACTCCGCGATCCTCACATAGGATCTAATGATCGGTCTTAAAAACCTTTGGGGGAGCGACTTCGCAAAAACCCTTAATCCCGAATCCGTTCTTTGATCCTGAATTTTAGTTCACCATATTCTTCAGAAAGGATAGTGAAAGTCAGAGTATACTTCTCAGCTGGGAGCTTTTGTTCTCTCATAAGATAAAGGGTTACTTTTGCATTTATAGGAAAGTGAAATGGGCGGCTTTTGGAAATCTCCTTGTTTGGAATTCGAGTTCCTGATTCACTCTCAATCTGGAAATCTTTATACGTTTCTTTCTCCACGGTATCGCCTTTCACGGTAATCTTGGCCGGCTCAACGATGGTGGCATCGGACAAAGGGTTGATGAGTTGGAGTTGGAATCCCGAATTATTGTTTGTTAGGCTTTTCTTTACAAAGAGCTGCCGTAGGAGATCCTCGCTTACCATAATACTGCCCCGGGTTCTCTTCTTTTGAATGTTACTTAAAAGTTTTGAGTCTTGCTTGTTCATCTACGTAAAGCCTACAGCGTGAAACCCTTCGATAGTTATATCGAGTAGAGTTGATTATCATACTCTCTTTAATGAATAGAAGAAAAGAATCAAGAAAATATTTTTGATTTTTAAAAGGATTCTAAGATGTGGATCCTATGAATCAATTCTGTGTTGGCAAGAAATATATTAAATCGGTTTCTCGGCGACACACGGAAGTAATTAGAGTTCCAACTGGTTTGTTAACTCCATTGCTTTGGGATATTCAATTTAGTTTACTGAAATAAGCTTATACCTAGATACAGTCGCTGTCAAAAAAATGTAGGTGTAGGATTTGACAGTCCGTTCCTATTCTTTCACGTCTTGGATCTTCACGCGAAGTTTGATCTGCTTTGCTGCTGGAATCGTAATTATCTCTACCTTACCGTCGTTGGGAACCTCCACCTTCATTTCTTCAGCCCACCAAATGAAGTGAGCATAAGTATTAGTATTTGAGTCATTGAACCACAGATTCAAGATAAAGAACATTTCTTCCGATAGGAAGGCATTGGCAAGCCCATTGATTTTCTCTTTATCCCAAGTTCCTTTGAATTTCATAGTGGCTTCTTTTGGATCAAACATTGTTTCTAGATCAGTAAACATATCGATATCGACTCCAACGATTAACACCCACAAGTCCTTTTGTTCGATATAGTCATAGGCTCCTTCAGTATTATCATCCATTTTTATTTTGATTTTGAATTGATGGTCACCAAATTTGGCATGTAATTTTCCATGGCCTTTAGTTTCTCTGAACCATACATTTTCTTCTGGTGGTGCAACTTCTTCTATTGCGCCTTCAGATTCTTCTCCTGGCGGCGGTGGAGGAGTCATATTCGAAGATTTGCCATGTAACTTGAAATTGCTTTTCTCGAATATCTCTACTTTTTTCAGCTCACCATAATACCCTTCAGTTGGGGGCTCACTAGGAATCCAAGCTTGTCCCCATGCAAATGCGCCCGCACCTTTAGCCTTGGCATGGAATTTGAGGGATGGTTTTGCCCCTTTTGCTGACACTGGAGCAACTGCAATCATTGAAATACAAAGTAATAAAAGAATAGGAACCAAGATTTTTTTCTTCGTCCTAATCACCCAAATAACGAAATAAAAATTTGAGTCTCAAAAAATTTTTGATACATAAAATAATAAATTTTGTTAAGATATTAAAGAGTGTTAAAAAATTGTTATCAAATACTTAGTTGCAATATTCGATAATAGATTTGTCAATAAAATGAACAGAGTTAAAATCCTTTACAAATTTTATAATAATTCAGATTTTTTAGGACTTCTGAAAAGTTTTAAGAATAATGGAACGGTTACAGAGCATATATAATGGAATAGAGGGCCTTAACCTTAAAGGAGTGTTCGTACCATCGAATGAATGGGATTTTGTGCAGCTTATCGAAACAAATCATTGAAAGCATCTCGAACATACATTCAAAATATGGGCCCCATCCAAAAATTCTATTAGTGAAAACTGAAATAATCGGTTCATTCGAAGAAGTCGGTCTTCTATTATAGCTTTATCAGAGGTCTTAGTGATTCCAAACACACACATAATGCCATAATATCTCCTCTTTTTTGTGGGAAAGGAAGCCAAATTTAAGCAGATGCTCATTTTTACTCATC
>JBHIFL010000201.1:0-2375 GCA_046761065.1 Candidatus Heimdallarchaeota archaeon
CAGATTTTCTCATCGATACCCCATACCATTGGGATGATGAATCCATAAAGTATCTAGTTAAGGAATATCAAGATTGCATAAAAGCATTAGAAAAGGCTATTGGAAAAAAATTTGATTATGACAAACTCAAAAGGATTATAGAAGTATCCGAACGAGGAGCAGAATATTATCGTAAGATCAATGAGTTCAGAAAACTCACTCCTTACCCCATGCACAGTAATGAGGGAATACTTATGTGGACGGCGCAAAACTTCATGTCCGGCACCGAGGATG
Organism: Candidatus Heimdallarchaeota archaeon; assembly: GCA_046761065.1. Classification (GTDB taxonomy): domain Archaea; phylum Asgardarchaeota; class Wukongarchaeia; order Wukongarchaeales; family JBHIFL01; genus JBHIFL01. The sequence continues at coordinate 274 of JBHIFL010000201.1, forward strand.
TGGTCGCTCTCGCCCAATCAGTGTACAATGAACTCAAGAATCGGGTAGAAAAGGCGGAAAAAATTGTAAAAGAAGAGCGGCATAGAATTTTATGGCTTTTCCTTCCCATTCTTTTTCCGTCATTTTTATTTGACACCTTAACTTGGTTAGAAGAAAAGTATGGAGCGGTTGTTGTTATGGAAAATACGACTTATTCCACTGCGCGGATTAAAATGGATCCATCGACACCCCTCGAAAGTTTAGCCAATAAAGTGTTTCTTAGCGGATTTGCTTCTTGCTATAATGGTCCAATGGACAATTTAATTGATCAAAACCTTAAAGCTGCAAAGGAATACAATGTTGACGCCGCAATTTGTGTAGCTCACTGGGGTTGTAAGCAAAGCGCTGGCACTGTAAATATGTTGAAAAAGGCCCTTCGAGAAAATGGAATTCCAACCCTTATCCTCGACACTTGCGTTGCAGATGAAAGAAACTATCCGGAGACCCAAATTAGAACTCGACTTGAGGAATTTTTTGAAATGCTCAAGGGATAATCTACCATGATTGTTACTGGAGTTGATATAGGTTCCCTCACCGGGAAAGCGGTAATAATGGAAAATGAATCGATTCTATCATATAGTATAATTCCAAGAGTCCCTCTATGTGAAAAAACGGCGACCGACGCTATGAATCAAGCGCTTAAAAAAGCGGGTTTATCCTTAGATGATATCGAATACGTTATGGGCACAGGTTACGGTAGGCTAAACATTCCTTTCGCCAAAGAAAATGTTACTGAAATATCTTGTCATGGTAAAGGAGCCTATTGGTTAAATCCTGCAACCCGAACCGTCATCGATATTGGCGGTCAAGATTGTAAGGTAATCAGAATTAACGAAAAAGGAAAGGTGATCGATTTCGTTATGAACGATAAATGCGCTGCCGGAACCGGGAGGTTTCTTGAAGTAATGGCAAAAGCATTAGAAGTTAAACTTGAAGACTTAGGTCCGTTATCCCTACAATCAACAAATCCTGTTACGATCAGTAGTCAGTGCAGCGTATTCGCGGAATCAGAGGTCATATCCCTACTTGCCGAAAGAGAAAGTATAATTAACATAATAGCCGGCCTTCACGAATCCATATCAAGCCGATTAGTCGCCTTAGTACACAAAGTTGGTTTACAAAGAGAAGTCGTCTTAAGTGGTGGGGTGGCAAAAAACATAGGGGTAACTCGATGTTTAAATAACAAACTCGGCGTGGAATTGATCACACTACCTGCAGACCCCCAAATCATTGGAGCTATTGGAGCCGCGCTTTTTGCCAAAACAAAACTTCAAACCTCTAAAACTTAAATTCACAAGAATGAGAATACTTTCACACTTTCCCTATTCATTTTAGAAAATATTGCTCCCAAAATGTATTAACGTTTTTAGCCTTGGCAGGGACTGTGAAGACTCTTGTAGTCATTAAGAGGCTTGAAGGAACCCATGATTATTTAGTGTCCAGCTGTCCTCGATGCGGTGCTATCCCAGCGCCTTTATTGGTAACCCATCCTGATTATATCAGAGAGCCTCGCTGAGTGCTGAGCATCCTCCACAACGCACGCAACCTGCCTTGCTTTTCCTTGGATCTAAACCATAACGAATCAGAATATCTGCTATGCCTTCGTAGAGTCTGATTATTCTTGATGGACTTGGAGGCCATCTGTTTTCAAATTCTGTGCCAATTATCGGTCGAAGGGGAACAAGGTATGGAATAACGCCGATTCTAGCCAATTCCTCGCTTCCTTTCAATATGCTCTCATCATCCTCGCCTAAGCCAGCTATTATAAAGGAGCTTACCTGTCCTTCTCCAAAGAGCTCTACCGAATGCCTCCAGGCCTCAAAATACTGTTCTATTTCCGTTTTGACCTTACCTGGGCACACTTCCTTGAGAACCCTTTTGTCGAAACTTTCTACGTGAATCCCAATCGTATCCGCACCGGTTTTAGCTAAAAGTTCTAAATATTTACTGTTTTTTGGGGGTTCTACCTGTACATGAACTGGAATTTCTTTATACGCCTTCACCTCCCTAACAACCTCAGCCAGCAACTTGGCACCACGGTCTCGCGACGCCGTGGTCCCAGT
>JBHIFL010000202.1:0-2311 GCA_046761065.1 Candidatus Heimdallarchaeota archaeon
AAGCGCCGAGAGTATCTAAAGTTGGCGAACAAAGTGACCAATTTTGGGTGGTGTGAAACACCATAGCCAGATACACTTTGATAGCGAGTACCTATCTCTATCATTCAATACTCTATCATCACCATGTTGAGTATGTAAAGTTCAGGTAATGTAAATTTGAGGTATCCGTCATCCATAGAAAAGTCGATTCTCTGAGGGAAGTCTTGCTCTGGCGTGAAGAAATAAACCTCCTTCACATTTTTATGGACTTTTGTGGTGACTTTGATGTTTTGCTCTTTGATAAAATCTTTCTGTTCCCAATCATAATGATAATTAACAAGGACAATCACCTGTTTATTTTCATTGACATCATACACAGAGATTGAAATATTCTTTTTGTTTTCTATGTCCACCCTCTTATCTAATCCTAAGAAATCCATCTTGGATAGGATGTCGTCTTTGTTATCACCCTCCTCGAGGTAAATCACACTCCCCCCCATTGCCTGATACTGATTGAGAATATCTTGGGAACGCTGGCTGAGTGGGAAGGGACCGTAAGGGACAATTATCGCCTCGTAATCTTTTGTCTCCATAGATGTAGCGATATCGACCACATCTCCATCTCCCACGTAAACAACGCCGAAGAGCCATTGTCCCTCCTGAAGGGCTGTGGTAGTCTTCATAAAGTGGTAATGGGAATCGAGATCTCTAAAATTCCTGTACCAGTCATAAAGGACACCTATATCTGTCCACTCTTTTCTTTTAACAAGTAGAGGGTTATGCTTTTTTATAAAATTTGAATAAGGTGAAAGGGTCTCTGGTTTTATAGTATATCTCCTCCCTCCCTCTGCTAAAGCATCAAAGGCGAGGAGGAAGCTTTCCCCCATCGCGAAAGCTTCTGATAAGAACAGTTTGTAATAGGAGTAATCATCCTTATTGAGTAAGTACCCGAAATCAAAGACATCTGGAAAGGCTATAACAGGTTTGCCCTCCCCTAGGGCTTTAGCTAGCTCGTATAACCCGAAAAACTTAAACTCTTCCTTTCCTACCCATCCGCCCAGCCTTTGAGTGAAGAAGGGGTTCTCAAAGGTCAGGAAGTCTAAATGGGGTATGAAGGCATGTTGTTCTGGCCAAAGACCGTATACATTACCTGTTAAGTATAAGTTATCCATTTTTCCTTTCATGTAATCAATCAGATTCCCTATCTCCTCCTTTACATCCAAAAGTAAGAATCTTCTAAATTCATCCTTAAGTTCTGGATTTGGGTCGAGATAAACTGATTGAATTCCTTGACCTGCCAGGTACTCACGGTAATTGAAGTTATCTACGTTCTCGATACCGAACCTGTTCTCCAGCTCTTCATTAGAATATCTTTGTTTCAAAAACTCCCTGAAAGCCACCATTGTATTGTTATTCATGTTAACATTTGGATTGGGTGCGTAGGCCGCGATTTCGTCTATAATCACTCCGTTCGGATTCGTTGGGACAAACAGGTCGTCTATGATTCTCCTGAGCACTTCCCCGAGCTTCTGATGAAAAAGGGTTCTACAGATGGTGAGCATGCCCTCACCGAGTCCAAGGGGGTCTTCTACGGGAATGGTATTTCCCGCTACATCGATGCCCGGGTAGTTTTCAAGTAGATCTATACCATAAGCTTCCTTAATCCATTCTACATCGCCCATCAGTCTCGCAGAAAGCCCCCACAGAACAGGGACCGCCCTTCTTCCCAATTGGCGGATGTCATTGGTGATAATCGACGGACCCCAAATAAATACGTCTATACTGAGATTATCGATAACTTCCGGTGAGGGTACCTTTTCGCCGCCGAGAAAAGCGTATGTGTTATTTTTCTTTAACCAATCCCCTTCTTGGGAGGGTGGTTTTTCGGGGGCTACACCTTCTTGCCGATCATAATATACAGATAAACCCATCCAGACAATTAGCACGACAGCCGTTATGATTAAAGTCCCGTAAAAACACTTTTTGTTTTTCATCATACTCCCGTTCTTTAGACAAGTATAATTAAATTATTTAAGATTTAGGTCATCTAGCTAGGCTCGCTTAAAAGTAAGTTTCCATTCGACCTTTAATTTTCCATCACCTCAATTGCAACACTTAACGTTTCCACCAGGATCGAGGGACAATCATGCTAAATTTAATAGTGCATAAGCCCTAAATTGCCGAGGTAGTGAGATGTGTGGAATAGTGGGTTATGTTGGTGTTCGACCGGCTGCCCCCATTCTGCTTGACGCGCTGAAACGACTTGAGTATAGGGGGTATGATTCGGCCGGAATAGCGACGGTGTTCAAGAAGCTTCATGTGAAAAAGGATA
>JBHIFL010000203.1:0-2286 GCA_046761065.1 Candidatus Heimdallarchaeota archaeon
CCTCGCATCGATTAGCTCTACTACGATGAAAAGATTATAGTTACGCTGGCAAAAGCCATGAACAGGTAGTGCTATGGTAAGATGCATATTTTGTAAAATTGCAGAGGGCGAAGTAAAGTCTTGGACAGTCTATGAAGATGAGGTGGTCAAAGCTTTTTTTGATATCAATCCTGCGAGCGAAGGGCATACTCTAATTATTCCCAAGAAACATTATGAGAACATATATGAAATCCCTGAAAATGTGCTTGAAAGAATAATTATCATTGCAAAGAAACTTGCCATAATTTACAAAAAAGCGCTTGATGTAAAAGCTGTAAATATTTTGCATGCTTCTGGAAAAGAGGCTCAACAAGATGTTTTTCATTTTCATATTCATCTTGTACCGAGATATGAAAATGACAAGTTAAATTTGTGGTATCAGACACGACCTGAAGTTAAAGCAAATTTTGACAAGATTTTAGAAAAAACAAAGAAATTTATCGATTAGTGAAAGCTCGTTCACCACGCCAAGAACAGAGTCTTGGCATATTTGCTATTCATAGTGGTGCGGTATTAAAAATTTGAACCTAGATTTGTGCCCACATTGATTACCTCTTTTTGCCTATGAGTATCATGTGCTCGCCCAAGCTGGCGATGTTGGGATAGGCGCACGTTTTCAGGTGCGTTTCCACCCAAATCTTCCACTTTTCTTTATCTTTGAACAATCGATTTACTTCCCTCTCGTGTGTGGATGCTAACCCGTGAGAGGCAACTATATTTAACGTTTCGACGCCATTCTTTTCAAATAGTTCTTTTAACTCCTCTGGAAGGAAAAAATGAGAGGGGGTGAAGCCAAATCCTCCAAGGTAATCTCCGGTATCTCTCAATTTTCTCAGCAGGTGAGGAATTTCTGCAGGAAATTTGGCCAGTTGATTGATCATCACGGCCAATCTGCTATAGCCGGAGACAAATATCGGGGCCCCTTTCTTAGCCACCCTCACCAACTCCTTCGCTGCCTTCTCTCGGCTACTCCTGGTAAGCACATGTGACAGGGGACCGCCAATGCACAAGACGGCATTAAATGTATTGTCTTTAAACATTGACAAATTGACGATGCTTCCCTCCACTATTTTCTTAACTTTGCGTTCGACTCCTGCTTCCTTTATTTTCCTTCTAGCTATTTCGAGTTGCTTTGGGACAATGTCAATCAAAACCACTCCATAACCTCGCTTCGCTAGTTCGATGGTGTATCTGCCAGGCCCACCGCCGGCATCTAAAATCAAACCCTTCTTCGGGAGATACTTCTTCAGAAAATGCATCGTGGTTGTAAACTCCAATCCCCTGTAAGGATTTCTCTCGAGCCTCCTCCACTCCTTTATCCCTAGATCCGTGTAGTACATCCTCACTTCTTCACTTGCCTTACTTTTTCTCTTTTTGTTAGCAAACTTCATGGTCGTCCCGGTCATAACCTTTTTCTATAACAATTTCATACCCTTTCGTCAATTTATTTTTCACAGTATAGAGTAAAAGCGCCATTGATTTGTTAAACTTTTTTGGCGATGATCCGATTCACAGCATGCCTATGAGGAACACCGCTGGACATGCAGTCGAAAATCTCCTCTATCGAGTAGAGGATTTCCCAGTCCCAATAATAGCCCAGCAGTTCACCCGACTTGTATGGATATGAGGTCTCTTCGGCATCCGGTGCTCTAGGAATGAACGGCTTTTTCACGAATGCTGAAAGCGCGTTGATGCCATTGGGTGAAGTTGAGTCCTTGTAGTTTTGGAAACGCTGCTCCCTCACTTCTGGTGGGAGATATTGAAGGACCCCCGTCGAAAAAATGACATCGTAAGTGTCGACGAGCGTGTAGCTCGTGATGTCAGCTTGGATCGTTTTTACCTGAACTCCAGCCTCTTTAGCGTATCTCTCTGTTTTCTTCAGTCCAGGCAGGGATACATCTAGGCCGACGACATCGAAGCCGTGCTGGGCGAAATAGACCGCGTTTCTCCCTTCACCGCAACCCAAGTCAAGTAACCTTGGACGAAAGTTTGGGTTGGGCCGGACTATCTCTATAACCGTGTCGCACATTTTGGAGGGCTTTTTCCCCCAGTAGTATTCTTTGCTCGCATACAGTTTGTCGTAGGGGTTTTCCTTCTTCATTCTTCTATCCCACCAAATAACAATGGGATAACAAGCGATTAATGTATTGTGCCATTAAAAAAATTTGGATACGCGCATGCATTCATTGATTGTCATTAAGAGAGTTCAATAAAGTTCTAGGAGTTCAGCAAACTTCCTGATCAAAT
>JBHIFL010000204.1:0-2231 GCA_046761065.1 Candidatus Heimdallarchaeota archaeon
TCCAACCCTCATCAGAAGGATAAGCGTAAACGCAGATTAGCTAGCGCAGACGACTCCGTCAAAACCATCTCTCTTAAACAGTTTATTATCGCAGGTTCTCTCTGTATAGAAAAGGGAGCGCGCCTTTCCAACCGAATGAACGCTTGGGTTTTTGGGAGAAACTAGATCCAGCTATCAGTTATGTTCACGGGGTCTGTAGAAGAGTATTTAGAAGCTGGAGACAAGGTGGTTGAGTAGTTGCGATTCACCAGATTATGATAATGCGCACGCGAGAAACTCAACATCCTCGACTCCTTCACCAACCATAATCAATACTTTCCGCAAAGCCTTTCCTTTTAAATATCTATTTATCTAGAACTTGTTATATTCAAGGTGGGAAAGTCAAATGAGCGAACCTTCGAATATATACGAGTTGATCATAATAGGTGCTGGTCCTGCTGGAATAACTGCAGCTATTTACGCTGCTCGAAAGAAAATGGATTTCATCGTGCTTACTACCAATGTTGGCGGTCAAGTTGCCTTTTCATCTGAGATAGAGAACTATACTGGCTACCAGTATATTACTGGCGAGGAACTGGCGGCAAAATTCCAAGAACACCTGGAAAGATACAAGTTCGATTTTAAAATTGAAGAAGTGCAGAAAGTGGAGAGAGAAAGCGATCTATTTAAGGTGAAAACCAACATTGGCACCTATCTGGGTAAAACGACAATCATAGCTACAGGTAGGAAGCCAAGAGAACTCAAAGTACCCGGCGAGACAGAGTTCAAGAATAGAGGAGTCACCTACTGTGCAACATGTGATGGTCCCCTTTTCGAAGGCTTTGATGTTGCTGTAGTTGGAGGAGGAAACTCTGGATTAGAGGCTGTCCTCCAACTGATTAAAATCGCTAAGAGCGTATATCTCTTAGAGAGAGGACCGCAACTAAAGGCTGATACAGTGTTAGTCGAAAAAGCGAAAGCTTCAGAAAAGGTGAAGGTCTGGACCACTACTCAAGTCAAAGAGATAGTTGGCGATAAAGTTGTCACGGGAATTAGAGTGCAAAGAAACGGGAGGGAGACGCTACTATCGGTTCAAGGCATATTCGTAGAGATAGGGTCCGTTCCCAATTCTGACATAGTTGGCTTCGTTGAGAAAAACCGTTGGGGCGAGATAATCGTAAACTGCAAATGCGAAACTAACATTCCTGGATTATTCGCCGCAGGAGATGTTACCAATGTTCCGGAGAAACAAATAGTAGTAGCTGCTGGAGAAGGATGTAAAGCAGCCCTGTCAGCCTTTAGATATCTTTCTCAAAGGCAGTAGTTTTAAATCTTTAACTCAGTGCTCTGCTTAATGCATTCTTTGTGTTTCTCAAGCATATCATCAAGTATCTTCTTTAGGCGTTCTTTGGGCATGAACCCCACATCCTTGCCTACAGATCTTCCCTCGCAAAAGAACATCAAAGTTGGCGTACTCATAATTCCATGATGGATCGCTATCTTCCGATTACCTGGGTTCTCTAAAACATTCAACTTGACAAATTTGATTTTATCTTTGTATTCTTCGGCAACCTCGTTGAATATCGGAGCGAGTTCAGTGCACCAAGGGCAGCGATTATGCCAGAATTCAACAATTGTTAACATGTCAGACTGTAAAACTTCTTGCTCCCAATTACTCGCGTTCACTTCTAAAACACTTCTCATAACCGATCACACCCCCCAATTAGTTACAGAACAAAAATATTAAACATTTTTGACAAGCCACTACATCATTATTGCATCCGTTTTCATCAATTATCAGCAATGCGCCTGCATCATTCAAATTTCTACAGAATTAAACAGAAGAATCGTCAGAAAAAGAAAAAGGAAGTTGTAGAAGTTCAAGTCTACCCTTTTTATCTCTGTAGAGGAACCGCCACCTTATTATGCACATGCAACATTTTGCTAATATCATGAAAGAGAAAGCTATGTTGTCGTCCGCACGCTTTCACTTCTACCCTAAGCCTCCATATGATTTCGATTTAAGCTGCTCTGTTTTTGGATTTGAAAAGCCCATGCCAGACCTTTACGAAAGCGAAGTTTGGAGGCGAGCATTGAGGCTGAATTCGGGTAAGTTGATTCCAGTCGCTTTGCGATCCGTGGGCACAGTAGAGGAGCCGAAAATTGAAATACAATGTTTCTCTGCGGTGAGTGAAGAGGAAAAGTCTGAGTTAGCGGCGAAGCTGGATTGGATGTTTTCGTTCAGCGAGGAC
>JBHIFL010000205.1:0-2198 GCA_046761065.1 Candidatus Heimdallarchaeota archaeon
ATATCCAGTAGCCGCGTCCCAATAATAACACAAGTTTGGCTTAATAACCACCGATTTCACCGGATGATTCAGCTTGAAATCTATAAGATCTAAAACTTCCGAAATAGAATCTTTTAGTTCTTTCACTGAACTCCGTGTCCGCACCAGACCAACAACACTGGCCATCCAATACCACCCTCTAAGCAACGAGTTCTCGCCGGGATTTCTCATATGCTTCTTCAATAAGTTCAACCGTTCTCAATCCATCAGTAACAGAAATTAGTGGATCGGTATCATTTTTAACGCAATCGAAAAAATGCTCCAGTTCCTTATAATATGATTCATAATAATATGTATAAGACAAAGGACGGATCTTTTTCCCGACAATTCTCCGCAGAAGATTTTTAGTTCCTTCCTTTATAGCGTGAATGTAAAGGTTACGTGGCACCAAATCGTCACTGGAAAGGTATCCAGCGTTGCCGTGCAGAATTACTCGGAAATTATATTTTGGAAATATGGTTTTTTGATACCAACCAACATTGATTATTCCCTTCGTCGAAGAATCAGAAGAACGCAATATCACTATTGCACTATCTTCAACAGGAAGACTAAATTTGTGATCTAAACAAGAAAAAACGACTACAGAATCTCCTACAAGAAAACGAAACAAATCAATCATGTGATAACCCAGATCAAGAAGAACCCCACCTCCTGACTTCCTTGGATCAAACCACCAATCCGCCACTGGAGCAGGAACCCTTGGATGCGCGAAAGGGCCGTTTATAACCTCTTCAATCGTGGCGACCTCTAAATTCCCAATGAAACCCTTATCCAGGTTTTCTTTCATCTTCTCGACGACGCCCATAAATCGCACACAATGACCAACCATAAATTTCCTGCCGCTCTTCTCCACCGACTTCACGATTTCACGGCATTCCTTCACCGTGTTCGCCATAGGCTTCTCCGTAAAAACGTTCAATCCAGCCTCTAACGCCAATTGAATGGTTTCAAAGTGCAGGAAATTAGGTAGAGATACGACGACTGCGTCTATGTTGGAAGAATGATTCAACAGGTCATGATAATCAGTATAAAGCTTGCTGACGCCAAGGGATTTTGCTTTGCGTAGGGCTTTCTTTGATGGATCCGCGGCAGCAACTACCTTGACGTCATCAATCTGCAAACAATTCATCATATGAAGTCTGCCCATCCTTCCGAGGCCGATCGTTCCAACATTTATCATATTTCTAAAACACGCTCACAAACATTCTACACCTAGATGAGTTGAGTTGGTCAAGAATCATAATCGGGTTAGTCCCACGCGACAAATTTTTTTCTTCTTATACACGACAGAAGTGAGTAAAAAAGTATGAAGTTGTCTAGTGTTATCTCAATGAGGTAACTTCTGATCGTTGGAACTATGCTTACTGCCAATAAGACGAGGACCCAAAGAATTAAAGGAGATGGGTAAAGAAGGATCGTGACCAATGTGACGGCTATTAGAGCAAGGAAAACTATAGGGTTGAAGATGAAAAGGAATATCTCGGGAATTGCTATTCTTTTCGGAAGAAATAAACGTCTCTTCAGTAGTAGTTTCAAACATTTAACCCAGAGCCTTATTAAGTGATTCGCTCGACGTGTTTTTGCCTTAATTTTGTCCTTGAGTCGGTTCGGAAAATTTGTTGTGAAAGTTGCTTCGGGCACGAAAATTGTTCTAAACTTGTTTTGGACGACGTATAGGGCGGTCCCCGAGTCATCTGATCCCGACTCGCAATCAAATTTTTCAAATGCGCTTCTCTTGTAAGCGCAAAATCCCCCTTCAAACCTTATGGTGGAATATATTTTTGATTCACCCAATCTTAGGAGACGCATTGTTTTGAGGTAGTTGGTTTCGCCTCTCGTTACCCAAGACCGACTTGGGTTGTCAATTGCTCCTGATGCTGTAATAGCACCAATTGTCGGATCAGACAAGTATGGCAATGCTTTAAGGAGGATGTCGGAGGGCCAAAAACTATCGGCGTCTGACACAACAATTATATCGTTTGTAGAAGCTGGTAAAGCCGCGTTTAGAACTCTTGCCTTTCCGATGCGTGGATTTTGTTTAACAACTTTAATGTTTAATTCCGGATGTCTTTTACTAAAATCGTAGACTTTGGATAATGTTCCGTCCGTCGAAGCGTCATCTGCCAAGATAACTTCCATTTTCTCTTTTGGATATGAAA
>JBHIFL010000206.1:0-2185 GCA_046761065.1 Candidatus Heimdallarchaeota archaeon
TTTTTACTTTTGGAGGGAAATTATGCCTGAAACAATTGTGATGATTCATGGGATGTGGGGCGGTGGTTGGTACTGGGAGAAGTACAAGACATTCTTTGAAGAGAATGGGTATCAATGCATTACTCCAACATTGCGTTTTCACGATATGGACCCTAAAGAACTCCCCAACCCTCAGCTAGGCATTACCAGCCTATTGGACTATGCTGAATACCTCGAACGTGAAATTCGAGAAATTGATGATGTGCCTATCTTGATGGGACACTCCATGGGTGGACTTCTCGCACAAATCCTTGGGAGTCGAGGTTTGGCCAAAGCTCTTGTTCTGCTGACTCCTGGAGCGCCTTCCGGAATCATGGCTCTGAAACCATCGGTGATGAAGAGTTTCTGGAGTGCTCTCACGAAATGGGGTTTTTGGAGAAAGCCAATGCGTCAGACATTTGAAGAGGCAGTGTATTCCATGCTGCATTTGCTGCCGCCTGAGGAGCAACGAGAAATCTACAGCAGGTTTGTTTACGAGTCGGGTCGGGCAGGATTTGAGATGGGTTTCTGGCTTTTAGACCTAAAAAAAGCAGCAAAAGTTGATGAATCAAAGGTTACTTGTCCTGTTTTAGTCATTGCAGGAGCCCAAGATAGGATTACCCCTGCTTCTGTTGTCCAGAAGGTCGCAGACAAATATAAAGATGTTTCAACTTACAAGGAATTTTCCGACCACGCTCACTGGGTCATCGGGGAACCAGGTTGGCAAGAGATAGCGGAGTATATTTCTGACTGGTTAAATCAAGTGTTAAGTGAAAGCAGATGAGTTATTCAACCTGTCAAAATAATCCACATCGATATGAAACAAAGTGCAATCAGTTCAAAAACCAGAAAGACTTTCCAACCTATTCTCAAAAAATCCCAAAAGCCGAGGGGAACTCCAGCTATCTCCTCCATTCTACTCGCCACAATCGGTCCTGCCGTTGCTGAGTAAAGGTTTGTTGAACTTCCAGCTAGGACGCCAAAAGACATAGCAAAGAAAGGAAGATTAGGATGCGATGGTACAATGTGTACAAAATTTGCCGCTAGTGGAACCAGCGTAGCCGCAGTAGGTCCAGCCGAGCAGAGAACCGTCATTACTCCGGAAAGTATAACCAACAAATCCATCGCTATTAACGAGTTTCCTTTTGCAACTTTTGGAATAAGATTACCGATATATTTGATTATCCCGGTCGCCTGAACGGCTCCAGCCATGGCAAACAGACAACTCATGATTAACACGTCTTTTATCTTGGCGCTCCGTATGAACTCGTGTCCATTTGGAACGAACAAAAGTGTCGCTACGGCGCCGACTAAAGCGACAAGCGGAAGCGGCAAATCAAATGCGCCAGACAGGACAAAACCGATAATCATTAATGTTGCCGTTATTGCAGATGGAGTCGCAAAACGTTTGTCAATTTTGGTGGAACGGTAGTCAAATGCTATTATCCGTGACGTCAGGTCACCAGCAAGCATTGCCTCAGCGCGGTCTGATGCATTCATGGCTCGCATCTGTCGCTGATACCGGCGAAAAAGGCAGCTTATCATAAAGAGGAATGCCATTTCCGAAAGGAAATTAACAGGTGTCATTGCCCAAAGAAAATCAATGAATGGGATGCCTTGTGTTATAGCAATGATTTGGTTCGGAGCGTCTCCGATTGCAGTAGATGCTCCTCCAACATTGCTGCTAATAACGATCGAGATGGCGAGGAGTTTAAAATACCGTTTTTCAAATCCCACTTGGCGCGCAAGCAGGAGAGTGAGGGGAAAAACGGCGTATACGACAGTGAGATTATTTAATATCAGGGAGACCGCATAAGTAAACAAATTGAAAATAATGAGGAGCTTTAACGGCTGCGCCTTAGCTTTTCGGCATAGTTTTACTCCGCAGCAGTCAAAAAATCTGCTCCGGGCAACTACATCCGTGAAGACACCTAGACAAACCATCATGGCGAGAACGCCGAGGTTGACACTATTCTGAGCATCGTTAATAGTGAAGAAGCCTATTGTTTCGCCAATTGCTATAAGCAGCGCAACCGCACCCATGGCGATTACGGCTGCCCATTCATAAAATCTGGAAATGATTAAGTAGCTTGTGAACACAATTATTAGAACAATCAAACTAAGACCAAGCATGGTGTTACCTCCTCATTCTTCAGGTTCTTCATGC
>JBHIFL010000207.1:0-2166 GCA_046761065.1 Candidatus Heimdallarchaeota archaeon
ACGCCCCGGTTGGAGCCTCATCGACGCCGTCAAGAACGATAGAATATATGAACTCGACGAAAACCTCATCCTTAGGCCTGGGCCGAGAATTGTACAGGGTTTGGAGGAACTCGCCAAGATTATACATCCGGAACTATTCCTAAGTCACTAAAACCGTGATAATCTTGGGAGTCGGATGGTTTATTGAACGAGGTTTGCGGTAAATTACGATCACTGTTAGAGGACTCCGTACGACGGAACTTAACTGATGGAATCCTTCTTTCGGGTGGTCTCGATACAAGCATTCTCGCATGTATTGCTTCAAAATACGGTAATCCTAAAACCTTTACTGTCGGTTTTAAAAATGCTCCAGCACCGGATATCGAATATGCAAGGATTATTGCAACTTGTTTAAACTTAGAGCATCATGTTTATGTTTTTGGGGAGAATCAGCTCTACAATGTCATTCGAGATGTTATTCGTGTGATTAAGTCCTTTGATCCCATGGAGATTCGAAATGATACGACAATCTATATCGGCCTGAAATATGCTAGGGATAATGGCATAGCTACTGTTATGACCGGAGATGGTTCTGATGAACTCTTCGCAGGATACAGCTTCTTTTTTGAGTTAACTAAAGAATGTTTAGATTCTAAATTGGAGAAACTTTGGAATACAATGAGGTTTTCATGCATTAATCTAGCAAAGGACCTAGGCGTTGAGGTTAGACTACCATACCTTGATCCAGAGTTTAAGGAATACACCATGAAAATAGATTCGGGACTGAAGGTTCGTGTCGAGTGTGGCACAACTTGGGGGAAGTGGATACTCCGTAAAGCATTCGAGGATATTCTGCCGAAAGAGGTCGTTTGGAGGGTGAAGACACCGATAGAAATGGGTTCCGGCACAACCGTCCTTCCCGCACTCTTTAGTTCAACCATATCCGATGAAGAATTTGAGGTTAAGAAGCAAAAATACCTGATTGAAGACAAGGTCACAATACGCGATAAAGAACAATTATACTATTATGAAGCTTATAGATCTATATTCGGGGTACCTGGACCTGAAAACGTAAAAGACAAAACGTGTCCTTACTGTAATTCTACCATTCTTGCCGAGGTCTCTTTCTGCCGAACTTGCGGAGCTTATCTGGTTTAGAGGTTAAAAAAATGGAATGTTACGCCCTACTTTTCTCTGGTGGCAAAGAAAGCGTTTTCGCCTTAGCCAAGGTCCTTTCGATAGGTATTAACGTGGACTATCTGTTGTGCAACCTCTACGATTTTCCTAGACCTTCTCCCCACACGCTCAACATAGAGGTGGTAGAGCTCATAGCTGAAGCGGTCGGTATCCCACTAATCAAAAACGATGTCAGGGGAAAGGATCCTAAAAAATCTTTGATCGATTTGTTAGAAAGCCTCTGTTTAAGTGGGGTCATAGCCGGAGATATTTTTGTAGAGGAGCACAGGAAATGGCTTGAAAGCATCTGTGATCAAGTTGGCATCAAATGTCTTGAACCCCTTTGGGATTTGGACACCGAGAAGCTATTAAGAGAGGAAGTTAGAATCGGTTTAAGACCCATGATCGTGGGCGTCGATATAGGGCTTATCGATACGTCGTGGCTTGGAAAGATTTTGAATCAGGAATTAGTAGAGGAATTTATATCTTTAGCCAAGAACGTCGGGATGGATCCTTGTGGTGAATATGGAGAATACCATACTTTAGTGCTTGAAGGTCCTCCTTTGAACAAAGTAGTAAAAGTGAGAATGAAATATTTCGATATAATCGACCACTATGGCCTTTTAACGCTGTCCAAGCTGGAGACTAATTGTGGATCTGTGGAGGAAGGTTAACGAAATATGGAATTAGGTTGAAAGAAGTTGATTAATAAAATATTGATTTCTAATGATGGGGTTGAAGATGTCTACCTCAAGCGCGTTTACAAATGGAAATTGATAATGATTGCCCTAATAGTATCGTTGATAGTCGTAATCCTTCTATCGGCAAACATAGGCTTTACAGGGATACCACCACTCAAAGTTCTTAAAATCTTCATCAAGGGGCTACCGGCAATAAACCATTTGACCACGTTTTCGGATATCACGGAAGTCGAGGAAACCATAGTTATTCAGATTAGGATGCCCCGCATTTTAGCCGGGGTTCTGGTCGGAGCTGCCCTCTCAACGGCGG
>JBHIFL010000208.1:0-2157 GCA_046761065.1 Candidatus Heimdallarchaeota archaeon
GGATCCGAGGATAAACTTTACCTTTAGGTATTCGATTTTTCTTTTCATTTTTATACCCCAAGAAGGGGGGAGGGCTTCTTAAAATGACTCCCGTGGCAATGGCGTGTACTGTAAGGTCACGGTCACTGAGGTTGTGGTGTCTACGAGGTCATACGAGTATGTAACCTTTATCAGATAGTACTTTGTCGTCGATGTGGCTTGATGAATGTAGCCCGCGTCCCCAGCCGTCAAGTCATCAATGTAAGATTTTGTCGTCGCCCCCGTCGCTGAAGCGTATAGGGTTTCATCCAGCCACATGGAACCGTTCCAATACTTTGCTGTGATCTGAAATTTTGAGAATTTGCTGCTGTTTACTGCAGATGTTAGCTCAATCTTGACTGCACAAACTCTGCCCGCATCTGTCACGACCTTAAATGCATATGTATCAGAATCGCTAGCGTTGAATATCGGTTCTGCAGATCCGGCTGGAGTGCCCGAGCCTGGCAAGTACCTTACTTCGTCCACATCGTTAACGTAAATTATCCAAGACGCTGTCGTAGCTCCGATAGTGAATTGTTGCGTCGGGCTTATGGTTACTGGTGTGGTATAAGCTACCAAAGCTAGAGCGATTACTACGAGAGACATGAGGCAAAGGAACCCTTTTACTCCCAGCGCCACCTTCAGTTTTCTAATCAATCTTAACTCTCCTCACCAAATTGAGACTAGATTCAAAATTTGACGAAAAATATTGAAATGTCTTATGAACACACAATCCAGATTCTTAATAAACCTTTGAATGTGTTCTCATGTTTTTCCATACCAGATGAACTTTTGTTTGTGTTGGAAAGCCGAGGATACAGAACATTTTAGTCGGTTTTCTCAAGTCCTTTCCGTCCATTCAATTTCTTTCAAAGTCCTGCAAGGTAACTACCTTACCCCAAAACATGACCAAAAAGGGTTTGTTGATAACACCTCCATCATGATGAAGGCTCCAATCCTACAGTTCAACGTGTCAGTATGCCTCTTTAGGCAAGATTAGACTAAAGTTCGGTTCGGAGTAAGATTCCAAATCTGAACTCAATATTTGACATTCGTAATCTATTTTTTTGTGAACGATTTTATTATAATCTATGTTTGAATTTAACCAAATAATTCTCCTGTCCCTTACATTGATCCTTGTATCCTTGTTTATTTTGTATTATTTAATGGTTACCGGATCAAAACAGCAACGAATTAGGCTAAAACAAGAGTTGCGGGTTGAAATCAAAAAAGAAACGCCTCAGGGTTGCCCGCATTACTTTGGGTATATGAGTGTTTATCCAAGAAATAAGCCGATTCCTAATGAATGTATGGGTTGCACCAAATTGTTAGTATGCTTTGAGCCATTGGACGGTCCTAAAGGCCCTTGGTTGATGCAAAAGGATGAAAACCCACTGATAAAGCGGTCTTCCTTTTGAAATTATTAGCGGGCCCGGGGGGAATTGAACCCCCGACCCCCGGGTTAAAAGCCCGGTGCTTTAGGCGCTGTTAGACTCTTCCTTGCTAAGCTACGGGCCCTCCTAGTTCTGAAAATCAGAGGTTAAATTAAGGGTTTCTATTTCCTCTCCTGTGAACAAACAAAGGTTAACCCTTAACAAACGGTCAAAGAATCGGTTTCAACGTGGAGAGAAGCTGTAAAGTTTGCTAGACTGCCAGCACCTGTCTAGATTCCTTCTCCCCCAGCTTTCTCTAGATGCTTAAGGGAGAAAGGCTTCATCATTCTCTCTCCGTCCGTAGTCATAAGAAAGCTCTGTAGGTCCTGCAGGTTTTCAGCCCAGTCCACTCTTAAATTCGTAATGAAACTCGAGAAATCGGAGAAATTCTTGTGAAAAGATATCATCGCGCAGTCCATTCCCATGCCTTCGCCTCCTGCCGCAAAAACAACGTTGGGGTTTTTCATAGCCCATTCTCTTGTCTTCTCATTCAATTCCGGTCGTCTTGTGGCCTTGACGAATGTAAACGCCATGATTTCGAATCCAAGTTCTTTCCAGTCTGGTATAACAGTGTACTCTACTATAGCCTTCTTTTCCAGCCGTTGCCTCATCCTAGTTATGGTTGGCTGCGAAACTCCTATGATTTTGGCGATTTCCCTATCGCTTCTCTTCGAATTCTTCATCAGCTCAAACAGAAGTTTGAGCA
>JBHIFL010000209.1:0-2105 GCA_046761065.1 Candidatus Heimdallarchaeota archaeon
GTAGTTTGTCGCGGATCCCAGTTCCAGTAGGCTCCCCACGCTACTTTTGACCAGATGGAGCCTGTCACCAACGCTATTGCTCCATAGATTAACCCTAAAATGGCTGATACCTCTGCAAGGGTGTCGTAAATGAAATCTCTTTTAACCAGAAAAAGTATGCTGCTCAACAGAGCGATACCTAATGAGAGGTAGCATACCCAAGCAGCCGGAGTGTGTATGTAAAAAATCCTGTAGAGATCGCCCATTGTCGCTTCTGGGGGAGCAGCTACGAACGCTGCATAGGAAGCGATGACGTTGACAAAGATTGTGATGATAAGATAAACAGCGTTGCGAATTTCCACCTGATCTACTTCCTTCCTCATCTGCATGGATGAGAATAAAGCATATAAATGCTCTCTTAAGATTTTCTATGATACTTACATATAAAAACTTGTTTAAACCGATGGGTGTGCAAACAGTGGCAACATGTAGGAAATGGAAGAACGCTCTTTTCAATCTCGCCATGATTGCGCTGATCGCTTTCACCATTTGGGCTTTTGTTGTTTCATCACCAACGAAAGCTAGACCTTCATACGCAAAGGATCTGCCATCATCACTGAAAAATTATTGCATTGTCTGCCACACAGCAGCGTCTGGAGGACCACTTAATGTATTTGGAGATGATTACTTGAGTTTGGGTCTAAACATAAACGCAACAGCTAATCTGGACTCAGACGGAGACGGTTTCACCAATGAGGAAGAACTTGCAGCGAGCACATTCCCTGGAGACCCAAATTCCTATCCTGGGTCTCCTACGGCGAGCATGCCCATCCTTGAAATAATAGTTTTAGTTGCTGCTTTGTTGTCTATCGTTTTGGTTGTATTCGTCTATAGACGCAAAATGAAAGAAAAGCGCGTGGGTCCAAACTTTACAAAACATTGATCTGTTTGATTCTCATCGTTCTTTGACTAATCAGAGACCGACTTGAACAATGTAATAGTAGATTAGATAAGCTCCGATGAAAATGAGAAGCAAACCACTTAGTCTTCTAATCAACGGAATCAACTCTACTATCCTTTTAAGCAGCCAGTGTCTAGCCTTCGAAACAGTGATTGTGATCAAAATCAATGGAAATCCCATTCCTAAAGCATAAATCACGAACGTGACAAAAGCCTCGACAGCTCCTCCGGCAGCAAACGCATAAAATAGGATCGAAAAGAAAATTGGGCTTGCGCAGCTGATGGTCGCCAACCCATATACTATGCCGTAAAAGAACAAACCTAGGAGACCTTTTTGCTCAGGCGCCTTGACTGGAATAATGAACCACTGCGATTTTAACTCCGTTAACAAGGCGAGTCCCATGAAAATTGTTATGATCCCAGCAAGGAGTTCAAGAGCCCAAACATAAGCGTTCACAAGATTCCTGACTAACGAAGCCGCAACGCCTATCATGGAAAACACGGTTAGCAATCCTAGACTGCATGCTATGCTTCCGACACCAGCATTTTTAAGGTTAGTTTTTGTTCCAAGATAATATCCAACGTACCCTGGAAGCATTGGAAATCCACATGGAGAGAAAAGTGCCAAGAATCCTGCGGAAAATATGAAGGCTGAGGTTGAAATGTCAATGGCCATGTGATTCAACCAAGCAACCGTTCAATTTGACTGTTCAATGTTTGCTCGCTTATCACGCCGGTGTGAACGAAGTTTATATAACCGTCTTTGTTTATGATGACCGTTTTTGGAATTGCATTAACTCCATAAACCTGAGCTAGGTTTGCTGTGTCTCTGGCCCAAATCCACGTTGCGTAATGAAACGTCTGGGCAAAATCTTGTAATACATCGTCCGATTCTGTGGGGTCAATGTCGATGGAGATCAAGATTATTAAGTCTTTGTATTTTGCCCATGCTTGTCCCAAAACGGGCATTTCACGTCGGCACTCGGGGCACCATGTTGCCATAAAGTTAAGCAACACTACTTGTCCTTTGAAGTCGCTTAAGCGGATAACGTCTCCATTAATGTCTTGGAGAGTGAATTCAGGAGCCAAATCTTCTTTTTGTTCCCACAACCCAAGACCAAACGAAACCAAGAGAATTATACCAATGATAATTGCTGATGCCCAAA
>JBHIFL010000210.1:0-2102 GCA_046761065.1 Candidatus Heimdallarchaeota archaeon
CCCCCTCATACGTGTGACTAGACCCTGGAGCGGAATATCTGTATAGGGAAGGCGTGCCACTCCGAGCGACGGTATCGTACAATACCATAGCGCTTATTGTAGGAGTGCCTGTCTGCCAGGTCACCGTTACTGTAGACGCAGGATCACCTTGATACGTCAAGTGTATGTGTTCAGGGTTGTCTCCATCCGGACTCCCTTTCATGGTGATGACATGAACAAACAACACACTGAACAACTGAACCAACAGAAAGGCCAGTAACAATGCGGTGTCAAGTTTGCGCGATATCATCTACTCCTCGTTTCGTTGTCGCCCTTGGACTTGATAAATTGATTCATTGATTTTACCTGAAAAATTTTAAGGTGTTCGAATTTTGGGGATTGAGTGGAGCCAATTTGCTCTTGTTTTTCATTCAAATAGGTTTATTAACCCCGTCCTCTAAAAGTCCGCTCCGACTGCCTTTTGAACTCGTCATGTTGGCCCGTTACCGCATAATTCGTTGTTCTTTCCTTGTTCTTTGTTTTCTACTTCAATCTAAAATTGGAAGCGAATCCTGAGTTGTTTTGTCCTCTTCTCCCCCTTCTCTTACGTAAGCAATGAAAATTAGGACTACTCCCACCACTAGGTAATAATAGGCACAGATAGCAATCAGATCTGCGATTTCTGACATGTCTGGGACTAAGGTGACCGCCGTTGCTCCAAGCAGAATCAGCGCCACCACCATAGGCGTTCTTACATCAAACTCTCCTAAGCCTATAGCGAGCACGATACCAGGCAATACCAACCCCAGCAGAAAAGGGAGTGGTGCATCAGCTGGACTAATGACAAAAATCATGGGAGGGAGCGACACGCAAATCATAGACACGAAAACAACCCCATAAAAAATTCGGAGACCGTATTTCCGGAGCTTCTCGACCCTTGCCCAGTCTATATTTTGCCCTCTCTCCTCTGCTATAACTGGAGTGACATACCCAACGAATAACAAAATAAGGGCAAGCAGGAGCAGAAGAATCATTCCAAGAAAAATACTCACTGACAAAATAAATATCGTTGAATTCGCAATTTCTATTGGGATGTCAAGCCGATTCATTTCTAACAACGTCAACACGAGAAGGAGAAACACAATATAGCTACTTACCCCTAGGAAAAGTCGGAACGGATCTGCGTTCTTGTGGCTGGTAGCTTTACGTCCTCTAGAGTGTGTTTTAGGATCTGCCGCTTTATTTCTTCCTCTAGAGAGTATCCTCTTAAAACTATTATCTTCCAATTCGATCACTTTGGACTTCTTGGAGTTGGCCTAGCCTCCAATTACCTAGAAAATCCTGTTGTGGTGAACTTATTAGTTTCAATAATAATTCCTAGAAACCCCATAAAAATTTAATTTAAGCTGAATTCATCACAGCAAAATCTTTCACCCAAGACCTAAAGAACGCTGGATTACACTTTGAGTGAATAAAAAATGTGTCCTACGACTGAAAGTATCATTTCATGCTCTTTGGCCAAGATCTTACATTCACACCAGCATATGTAAAATGGTATTCCTGTAATTGGGTTGCTCCCTTCTATACGCGCCCTGACTCGGTGTTCTCCAGGTTTTAAAACAGCAGCAATTGCTTGAATTCTTTCTTCCCCCTGGACTTCCAATGTTTGCTCTGTATTCTCCAACTTCACTTCCGGTGGGGTTTCCCACTGTATTTTGACAGGTATTGAAAATTCGTTCGGCCCAATTATGACTAGTTCTAAGGGGATTTTGTTTCCCATGGTAGCTTTCTCATCGCAAAAAAACGCTTCCAGTCGTGGTCGTCGTTTTTTCCAGATCTTAGCCAGTTTATAGCGCCATACTAGGCCTAGTGCCCCTATTAGAACTGCAAGCGGGGGGATTAGTATCTTAAGCATCTTTCGCAGCCGAAACGAAGCACTGTCGGGCACCAGAGGGTCTGTTCCCTCGAATATCTCATCAAAATCGCTAGTCCCATCATCATCGGTGTCCGCGAGGGTGGGATCGGTTCCATATTCGTCGACTTCCTCCACGTTTGTCAGCCCGTCGCCGTCCACATCGGCTTCCGCATTGGGTACTACGGGATCGGTGCGGTATCGCTGGACT
>JBHIFL010000211.1:0-2072 GCA_046761065.1 Candidatus Heimdallarchaeota archaeon
GTCATTAAGAGAGTTCAATAAAGTTCTAGGAGTTCAGCAAACTTCCTGATCAAATAGTCCGGTCTTTCTTCGAGGACTAAATCTTCTTTTGCAAACCTATTTTTGGGATCCAATAATACAGTCCCCATCCCAAGTTTTTTCGCGGTCTTGATATCCTCCCTTGGATTATTTCCAACCATCACGGCTTCCTCGGGATGACAGGCGACCTTTTTCAGGGCCATTTGGAAGATCTCCTTCGCGGGCTTTCGGAATCCAACTTCTTCAGCGATAAGAATGTGCGAGAAATATGACTCCAATTTTAGCAGCGAGATCTCTTCTCTTTGATAAACGCTTGGTCCATTCGTTATGATGCCCAACACATACTTTTCCCTCAATTTGCTCAAGACATCGTGGGCCTCTGGATAAGGCTTCGAGGACTCTGCTCTTGCTTCCGCGAAAATGGTCACAAGCTTCTTTGAAAGCTCGTCGTCCTTTAGTCCAAGAGATAGAAGGAGCTTTGAAAACCGTTTCTGCCGATCCCAAGCATCATATATCCCTTTAACCTCCTCTTCCACCGCCTCTTGTATTATCTTCTCGTAACTGGAGAGGATGTCTTCTTGCTTCAAGTGGGGATACCTATTGAGCAAATAAGAGAAAACTTTGTTCTTTGAGTACTCTGAGGAAGAATTGTAATCGTAGAGGGTATTGTCTAAATCAAAGAAAATGGCTTTAATCTCACGGCCCCCATTACACGATTTCATTATTCCAGCTCCTTTAATTCGCTTAACTAATAGCGATCGTACTTAAAATCCTACATTACTCAGGACGAGATGCATAAAAAGTCATTCGTGGGTATGTCAGCGATGGATCATACTATTCTGCTGCGGTTGCGGTTACTATGCAGCCTGCGGAGTTGTTTACATTCTCTTCCTCTATGGAGGTAGCGATGACAGTTATGTAATCCCGGGTACCGTTCTCCGCGTTCCCAGGAATGCTGACGGTTAGCGCGGTTGTATGGAGATGATTTGGCGCGACATTCTCGATGAGATTGTCGGTCAGCATAGGGTTCCAGCCGATAACATCGCCCGCGATTAGGCTATATGTATCCTCGACGTTGCCAGTGTTTTTGATAAAAACCTTAAAGGTAACGTTCTCGCCGGGCCCACCAATTTTTTCATCCGGCAAAATCGAGACCATGACATCCCTACGCTCAACAAAACCTCGGACATAGGGGTAGCTCTCCTCGAGCCACTCGTAGGGATCCCATTCCGAAGGGAAGTAAATATATCGAAGCCAGTCGTGATTTGGGTATTCCTCCAGACCCCAGCGCAATAACTCGGCATTGATGTTGATCCACCTTCCGTCGATCTTCGCGTAAATTACCCCAATCAACCGCTCATGAGTTCCACGGTACGGACGGTCAGTTTGGCCCCCTCTGGAGAGGGAGTTAAGGTCCAAATAAACTGTGGTCCCAACTGGGATGAGGTTTTCTATAAATTCTGTGGCTTCCAAGGATCCCGGCTGCGGAGGATCAGTCCATGTTTCAGGAGCATCTACCCCCCCTCCATATCTCACCCTCTCCAAGTTACCCTCGTACACTTGCCCGCTCGGGTCCAATTCTATCACTATATTTTCTATCCTCACCCAAGTAGTATCACCATCTATCATCGAGGTCACGGTTGCAATTACCTCGTAATGTGGCGCGGGTGGAGGTGTTGGGCTTGTTTCTCCACCCTCTACGCCTTCCTCTCCAGCACCAGCTGAGAAAAAATAGTATCCGACGGCAGCTGCGACAGTAATAATGGCGATCACTATCACGATTTCCGAGCTAGACCCCTTCTCCCTCAACTTCTCACTCCATCTACAATTGCTAGTTTCTTCTAAAAAGTGCAAGCCCTCTAAGGAACTTTTCTCAAAATAGCTGCGTACATACCATTTTTGTCTTTGAAGATTTGAGCTGGACTCCAGCCCACGGGTTTACAAATTTCCTCCATTTCATCCGGGCTAGCTTGAAGCAGATCGAACCAATCCCCGACCTCACCTTTGTATTCGAGCCGGATTGTAACTTGGCCTATTGGCCTTCCTCTTTTTCT
>JBHIFL010000212.1:0-2017 GCA_046761065.1 Candidatus Heimdallarchaeota archaeon
GTTTTTATCTGTTTTACCTCTTTTGCTGGATTTTCATAAATATAATTGTGGGTTACGGCATAATTAAATGCGGCTTTTATCTGGCGTAAATACATATTGACGCTTGTAACACTTAAATGATCGTTAAGCATAGAAATTTGGACTGCACCCCATTGAACGGACAGGGAGTTAAGGTAGTATAAGAAAAAATTCAAATATAGTTTATGGTAATAGTTGAAAATATGGACAAAGCTCAGGACATAAATTTAATAGAATGAAGTTTGAAAGAAAAAAACTCTAAAGGACTGATAATAAAGAAAAAGAACAACAATTTGGGAGTTCAGTATAGCGTAGCTATAGTAAATTATGGATAAAAATAAGATCAAAAAGATAAGAAAGAGCTTAGGAATAACCCAGGCAGAAATGGCAAAGGGAATTGGAGTGACTACCCTTACCATATCCCAATGGGAGACAGGATTCCGCCAACCATCACAATTGGCAATAAAAGCTGTGGAGATGTTAAAAGAACTGTATGGACCAAATAATCTTATTCATATACAGAGAGAAGCAAAAGAGAGATTTAATGAAATCAATCAAAAGTACTTCAATAACGAATTAAGGAGAAAATATCAAATTACTTTCAGTAAAAATATGAGAAAAACCTATGGCAGAGCATTTCCTGAAAAGAAGGCAATTTACCTTTCCTTAAAGCATTTAAGGGAAAAGGGCTGGGAAGAAGTTGAGCAAACACTTAAACATGAAATGGTCCACTGCTGGCTTTATGAAAAAGGCAGGCCCTTGGGTCATGGCCGGGAGTTTAATATCAAACTTAAGGAGGTTCAAGGTGTCAAAGAAACGTCGTAAATACAGCAGGGAATTCAAACTATCAGTTTTAAGGGAGATAGAGAGCGGTAAGACCATAGCTCAAGTTTCCAGGGAATATGAAATTCATGAGTCAGTGATCAATAAATGGAAGAGACAATACAGGGAAAATCCTGATGAAGCATTCAGTGGTAATGGGAAAATAAGTAAAGATCAGGCAAAAATAGCTGAGTTAGAAAGAACTATAGGTCAATTGTATCTGGAGAACACCTTTTTAAAAAAAACGTTGGAACACTTGGAAAAGAGCTTACTTCAGTATCAAAAGAGGGAGAAGCTCAGCTGATGTACAGTCTAATTGAAAAAGAAAAGAGTTTTCATCACTCATTACCCTTGAAGAGGGCCTGTTCTCTATTGGATGTAAGTAAAAGTGGTTACTATGACCATCTTAAGAGGAAAAATAGAGGTTTTCTATCAGATCCTTTTGAGATGCAGCTTAAGGATGAGATACAGAATATTGTTTTGATGTTTCCACGTTATGGTTACAGACGTGTCACAAAAGAATTGCACAGACGTGGTTATGAAGTAAATCACAAACGAGTGTTGAGATTAATGCGTGAGGATAATTTGCTCTGCCTCAGAAAAAGAAAGTTTGTTGGAACCACAGATTCCAATCATTCTTTTCCAGTTTATCCAAATCTTGCAAAGGATAAGGTTGTTACGGACATAAATCAACTGTGGGTTAGTGATATAACTTATATCCGTTTGCTCAGTGAATTTGTGTATCTTGCTGTAATCCTTGATGTCTTCAGCAGAAAATGTATAGGCTGGGAGCTGGATAGATTTTTGGACACACGTCTAACTTTGAATGCATTGCACAAAGCTCTGGATGCTCGATGGACACCGGAACTAAAAGGATTAGTTCATCATTCTGACCAGGGTGTTCAGTATGCCTCATATGACTATATTGACTGTCTCAGAAAACACCATATTCAAATCAGCATGTGTAGAAAGGGAAATCCTTTTGATAATGCGTTTGCTGAAAGTTTTATAAAGACCTTAAAATGGGAGGAGGTATATCTATTTGAATATGAGACCTTCAATGAAGCGTATATAAGAATTCATAACTTCATTGAGGACGTTTACAATGAGAAAAGAATTCATTCATCCATTGGATATTTAACTCCCAATGAGTTTGAAATGGGATTGATTTTACAAA
>JBHIFL010000213.1:0-1983 GCA_046761065.1 Candidatus Heimdallarchaeota archaeon
CGGTTATGTTGAACTCCATCGCTGTGGTATTTGGATTCGATGTTGCTCCCCCCAACATAACTATTGGTAATTCTGCTTTCGACTCAATTTCTCTCCAGTCATTTTCCGCCGTGATATTCGCGACCGTGATCGTTCCACTCTGTTTTTGATAATTTGTCGGATTTGTAATATCTAAATCACTTGTTCGGTTCGAAGGATTATTGAATGAATTCGTTGTGTTCCCTAAGACGCTCGAATTATACCCATTAAACGTCTCTTGGACTGCAAAGGAGGATCCCGACCCGGATTGAACAGTCTTAGCTTTCCTAAAAATGTTCTGATACGGATGAGACCTGTAGTCAATTCTTTCATGAGCAATTGAAATATCTTCCACAGGTTGAAACATGTTCTGAGTTTGGTAATTAGTTGTAACAAGCAGGAAAAGAATAAGAATCCAAAAAAAGATATTTAGTCCCTTTTTGATAATATTATCATTATTTGGTTTTTTCAAGATCC
Organism: Candidatus Heimdallarchaeota archaeon; assembly: GCA_046761065.1. GTDB lineage: Archaea > Asgardarchaeota > Wukongarchaeia > Wukongarchaeales > JBHIFL01 > JBHIFL01. The sequence continues at coordinate 496 of JBHIFL010000213.1, forward strand.
TACCCCCATTCGTTTTCTAAAATGATTTCATTCCGTCTTGATGATAGTTTCACTCCTTTTTTCATACATTTTCTCACGCAGAACCCTCGGCAGAGTCATTTGATGAGAATGAGTGATATTGGCATTCCAAAAATGCCAAAGTTATCCATATAAGCCGCTATTCAGAGGTCTTGATGGATTTTTGTAGGACCAACCCCTGACCTTGGTAGAGTCATTTGATGGCAACAAGTGGCTTTGAGCTTCTTAAGATGTCAAAGTCAGCTATATTGAGTCGCATCTCAGGAATTTACAGATGGATATTTTTCCTGATTGTACACAGACCCATTATTGCCAACCCCAGCTACATCCCTGATGTATTGATCTATTCACGATTAAATCGCGAAATGATTGAATTTTTGTAAATGCCCTAATTGGCTGTGTTGTTAACAAACAATCATAGTAAAATTATAAAAACTTTATAGACAATTAATTATAAGTTTCAAGTAAAGTTATTCGCTTTATTAGGAAATCTCTTCGGTTGTCCATCCCGTGACCCTTTGAACATAGACAAGGTATGTTAATAACTACTTTCGATGACTAGTGTATACGCTCCCCCAAAAAGAGAGTTCTATAACCACTCAAACGATGGCAGGGGCGTCCCAAGTAAATGCTTACATATTGTCTCTACGAATGAACAAGCAGATGTGAATATAGAATTTAATGGTTAAACCATTATTTGAATATGATACCAATACAGGTACCAAAGCATTATTCGAAACTCAAAGCCTAGGATGAATTGAACGAGAATTCGTTGAGCAGATGTTTTGTCAATGTTGTAGCAATATGTTTTGCAATGTGGTGAAATCTGTAGACGTATAGAACGATAAGAAAAGACCTGGATTAATAAATTTGATTTTTTGAACCTAATGCAAGCGTAGTTTTCGGGAATCCAAAATCGCTTAGCTGCTAAACAGGTGGGTGAGAGTATCTAACACATTTCAAGCGAATTCCACCCACTGCTTTCCAATATAATAGATTTATATAATGGCATAAATTATTTAAGGGCTTTCCCAACAACTTGACAGACTGACTAATCAAAACCATGAGCGATTTGCACAGCGGATCGGGGCACCCGGCTACACTGTCTGAGTTAACGCCTCAGGGAGGGCCACTCCCTGAGTTGAAAAACTCTATTTTCCCCTCCGCGCAAAAAACCGCTTTTAGTTTTTACAGCGTGAACATGCCGTTTCGGAGTGTTCGTGTCTTAATACCATGTTATGGCTTTTTACCAGGGACTTACCACGAAGCAGAAAAGGTCTCAGGATCTCTTGGACCTTCCATCTCAACAAAACCAAAGTTGGGACCAAGCTACCTATGAGCATTGTAACTAGGTTTCAAATTTTGAGAAGTACTCTTTTCGTCAGGGTGTCTCTAATAGCTAAGTTGGTGTTTACGTTTTAATGTTCAATTAAGGTGAAAAGCCGACTTATGTCCTGAAATGCAGGTATC
>JBHIFL010000214.1:0-1978 GCA_046761065.1 Candidatus Heimdallarchaeota archaeon
GGAAGCGTAAGTTATTTTAACAAACCTTTATTGTTAAGGTAATCGATCAACTGTAGGATCCAGCATGATTCAGGTAGTGTTATATGCCCACCTCTAGTACGGGGCTGTTGGGGTGGGTTGGATTTCCATCTTTGAATAGTTTGTATAACTTCATTGTGTATGAAATCTGGTAGTGGTCTAACGTTTATCCCAAAGTTTCCAGCACCCTGCATTGTAGGCTTAGACCAGAAACTTGCAATGTACATTTTGTGATAATTTATATTCGCTCCAGCAAATCCAAGCCTCTGTCTAAAATAGTGCTCAATTTTAGCACAATTGTTGGGCGAAAACTTCTTCTGAAGTGAATTAACACTCTTTTGGCCTCCAGCCAGTTGTCCGCATTCACCATGAAACACATCCAATCCATTACCTCTAATTCTCGCTCCCACAACATCAGCCTCATATCTACCTCCGGCTCTTGCGACACTCACTGGTAAACCGATCTCGACTAAATAACCCTCTAATTGTAGCCACTCAGCCACCAGTTCCTCAACCCAATTCTTAGCAAAGGGAATCCTTACTCACCTCCTACAACTTCATTCCTATGGAAAATTAAAAAACTTGTCATGAGCATCGTGTATCTAGTGGAAGGGTAATGCACAATGAAGTTGGGATTAATCTCCTGCACTAAATCCAAGCAAAAGCGTCCCTGCAAAGCTTGCGAGATGTATAAACCTTCAGCTCTATTTAGGAAATCTTACTCCTATGCAATCAAAAATTACGACAGAGTTGCCATATTAAGTGCCAAATACGGCTTGCTTCTTCCTAATAATAGAATAGAACCCTATGATTTGACGTTAAAGAATATGAGCGTAGCGGAGCGTAGGACTTGGGCTGATAGGGTGTTTAGACAGATGAAAAGCACTTTACTTCTTGACAAGATTGATGAAGCCTTTTTCCACGCTGGGAGAGCATACCGAGAGTTGCTGATTCCAAAACTGGAAACTTCGGGCGTGAAATGTTTTGTTCCCTTAAAGGAGCTATCTTATGGTCGCCAATTGGCCTGGTATGATCGACAGACATGCCGTATAGCCTAAACACTAGGGTTAGTGGTCACAATTGCCTAACTTTTTTCTCGAGTTTGTTCAGGAACTCAGGATCCAAATATTGTTCTGTCACATGTTCTGCGTTCCAGAGCCCTGATCGACGTACCTTGATGCTGGCACAATAGAAGCCTAACCAACCTGCTGATGGCGGGTCGATGGCTGCGTGAGTTCTGAGTTTACCGTAGTTGCTGAGGAGGGCAATGGAGTGTCTTTCAAAATAGGCCCTCTGGCTATGTGGTCCAGGCGGGTCGTCAACCTTTAGCCATAAGAATGGCATCTCTCGAATGTATTGGCTCACTTTATTCTCAATTGGGTATTCGTGGTTCCTGACTTCCCTGGACGCCGAGGAGCCTGCTCCCCAGGTTGGATATCGACTCTCTAATCCTTCCTTTCGCAAGATGGCACTCCCTACATGGAGACGGAAGATCGAGCCTCGATGATTTCCACCACCTGGTCTTTCGCCTGTCAAATTTCCGCGGTGAGTTCGCAGTCTTTTCCACAAAGTCGAGCGAGAACTAGGTTTCAATGCGTGGGTGCCAACTCGAACAACCCTTTGACCTGACCCTGTAGACCGCCTCTCGCCAAGTTCGAAAAAGAAATAAACGCCACGTTGTGGCCAGTTCATCTTTCCATGACAGGCAGCGAGCCGGCGCTTACCACCCAACCGATCCTCCAGATTCTGCAATATCTCATAGAAAAAATTGACTTGTTCAAGCCGGGACATTGAAAGCAAACCTCAGCCATAGATGACTGATAGCTACACGATACATTTTAAACGGTATTCATCAGTAGATATAGGTTGCTCTTAGGTGATTTTATGTCTTCGTCTTTTTTGAGTCGTCGGATTAAGAGGACGAGTGACTTGCTTAAGGTGGGTGCTTCGGGTCAGGTTT
>JBHIFL010000215.1:0-1971 GCA_046761065.1 Candidatus Heimdallarchaeota archaeon
GAATGAGAGGCCAGATAGGATATGGAATGTAGTTCTTCCGACTATCATTGAATCTTTCGGAAATTGGGATTTCCGAGATGAGCTTAGCAATATCACGATTCCTGTCTTAACAGTACATGGAGATTATGATGCAATTCCATTAGAATCTGCCAGAGAGTGGTCTTCATCATTGCCCAATAACCGTCTGCTAGTGGTACATAATGCAGGTCATCTCCCCTGGCTTGAAAGACCGAGTACGATTTTTCATGCTTTAGATACTTTTCTAGGTGGAGACTGGCCCGAAAAGACAGGAAATCTAAAAGAGTAATAAGGGATGTATAACGATGCTTGCACCTGATTGCGGAGCTTTTGCGTGATTTCTAGACTTAGTGCCATCCCAGAGCCTATTCTAGACCGCAGCCAAAGTGCCTTGAAATCCCGCAACAGGTGAAGCTCTTGTTATGCCCTTAAATAATAAAACAATCAAAATTAAGGAAGGAGAGTGAACAATGAGACATTACAATATTATTTTTATTTGCAGTTTATTTATTTTTCTTTTAATAATTGGATGTGACGAAAAAAAAGAAATATCAACACAAGCCGATGTTAAAGCAATAGAAACGTTTATAAGTAGGGCTACTCAAATTAATAATGACGGAGATTTTGAAGCGTGGGCTGATTTGTTTGACGAAAAAGGGATATTTATGCCCTCGAATGCACCTGAGATAACTACGCACGAAGGTCTTGTTGCAGATTGCAAGGCAGATTTTGATGAGTTCAAATATGATATCATCATTACTCCTGTAGAGATAAATATCTTAGGTGAGTGGGCGTTCTCTCGAACAACAGTCACAGGAACTATGACTAATAAAGCAAGTGGCGAATCAAGTAAAATCGACGTGAAAGAGATTGCAATATACAAGCGTCAAACTAATGGTGAATGGAAATTATGGCGTCTTATTGGTAACAGTAATCTACCATAAAATTCTGAAACAATACGTAATATAATGAAGCTATAAAAATATTAATGCCGTACAATTCAATTTTGAGACGTCATAGTTAAATATAGGTCTATCAAAAAAAATTATGCAGAATCTGTTGGTTAGTCAAGGTTTGGATTATAGAGTGCCGCAAGGCATTCGTGCTTTTTTGCTTTGCTCAAATTATGATGGGATAAAAAAGTATTGTGTGAATATACAAGCTTATTATTATTTCCGAATGAAGCCCGAAAGCCTTGCTTAGTTCGGTGGTTCATTGACGGTTAGGGGTTTGGTGCTTCGCATAAAGTCCGCCAGCCAGCACATAGCCCTTATATTTTAATATTTTTAAAGGAAACGGGCAAAGTGCTGTCTGGCTCTGTGGGTAAAATGTTAAATTCGTTTTCCGTATTAATTAACTGGTTCAGTGGGACAGTTTTAATTCAATTTTCAGTATATAAGTTATGGCATAACAATGGTTTGCACTTGACGCAAGGGCTCTGGCGTAATTTTCACGTTCAGAGCATTCTCGGAAGTTTAGATTAAGTTCGATAGTCCTGTGCGTTCAATCCTTGCGCCAGTGAAACCAACGTTAGGCGCGCTACGAACGTCAGTGCAAAAATGGATTACAACCGATTAAAATTTACGGCAAGAGCTATGTTTATGGGTTAGACATTGTTATAATTCACTTTATTTTTTTAATTCATTAAATGGAGGTATGTCATGAGAAATAAAACAAGTTTTGTAGTACTCTTGTTTGTTTTTATTTTCTCCGTTTCAATTTACGCCCAAGAGAAGAAAGAACAAGCAGAACAAAAAATTGAATTGCCTAAACTTTACCTTGAGCAGAAGTTGGACCGAACAGTTATGAATCTTGCTGCATTTATTACTGGTAGCATTGCTTATGCTAAGTCCATGGAAAAGACACCAGAAGATTACGGCAAATTTATTGGTGAAACATTTGCTCCTGGCTGGGAAGGAGTCAAAGGGAAGGGCATATCACCATTCATTCGCG
>JBHIFL010000216.1:0-1951 GCA_046761065.1 Candidatus Heimdallarchaeota archaeon
CTCTTGTTCTCGATCCGAACAATTTATCTACCTGAGAGATCATGGTATCTATTTTAGAGATAAATCTATTTATACCTAACGGTTTCAAAAATCGAAGAAGGTCTTTGGCGGGACCTTGCTTAAGACCCAGCGAAGAGTCTTTGAAGAACAGCGCAAGAGGATCGCTGAAGAATTGAAAAACCCAAGGATCCTGAGGATAACCTTCTTGACGCTACGCCATTTTAAGGGCACCATGGAATACCACCGGACGAAGGACATTCTCCACGTGATGAAGGTTCTCGGTCATAAGAACATCAAGAACACCCTCATCTACACGCACCTAGTGAACTTCCAGGACGACGATTACGTCTCGAGGGTTGCTTGGACACTAGAGGAGGCCTGCAAGCTCGTTGAAGCCGGCTTCGAGTACGTCATTGAGGTAGAGGGCGGAAAGATCTTTAGAAAACGAAAATAGCAGACCACGGGGGTTCGTCCCGTTCAACATTGTTGGCGCCGGGGGTTAGATCCAAACCTTGTTTAAATCCTTGTTTTTTGCACAAAGCCTAGAAATCTTAGCCAAAATCCATTGACGCTTGAGCTTTACGCGCGGCTTGGTCTGTTCTTTTGAGTATTAAGCAAGGGTTACAAACTAATTCTTTGATAAGTATGAAAGTTTTATATGTTTTGAAATCACAAACCTTAAAAATATACTATTAAAGGGAGGTGACCGATTGAGTAGAAATCTAGATGTTGCATCCGCTTTGCTATTCGTTGCTTGGATTGTAGGCGTATTTATTGGGTTACAACATTTACTCTTGCTCGCTCCCCGCCCCGAAGAGTTGCCAACTGTTTCGCAGATTCGTGGTTTCAGCCCAGAATTGGTGGATTTTATAGAGTTTACGACCATATTCGAGGGGTTATATCTATTAACTGCCGCTTTAACTTTGTCCGTCATATCCTTGATACCCTATAGGAACGGAGAAAAATGGGCTTGGTACGCAACGTTGGTCATAGGCGGTATAATTTTGTTCGGGCTACTTATTCTTTTCAGCATTGTTCCTTTCAACATTGCTCGAACATTCCTGCCACTTGGCGTAATACTGACCGTACTTTGGATAGCTGGGTTAGCTCTTCCCGCAAAAGAAATCCTCGGCAAACCCTCCAGTTGATTCATTTCAAGTTGTACCAAAGATTTAAGAAAGAAACTTCTGAACATATCAAAGGAGAAATGTCATGCCACTTGTACCAGAATTTGAGTTAGGCTTATGGAACGCCTGGATCTTTGTCCTTTCTTTTTTGTTGTTGCTTATTGTTGGGGGAATCCTTAAACGTCTTAAGGGACAGTATTTTAAGGGTTCTGGTAGACCAGATAAGCCTCCGTTTAATGAAAAGGAGAAAAAACTCTACGGTATCTCCCAGCTGACCGTTTTTGCTTCATTTATTTACAGCGTTTTCCTACCGTTGAAGCTGAGCACAACCTGGTTCTATGCCGGACTCGTTATTTATCTGTTCGGTATGATTTTTTTGATCATGGCAAGTATAGAGTTTGGTACTACTCCGATGGATAGACCGGCTACTGAGGGGCTCTATCGCATCTCAAGAAACCCTATATACTTAGGCTCCTTCTTGATGTTCATCGGCATAGGAATAGCCTGTGCTTCTTGGCTGTTTCTGCTGTTGACGATGATATTGATAGTCCTTGATGACATTTTGGTAGCTCCCGAAGAACGCTGGTGCCTTGAGAAGTATGGTGATTCATACCGAGAATACATGAATAGGACTCCAAAATGGATAGGAATACCGAAATCAGAGAGAAAGGAATAGTATTTCTCTTTGAGTTTCTGTGACTTGTGGAAGAAAATTTCGTGCGCGCAGAACCGATGATTTAAACGTAATCTGAGTAGTTTGGCGCCGGGAGTTAGATCCAAACCTTGTTTAAATCCTTGTTTTTTGCACAAAACTGAAAAGTCCG
>JBHIFL010000217.1:0-1932 GCA_046761065.1 Candidatus Heimdallarchaeota archaeon
CAAGAATACTTATAGCATGCAGATCACTCAAATATCTTTCCTTCAATCAGCATAAAGGTACTAAAACAACAATAGAAACATTAATTGCGCGCGCATTTTAGAGTTTTTTGCACATTTTGTAACCATCTATCATCCAGTTTGTCACTGCCATGGCGAAAATCATTCCTATTCTGTTTACGGTTGCCGAATTCGGCATAAACTTTTCCATAATACTATTTGCAATCCATTCGACATCCCCTAGCTTGTCGACGTTATCATCAAAGAATTTCCACACCTGCTCATACATAGTCCTAGCCTCATCTAATATCTCCTTAACATCAGGACCGTAGTACATTCCGTAGTGCCCAAGACAAATGCTTTCAAAATCGTATTTCTTCAACTTTTCCAGTGTAGAGACATACGTGTCCGGGTCAAATGAGGGCGGCGTGATGGGAGGTACGCACGTTGTATCATCAGTTTTGTCAACAACCGCATCTGACACAAAGATATTCTTATTCTTAGAATCCAGCAGAGAAATACAGTCAGAAGTGTGTCCGGGTGTATCTATAACTTCGAGCTCTACTCCCTCAAGATCTACAACATCTCCCTCTTTTATCGGCTTCACACCCTTAATTGGCAGAGGTGGGGGACCCGTTCCAAAGTCGTAACCAACCTTTGAAGGGTCTTCGAGTAACGGTATTGCTTTTGGATGCGCCAGTAATTCCACTTCTTTGCCTGACATCTCTTCGAGAAGCACTGGTACCGCTTGGTGATGATCCCAGTGTGAGTGTGAAATTACAATGTAATCAACTGGTAGCAAACCAAAATCTTTTAGCGACTTGATAATTTCCTGAGCTTCGGAAGAGGTTCCACCGTCAATCAGGGCGGTTTTTCCATCCTTTACCGCAAACATGCTGGTAATCTTTGCCATTCCAAGCATGTTTACATCAATTAGATAGGTATTCTCATTTATTTTACCAGGTTCTATTTTTTGTTTCATAAGATTATACCTCCCTTCTCATAAACTTCTTTTACTTTTCATTCAAGAAGTATAAAAAGTATTTCTCGGTCCAGAAAAGGGACTTTATCAAAGTAGTCGACGGTATCAGTTTTTAAGAAGCTATAGCGACGTATATTTTTTTGTCGTCCAACCTGCGCTCGTGCCACTCGGCTTTGACTTCGGATCGTTCCCCGTGAACGTAAACCTTCTTGGCTCGAACAAGCTCCGCCATCTCGGTTAGATACTGTTCCAACAGTTTCATACTTGCCGGGTCCAGTTCCGCAACGTGAACCGCTTCCAGTATATCAGTTGGCATGAATCCCAGCTCTTTTCGAAGGGCTTGGACTCTGCGAGCAAGGTCGCGCATTACACCCTCGCCCAATAGAGCCTCGTCCCGATGCGTGTCAAGTAAGACGTGAAGACCGTTGTCAGAGGCCAATGTCCATTTCTTCATGTCAACCTCTGGAAGCTCCTCCCTGTACTCAACCTTCTTTACATTTGCAAGCTCGAGGAACAATTCTTCGAGATTCTTTAAGGCTTTCTGAACCTCTTTGGGTGCTACGATCGTGGCTTTCTTTAACGGCCATCGACGCTTCAGCCGAGCGGATTGTCGAGCGGAATACACCAAGGGAACACATCTTAGCAATGTTTCAAACTCCTTTTCTAAAGGCGAATCTTGAAGAGCCTCGTCTGGTTTGGGCCAAGCTTCAAAGTTCACGGATTCAGGGAGGGTTTTGTCCAGTTCTCTGTAGACCTTCTGGTACATGGCCTCGCTTAGAAACGGCGTTGCGGGATTAAATAGAAGAATGAGCGTTTTCAGGGTGTGCCAGAGGGTTGCGTAGACGGCTAGTCTGCGGTTAAGGGTTTCGGGGTCGTCGCTCCATAGGTCTCTTCGAACCATGGGAACGTACTGTCGGCTCAGGACGTTGACAACAAACTCTTCTAGTTCGGAG
>JBHIFL010000218.1:0-1922 GCA_046761065.1 Candidatus Heimdallarchaeota archaeon
CGTCGATATACAATTTGTTTTTGGATTAGAGCTTTGTAGGCGTTGGATTTCTTGTTTTAAGCATTTTTCGCAAGTCCTGCTGATGTTTAAGCCCATTCGGCGGGCTGTTCGCCAGACTTGTGGGTCGATTCGTATGGTGACAAGCTTTCTCATCTTTTCTTTTTCCTCCGCTGTATTTACAGTTCTGTATTTACAGCTTGTCGGCTTTAAAAAGTCAACGTAAATCCACGTGTGAATTTATGCGGAAAGCGACTTTGGAGTTCACATGAAGGTTGACCCAGCCATTAAGTAGCGAAAAAGCCTCCTTTTCTCAATTGAGGGTCAAAAGAGAAGGGTGATCATTTTTCCACCTCTGCATATAGAAGTGATATATAGAAATATAATCCGAAAGGTTTAAAAAGACAACTTCGAAGTGTTTTCTTCTTCTTAAAGGTTGAGGTGGAGAAAAAATAGGTGGAATAATAATGAAGAAAAGAACTTTGGCTTTATTGATCTTAACCTTTGCCGTATTGAGTGTTAGCACGTTCTACCCAATAGTGCTGGGAGCACCCGTTGGCGATATACAGGCTCCTCAAGGTACATCAATAGAGGATGGAGCTATCGACGGGACCATTGGGACAGAGTGGGACGATGCTGGAGATTGGGTCGTTACGGACTTAACGATACCAAACAAAATTAGGGCGAAGCACGATGGAACATACTTATACATATTGCTGGTGGTCACTGACGATACGGATGAACGGCTCCCCTTAACCGCTCACGATTGGACTGGAGTGGAGTTTGACATTAATGGCGACGAGAAAACCATGGGAACCACCGGAAGTCCAGACGACGCCGAATTCTGCGATTATCAAATATCGGGAGGAGAAGACTGGTGGATGACAGGCACAGGCAGTCCCAGGGGCAACGACACCAGCGTTGGCGGAACTAACGATGTTGTCGCAGCTAAAGGATTTAACACGACACATACTATCTGGGAGTTCAAGAAGAAATTAAACAGCGGAGACAGCGCGGGATACGACATTGCCATGGATCCCAGCCAGACAGGCGTCTATGGTAAAGATCGAATCGAGATTGCGCTGGCTTACCAGGACGGAAAAACGGGAAAGCATAGCGACCATTCAGACTGGTATTTGCTAATTCTGACAGTCCTACCGCAGCCAGGTTGGATTGATGGCCACGTCACTGATTCCGACACGGGCGCGGCGATCGTGGGCGCCACTGTTACGGCCGACGCTTACTCAGCCACTACCGACGCAAACGGCTACTACAAGATTGAGTTACCGCCTGGAACTTACGATGTCGCTGCATCCGCACCAGACTACTTCAGCGAAACGAAGCCAAACATAGTCGTGGAATCCGGAGCCACAACCACCGTGAACTTCGCTCTGGAACCTATCCCACCTGGTGTTCCTTCAGCTACACTTGTAAGGCGTAGCGCATGGCCTGAACACCACCATTGGGATGAGTCTAAGGACGCAGACTTGACCTTAACTGGCAAGGTTCATAACGATGGAACCTTATCTGAACTCACCGTCAGGGTGCAATTTGACATAAGCTACTACGACGACACGTGGAGTGGAACTTTCTACACAGGTAATGCTACGATAGATCCCTGTACAATCGTTGACCTAACCGTCACTGTAACCAGAACCGATCTTGCAGGAAAATTCGGCACCTACTACGTGAAGGCGCAGGCCGAGTATCTTGATCCAGACACAGGCGTTTGGGTTAAGGACGGGAAGATAAAGGACACCAAATTCAAGGTCGTACCATAAGCCCAAACCAGAGCACTTCAACTCCTCTTTTTTATTACCGGTTGTTTAAGATTTAAAATGGTAGAAAGCGTTGCAAAGGCGAATGAGGAAATTGAGGAAGAGATCTTGGAGGAGCTTTCAAGGGAGCCTACCAGGATTCCTTGG
>JBHIFL010000219.1:0-1921 GCA_046761065.1 Candidatus Heimdallarchaeota archaeon
CTACATGGGAACGCTGGGTACTTGTCTAGTGAAGACCTTGTACCAAGAAATCTATATTGGCACGCCGTAAAGGAAGGCGCCAAAAATTTTCTTCGAAAGGTGGTTGGAAAGAAGATAAAGCCTCTTTCCTATTCGTATTACTATGAATCATATTATAAGGAGCTACAGCATTTTTTTGACTGTCTAAAGAACAAATCCGATCCATCCGTTTCAGCCATTGACGGATTAAAGACCGTTGAGCTCATTGGAAAAGCATACAAAACTTTTGGTGAAGACCAGTTATTCAAGGAAGCTAATATAAATGGGTGACATCGTTAGTCTGGTTCGAACGCATAGTTCAGAGGAAGAAATAAAAAATTCTATCAGAGAGGCATTGGATCTCATAGATTTTAAGCCTAAAGGTCCTGTGAAATCCGTCGATATCAAGGTAAACTTGTGTTATTATTGGCATGCAGCCACAGGATACACCACAGATCCACGAGTTGTAGCTGGAACTATAGATTATGTTCGCGAAAAATATGGAAGTGATGTCCATATTCGCGTTGTCGAAGCAGACGCCACGGCTATGCGAACAAAGCATGCCTTCTCAATGCTTGGATACGAAAAATTGGCGAAGAGAAAGAACGTAGAACTTTTTAATCTCTCCAATGACGAAATCCGTCGAGAAAAAGTTCGCGTAAATGGATGTGAAATTGCCTTTCAAATTCCTCAATCACTGTTGAAATCCGACATCTTCATCAATGTTCCAAAATTGAAAACAATGCGCGACACCAAAGTCACATGCGCTTTAAAGAACATTTTTGGCTGTATAGCTTCTCCGAGGAAGATAGCTTATCATCCTATTCTAGATGAAGCCATAGTAGGCATTAATACGATATTACGCCCCCACCTCAATATAGTCGATGGATTAGTCGCGTTGGGGCGCTTTCCCATCAAACTGGGTCTGATTCTGGCAAGCGTAGATCCGTTTTCAATTGACTGGATTGCCTCACAAATAATGGGATATAACCCTTCGAAAATCAAATTCTTAAAAATTGCCATGAAAGAAGAACTTTGGGAATTGCAAGGAATCGAGACCCGTGGAGAACATGTAATCACTTTCAAGAAGGCGTTTGTTAACGAAGGGTTTCTTTCATCGAAACATTGGTGGAATTTCCAGCTGTGGTTACTTAGGTTATACAAAAAGATTGTCAAAGATGTTGTCCCTCCCGCTCTAGACGATGTTTGAATTGCTTGAAAAATGACAAATGCTCAGATAATTGATGTTTAGAATCAGTCTCGAGAAGTGAGGTATACAAATGAACCTTATAGTAATGGTTTGGTTGCTTCTAGGTCTAGTTTTTTTCGGTGTTCCTAGCCTATATCTGCTATATCTACGACGAGTTGCCTCTAAACCGTGGAACCTAAACATCGACAGAAAATATGATCCACCAATAACGATTATAATCCCCACACACAACGAGGAGAAGACAATAGGGTTCAAGTTAGAGAATTTGTGTAAGGTTGAATACCCTAAAGAAAAAATGCAAATTATATTAATAGATGACGCTTCCACGGACAACACAATAAAAGAAGTGTTCAAATTCCTTAATCTACACCCAGAACTAAACGTAGAGTTATTGAATGAAACCGAGCGCAGAGGAAAATCCGCCGTTCTTAATCTCGCTTTAAAACGCGCAAAACACGATATCATAGTTATGTCTGATGCTGACGCTTTTTGGAACTCAAAGATCTTAATCGAAACATTACCTTATTTGGCGGATCCGTTAGTTGGAGCTGTTATAGGCCGCCAAAAAATACTAAATTCAAATCAATCTTGGATCACAAAGATAGAAGAAACTTACCTGAACTTAACGTTTGAAATAATCAGACTTGGTGAATCCAAGATTCACTCCACAATAATCTTCCATGGACTTTTCGG
>JBHIFL010000220.1:0-1908 GCA_046761065.1 Candidatus Heimdallarchaeota archaeon
TGAAGGCATAACCTTAGAAGAGATGGCATTATCTGCACTATATGCAAAACAATTCAAGCGTCTATCAACAGTTGATGCAACTATTGCGGCAATTGCAACTCTCCGTAAAATGAGATTAGTTTCCACAGATTATGCAGGTTTTATGCCAATAAGAGAATATATGAAGCACAGAACCTTTTTTGGACATACCATGGATATAAAACTTATTGATGAGGTGGTATAAATGGTATTATGGGCAAGTAAAGTTAAAAAAGATGGAGTAATAGAAATTCCTTATGAAATCTTATATAAAGCAGGATTTACTGATTATGATATTGAAAATGCAGAAGTTATTATTAAAGGAGATAGGATTTGGATTAAAAAACCGAAAATAAAAGAATAACATACACGGAACTCGAATGCATCTACGAGCATTACAGTTCCAAATAAAGACAACTACTATTTTTGCAGCATTCTTGGCTTTTTCTTCTTTTTTATCTATTGAGAAACAAGTGTACGCCCCTACATCTACCTCCTTTGGATCTCTTCCCCGCAAACTCGAAGTCTTTTGGATGGGAGGCATTTATTAAAACCCCATCTGCAATCTCTTGCGCGCCTAAATATTATAAGGGCGACAAAAAACCTTATCAATTGGTGTCAACTGAATACACTTAAACCTTTTTGATTAGATACTCCAATTGGAATTTTCAAATCTGCTTTATCGAATATTTCACCCAACTCATGAGATATATCTACAGCCTCCTCTCTGGTTAAATCTTTTATCCGTATTCCAATACTTAAATCATCACCATCAATTGGACCGATAATACGTATCCTTACTATTCTATTCTTTCCTACTTTTTTATCCAGATATTCAGTTACAAACTCTTCTACTTCATCTTTATCGATATGTCTAGAGAACATTCTTAACACCTTTTCACCTTTTATTTAAAAATAGATCACAGTCCTCTAAAGATTTTTTACTCTATCCACAACTATTTTTCTTGGATTAAGTCAGACTCAATAAATACTTTGGTGCTTTTCCAAGTTTCTGAATTCAATCTTTGGAATAAATCTAATAGTTTATACTTCATAACCCTTCATTATATATGCTATTAATAATTAACTTTTATTAACCCGCATTTTGCACAATCTAGCCAAGACAAAATAAACGAGCGACTTAGCAATTTCCATAACATATACATTTCCTTTCAGTTTGGCGGCAATGCAATGTCGTGTAACGTTCTGCGTGTTTGCGACGTTGTGACAGTAGGGGGCAATGTGACGAAGCCTTTACGCAAAAACGCTGTTATTCGAAGCGCCCGACTTCCCTTTAACTGTATAGGTCAGTGATGAAATCATCGTCAATTCTGGAGTTTTGAATACAGTAGACATTGGTAGAGTCCAACGGAAGCGTTTCTTTCTCATATTGTGCTAAGAATACCTGCTGAGCAGTGATTTCAACGTCAATTGGATTCTTCCAATAAGGCTGATTCGCTCTCCAGCTCCTCAAGCTCTGAATCTGTTAGTAATTGAAGCCCTTTTATCTCTCCGAGAACCATGAAAAGGTCATTATCATTTTCATATTTGTGTTTAATATTACACTTAGTTTCGATCTCATGCCTGAGGTCCCAAAGCATTCTTTTGTCAGTGAAATTGAGGTTCTTGTGTGGCCAGCCGATCAAGGTTAATTTAGATGTCGCCAATTGCACTTGAAAGGACAGTTCATATGGTGTCTTTCCGAAACCCACGATAGTACCATGGATTTGGTTCATGTGATATGGTTCGAAGAGCCTTCTGAATTTAGAAACATTGATCATTTCCCAGCATTTTTTAATCAACCGCTCCAAATCTCCACGCTTTTGGCCATAAAGCGATACCATTGTAACTTGTTTCATTGTATGAATTATCCTTTTAGGGAATTTCAGA
>JBHIFL010000221.1:0-1882 GCA_046761065.1 Candidatus Heimdallarchaeota archaeon
TCTCTGCAGGGCAGATTCCTGAGGCAATCAATCTTTCAACGGCTTCTTTACTCAAACTACCATGCTCCATTTTAAACCTTTGAGGACCTAGCTTATAAAGGAATCAAATAGATATTTTTAAATATTTCAATTTGTAACCCTCCTTTTCCATTGGCAAGGAGAATCCAAAATGAGTGACAAGAAAAAAGTAACTTTAGGAATCTTTGAAAAATATCTTACATTATGGATCGCCGTTTGCATAGTTGTTGGACTTTTATTGGGAAGGTTTCTTCCAAGCGTTGGTCAATTTTTGGATTCCCTAAAATTCGCCAAGTTATCGATTCCAATCGGTGTCTGCTTGTTTTTCATGATGTATCCAACAGTTGTTGGCATAGCCTTTAGCGATATTAAGAAGGCGGTGAAAAAGCCGAAACCCATGCTTCTAACCATAATTGCGAATTGGGTCATTGCTCCACCTATAATGACTCTTTATGCAAACCTGCTTCTCAATGATCCAATGTACAGAGCCGGCGTTATACTTCTCGGAATGTCTCCTTGCACGGCGATGGTCATGTGGTGGATTTTGTTAGCCAAGGGAGATCTCGCTCAGGGATTAATAAACACAGCCATCAACGCGCTATTGATGATATTTCTTTATGCACCTCAATCAGCGTTCTATCTCGGCGTAAGCGGCATACCTGTACCATGGGATTTGATAGTCATGAGCGTAATTTTTTTCATAGCTCTTCCGGTATCTTTAGGAGCAGTTTCCAGAAAGTTGTTGATAGGCAGAAAAGGAAAAGAGTGGTTTGACTCTGTCTATCTAGAAGCTGTGCGCAAAATATCTATCATCGCATTACTGCTTACCCTAATCGTCATGTTTTCATTTCAGGGAGAAATAATTCTTAGCGACCCCATTCTTGTTGCCTACCTCGCCGCTCCAAACTTACTCCACTATATTACTATGATCGCCATAACCTACACAACTTCTTGGTTATCAAACTGGGACTATCCGACGTCAATAGACACCACCCTTATCGGTTCAAGCAGCCACTTCGAAGTGGCCATTGCAGTCGCCACAACCCTTTACGGCTTAAACTCAGGCGCTGCCTTGGCTACAGTAATAGGGCCTCTGATGGAAGTCCCATTAATGCTGTCTCTAGTTAAGTTTGGTCTGCGAACAAGCCATCTATTTCCACGAAACAGAAGGAAATTTAAAACATAAACAGCATGAAGGCTTATTTATATGTATAAACGTTTGACATGTGATTTTTGAAGTAAAATGCATCAAAAAGAAAAATTAAAATAAAATAAATTTTAAGTGAATTTGTTAATTTTGTCAGTTTTTTCCGCCAAACAGTTCTTCAATTGAATTTACTTTAGATATTTTGTTAATTTATGCCTTTCTGATTCGATTTTTATCGAGAAATGTGTTAATGAAAATGTATAGGCTGGCAGTTCATATAGAAAGTTTCGTATCTTCAGAACAGGTACTATCGGAACTTTGTTGTAGAATTTGAATGGACCTTGTGTAAGGGACAGAACTGTTGGAATGAATATGGCTTGCTTCCATGTTTCTAGTCCTATTTTCTGATAAACCACGTAAAAGGAGTCTGCCAAGGCTTTGGTTCGTTTCATCTGCATCTCAACCGCTTTCATTATGGCAGCTCTACTCCAGCCATGATGCCAATGTTTGCAGTCTACACAGACAATCAGAGGTTCCTTACATGCCAAAAGATCGATCTCCCACTGTTTTCCTGCCTGCTTAAAACGGAAATTGCTTGTCACGCTGTAACCATTTGCTTCGTAAGCCCTAGCAGCTAATTTTTCAAACTCCTTCCACTGAAGAAAACTGCACACGCGTTCGAAATCTGCGCCCAACCGAATAGCACGAACTGCAATC
>JBHIFL010000222.1:0-1872 GCA_046761065.1 Candidatus Heimdallarchaeota archaeon
TCAGTGGACGCAAACTGTAAGGCAAAAATTCTTGACTTTCCACCGGCAATCGTGTAAAATATAAAGATAGGCTTTCTTCTTTGGATGATTTGAAAAAGACGGGTGTGAGGGAAAATAGGCGGTAGCATCTACAGGAAAGGTAAACTGTTTGTTCAGGATGGATACTTGGGCAAGAACAAAGGACCTATCTTGAGCTGAGTCCAAGGACTCGCTCAAATGCTTTTCAAATTCACAAACTCTGGCAACGTTAACCGAAACAGGCCTACCGTTCTGAATTAGTGTTTATAAAAAGGCAAATAAATGAATTCATATCAAAGCAGGGTTCATTAAATTTACCATGAAAGGAGAAATTTGAATGAAAAGGAAATTCGATCAGGTGTATCAATTCAAGATCATGCTAAAGGGCACTAAACCACCGGTGTGGCGACGAATACAAGTGCCGGAAACATATACATTCTGGGACCTACATGTTGCCATTCAAGATGCAATGGGCTGGTTAGATTATCATCTTCATGCATTTGAATTGGTTAATCCCTTTACCGGGATAAAAACGGAGATAGGAATGCCAGATGAAGAGTTTGGCAGAGAGATTCTACCAGAATGGAAACAAAAAATCGCGGACTGGTTTTCTACGGAGAATAGGTCAGCGGATTACAGATATGATTTTGGGGATAATTGGGAACATATAGTGAAATTGGAAAAAATCCTACCCCGTAATAAAAATGTTCGTTACCCAACCTGTATTGCTGGGAAACGAACATGTCCACCTGAAGATTGCGGAGGTGTCTGGGGGTATGAAGATTTTTTGGAGGCTATGAAAAATCCCAATCATGAACGACACGAAGAATTGCTGGAGTGGATTGGCGGAGAATTCGACCCGGAACATTTTGATGTAGAAGAGGTTGTTTTTGACGACCCCGATAAGCGCCGAAAAATGGCATTCGGGTAGAGGAGGGAGCTGTTGCCTAAGTCTGTTTAACGTGTGCCGGTTACGTCCTCGGCTACGTATCGAAAGTCGTCTTTTGGTTTGGTGTTTCCCGCCAAAAGCGGGATAAACGATAACGAGGTACAATAAACGATCCGTATGGATGCATACGCATACGTAACCGACTTGTAGTGAGCGTAGCGAATCTAAACCCTAACCTTTTTACGAAACCAAAGGGGAAAAAGAGTTCGGCAATAGCTCCAGATGGTGCGTCTAAGATTATGATAGATAAAGAACATCAAGCACCCTGGGAATGCACATATGCAAAAGAGGAAAAAAGTAAATGTAAACCGGGAAAGAACCCAAAATCCGATCAGGAATATTTCGAGATCTTATGCTTGTGCATCCTGCAAGCAGGACTGAATTGGGGCTTAATCAGAAAAAATTGGGGAAAATATAAGAATGGATTCTATGATTTTGAAATCAGCAAATTAGCTAAGTCTCAAACAAAAGAACTGATGAGTTGTCCAAATGTTATTAGGAATAATAGGAAAGTAGAGGGTATCATTTATAATGCGAAAGAATTTCAAAAGATAAAGAAAGAGAATGGTTCATTTGAAAGTTTCTTCAAATCGCTAAAACTAATGAAGGACAAAGAAGTATTGAAATTATTGACTAAACGGTTTAAACATTTAGGAAATTATACTGCTGAGTATTATTTACATAGTGTTGGATATTGGGAATAAGTTTTTGGGGACACCTGACAACTGGCGTTTCTTGTTGGTAACGGACACCTTGTCCGTTACCATAAGACGTCACGGACGGGGGCGTCCGTGACGAACGGGAAAAACGAGATGCTTCGCTTTCGCTCAGCATGACAGTTGTGTTTCCTTTGTTGGTAACGGACACCTTGTCCGTTACCATAAGACGTCACGGACGGGGGCGTC
>JBHIFL010000223.1:0-1869 GCA_046761065.1 Candidatus Heimdallarchaeota archaeon
TTCCAGAATTCCATTCTATCCTCAAAAATTCTTACTTGAACCTTGGAACTCGTGGTGTAATCTCTATGTGCAATTGCATTTACAAGTGCTTCTCTTATAGCTTTTGGAGGATATTCCCATTTTTCTTGCCTCTGAATTTTCCAATCCTCAATCCAAGAGGATAATGCAATGTGATTGAATATGAATTTCTCTGTCTCTCTCACATGATCAATAACATTACCATCTATTACTTTCATATCTATAATTGGTTCGGTAACCTTTCTACCCTTAAATCTTATGCACTTCACTTCTGCCTGCATGAAAAAATTCTGAGGATTTTTGCAGAACAATAGAATTGCAGCATTGGTTAATTGGTTTTCTTGAAGTAATTTCAATCTCATTAGAACTTCTCTAATAGAAGTATGTTCTTCTATGCCTAAACCTCTTTGTTCTTTTGCTTGTCTAATAAACCATTTTATTTTATCCTCTTCAAGATCATTAAGCGTTGCTTCTTCACATATTTGTTCATCCCAATAAACTCTCTCTCCAAATTCCTTAGCAATTTTTCTCATTTCAGAAGAGGTTAATCTTTGGTTTGAACTTCCAACTCTTTTATAAGCATGATTTTTGAAAAATACTGGTTTTTCTCTCAATTCCTTAACTTTTATCACCATAATTTTCTTACTGCTAATCTCTTTGACTTCAATAGAAGTAAAAACATTAGGATCTGTATTCCTTTTTATAAATTCTGCTAAATCTCTTAAAGTCTTCTCTGAAATTTGTAATCCTTTTATGCATCCATTATCACTTACAGTTCAAAAAAACCCATACAATTAATTACAAATAGATACAATTAACTACATAGGTTTCTTATCAACACCAATTACCAAGGCCTATTTGCTTGGAATTAGCGGGCGGACTCACTATAAAGGTCCGTCTAGTGCCAGCAGGAACCCTCCTGCCTGGTGCTCCAGCGTTAACCGTCTTCTGAGGACGCCTTAAATTAATGCCATACTGCCTCAAAAGCACATACTGAAGTGCGGTGTAACCGCCACTACCCAATAAGCGCTTATAATTTTTAGTCTTGAAGAAGTGGGTTAGCTTCCCCTTGACAGCACTCCAAAGAGGCATCCACTTTGCAATGCTCCTCCAAGTCTTATCCTTCCATTGGCAAGCCTTGAAGTATAAACCTGCGCGTGGACTTATCCTTTTAAGGGTTTTAGGTGTTTTTTCAATAAATCCAAGTGCTCTTCTACCTATAACGAAGGCAGCGGATTGATGATCACTTAAACCATAAGTATCTTTATATTTTAACTTTCCAATTACAGAACTATAAGCAGGATGAACTTCCTCAACCACAAAGTCTTTTTTTAACGATCTTGTTTTTATAGTCTCCACCATCTTAGTTTTTGCAAAGTTATGAGTTATCCTATTAAACTTTTTATTGGTATCGTGGTCTTGGTTAAACTTTAAATACTCTATTGCAATTGTATTAATACCAAAGTCGTCTATCCACTCATATACATCCTTTATTGTGTTTCCAATAATCCAATCTCTTTTATTGGTTCTTGCATAGACTACGGCACAACATGGAAAGTTTTTGGACGCTACGAAGTTCCCATCTGGTTTAACTATTGTAACTGCAACACATTCAGGATTAAGGTCAATTCCTGCAATGCCTAAGCCATTTGACATTGTGTTATTAACCTCATCAAAAGAGATGTGACAATAATAGTTATTATTTTTTCTTATTAATCTTATGGTGTAAGCTATTTCAGTTTGCAGGGCATTAATTAAAACTTAAGTTTTAAGGTAAACCTTTGGAACCTTAACCTTTCCATGTATCCATTCCCTAGTTCCAATATTTATCCTTAAATCGAATAAATAGGG
>JBHIFL010000224.1:0-1851 GCA_046761065.1 Candidatus Heimdallarchaeota archaeon
AACCTGCAAGAAAGCTATGTGACAACCTACAGAGGATCAGATAAGACGGGTGGCGGAGCTTACTGGCCAAACAGAATGCAGATGACAAAGGAAGCGGCGGACTGGTTGAAATCCCAAATTTCTGACGACGAGTTGGTGTTGGTGGGCAGAACGCATGAGGTCGGATATTATTTAGAAAGGAAGTTTATAAGCATCAGTGAATTAGGTGGTCACAACGTTCCGAAAATATTTGCGGCATATAATGCGTTAGAAGCAATAAAATATCTTAAGGAGTACAACATCTCCTACATCTGGAATAGCCAGCTTTACATTGAACGGTTCGGGACGGAGTTTGTCCCGATGCATGGTCTTTTAGATTACATCGACCTGAGTTCGTTTTTCCGAAAAGTTTACCAAAACGATATTATCCGGATTTACCGAGTTCTATACGATGTAGAGGAACCAGTTTCTGCTGATACACACTACTATTGTAATGTTTTAGGGGATTCTGACGATACTTCTCGCTTCAGCCCAGCGCTGGTTGACTCAGAAGAAATATGGTTCCTGAATCCTGGTCACTCTCGTATTCTGCAACCTAATCAAACAGGTTTCATACGAGTGAATGTCAACCAGACGGAGCTGAATGCCTCAAACGGAAGTGCTACTTCTCCGTTTAGCCTAGTTCTTTTCTATGTTGACTCATTTGCAGGCGACTTAGTTGTTGACATCAAAAATGGCTCCGACACTAACGGAGACATTTATGAAGAAATCTCTAGGTTTCAAGGAACAAACAGCAATCGATTGAAGTACCACATTATTAGACCCCGCAGTGGCCGAGCTTATGCTATCGATCTATTTTACGGTTGGATTCCATCTTTGAAATTTCAAATCAGCAATGGGCCGTTCCATTTCCCGCTCCGAGCAATCTTGTTCATCCCTAACGAGCTCATCGATGAGCAGCAAATTGAACCATGGGCTCTGGAGCTGGAGTCTTAACAGTTGACACAATTAATGAGTAGGAAAGAATCACTAAAAGTACTTTTGTCTTAAATTCCTTCGATCACACGGTAACAGTCTCTGATTCCTTCAACCATCTTCTTCGCATCAAACCTTCTTCGCCATTCATTAGCAGCGTTTCTGCCCAATTCTGTTGCCAGCTTTTTATCATTTATTAGCTCAATAATCCTTTTAGCAAGCACGTACTCGTTCCTAGGTGGCACAAGTAATCCGGAAACCCCGTCTTCGATGTCTTCGCGTATGCCATCGCATGCAGTGCTCACAATCGGCACTCCCATCTTCATCGCATCAAGAATCGAAAGAGCCCCACTACCTTCTTGAAGAGATGAAAAAACGAATAAATCCGCATTCTGCAAGAATGGAAGCACATCCGCCACAAAACCTGTGAAAAGGATGTTATCTTCAATTCCAAGCTTGCGAGCTAATTTTTTATTTTTCTCTAAGAGGCTTCCGGATCCTACCACCACTGTGTTAACAACATGCCCACTATCAAGAATTACTTTAACTGCGCGGATTAGATAATTTATACCCTTCCGCGGCTCTTGTCTGCAGACAGTAACACATAATGGCCTTTTTTTAATCACATCTTCTAACCCGTTTCCCTTTTTTGGATTGAGGACATGTGGGGCTCCCTTTTCATACAACTCAACGTGATAGGGAATCTTCATGATCCTCTTCGGGTTCACACCAAATTCTCTTGTCAACATATCCTTTGTTGAGGAATAGTGAACAATAATGGCATCGTTTTCATCAAGAAACAACTTCTCAAATGGTCTCAGGAAAAACAACGCAAAAAGATATGCAATAATATACTTCAATTTTACCGAGATTCCATAGTCCTCCACTCTAATACCG
>JBHIFL010000225.1:0-1828 GCA_046761065.1 Candidatus Heimdallarchaeota archaeon
GGACCTGATGAAGTCCAAATTCACATTGCTGCCCGAGTCCAAGTTAAGGCTGATGATTCCCCTTAAGGTGGATCGTTCTAAGGTTGAGGAGGCTACGAGTATCGCCCTGGAAGTATCAAAAAACGCTCCGAATCTGATGAAGGAGACTAAACCCGTGGTTCACATTTTAGATTTGGGTGACTCCATTAAATTAGAGTTATCCTTCTGGATCTCGGATTGCAGCCTAAAACACGAGGTCCTGGATGTTGTTAATTCGAGGCTGATTGAAGAATTTGGAAAGGCCAAGATCGAGTATAAGGGCTAGGATGGTAGATTCAAATAATTCATAGCACTCAAAAGGTATGAATAATCTTTTGGCCCTTGACACAAAACCGCTGAGTAAAGGAGAAAACCAACTTTTAATGGCCATGCGAAGCCGTTTAGGTTAGTTTTGGATAGGGTGGAGCCTTATACCTACTGTTATCCGGCTTTCATTACATCAATTCGTTCAGTAGGTCCAAATAATCTATCAAGAGTCTTGTTTTGAGAAATTTTTTCCTGACGATTTCCTTTCCTTTTTGGCCTATCCTTTGTGCTAGAGCAGGATCATGTAAAAGTTGTATAATCCTGTCTGCAAACCCCTCCGTGTCGTAAGGCTCAATCAAAAAGCCATTTTCACCATCCTGTATTTGAAGGGGGATTCCCCCTACGTTTGAAGCCACGACGGGTTTTTCCTTCCAAAGAGCCTCAGCTACCGTAAGTCCGAAACCTTCCCTTATTGACTTCTGCACTATAACTGTAGAACTTCGCTGCAATGCATTCACAAGAATATTGTTTTCATGCGTTATCAGCAAGACTTCTCCTTTCTCTATCAAACGTTTTGCTTTTCTTCTTACCTTCTCACAAATCATCCAACCTTCTGGATCGTCTGTCGCCATACTTCCACATAACACAAGCCTACAATCCACCTTTTTTCTGACAAGTTTAAATACCTCTATAATTCCTATTTGATCTTTCCACTTGTCAAACCTTGATATCTGCACAACAAGTGGTTTATCGATAGGTATGCCGAACTTTCTAAGGTACTTCGAAATGGTTCTATTGGAGATTTCCATATTCTTCGGAGAAAATGGATCTATGGCAGGAGGAATAACCCTCTGCTCTACAGGTAGGTCTTCTTTTATGTATTTTTCACTTGAAACAATGACTATGTTATATCTGAGAATAAACCGCTTAAGAAACTCCCAGAGTTCCTTGTTTGGTCGGTTATATCTATATGACATATCCAAATCCACGGTTGTCTTTTCTTATAGAATTTTACAAGGGGAAGAGGTTGCGGGTCGTGTATAATTACACAATCGTGATCTATGCGACAATAAGAAGAAAACTCCTCATTGGTTTGAACATACAACCGCTTTTTAATCTCACTGAGATTTATCGAGTCTCCTTGAAGTGCATTATGAAATTTTTTAGTTATTGTAAAGAAATCGGTGGTACCGCGAAGTATCCTCCAGTCCGTCTCTATTCCCGCATTGTTCATAAGCAGCACAAGGGGGTTCAGTATTTCCACCATACCGCCACCATAATAAGTAGAATTTATATGTAAGGTACTCTTTCCATAAAGTCCTCTCGCTTTTCTGTATATCTCAGAAATAACCCCATCTCCTACAATTTCCCTGTAGTCGTCAAGGTCCCTCATGGTTTCTTCCTTCCGAAGTTTGGATCAATTCTTTTCATAGCGACCATAAATCGATTACGGAATCCAAGTTAAATTTTGTCCTTGAAGGCTCAAAACCAACTTTTATAGGTCTTAAAATATTAACATTTATAGGTCTAAAAATATGGTTCA
>JBHIFL010000226.1:0-1759 GCA_046761065.1 Candidatus Heimdallarchaeota archaeon
CATATTGTTTGAAACAATTGCACTCCAGATTGATTTGTACACTTGATAACCCGTGCCCGCATCTAACAATTCTGAACTAACCCATTTGGAATAAGTGCCATGAATCAGTTCTCCAACGAGAAAACAGTCGGATTTCACTGTTTTACAAACATATCGAAATTCACGCAAAAACTCCGTACTAATTAAATACGCAACATCTAATCGCCACCCGTCAATTCCGATGTCTTTTAACCAATACTTGGCCACTGTAAACAGATACTCTTTGACATCGTGCTCTTGAAGATTCAGTTTCACGAGTTCATAATGGCCTTCCCAATTTTGATAATCAAACCCATCATTATACGGATTGTTTTTCGTAAAATCAATAAGATGCCAATGTTTCCGCGGGGCATTTTCTCGCTGAGCTTGGACTTCTTTGAATGAGGCAAATTCTCGCCCAACATGATGGAATACGCCATCGACAATGACTTTCATGTTTAACTGGTGAAGTTCCTCAACAATTTGTTTGAATACAACGTTTGTTCCTAACCGATGGTCGATTTGCAGATAATCCGTCGTGTCATAGCCATGAGAAACCGATTCAAAGAGGGGTCCGAATTGGATGATGTTAATGCCTAATTTTTGAAAATGTACGTAATAATCGCGTAGGTCAGTAAAGCGATTTATTGTCTTGCTCTCCTCATTCCCATACTTGGGAGCCCCAAAGAACCCCAAAGGGTAAATATGATAGACGATGGCTTTTTTTGCCCATTCTGGGATATAATCGATATTGTCCAGAGACTATACCTCCAATCTCACAACATTCCGCATTCTACCTTATTTGCGACCTTGGGCAATTTTAAGCGAATCATTTTGCTGCCTTAATCGGTAAAGCGCCCTTAATCGGTAAAACCCTCGAAAAACCAATACGAGAAAGTAGAAAAACTCTTTTTTCAGATCACGCGCGAAAATCATGGGTTGCAAATAACTAAGGGGTTATCTTCCTTAAAATAAATTACTAAATCTTTGTCTGAAGCCATTAGGAAAAGAGTGCGGCCCCGAAATTCTGTATCAATGGGAAGGGATCCGCTTAAGCGGACATTTCGGAAAAAAACTAAAGACGTAGAAAGGGGAGAAGAGGGATCCTCAAAATGGGGTTTTTTCTCAGGTAGGGCTGAGGTTCCAACTTTATTAAAAGGATAAACACGAATCACTTTTTTTCGTGGATGAATCACCAGTTTGATGCCCTTACAGGTGATTGTTTCGTCTGAGCTCTCCTTTAGGGAGCGAATAAAGTCAGTATCCTTGACTGGGATACAATAGCGGCGGCGAATTCCCCGAGAAGTAATTACTTCCGGTGAGGAGTCAGTAATTTCGATTCGCTCTTGCTGGGGGTAGTGTTTGAGTCCAAGGGCACGCTCATGGTGATCTGGGGACATAAGGTAAAGAAACCTCTTCGGACCCTCCCAGAGAGGGAGGGTTCCATCAATATGCACATCCTGAAGGGTGACCCAGCTTGTTGTTATGGGGCCAAAAAGCCCTGCAAAGAAATAAGGGTGGCCACGGTTGAGTCGATTGAATGGGTCCTCATCTATCGCAGGGTAGGGCCAAAGATCCATGGAGCGTTTATGTGGTTTTACCACTATTTTAATGGCGACAGTTCTTCGGGTTGGAGTAAAGTCATCTTCCATTTCTAAACCTCTTTCTTAAGTAAAGATCCGCTTATTTAAACTTAGCGGATCTGAATTGAATTAGTATTTGCATCAAAAGTACCTGTAAC
>JBHIFL010000227.1:0-1687 GCA_046761065.1 Candidatus Heimdallarchaeota archaeon
CCAGTTTCCCCCAATAGTAACTGGAAAGTTCGAGCCAACCGTTATGCTATGGTTTGCTGCGCTCATAGGGTCTGAAGCAGGGCCGTCGAGACCGTAACTAGCGAGAAGCTCTGTTGTTAGGTTTTTAATCATTTGTGAGTGAATGGAGCTGTTCCATTTCGTGTAGATGGTGCCGTGGCACGTGGAGCACGCGTCTGGCCCCACATAATTAGCGGTTTGCTGTGCCAGCGGTGTATTTGAGAGTGAAAATAAGATTCCCCCGACAATTATAAGTGAAAATAGTAACAAAGGTAAATGTTTGGCTCTTGCCATTTTGTTTTTCCCCTAGCCCCCTAGAAGTCACGTTTATTTCAGTATTGGATATATAAATCTTACTTATAATGAGAAACCCTTATTTCAGATACGCTTCACATCAATCGGGATGCTTTTTCCAATAACACGACCGCTTTTAAATAGTAAAAGCATTAGTAGCTTTCACTCAGTACCTGCTCTTTTGCGGACCGGTCTCGCAAGTTCTTTGATTAATGGCATAGCCATCCCGATGCTCAGCAACGTTACTCCCGCCCACACAAGATAGACCATAGGAATTATCTCTACAGTAACTATCAAATCCTCGGGCAGAACTTCCGTGTCCATAAGAGCTTGCACCAATGCCATATACATTGATTCTGTGTGATGCATGTGAACGTATATATCTCCTGTCCAAGTGGTAATGATCAACGGTGTACACGCAATGCCATAAGCCGTGTAAAGGCGGATCCAAAGGGCTCTATGATAAATGTTTCCTCCCTGCTTAATCGTGACATCCATTTTTAAGGCTGAGTATTCGGGATAACATCTTTCCCCCAAGTGAACGTTTCCAGTGCCAGGAATCACGGTGAAGTTCTTCAACTCTATCCTCACGCCTAATGTTTCTATAGTGGTGTTGGGTTTCGCCAGAATCTCACCGCTTGCTTGTTTAGTTGTGGAGCTGAAGAAAACACCTATCAACGTGACTATAATCGCAAAATGGAGAAGACTTCTTCCAAACAGTCGAAGGGACCTTCTCTTCTTCGCCAGAACTCGAACAAGCCTGTATATGACGGCGAAGAGCGCAACAATCAAAAGTGGAATCCCTAGATTAGCCAACAGGTTCGGCGTTGGCCGTTGAACTTGAACTAAGACAACTCCAGCACCCAGCGCACCCACGATCAGCCCGGCGAACTTTTTGAAACCTATCTTCTCATACATGCTGCAACCAATCAACGCTGCAACAAAGGCCATCGCAAAGGGAAAATTCCAATTATTATAGAACTCTATGCCAGTGGTCATGGGATTCGCTAGAAATATTCCTCCGATTATTGGGAAGGCTACTCCCCAAAAACAAACGAGGAAAATGAAGATCAAAGACCAGTACCCTATGAAAAAAGACACCGAGTAAAGGGATGACTTTTCAACCTTCAAAGAAAAGAGCGGCTTCTTGATTTCCCTCTTTAGATGGAAGAAGTAAATAGTCATGCCAAGGGCGAGAAGGAGGAGAATTGGCCCGATGGGCGAGGCTCCGAAAGCGTGAACCGACACCAGCAATCCGCCTCGAGTCAAAGCAGTGGTGAAAATCACGGTTGCAAAAGTTATCAGAAGCATAAGTTCCCTTGTCAGGCTTTTGCCCTTCTTGGACAAGGGACCTAAGTGGAAATACGCCGTTAGA
>JBHIFL010000228.1:0-1676 GCA_046761065.1 Candidatus Heimdallarchaeota archaeon
CGCCTGACTTGCACTCAGGAGGACGCGGGTTCAAATCCCGCCCGGTCCACTCTGGGACGAACCCACCACATTTTCGGAGAGAAAATCTTGTTTACTGGAACTCTGTTCCAATGACCGCGACTAGAACACTTCATCCTAGGTCTTCTAGCCATTCGATTTCGTCTCCTTTAATGGGAACTCTAACTTACTCTACATGCATTTAACTGGTTCTTTGGTTGTTTGTTTGAGAGATAATCTAATGTTATAAAAAAGAGAGAAAGGAAGGATTGCAGTTGCGAACAATGGAAGTATGTTATTAGGGCTAATCTTCCTGTTTAGGCCACTTCCATGCATACCAGACAATCAATGCTGCAACTACAAATTCTACGATTCCGATAAGTATCAAACCAGCGTAATAAGCGTCTTGTTTCGCCAAATAGTCGATTGGAAAAATGAGGCTGAGACCAGCAAAGACTATACCCACGATGATGTTTGCCCAGCGATTTATCGAATCCTTCAAAGTGAGGGACAGGACAGCCATAACCGGTGGAATCAGCGTAATAATTGCTAACAACAGTATCAGTTCAGCTGTTATTGGTTCCCCTCCTGATTCTCCCGCAATAATGTCCTCTATAAAACCTGGCAGATATAGCTCCAAAGTAGGATTCAGAATCATAACACAAAAGAAAACTAACCATAACATTGCAAGCTTTATCTTATACAAAGCCAAATTTTCCATAATCCTATCACCTTCATTAAAATGAAAATAAACAGTGTTACATATTTGCTACTTCAGCTTTTATGACTTGTGGAACAAAACATTAGAAATAGTTTGGAGGAAAGTAACCATAAGGGGAAAATCATGTCACTTATACCAGATTTTGAGCTAGGCTTATGGAACGCTTGGATTCTTATCCTTCCCTTTTTCTTAATTTGGTTATCTGGTGGAATCATTAACAAGAGAAAATGGGAAGAGCCCCCACCTACCAAAATGGACAAGAAAACTCAGGGATATCGTAAGTTTGTGGAAGTTTGTCTATTTCTTTATCCCATTTTCTTACCGTTGAAACTAGGTACAAACTGGTTCCAATATGGATTCGCAGTCTATCTGCTAGGCATAATTTTTGTGATCATAGCAGAGCTAAACTTTGCTTCTACTCCAGTGGATAAGCCAGTCACTAAAGGAGTCTATAGTATTTCAAGAAACCCCATGTACTTTGGTGCCTTCTTAGTTTCCATCGGCACAGGCATATCCTCTGCTTCTTGGCTTCTTCTCCTATTGGCAATTGTATTTATAATCCTAGTGAATTTTGAGGTAATTTCTGAAGAACGCTTCTGTCTTAAGAGGTACGGTGAGTCCTATCAAGAATATATGAATAAGACTCCCAGATGGATAGGAATACCGAAATCAGAGAAAAGAGACTAATCTCCTTTCTTTTGAGTTATTGTGACTTGTAGAAAGATCTGCATACATGCATTTGACTGGTTCTTTGATTGTTTAGATATTAGTATTCAACGAAACCGTTACCTAAATGACAAAAACAGACAGGTAAATATGAAATAACATCTAATTCGGATTCAGAATATAGATTGATTGTAAATTCATAAGATTTTTATGTCTTGAGATTTTTAACAAAAGGTCCGGTGGAACAAGTGATAGAGTTCCATGATGTCTTAATTTTGTTTGGTTTAGTCGT
>JBHIFL010000229.1:0-1639 GCA_046761065.1 Candidatus Heimdallarchaeota archaeon
ACAAGCTTTCCATGCATTTTCTTCTTCTCCTTTTTGTAAATACATGTATTTACTGCGCTTTAAAAAATCATGGTCGGAACTTTTCAGAGCAGTTCGAATGGTCTGAATGTGTTCAGAAAACTGACTGAGGAATTTCTGTATGCGTCATCTTGTTCATAATTCTTTTTAGTTCCAAATCACTGAACATAGATGAGGGATTTTCTTGGGGAAGAAATTCTTTGCGTTCTTGTTGGTTGCGTTGCTAATTGGAATAGTTTTGGGCTACTTTGCCGCAAGAAACCAAGTCGAGATCTTAAATAGGAGTTATATCGAGTTGAAGATAAAATATCAAGAAACGCTCGAAGCCTTGCAGCAATATTTCTTTTTCCAAGACCCAGGTTTTGATATAGATACTTCCAGTCAAAACAGAAAATGGAATTACACCATTTGGAATCCTAATCCTCAAAGTTATATCAACATAACGAATGGAATTGCCTTTTTCAAGTATAACGAAAGCACTGGAAACACATGGGGCGCTTCAATCTTATATCAAGGCAAGTATTTCCACTCACTCGGACAGTTTCAGCAGATACTGGGCGGAGTAAGTGAGGAAAGAGCAGAACCTACGGCAGGCGTAACGTTTCATAAAGACCACAAAGTGGAAAACTACTTCTTGTCAGTTAAAGCAATGCTTGTAAACAGGACATATGTGGCTCCTACGATTGACGATTTGGGTGGAATATCCAAAGGTAACATAGGCATTGAACTAATGGCCAGCTTTACCCAGCGAACCTCGGCTGGACAGCTAATTTTTCCAAACTATGATTCGCCTAATCAGTTTGAAAGAAGCGCTATACGAATAGCGATTGTCATATCCTCTTTTTGGTGGAATGCAACCGCAGAAAAGTTCCAAGATTACGAGGGTTTCGGCTTAGATGGAGGAGATTGGTATTGGGACACAAGTCCATACAACAACGATTACTCCTTACACTTAGTGAGAGGCAAAATGCCACAAGCTGGAGTTTGGTATAAGTTTAAAATAGATTTGGGGGAAATAATATCCACCGTGTTCAGCGTCTTGAATTCAGAGACAAATATTGCTGGGCTAACCAGCCTACCTGCCAGAATCGAAACGATAACTATTCATGGAGTCCAAGTTTACGTAGAAGGAGTTGGAGTATCAATTGAAGCAAAAATGAATTATGTTTATCCGGATCTTAGTGAAACTTAATACCTGCACGCCGTATACATGCATATAGCGTGTGAAGCTTGCGGATAAAAATATTGTTGATTTATCTGATAACGGTTCCAATAGTTTTATTCATCGCTTCACCGTTCATACTAATGTTCCTTGAATTTTTGACAGTAGGATTTACCCATAAATTCATAGATTTATTTCCTTATTACAGATTATTGCAATTGATTATTTTGGTGCTTTACACCGTGTTCTATCTATTGATTACGAGAAGTCTAAAAATTGGCATCACAAAAAATAGAGCGGAAAAAGGAGAAAAACCATGAACTCTGGATGTGAGTATCCCTGAATCAAGGCTTCTTCCAGAATAGGTAAACTTTTGTTTGAGTGAGAAAGTTTCGAAAAACATCAGATTATTGGCAACGCTTATTCATGGGTTTGATTCTTATGTTTAATGGCTTGGGG
>JBHIFL010000230.1:0-1606 GCA_046761065.1 Candidatus Heimdallarchaeota archaeon
ACAATAGGATTCGTCTTGATCGGCCCAATACTGGAACTGGCAGAGTTTGCATGTCATTCGTGGCACGTTGTTGTTCCCTCAGGGTTCAAAGCGACTCTTCGAGTATACACCCCAAGTCTTTCCCTTATGCTAAGAAAAGTATCCTCCTACGCCAATGGCATTCCTTTCAAGCTGGGACTTGCTTGCCTGCTACCTAGAAAGAACTACCTAGAAGGGGCAAATAGATGGGGTCTGAATCGTACGAAAGGGCAAAAAATATTGGTGACCGTACGACAAAACAGAGTTTGGGCCAAAAAAACTCAAGAAGAAAAGCTATCAAGAGGATTGGCAGAGCCAGAAACCCCATGGGAAAAGGTATTGATCCCGAGAGGATCGATATGACTGGAAGGAAGAACTCTCCGAGGTGCGATCTTGCTGTTCCTGAACGAGCAAATAAATGAGGATCATGGTCATAATAATTCGTTCAATCTTGCCTTCACTAGATACCCTGTGCCCACAGACCAGTTAGGAACATCCCCCGCAATCCGGGTGTAGTGCAGTGATAAGGAGGGTATACTACAAAATGCTTGACGGACAGATTAAAGAAACGTTTCCGAAAGCCACCATCCGGAAAGGCCGGCAATATTATGAGACGAGTCGTGTTAAAACCGTCCTTGTTTTGGCAAACACCCTCTATGGCGAAGTTATCGGTCAGCGAACTTATCAAACGGAAGTTTAGCTTACCGATCTAAAAAATACCTGTTCCTGCCCCCTTCGGGGGAACTGTAAACATGTGGTGGCCGTTCTACTTGCGTATACGATGCAAACGAGGGTGATCGATGGAACTGCCCTCTTTCAACGGTTGGGTCACCTGAAAAAAGGAGAACTCCTCCAGGTTCTCCAGCAAATTGTAGCTAAGCAACCTGGGATCGCCCGGATTCTTGCAAGTGCGGTACCCTTAGCTTCCTCAGCGCATAAGATTTCGCCGAGTGAACAAGAAATCCAAAGGGTAAGGCGAGCTTTAAGACAAAACCTCGAGGAAATAATCGATTGGGGTTACGCTCCCAAAGAGTGGGTGGATCGATTTGTCTTCTTTGTACGAGAAAATCAGGCCGCTTATATAAAAGACTTGGTCTATGAGACTTTAGACTTCTTGGTTCAAAAGGAGGATGATTATGGAGCCTTTTACGACAACTATACGGATGAAGAATACGGAGACCCCGTATTTGAGGCACTGGCAGATGTCTGGGCCCAAAATGAACTCCATTCACAAGATTTTGAGAAATTACAAGAAATTCGAGGCCTGTCAGCATACTCCACGGTCGATGCCTTTTTTAACCGGCTAGTTCTCCCGGAAAATGCTTCGTTGTTAGTGGGGTTTAGTGAAGAGCTCAAGGAATTACTTGATAAGCGGCAGTACTTGGACTTTCTCATTAATAGTGGACAAACTAAGGAAGCCCTCGATATTTTGTTGAAGAAGAGAGTAGCTCTCGCTGACAGTGAACGATTCAAATTTCTCCAACGGATAGATGAGCAAGTAGCCCTTGATTTCGCCCGAAACGCGGCGTTAGATGCGGAATTGATCCTCCAGTATAACTCGGGGACGGAGAGCCTTAGCATCTTCAGG
>JBHIFL010000231.1:0-1602 GCA_046761065.1 Candidatus Heimdallarchaeota archaeon
TGAAATTGACACCTTTTGTTAGATTATCTAAAGATCCTATGCTTAAATTGTCGAATACTGTTACTTCCTTATCATTTTTTATCAATTCTTCAGCTATATGGGAGCCTATAAAGCCTGCTCCTCCTGTAATAAAGAAAGAATCGTATTTCATAAATTTCATCAATGGACTAGCCAAATAAAAATGTTGCTAAAAAAGATGTAATTAGAGTCATTAAAGAGGACTTTTTTCAAAGGTAAAGAGGGAACAATATTACATTTCTAGTCAGTAAATCTAGTGAAATTTATTATTTATTTATTATAAAGATCTTCAATTCCTCTTTTTATTCGTTCGGTACAAGCATCCCAAGTAAATTTTTCTTTTACATAATTCCTACATTTTTTGCTAAAATCATCTTTTCTTCCTAACAAAACGTTTATTTTTTCCGCTAAGTCCCTAGGATTCTCTGGTTTACATAACTCCCCTAGAGACTTGTCGAAGATCTCTCTTATTCCAGGAAAGTCATGAGCAACTACGGGTTTGCCCATCGACCAATATTCCAACACCCTTATTGTAGTAGATACCCTACTAGATGGGGTCTCTCTATATGTCGCAACTCCTATATCAATTGCTATGTGATATTTTGGAATTTCGTTGAAGGGGACGAAACCAGTAAGTGTAAAACGCTTTCTCTGTCCAGTTTTTTCTATTTTTTTCTTTAAAAAAGGGAGAAAATCCCCCTCCCCTACTATTAAAAAATTGACGTCTTCATCTATAAATTTTCCGGCATCAACCAAAAAATCTAAGCCTTGATTTCGAGTAATAGATCCAATGGAGCCAACTATGGGAGATTCAATATTATATTTATCTTTCACTTCTACATCATTATATTTTCCTGGATCAAAATGATCAACTGCTACACCGTCGTAATGAGGAGGATAGAACTTACTGGGGTTTAATCCTCTCTTAATCAATTCTTTGGCCATAGCGTTTGTTATGGTCATTATACCATCAGCCATTTTCACGATCTCTACTTCTATCCTGTTTAAAACTGGATTAACTAGTGCGAACCTTTGATTGTAAGCTGTGATAATATCTGTCATACTCAGTAGAAGCGGTATGTGTCCCTTAACTAACCCACAAGATAATAAAGCGATTGCGTTTCTTGAAAGAATTAAATCTGGATGCACCTTGGAAATGACTTCTTTGACCTTTTTAGTTAGCAATGCAGAGTAAATTGAATATTTTGTAGTCTTAAAGCTCATGTTTCTATGAACCTTGAATAGTTTAGGATTGTAAGGGTGCATTTCAATATTTGCAGGTATCTCTCCATCCCAATGTTGGGGAGAAACAACGTGCAACTCATATTCCTCTGCAATACGCCTTGCTATCTCCCACGTGCCAATTGAGCATCCGCCAGTAGGTGGATAGAAGGGCTCGTTTGCAACCAGCAATACTTTCAAAAAGGCATCACCGCCAAGTAATTATTGATTTATATTCTTTCACTTATCATTCCAAACACATCTCTTCGTCCTATACCATATATAACTAACCCAATGTATCCAAGTACTATGATGAAAAACAACGTCGTGAAATGAACTGCTAAACCAACTGGTAATGCCTTT
>JBHIFL010000232.1:0-1593 GCA_046761065.1 Candidatus Heimdallarchaeota archaeon
GCACCATGAATAGTTCCATCATTACCATTTCCACTTGTATCTTTTACAATATTTCCATTACCTTCATCAAAGTGCCATTCTGCCACAAGCCCCTCATCGCTCTGCGCCTGCACATTCGCAGACAGCCCCGCAAATGCAATTACAATTAATATCCCAATAATTATTCCAATTTTACACATTTTTCATCACCTCTCTGATAGCAATCAAATTCAGTCTAGATTGTGGTTTCATCATATTCGTAAGCGGATCCACGAAGAGAATATTCTTTTTAACCAAATATCTCTTAGAGACTTCATCCACCTCATTCATACCGACCTCATCTCTGCTTAAAAAGGTCTTCAAGGCTTCAACCAATTTCTCATAGTGCACATCACAACGCCTGCCACCTATCGTTATCTCATCTCCCAGCTCCTTAACGAGCTTCAATCGAGTCTCTATCTCGCCAGTTCTGTGTATACGCATACTACCAATCACGTCATCGATCTTCTTCTCACTTCTCTTTGCATTAATCACTTTAACAAGAGATACTGGCTTTCCACCGATGGAATTCCATGTAATCTCTTTCTCATGCTCATTGAATCCGTAACTATCCAGGAAATCCATTGTTATTTCATAATCGAAATCATCCACCAGCAGATAATCGCACCGCTCCTGCAGCATCGCCTCACTGTAAACTTTTTCTATAAACAAGGAATCAGAAGTTATTACAAATACATGGGCTAAGTGCAACTCCTTTGTCAACCGAATTAAAAAATTAAACAGTTTATAAATCAGCAACTCGTCCACTTTTAAGTCCCCTATCACTTGCAACTCATCAATCACAAGCATTGGAGCATACCCATTTTTGTAAAAAGCTCTAAGAACTGTTTCTATGTAAACAAAGGCATCCTCGATATCCTTTTCCTCAAATAACTTCAGAAATATATCCTTTGGTATTGGAATTCCGTAATAGCTTTCAGGCAAAACATTCACTATCGGTTTGAGAAATTCTTTTATTCTTCCATATCTCGCTTCATGCTCCACATCGAATAGAACTTTTATGAACTCATCGTAGCCTCTAATGAATCTCCCCCTTAGATTTATGTAAAATACTTTATAACTTTCTGGAAGATCTTTTATTAAATTATTTATAAGTTCTGTCTTGCCACTATTAATTGGCCCGTAGATAAAGGTAATCAAAGTAGGTTCTGTATTTAAGAGGTTCATGATTTCCTTTTTCTCTTTTTCCCGGTTGTGAAATTCAATTTTCCTCATTCTCTCCTCCTTTTCGCTAATGTGCAGTTGATACCAAAATTCCAAATATTAATATTCCAATAATTATTTTTATTCTATACATTTTTGACCACCATTAATAAAAAAATAAAAAATAAAAAATAAAGTAAAGTTATTTATTTCTTAACCTTAGCGCGAGGATCACTATTGCAAATATTGCCAATATAACTTCAAATCCAGGAATATCTCTTTTTGATGGAGTTTCAGCTTTGGTTGGAACTTGCTCTGGATTCGTGGGCTCTGAACTCTCTGGTTTTGGTGAGGGCTCTTTGACTGTTATTGGATAAGTCAAGGAAATTGGATTATAAAGGTCCTTATTGT
>JBHIFL010000233.1:0-1582 GCA_046761065.1 Candidatus Heimdallarchaeota archaeon
GGCAAGCTGTGGACTATACTGCTAGAACTGTACGACGAACTCAAAGGCATAGATTGGCAATGGCAAGCCCTTGATAGCGCGATGGTAAAGGCACCTCTGGGTGGCGATGAAACTGGACCAAACCCCACTGATCGAGGGAAAAGTGGCAGTAAACGCCATCTAGTTACTGATGGAAAAGGTATCCCTCTCGGAACGACACTTTCTGGTGCCAATCGCCATGACATGAAGAAAGCAGCAGATACCCTTGATTCAATCGTTACTGAACGCCCAAATCCAGAAGATCAGGAACAACATATGTGTGCCGACAAAGGGTATGACTATCCTGAAACTAGAGAAGACATTACAGATCGCGGCTATCATATGCACCTTCCTCAGCGGGGCCTAGATACCCCAACACCTGATCCCAGGGGGTCGAGAGAACTCACAGTTGGTTCAACCGCTTTCGCAAGCTATATATCAGATGGGAAAAGAAAGCCGAAAATTGGTTTGGTCTCATCCAATTCGCAGCCTGCCTCATTATATACCGCCGCATATTTTTAGGATAGGTTCTTAGTAGGAAAAGTATAGTTTATCAGTCAACTGTTGCATACACTTCGTACGATAAACTTGCTATTTTATGGTGTAGTTGTAGTTTTCGTTTTTACACGGCAAAGATACTCAGAAACCGTTTTTATAACAACCTCAATATCCTTTATTATGTCTCCACGCATTGTAGATTCCTCAAATACCCATTTATCGCCTTTGCGAGATTGAAAATGGTGTGGATAACTTTTGAGCTTCTTCATTTCTTCTACTCCCTCATGTGGGTAATCGTCCCAACCAAAAATTCTTTTGTCGCCCTTATATGGAAGTTCCAAATCAACCAAGCCATATGAATAACTTTTTGTCGTTGGATCGTAATAAAGGTCAAGGAACATTGTATCGCTTATCGTAGCACGAACCTTCGCACCGATGACCAAGCACTCTTTAAATATTCCTGTAGCATTTAGCTTTTGTATAACCTCTTGATACCAAATCATCGTTATATGCTCTCCAAGAGTAGGGTAAGTTCTTCTAACTCATATCTTGTCGCTCGCCATTCCAGTAGATTATTGTAGACGGTATGATCATCAGGGGGAACACCCATTTCCTTTATTTTTTTTTCTAATTTTTCAACTGATTCATATTTCTCAATAAGTTTTTTTTCAGTTTTTTTAAGCTCTGTAATTCTCTCCGCAATCTTTGATATTATTCCAGTGAGAATAATATCTTCCTCGGTTGCTGGCAGTATTTTTAAAGCTTTATTCAACACTTCCATTTTGCTCGATACAATTTGCATATTCTCATTATTCCCTCCTTATTAAAATACCCTGTATCCAATTTTTTCTTATAGATTTCACTTCTTTAGGTATTTTATTTATATTATATATGTTCTAGTACTAAAATAATTACTGATATTCTTTTGTTTAAAAGTTGAAGCTTTGGAAAGTTTTAAGTTTTATTGGAAATTAATTGCTGGACTGCTTAAGCGAATGCAGTATTAGGTGCGCAAGAAAAAATTAGGATAAGGTTGAATTGAAATTCCTATCATAATGCTATAATA
>JBHIFL010000234.1:0-1509 GCA_046761065.1 Candidatus Heimdallarchaeota archaeon
TTACAAAATAAGATGAATCAAAAAGATGATATAAGAATATAGAACGACTAATATGAAGTTCCGATTATCTTTATAAGCGAAACCACAATTAACTGATAATCGAAGATACCCTGAAAGATCATAACAGAGAAAAGCCCTATTGTTAAAAAGAAGTCAAATCAGGGGTCGGGTTCAAAGAGAAATCCCATGTAGAGGGAATTGAAAGTACCCATCAGCCCAAGTAAACCCCACTTCTGCGCAATTTGGTTCAAAGAGAAATCCCATGTAGAGGGAATTGAAAGATGAGTCAGGAAAGTTGGTGGATCGGCTTGGCTGGACTAATATCCAAAAGGGTTTAAGTCTTCTTACGAATTGTTTTTTACACTCGAAATGTCAATGCGACGAGGACATAAATGCATGCGTGCATTTAGAGACTTTCTGTAAGTTTGCAATAACCACATGGTTTTGTTTTGAATCATTTAGCGGCTAGTTTGATGTTGCCAGCCCAATAATAGTGCCCGTTTTTGCACCGATTGGCAATCACTTTTTCCTCGAAGTTTTTTCTAGTAACCCACCGACAGTCAGAACTCGAGCACGTACCCTGAGAGTTTCTATTGGGACGCCTTGTAAAGGAAGGAGGGAGAACGTTTGTCAACTACTTTTCAATAATGTGCTTTTATCTATGCATTCTCGATGCTTATCAATCACATCATCCACTAGTTGCTTGAGGCGCTCCTTCGGTTGGAAGCCTGCAACTGTCTCAACGGGTCTCCCATCACAAAAGAAAACTAAAGTGGGAGTGCCCATAATCCCATACTTAGCAGCGATCTGTTGATTCTCCTGGTTCTTTAAGACGTTTAGTTTAGCAAATTTCACCTTGTTCTGGTATTCTTCGGAAACCTCACTGTAGATGGGATTCAGCCTTATGCACCAGGGACACTGTTCATGCCAAAAATCAACGACCACCAAAGTGTCGGACTGCAAAATCTCTCTTTCCCAACTGTCTGCATTTACGTCTAAAACACTGTGCATATACATCCAACCTTAACCATGCGATATTTTATCATTAGTGCTATTTAAAATAAACTACTGTCTTAATTTCTTCTTTTTCCGATTCGAATGCTTTTTCGAAATCTGTCAGGTACAGTTTCGTGGTTATCAGTTTATTTAAGACATTTCCGTATCGACGTTTAATCGCAGACATGTCCTTTATACCCATTCCAAAATGGCTTTTATTTGAGCTTACCGAACCGAACATAAGACGGTTTCCTAAGACCATGGTAGTTAAAACTTTGCCAAATTCCTTGCATGCCCTTTTTTCCCGATAGATCCCGAGAAAACACATGACACTGTTTGGCCCGAGGAGACTCAGAGCTTCAAGAGTTGGTTCAACTCTTCCCGTGGCCTCAATAATTATGTCAAACTTTTCTTCTAGGGTCTCTATTGGGGTCTCTCTGACGTTGATGTATGTGCCTCCAACGCTACGTACAATCTTTGCTTTTAGGCTTTCCTTTTCCCTTGTGGCTGCTG